>JBASWL010000120.1:0-7560 GCA_049276455.1 Georgfuchsia sp. | reverse complement strand
GACCGTGCCATTGAACCAGATGTATTCGGGCTTGACGTTTTCCTTCCAGATGAAGTTGCCCTTGATGGTCATGTAGGTGTCGTAGCCGTCATCATCCTTGACGGTCATGAACTTGCCGTCGGGCCCCAGCTTGCCGGCAGTGGACCAGTCCCACCATATTTTCGTCGGCTGTCCGCCGCGGGCGAAGGCGGGAATGTGGCAGGTCTGGCAGGCTATCTTGGAGGTGTGGTCGTTGAGCTTGGCCAGTTTGTGTGGCGCCTGGCCATGGCATGCCTGACAGGTGGTCGGGTTGGTCTTGTCTGCCTCACCGCGCATGTGCGCGGGATTTTTGTCCATCGCCGTGGGCGCATAGCGGCTGCCGGGCACCTGATGGCCACTGGTCTTGTGGCAGGTGGCGCAGGAGAAGTTGAGGCCCTCGGTGTCCATATGCACATCGAGTTCCTTGCCCGGGGCTTCAAGCGAGCTGTCGAGATCGCCGTGCTTGACGCCGTCGCCGCCACCGCCTCTGAAGTGGCAAGCACCGCAGGTCTCGCGTCGGGTTGGGCCAACCTTCTGGGCGATTTCCTTGAGGTTGATGCCCCTGACGATCTTGCCCGAACCCGCGGGGAACTCGGTATCCCTGGTAACCGGCAGACCGGCAAAACCGGAGGGCTTCTTGTATTTGCCTGTCGAGTCATGGCAGACCAAACAGTCGACGTTGTCCTCAACGGTAAAGTCGAACTTGTCGTCGCGCCAGCCATAGCCGACATGACAACTGGCGCAGGCAGCGTAGTTCGACGCTACCGAGGTGCAAAAATTGTTGATGACATGCTTCTTGCCCAAGACTTGCTGGGTTTGGGGATTGATGAACTCCCATTTCCAGTGCTGGGTCTTCTGGATCTGCTTGGCGGCCTCCGTATGGCAGCTCAGGCAGGCTTTTGTCACTTCGGGACCGGAGTCGAATTCCCGGTCCAGTGCTTTGAACTTGCTGTGGTCAGCTGTAGATTTAAGCAGCTTCGCTGGTTCCGTTTCGGCAACTGCCGATGCCGCATTGGCCAATAAAAAAGCTGCCAATGAAGCGGCAACCAGAACATTTTTCCATTGCATTGAGCTCTCCCTTGCTTAACAAACAACTTAGCCACGTTGTGATTCAGACTGGCCAAGGCTTCAAAACATCTGGGAGAACGATAGATGCGTTGCAGCAATTATTATTTGATGTATATCAATATACGTATATACGTATATTCGTATATATTTGTTTTTTTGATCTAGATCACTTACCGGTTTCAAGTTCGAAGTTCGGCAAGTTCGCGATGATGCGCGGAGCGGAGTCAACCGATGGATGCAATACACTGGAAACTGCGTAAACAGAAGTGTGGTGCAACTTTTTCTCTTCCGGTGCGGCCGCAGCCTTTTTCAACTTGTGCCTCACGTAGCCGGCGGCGACGCCGTTCAGCAGCAACACCAGCAGCACAAAGCAAAGCATCACGCCCAGATCCAACCAGGTGACCGAACCGAAAGCAATGTCGTTCATGCCCGGGCCGAACAGTTGTTCCAGCCACCGGCTTGTCAGCCTGGTCAGCGCCGTCGAGAATCCATCCAAAAAATATTTTCCGTTCATGTTTGAATCGATGGTCATGGTTAGTTATTAATGCCTATCAGGTATCAGAATATCTGGATTGAAAAACGTGATCCAAGGGAAATCGGGGAGGAACATTTTGCGGGGACTCCAGACTGCTTATCGCCGCAGTCTGCTGCGGCCTAAAGCCACTGAGGTTGATTCGCCTGGCTGACGATCATTGCTAATCTTGGAAATTAATGAGTAGTGTTACCGAACAACATGTCACCGTCTATCTTTCCTATCGCCTTGGCACTCTACAAAAGTAAAAGTCAGTGCGACTAGCGAGTGTCAATCACAGCCGGGAAATATCGTCCAACAACCTTTCCGGATAATCAGTAAAATCCCGGCCCGATCCCACAACACGGACTACCTGATCCACACGGTCGGGTTGAAAAACGAAACAAGCCCCTCGGGGACTACTTCTACCGGGTTTCATTATTTTGTCCATGTTCTTCGCGCGTGAAATGGAAACCAGCATTGCTCGCCTCATTACACCGATAGCTTCCCTTTCATCAGGATCATCGACATGTTTTTTAGCCCAAGACATTAGCCCAACCATCTCTTGGCCAGAGTATGGCTCTGGTGATAACACCTGAGTGCCGTCTATCACCCACGAAAAGACAACTTGACCATCCCTAATTAGCAAAGCGTCTTGTGGGCCAATAGGTCTTGGAAGACTATTTTCATCCAGGATAGCTCCGGCTCGACAGTCAATAGACACATCGTATTGACGTCGGACAGTTCCTTGTGCCGCGTGGGCAATGGCCAATCCAGCACAGTCAAACATATGGGTGCATTGCTCTTTGCCATTTGTATAGCGATAAACCTCCATGGCATCGGATGATAAACTCATGCCCACCAAACGGGAGAGGTTATCCTGGGCCAGAGAACAGAGAGACCAAGGAGCACGTATATGCCGATTGTCTAAAACAACGGAGGTCACCTGATAGCCATCGTGACAAACGATAACGCCATAGCGATGGACATCGTCTTCCATATCGGCTCGCACCTCTCCAGAAGACCCAATGATGATGACCCGACGCCTGTAAATCCCTGGGTTACATTCAGCAAGATTGGAAGCGTGAGCGAATGCCTTATTCGTATTCATCGTTTGGTGCTGGTCACAAGGCAAACTAACCTATTCATCACTTAAGGAAATGCCGATCAAGTGTGATTTGTCATTGCGAATGAGCCTTTAGCCACGAGCGTAGCGTGGCGGGAGGCGAAGCAATCCATGGCAGCAAGAGGAATCACATCTTATGGATCGCCACGGGCCTTCGGCCCTCGCGATGACGGACTTGTTCGGTATCTCCTCAATACTCATGAACTGGCGGGCATTAAATATGACTTCGTTTTCTATACTAATATTGACGGCACTCGAATTGAACTCAATTCATTGCCGACACTTTAAAATTTTAATTGATATATCTGTGTCGCAGCCTGCGCGAACCAGGAGCTGTGCCAGCGCCACATCGATTTCTGATTTGCTCTGTTTGCGATACGAAGACTCTGCGAGGGGGCATCAGGATGTATCGACACCGGGCAACAGCTCCGCTCCGACATGGCACAGGCCTGGCCGAACTGACCGGCATAAGCGTGCGTTACCCCGATATGCTCAAGCCCGTTCCAATCCAGACCCAGTTCTCGCAGAACGTCGTCTCAAACCTGAATACCCAGTTTTCCCGGCTATCCGCAATCGATGGCACTCCAAAACTTTCCATCGGTCAGCAAATAGGTAACGACTGGCGTTCCCCAACCCGTTGGTCGATGAATCACCCTGTGCGGGCTGATCCCATCGAGTTCAATTGGCGTCGTGAGTGCTCGGGCAACGCCATTTGTCAAGGAAAGGAAATCCCGCCATTGACACTGATGACAGCCCCGGAGACCTGGTCGGAATCGGGACTGGAGAGGAAAAGCGCCGTCTTGGCGATATCGGACGGAACATTCAAACGGAATGGTGCCAGAGCCTCGATCTTGGCAAACGCCTTGGACAAGACATGATCCGAACCCATCATCTTGCCCAAGTTGTAGCTGGGTGTATCGGTGGTCAGCGTCGTGGAAATGCAATTGATCCGGATACCCTTGCGCGCCAGTTCCTTCCCCGCCGCCCGGGTGAAAAACATCAGTGCGGCGGCGGCGGCGCCGACCATGGATTCACTTGGGGTTGGCGTCCGACCAGCATCGCTGGTGATGAAGACGACTTTGCCGTAGCCCTGGGCCACCATTGGCTTCACTGCCGCATGCAGACAATTCAGGCGCGACACAAACTGCGAGTCGAGCATGCGGTGATATTGAACCGGGTCCATGACTTCGAAGAGATCGGCCCTGGCGCCGTCGGTGGGCGCACCGCTGACCACCATGATGTCGAGCCTGCCGTAGCGCTCGACGACGCGGTTCACCGTGGCAACCATGCTCTCGGGATCTTTCATGTCACCCGGCTCCCAGACCACCTCCAAACCGCGCCCTTTCAGCTCCGCCACAATTTCCGGGGCTTCCGGTTTGGGACGACTGCATATCGCCGTGCTCGCCCCCTGCTCGGCCAATTCGATGGCTATAGCCCGTCCCAGGGACTGGCTCCCTCCCATCACCAGGGCAACCTTGCCTGCAAGGTTCATCAAAATCTTCTAGACGTGGTAGAAAAAGCCCGTGAGCGTAAAGGTTCTGACTAATTCTTCCCTCTGGTTGTACACCGAGTTCATCCAGGTCAGGAAGTGGCCTTCGCCCAACTTCGTACGCTTCATGGGACTGCAATTCAATATCTCTTGCCTGCTTTGCCCCGAATCGCCAGGGCGCAGAGGCGAGAAATAATCCGTGCGAGCCTGGGCAATCGCAACCTCGGGACACCCGGGGGGCGTGAGGGGTATATTGCCAGCCATCATGTTCTTGCGTAGTTCTTGCAGCAGCGGCAGACCGGTCAGTCCTTTTTGCACGGCTGCCGGAACCTTCTCCCCGGGTTTCAGGTAACCGATGCCCATATGAGCGGAAGAACCGGCGCCGAAAAAAATGGCGGGCGGGGGGGAAATAATCCCTCCATAGCGGCTCTTGCTGGCAAAGTCCTTGTCCCAATAGAGCGGGTTCCAGTCTTCGATACACTCGCACCAGAGGTGGATTTCATCTTCGGTGAGCGGTCGCGCCGGTTCCCGCATGCCTTCCTTGACCTTGCCCAGACACGCTTTGGCGAAATCAGGCATATTGGGATCTGGTTCAACCTTCGGCAGTCTGGACACACCGCCGAGAACCTTGACGGCGCCACCCGCGCGCGAAGGTAGCACCATCGTCGCAGTTGCCGATGCTGCCTTGGGCGAGAACTGGTGGGCCATATTCAGGTCAGCCATATCGACAAGGTATTCGCCCTGCTCGCCCCGATACTTGCGCCCCACCCTGCCGGTAATGGTCAGGATGTCGTTGACACAGCTTTGCGCATTCATGCTGAAGGTGAGCGAGCGGATGTCGGCATCGGGACCGGTCCAGTCGGTGAGCAGGCGCCCGAACAAACCCGCTACATGATGCGTGGCGATGAACACATCGCGAGCACCTACCGCCTGGGCATAGTCGCGGTCGAAGTGAACATAGTCGTAAAGGCCGGAGGCCCGTACCATTGCCACCAGACGAAGCAGGCTCAGTTCATAGGTGATCGCAGGCAGCTCCTGCCCTTCCTCAACATCTTCCCAATACAGCGTGCGGTATTCCATGTTGGTTATTTCCTCTGAATGAATTTAATCATCTGCCCGCCGGCCGGATCATGGCTGCAAGGTGGCAGGCTTTCCGTCAGGCCAGTTCGAATTGCGGTACGACAACGCCCTCGGCACGCGTCTCGAAGGTCACGCTCACGATGCTGCCCACCCGAACCAAGTCTGGATCGCAATTGACGATATTGGCCATCAGCTGCGGTCCCTCAGCCAGCTTGACGGTAGCGAGAACGTAAGGAAACGTGGAGACATAGCCTTCGAAAGGCGCAATATGAAGTTTCGAAAAGGAGGCCACCGTCCCGCGGCCGCTGGCCGTTGCCCAGCCAATATCCTTGGCAAAACAATGCGGGCACCAGGCGCGCGGCGGGATAAAGAATTTAGCGCAGGCATTGCACCTGGGCAGCAGCAATTCGCCACGCCGCGCGGCGTCCCAGTAGGGGCGGTTGGCGTCGTTGATTTCCGGTAGTGGTCTGTTTTCCATCATTAGTTCCTCCCCAGAATCAACGTACTGTGCTCGGCCAGCATGCCGCCATAGCAGTGCACCAGGGCACAATCCGCCTTGACCTGCCGCGCGCCGGCACGCCCCATGACCTGCAGCGCGCCCTCGACGATCATCGACATCCCGGAAGCATCGCCGGTGTGGCCGAAGCCGATCAGTCCGCCATAGGTATTGACCGGAAAATTGCCGCCCGGTGCTGCGCGTCCGGAATGGAATAATTCTGCCGCGTGCCCGCGTGGTGCAAAACCCAAGTCTTCCAGTAGCATGAGCGGGCAAATCGAGAAGGCGTCATAGAGTTGCGCATGGTCGATATCCGCCGGCGTCAGGCCACTCATGCGAAAGGCGTCGCTTCCTGAACGGGCCGCACCGCAAGAGGTCAGATCCGGGTTCTGACTGACATTGCCATGGCCGTGAAACTCGCCCATGCCAAGCAGGTAGGCCGGTTGGCCGGCAATCCGCCGCGCGACGGTTTCCGATGCCACCAGCACGGCTCCGCCGCCATCGCAGGGAATGGAGCAATCGAGGTAATGGAACGGTGAGGCGATTGGGCGCGAATCGAGCACATCCTGAATGCTGATTTCCCCCTTGCCATTGGTAATGGCGTCAGGATGCTTCTGCGCCCATTTGCGTGCCGTGACAGAGACTGCCGCCATGTCCTCACTCGTGACGCCGTATTCGTGCATGTAGCGCGTTGCGTATTGACCATAGAGCCCAGGAATGACCGGCCCATAAGGGTATTCAAAGGACGGATCGCAGACCTGCCGCATCATCACTCGCGCTGTTTCGGGATCCACCTTGGGGAACTTGCCGGTGCCGATGCAAATGATGGCATCTGCCTTGCCCATGGCAATGGACATGGCCGCGTACTGGACCATGTAACCATAGGTCGCCCCTCCTGCATTCATGGTCAGCGAAACCCTTGGCGTGATGCCCAATTCATTCGCCAGCATTTCATGCGTGAATATCTTGGGAGTCAGCGTCGTCATTTCCAGCGGCGGGGCGAAAATGCCGTCGATGTCGCCTGGGTTCAGGCTGTAATCGGCGAGCAATTTGGCGATGGCCTGGCGATAGAAATCGAAATTCGAACACGCCGGATAGCGGCCGGGCCGGATTTCGACCGCCGCCGCGATAGCGGGGCGGTTGTTCATGACAGGCACCGTGAAAACTGACGCAATTGCGGTATGGACATTGGATTGGCTCCCCTCTCCATCAATACGATTTCGGCAAGCCAAGCGCCTGTTGCGCGATGAAACTCAGCACGATGTTGTTGTTGATCGGGGCATTTTCGTTCAGCTTTGCCAGCAGGTAGAACGGGATGATGTCCTGCGACAGATCCGCGTAAGAACCGCCGAACGCAGTTGCCGCAATGTCGGCCGCACACTTGAAGGCTTCGGCAGACAGATACTTGACCATGTTCGCCTCCAGTCCAATGTTCTTGCCTTCGTCGTATTTCTGCGCCGCCTTGTAGAGCATGCCGCGCGCGGCTTCAATGCGCGTCTTGGCAATCGCCATCGGATGTTGCACGGACTGGTAGGAACCGATCGGCGCGTCGAACGGCGCCCGCACCTTGGCATACTCGACGGCGCGGTTGAGCACATGGTCGGCTTGGCCCAGGTTCATCGCCGCGACAAGGAGCCGTTCGGGATTGAGGCAGTCGAACAACGCCTCGATGCCTCGCCCTTCGGCGCCGAGAATGTTCTCGGCAGGCACCACCACGTCGTCGAAATTGACGACGTAGTTCTTCTCCGGCAAATAAACCGCGAGGTCCATCT
>JBASWL010000119.1:0-10642 GCA_049276455.1 Georgfuchsia sp. | reverse complement strand
GGTGCTGTGTGCCGCCGGCTAAAACCTGCGCTGGTTGCTGAGGGCAATGGTGCGTCTGGGCCTGACGGTTCTTTTATTGCGCCCGTTATTTTTGGCGCTGTCGTCGGCGATTCTGCACGCAAATCAGATCCATCGAATTCATCTCGCGCCAGCGCTCCCAATTGGTTTTGCGACCGGGAGCATCAGATGAATTTTGCAGGACCGACTTTTTATGGCACTGACGGGCTCGAATAGCACTCCGAAAAGCCCTCCATAGCTAGGAATCGTAAATTTGTATTTTTGAGTTACCGTCAAAGTTACTGTCACACATATTACGTAGCCCTATCTGTGAGGCTCATCGAGCCGCAGCACCTTCAATAAAATTGCGAACGTCCTCAACACGCCACGCCGTAATGCGTTCGCCAAGCGTTCTGACGGGTTGCGGATAACGCCCGGACTTCACTCCATTCCACCACGTCGATTTGCTGACGGGGATGATAGGTGGAATCGGCGGATATGCTTTCGGGTTGCCGATTATCTGATTTAGCCGGAGATACCCAGTTTCAGGAAGTGTGTGCATATTGCTTTCTCCCAAGAACAGGCCCAGCATCTTGCTGAGTGAGTGTGCTCATGGTTTATTTCACCCCGTCCGGCACTAACGGAAATTGCAGCCGCTTAGGAATTCGATCTTTGCGCAGACGCTCGATTACCTTGTCCGCCGATCCCTCGATACCCATCATCACATTTACCAAGGGGCCATAGGCAGTCGATCCGCACTTGACTAAATGCTCATAGGTAAGCTGTGATGCGTTCTTGATGGTCTTGATCCGGCTCGCTTCCACGTCAAGCCAGCCTAGCGCCTTGGGATAAGCACCTGCGACATATTTCCCCGGTTCGAGCAAAACCTCCCAAGGTACGACCCGATCCACGTTGTGCAACTCTACTTCCCAGCGCACCCAAGGGTGAAAAGGAACGCCGCATTGCATCCCTTTTTCATAGATGCGAACCATCTTGCCGTTCTGTCTCTTGCCCACGTAAAAGGTTCGTCCGCTACCGTCTGGCTCGATCCAGTTGCCGATCTGATTGCAAGAAGGCCGGTTGCCACTATTTGTGAAGTCACCGTTTAGATACTTGGCAACCGCAGAATCAACGGAATGGATGCCTTCAAAGTCATCGACAGCGCCATCCCAGCGGGTAATCCGTGCGCCGTAGTCATCCCGCAGCAGATAGATCAATACTGGCCAATCGCGGATTGTGTGACAGGCATCGCCGGGCAGCATGAGCAAACCGGTATCGCGTTGGCCGACGCAGCAGAACTTGGCTCCGTTTTCACCAAGATCGAAGGAACGCTCGTAGCCGTTCATGCCCTTGCCCCGTTCGGTAACGTTTCCGAATTGAGCGCCAATGACTTCCGCCAGATCGGTAAATAACTGGCTCAAGCTGGAATGCGACGTTTTAAAGGGAAAAGTGCAATTCAGATAGTCAGTGATGGCACTATCGCCCGGATTGTTTTCAGAAGGAATCGGGTGGGCAATGATCCGAGCCTTGCCGCCAAGGGCAACCAGCTCATGCCTTTCCCCACTATCTGGGATTTCTGCTGTCGCTAATCTTTCCCCCGGTATTACTAGACCGGGTGTACTGCTCGCGCTGCCGCAGGGGGCGCGGGGCTTGCGCTCCGTGCCGCCAGCGGTCAGCGCGGCCTGCTGTTGCCTTTCGGTATGGGTACTACTGGGTGTTGTTTCGTTACGCATAATGACTCCAATCATTCAGTGACGATGGAATCGATACGTACGAACGCATTCGGACTCCAACGTCGGGTTAAAGGACGATGAAGTCACAGGAATTACGTCATGCGCGGGGCTTATCCTCGATGGGGCTTACCCCTATGGGAGGCTTATCTCGCTAGGCGGCTTATCAGGACTTTGCTTTGCCTCCCCCTTAGACGGGTCCACGAGGACTTGATTTGCCTGCACCGTTGCCTAGGAGCACCTTATCCCAAGGGCACCTTCTTATCCATGAGGCACCATATGTCCGATCTGCAGACTGGTTTGCCTATGACGAGGGGAATCCTACTGGGGAAGATCGGGGATTGCAACATGGGGGGAATGAAAATTGTTGTTTGCATACAACTCAGCAAAGGTTGCCGCGTTAGCCCACCGCGCCGCCGCCTCTTGGCCTATAGAGGGGCCGGTCGGCGGCGCCGTGGATAACGCTACTTTGCGCGAACTGCCGCCCCAAATAAATCAGTTGTCCAATCGGAGCCTTGCGCTTTTCTCATACGGACCATACCTATTGCACTATTTCCGGCAGAAAGACGTATGCCACCCTCTCTAAGGCTTCTAGCGACAGCAGCACTTTTTTTCTTCGGTAATAAGGGTTTTTTATTCGCCGTTAAATAAGTTTGGGATGAAAGATCTACTATTCTTTTAATGTCCGACGGCTGTGGTGGCCGGCTTTTAATCGCGCCCTTTCCAAAAGGAGCGACTATAGAAATTGGCAAGTCATGCAATAATTGTGACCACATCCGCTCGTCATGAGCACCCTCGGACCCATGGTGAGGGATTTTGACAAGTCCGCCCTTTTCGAAGCCAACTCTATTCGCTTCTGCGGCGATTGCGCCCCACCCACGACGGATGTCAGTTGATGTTTCCATATCCGCACCCAGCAAGATAGAAACATCTTCCCAGTCGATTGATATGACAACCGACGTGAGATTCGGACTCCCAGGAATTGCACGCCTCATCGCTGCCCAGTCAGCGGGGTAGTAGCTTGCAACATATTCAAGGAAACAAGCGTCATCAAAGTCCGACGGCGACCAAGACTTTATAGTTGGCTGCCCCTTGTCAGAAAGTTGTCTTCCGGGAAAGGCGCGACGAATGATTTGTTTACGATCGGCCAATATGCGTAGGCATTTATTGAATTCGGAAACATTTCCGTTTCCAGTCGTCTTCCCGCCTAGCGACATTGCCTCAACAAACTTGATGAATTCACGTTCGGTGAATGAGGTAGAGCAACAAAATACAGCAGACCTGCAAGCGTCGAGCAAATTAGATATGCCACGAATATGATCATCATCCCAATGCGAGACGACTATAAGCTTTACATCATTGCTTACATCAACGCCGATTGAAGTTAAATATTGCAATGGAGCAGAACTTACTCTGGACGAGGAGGACGCGCAGGAGTCAACTACAAGCCATTCCCCATTCCCCAGATGAACAACTACCGACTCACCCTGCCCGGGACCAATTACCGTAACCTCTTTTACGGTCGGAGCAGGTGCGTTACCAAGGTTATTCCACACGCAAGTGCTGGTGTATAAGTTCGGCACGCTCCTCCGCCGCTCTGATATCTCTTGATCGATATGCTGGCAATCGGCGGAATACTACTTGCGTGAATCGCCTTGGTTGGCCATTGGGAAGTTCTTCATAAAAAACACACAACCGAAAAACACTTCCCAACCGAAACAAATCGAGTTCTGATTTGTTTACATCGGAAACCGGTATCTCAGCCTCCTCTGCTTCTTCCTCCACTCCCTCCCCAAATATTCCACTAAGTGACGCAGTAAAGTAATGCTCTCTAATCTCAGTCACGATCCCATCCCACTCGGCCAGCAAATCAGATTGCTGACCTATTAACTGGTGCGGAATATGGACAGATGTCGTTTTGTATTTCCTCTTGCGAGAAATCGCTTGCTCGCTATCGAGTTCAAGCGAACTCTTCGAGCTATCTTCTAAGGGAGCAATGGAATCCCAATCGATCTTTCTATTACATTGTTTTGCCAAATCCCCCGATGAGATTGTGTCAACCACGCTACGGAGCTCACTATCCGATAGGTTGGCAATTGCCCCCCATTCAGAAACGCTAAATGTTGTAGAGGAGTTCATACGACCACCATTTGGTTGAATATTGCTTCACATTCTTTGATCGATTCATCGAATCCTTCAGATAAAGCGCGAAGCAGTAAACCTTCGGTGTCCTCTTTTGTGGGATTGTCCGGTGATTGTGCTTCGTCTACAAGTGAGGAGCTAAGGATAAAGTGATGATTCGATTTAAATTTAATTCCACCATGCCCAGCTACTTTATCGGAAGGCGTTACTGAAACGTCTCTCCACCCACCAACCGTACCTAAGTTAAATGGCAAGCGCATTGTCATAGACATCAGGCCACCGTGTAGACGGCTTGCTGGTTTATTGGATATGCTTTCATAAACCGCCTTTCCCCAATCACCCCACGCATTAGGAGGCGCAACTCTTAGTCCTATTTCATCACGGGCTTTATATGTTCCCATATTGAAGTGTGCGGTGTAATTGATTCCTAGAGCAGTGACAGAGAACTTTGTATCGATGTCATTCAGGGCTTTCAGGACCAAATCACAAATACGGATGTACGGAGCTTCCGTCGTCGTAACTTGGAAACGCGAAGAATCCACTAAGACTGTCGACCACTGAAGATTAAAGTTAACCGCTTGACCCGGAATAAGAACCAGAATCTCTGCGCGATCCGCGTCTTTCTGCGATATTACTTTTGCGTCTGCCAATGCTTTTAGACGAAACGAATCCGGCCGGAAATTTCCGATCACTACAATTGACGCTTCGGTGTGCTCAATTTGCATGCAACTGACTCCGCATTCCGTGGCGTATAGACGAGAACCCAAGGCTTTCGAACGGTAGCATAACCTATTTATGCGGAAAACTATCCGGCCGCTTGCCCATGCAGTGGTATCACATCAGCTCCAGCCTTGAGCTTGCCAAGATAGTCGGCCCATTCCTGCATCATCGCCTTGCGTTCGGTAAGATACTCAGCGCGATTGTAGGCCGCTCTTACCGTATCCCTTTCCGCATGGGCCAACTGGCGCTCAATCACATCATGGCGATAGCCTTGTTCATTGAGTAGCGTTGATGCAACGGAACGAAAACCGTGCCCAGTCATGCGTCCCTTGTAACCCATCCGCGCCAGCGCATAAACGACCGTATTTTCGCTGATAGGCCGCTCGCGGCTTATCGCTGAGGGGAAAACCAGCCGCCCTCCTCCAGTGATCGCCTGCAAGCGTTTTAGGATTTCTATGGCCTGTTGTGACAGCGGCACGATATGGGCCTCGCGCATCTTCATAATCTCGGCAGGGATGCGCCAAAGCGCTGCGTCGAAGTCGAATTGCAACCATTCGGCAAACCGGACTTCCTTCGTTCGCTGGAAGGTAAGCGCCAGCAGTTGCATTGCTGCCTTCGTTGTGGCCTCGCCCCGATAGTTGTCGATGTCACGCAATAGCCCGGCGTACTCTGCCGGATCGGTGATCGCCGCATAGTGCTCCTGCTTCACAGTGGAGAGCGCCCCCTTGAGGCTTGGCACTGGATCATAGGAAGCGCGTCCGGTAGCGATAGCAAACCGAATCACCGCACCGCAATGCTGTGAAATGCGATGCGCCATATCCACGATTCCCCTAGTCTCGATTGCCCGCAGCATGACGAGCAAGTCAGGCGCAGTGATTTCTGTAATCGGTTTGGAACCGATGGAAGGGAAAGCATGACGCTCCAGAGCGGACTTGGTTTTACTGGCATAGCTTTCAGTCCATTCCTTGCCGCGTGTCGCCATCCATTCGCGGGCTAATGCTTCAAACGTATTGCTGCCTGCCTCGGCTTTAGCTTGTTTCTCTGCCTTGCGCTGTACTCCAGGATCAACACCGTCAGCCAGGAGAACGCGAGCATCTTCGCGTCTGATTCGTGCCGTTTTGAGTGAAACGTCAGGGTAGATACCTAGGGAAATCGTCTTGCGCTTGTCATCAAAACGGTAATCAAAGCGCCACCAGCGCGAACCATTCGGATTGAGTAATAGGTACAGGCCACGCTCATCAGAAAGCTTGACCGGCTTGCTTTCAGGTTTTGCGTTTTTGATTGCAGTATCGGTAAGCGCCATGACGGTAACTCTTTCTGACGGTAGCTGGTTACCGTCAAGGTTACCGTCAGTTACCGTCAGATGTCAATAAACCGGATTGGACGTTGTTGGAGTAAAAACTTATAAAGTCATTGTTTTGTTGTAGTTTTATGGACTTTATTGGACGTTACTGGACGGGAAACTGGTGGGCACTGACGGGCTCGAACCGCCGACATCCTCCGTGTAAAGGAGGCGCTCTACCAACTGAGCTAAGCGCCCTATCATCGGCGGCACAGGCTGTTGCAGCCGATCAATGAGGCGCGGATTTTACCATCGGTCGTTACCTCTGGCCTAGTTGGATCTTGTTTTTGCGTCACTAACCGGTGTGCATTCCTTTATCCGCAGTGAGATGCCCAGAACATTCCACTGCTGCTGCTCTTCTGCCAGGGCGGCCGCAGTCAGCGGTGACTCATCGAGCCAGCCTGCATCAAATGCCAGCTGAAACACGCGACTGCTCCTGCTGGCCTCGATAGCAGGTAACGTCTCATCGCTACGCGAGCGATGCAACAGCGCCGCCAAGCGCAGACAGAACACAGGCAACCACTCATCGGTCTCCTGCGTCACACCTTGCAAACGCTCCAGCTTGCCGCGATGGCCAAGCACCAGACGCGACAACTGCAGCTGATCGCGCCTTGAGAAACCCGGCATGTCGGCGTTGGCAAGGATATAGGCGCTGTGTTTATGATAGCTGGAATGGGCGACGGAAATGCCGATCTCATGTAGGCGGGACGCCCACAGCAAGGCTTGCAGACCGGAATCATTTTGCGCTTCGTTGGCTGGCAGCATCTGATTAAACAAGTTGGTAGCGGTTTGAGCGACACGCACAGATTGACGCCGGTCGATGCCATAACGCTGCATGAATTGCTCTACGGTAGCCTCGCGCAGATCCTCATGGTGATAACGACCAAGCAAATCATAGAGTACGCCCAGGCGCAACGCGCCTTCGGAGAACACCATATGTTCGAGTTCGAATTCACGAAATACGGCAGATATGATGGCGATGCCGCCAGCCAAAACTGGAATCCTATCCTGACGCATTCCCTGCAGAGTCAGCTTTTCGGCATTGCCGGCTACAATCAGCAAGCTGCGCAGATGATCAAGCCCTTCGAGGGTGATGCCGCTTTCGGAAAATCCATTCAGTTCGAGCAGGTCGCAGATGGCCTTGGCGGTGCCGGAGGATCCGACTGCCTGCTCCCAACCGGTGTTGCGATAGGTCTGTCCAATGGTTTGAAGTTCACGTCGCGCCGCGAGTTCGGCTTCCTTCATCTGGCGCTTGTCGACGTTTCCATCCGGGAAAAAGCGCAGACTGAAACCGACACAGCCCATGTAAAGCGATTCCAGTTGGGTGGGCTGGAAATTGCGGCCGATGATGAATTCCGTGGAACCACCGCCAATGTCGACGACAAGGCTTTGCCGCTTGGGATTGGGAAGACTGTGAGCTACACCGAGATAAATCAGGCGCGCCTCCTCGCGTCCGGCGATGACTTCGATCGGATGGCCAAGTGCGTCTTCCGCACGACGCAGAAACTGTGCCGCATTCTTGGCCACGCGCAGCGTATTGGTAGCAACTGCGCGTACAGTCCCCGGAGCGAAGCCGCGCAAGCGTTCTCCATAGCGGGCAATGGCTTCAAGGCCGCGCGTCTGGGAAACCGTATCAAGTTGTTTGTCAGCCTTGAGGCCTGCTGCAAGACGAATCGAGTCTTTAATCGAATCCAGCGGATAAATCTGGTTGCCGACAATTCTGCCGACCTGTAGCCGGAAGCTGTTGGAACCCAAATCTACAGCGGCGATCAGATCATAGGCCATGAAGGCGGCAGGCACTCAAGCGGAATATATTGAAACCGTTACAATTCTAGCATCCGGAAAATAATCGGCCGTACCTGTCATCTGGGAGAAGTCCTTTTTCGCTGTCATCGTTTAGCAACCTAAGTGAAAGAAAATGAAAACTCTCCAGAAGTTGCCCGACCAAAAGCAAAAAACAGTGAGTGTTCCAGACTCTATCGCTTCCGGCGCAAACCGCCCCTTCATCAATCGCGAGCTTTCGCTGCTCGCTTTCAATCGCCGCGTGCTGTCGCAAGCAGCTGATGTACAAGTGCCACTGCTGGAACGGCTGCGTTTTCTTTGCATCGTATCGAGCAATCTCGATGAGTTCTTCGAGATTCGAGTCGCCGGCCTGAAGGAACAGATCAAGCTGGGCAGCCGTACTACCGACAACGACGGACTTGAGCCGAAGGAAGTATTGCATCGCGTGGCACTGCAGGCGCATACGCTGATCGCTGAACAGTACGCCTTGCTGAACGACGTTATTCTGCCTGCGCTGCGCAAGGAAGGCGTGGTGTTTTTCCATCGCGCTGAGTGGACACCGGATCAGCAGAAGTGGATTCACGATTATTTTTCCCGGGAAGTAATGCCGGTGCTGACGCCGATCGGACTCGACCCGGCGCACCCTTTCCCGCGGGTACTCAACAAGAGCCTCAACTTCGCCATCGAACTAGAGGGCAAGGATGCCTTTGGCCGCAGCGGTGCTGCGGCCATCGTGCAGGCACCACGCGCCCTGCCCCGCGTTATCCGCCTGCCTAAAGAATTAAGTGGCGTCGCGCATGGCTTTGTCTTTCTCTCGTCAATCATGCACCAATATGTCAGCGAACTCTTTGCTGGCATGAGCATCATGGGCTGCTATCCATTCCGCGCCACACGCAATTCTGATCTGTTTGTTGATGACGAAGAAGTGAAAAATCTGCGCATTGCGCTACAGGGTGAACTGCCGCAACGCCACCTCGGCGATGCGGTCCGCCTTGAGGTGGCCGAGAACTGTCCCGACATCATGGCTAACTTCCTGCTCACGCAGTTCGGGCTTGGCAGCGAGGATATTTATCGCACTCCCGGCATCGTTAACCTGGTGCGATTGATCTCGGTGCCGGATCTGATCGATCTGCCACGCCTGAAATATTCGCCTTTCGTGCCGGCCATGCCCAAGGCGATGACCAAGCGTGCCGATATATTCGCTTCCATCCGCAAGCAGGAAATGCTGCTCCACCATCCTTTCCAGTCCTTTACCCCGGTGATCCAGTTGCTGCAACAAGCCGCAGAAGATCCCAACGTGGTCAGCATCAAGATGACGGTCTATCGTACCGGCATCGACTCGGTATTAATGGAACATCTGCTGCGCGCGGCGCAGAAAGGCAAGGAGGTCACCGTCGTCATCGAACTCATGGCTCGCTTTGATGAGGAAGCCAATCTCGGCATCGCCAATCGCCTCGAAGAAGTCGGTGCACACGTGGTCTATGGCGTATTCGGCTACAAGACCCACTGCAAGATGGTGATGGTGTTGAGAAAGGAAGAAGGAAAGTTTCGCCGTTATGTACATCTCGGTACTGGCAACTACCATCAGCGCACCACGCGTTTATATACCGATTTCGGTCTGATGACCTGCGATTCAAAAATCGGTGAGGATGTGAACGAAGTCTTCAAACAATTGACAGGACTGGGCAAAGCTGGCGCCCTGCATCATCTGTGGCAGGCACCTTTCACACTGCATGCCAACACACTCGAGGCCATCCATGCCGAGACTGCGCTGGCCAAGGCAGGCAAGCCGGCATACATCATCGCCAAAATGAATGCCCTGCTTGAACGCCAGGTAATCGAAACGCTCTACGATGCCTCGCAAGCCGGCGTCGATATAGATCTCGTCATACGCGGTGTCTGCGCCCTGCGTCCGGGCGTCAAGGGTCTGTCGGAAAACATCCGAGTACATTCTGTTGTCGGCCGCTTTCTCGAACACAGCCGTATTTTTTATTTTCATGCTGGCGGCAAAGAGAATGTCTACCTGTCCAGTGCCGACTGGATGGAACGCAATTTTTTTCGCCGCATCGAGGTCGCTTTCCCGGTTCTCGACCCCAAGCTGAAGCGTCGTGTGATCAAGGAGGGGTTGCAGCCCTACCTCGTTGACAACAGCAATTCATGGGAAATGGACGCCGATGGCGGCTACCGTCTCAAGGTGAAACATCGTGCGCGAAGTTGTGCGCAGGAACTCTTGCTGGCTGATCTGACCAGTGGTTGATGGCGGCCTCGCAAAGGCGGGATAGCAGTGACCGAATACGACTACCGGTGGCGGCTTATCAGGTGAACTTGGGTGACGATCATTGCCCGCTTTTGCCACAGCTGGTTCGGCAATAACGTCACTTGGTAGAATTGCTGTCCAGCCGCTTATCTCCGCATCCCATGTCACGCAAACGCCAGCCGCGCCGCAACCAACAATCGCCCGTGATAGAGGAGTTGATGCAACTGGCTCGTGCGCTGGCACTATCGTCTAGCCGGATTGAAGACAGCTTTTGGGAAACACGTCTCTCTGAGCAAATCGACAAACTGATTAAAAGCAACGACGATGAAAGCCTTGACACAGCCCTCGACACACTCAATAAAACTGACCAGCGCGCCTGTGATGCTCTGGCAGACATGATCGAATTCCGCTGCGAGAGCTCCACAGAAGACATCCCCAACGAGCGAAATGCGCTACTTTTTGCTGCGCCTTTGCTGGCCTGGTCGAGATACTCGATTCCAGCCGGGCCTATTGCCGCCAATTTGCTCGCCAGTTTGCACGTCCAGCTTTCTGCACACATTTTCGCAGCGGATGTCCGCCTTGGCTTAGCTGATATTCTGTTCAGCCCGGACCAGCTGCCGCCTAGCTACAGTGAAACCGCGCGCCTCAATAACAAACTGGTCAAAGCTGCGA
>JBASWL010000118.1:0-1727 GCA_049276455.1 Georgfuchsia sp. | reverse complement strand
CCTCGTGAGTTGGTTTATCCACTCCTCGTGGTCTTTCTCGAAGGTCGGCTGCGTGGTCGCCGTCCTCAGACCGGGGTTCAGCAGGTAGTTGCCGGGCAGCTCGTCGATGTCATCCATCGTCGGCTCGGCCCCCTTCACCACCTTGACGTCCCCCGCCCCCAGCAGCCAGACGATCTCCCTGCACAAGGTCTTCATCCGGTGAGCGTCCAGCAACCCCTTCCTCGTATCTACGCCCCGCAGGTTGGCGTCCTGCCTGGCTCCCGTGGTCAGGTGCAGGAAGCGCTTGATCCGTGCCTTGGCGTCCTCGTCCCCGTTCAGCGGGTCCATGATCACGTAGGACAGCTCGGCCGGGTTCACGTGCAACTGCATCCCAGGAACTTCCGGAGGACTGTAGCCGTGCGTCTGAGGCGTGCGAACCTGCCCGTCGACCGTGGTCGTGGTCGGGCGGATCCTGCTGCGGAGCCGGCACCCCGGAATGCTCTGGATCAGCAGATCGCACATTTGTGGGTTGTCTGCCTCTACGCCAAAGGGCGGGACGATCACAGCCGATCTGGGTTTGGTTTCTGCTGGTCTTTCCATCGTCGCGGTTGTCATAGTTCGTGTCTCCTTGTTTTGTCTCCCTGAAAAGATCCGAAAAATCGACCGGGGAGGGAGCAAGGAGACGCACTCCCTCCCCGGTCTAAACACCCAGGGCTTACGCCGGGGCGGTTGTCGTCTTCGAGGCGCATGCGCCGCGTTCCAGCTGGCCGCCATACCTCGCTGTGCACGTGATGAGCATCTCATTGCCCCTGATCAACGTGTCGCCTTCCTGGCTCGTCCTCATCGTGAGCCCTCTCCGGCGGTACATCCGGTAGCGGCTCATGATCGCGTAGAAGATCTGCGAGTTGGTCAGGCTCTCATTGATCTTGTACGGTCGCTCCATCAGCTGATAGCCGTCGTAGCCGGCGACCGGGAACTGGTTGTTGAACAACCGGCGGGCGTCCGAGGCCCCGACGGGCAGGGCCTTGACGCGCGAGTAGGAAGTCTCCGTCCCGCAGAACACGGCCGATCCGCCGAACGTGCCCTTGTGCTCACGCTTGTGGACGCCGAACCGGAGCGACTCGTAGTTGCCGATCGAGGTCGCCCCGCCCCAGGCCACCGACGTCGTGCCGGCCTTGTTGATGATGCCTTCCGGCTGGGTCGTGCCGTTGCCGGCCGCGATCACGTCGTCCAGGTCCTCGAGCAGGCGTTCGCCGTACTGCTGAGTGACGTGCTGACCGAAGTCGATCGGCGTGTCGGAGAGGAAATCCAGGCCGATCCGGATGGCTCCCTGCCACCGATAGATGGTCGTGTCGAACGCCGTCACGTAGGAGGTCGTGGTGAACAGGGCGATCGCGCTGTCGTCCACGCCGCCCCACGTCCCGGTGACCGTCCCGGTCGCGACGCCCTCGATCCGGCGGCCGCGGTCGATCGGAACCTGGTTGACCAGCGGGAACAGCTCGCCGTTGAGCAGGGGAGCCTGGATCACCTGATCGTCGAACACGATCGGGGCGGCTTCCAGGCCGCCGGAGGTCGCGTCGTCGATCAACGCCTTCTGCTCGCGAGGGGTCAGTCGACGATCCTTGATGTCGGCGTAGTCGCCCCCGTCCGTGCTGCCGGACCAGTGCATCTTCTCCATCGCGTGGTACAGCAGCTCCTTGTCGTGCTGCGGCAAGCTCTGGAAGCCGAACGTCCGGGAACCACCCTTC
>JBASWL010000117.1:0-9372 GCA_049276455.1 Georgfuchsia sp. | reverse complement strand
GTCAACTACCGGCCCATATGTGAAAAACCCCCGGCCATTGCTGGCACGGGGGTTGTATTTGATGGCTTTCGCCAGCTTAGGAGCAGTGCATAGATTGTTTCTCTATGTACATGGTTATGCCACAACGTGATTTTTCGTCATCTCGTCATCAAGACTCTCGAAATTGGAAATTTTTACGCTTCCATCCGGGAAGCGCGCAACGATTTCCAACATGCCACCCATTGCTTCAATATGGCTCCGCAAAGTGGAGAGATACATGTCTGTCCTGTGTTCCATCTTCGCAATTGAGGGCTGCTGAACATTGAGAATTTTAGCGAGTGTCGCCTGAGACAAGCCACGCGCCTGGCGCAACTCGTTCAGCGGCATTTCATCCAGCATGGCCTTTGCCTTTGCTTCTGCGCGTGCCCTGGATTCAGGAGACATTTTCTTGCGCAACTCAGAAAATTTCTTAGCCATCGATCAGCCCTTCCTTCCTTAATTCACGCACGTGTGCGTCATACAAATCATCGGCGATGGGCACAAACTCTTCGTACCATCGATCCTTTCCCGTTTTATCGCCACCAATCAGAAGAATTGCCGTTCTTCTCGGATCAAAAGCATAAAGCGTCCGGTAGGGTCGCCCTTCATGCTGCGTCCGCAATTCCCTCATGTGATCGTGTCTGGATGACTCTATTCCAGAACTATGAGGAAATCGCAAATTCGGTCCGCGTGCTTCCAACAATTCAACGGATGCTTCAATTGACTCCTGTTCGGCCTCGGTGAGTTGATTCCACCAGTCCTCGAATTCGTCCGTGTATTCAACATCCCAATGTTCCATAATTTAATTATGCCTCCGATGGAATAATTCCGTCAAGGGAATTATTAGTGTGCTCGCAGGAAAGCCCGGACACCCTGGCTTTACTGTCCGTGATTAAAAGTGCAGGAGCCGAAGCTCCAGAACTTTTACAGCGTGGCGAGATCGACCCTCGCGTCTGCCAATTCCCAAAGTTCCGGGGTTTGGCTGATGAAATACTCGCGCTTGTAGCCGCCGAGCCTCAGCGCCTCACGCTTCATCTTCATGAAGTGCAGCTTGCGCTCCGGATCCAGCGGTCCGTCGGCTTCGTCAGAAAACAGCGTGTCGTACTGGACCCCTGATTCGCGTGACAAGTACAGGGCAATGCCCCGCGTCAGCGCTTCGTTGATCCAGACCTTCTCGCCGCCCGACATATCCGTCAGCTTCTTGCTTTCGTCGCGCTCTGCATCATGCACCATGATCTCGAACCCTTCCTTGAGTTCGCCTTTGGCGTTCGTGGTTTGGGTTTCGATTGACACGGTAAAACGTCGGCCGTGGCAAGCCAGCAGCAAGTCATTCACAATCCCTGATAGAGAAGGACCGGCATCGTCGATCGATAAGGCAACGATGCCATTGTTACTGAAGGCCTTTGCCAGAACAATCCACTTGGCGATTTCCGATTCGATCATTGATGCCTTTTGCCTGATAGCACTACCGGCAGCAAGTTCCGCTTCAAGGACAACGATAGTCGCCTTTGTATGAGCCAGTTCACCACGGATCCGCTCGATGTCCAGATCCAGGACTGCGACCTTTCTGTCTGCGGCCTCGCATGTCAGTTCGGCGGCGCCGAGCTGCCGATCATCGAACGGTACCGGCAGTGAAGCCAGTTCCGCGTTGATCTCGCTTTCGATACGCTGCCGTTCCGCCACCAGACTGCTGGCTCGTGCTTGCAGTTCTTTGATGACCCCTGCGGTTTGTACTTCGTTCTCTTGGATAGCCTTGATCCGGTTTTCCATCTCCGAGCGCAGCGCCTGCGATTGCTCTTCGAAATTCAGAATCGCGCTTTCCGCTTCTGCCAACTGACTTGACAATGCATGAAGCCGATTGGCAGCAGCGATTTCCGCAGTAACCTTTTTCAGGTCGCATTCCTTGGCAAGTATCTGCCCTGGCAAATCACCGATCTCGCTGATGGCGTTGTCAATCAACCTGACTTCCACCAACGTCTCTGCATAGCGGGTTTGCAGTTGGATAACCTTCACCTCCTGGCCTTGAAGCCCTATTTTTGCTTCAATCGCTTCGTGAAGAAGCGGACATTTTGGTTGCAAATCAGTGCTCATGCAGGGTACCTGCTCGACAAGCGCTGCCCGGGCTTTAAGGCCATCACGAATAGCTGCCTCCGCTTTACCCTCGCGCGTCACCCCCTCAATCCCGGCGGCCATACTCGCACGCTGGGTTTTTAGCGTATTGAGGTGAGCAAGCCGCTGCCGCAGAGAACTCAATTCCTCGGCAAGACGACTTTCAGCCGCAGTACGCGTCGGTAGCAGGGCAGTAGCCGCTTCAATTTCAGGCTTTTGCGCCAATAGATCACGCTGCTTTTTGGCAAGATCTTCAAGTGTGGTAATGCGCTTTTCAGCTTCAGTGTTGGCGCGCTGAATTTCCTTACGCGCTAATGCAATGCGGGACTCTTCACGCCGAATATCGGAAAGTACTTGTTGATACCCATCAGCGTTACCCTTCAAAAATGCTTCGAGCCGAGTCTTGATCGAAGCGCGGCGGTTTTCTGATTCGATGGTCGCCGTTACTGTTGCCTTGATATTCGATAACGCCACTTGCGCTGCAGCTAATGCTTCGGCCCCCGCCTTCCGATCCTGCTTCAACAGGGATTCCTGCTGCGCTTTGGAAACCATCGAATCCTTGAGAACCGGAATACGAGATTCCTTTTCCAGCAAGCCGGAGAGTCCAGATCGCATGCCATCGAGACCGGCCGTCAATAACTTGACCACCTGATTGGCTTTCTCGCCGATACCGCGAAGTGCCGACAGACGCAACAGGTCGGCCAGCAGCGTCTTGATCTCCCCATCGGTGTACGCTGACAAAGGTTTCCGCTGTTGGGCGGAAAACGCCGAGGTAAAGAAAGTTTCCGGACTGCCGAGAATGCCTTCGATACAGCGATCATAGGTATCGGTTTTGCTGTCGGATACGTTGCCATCCGGCAGCGAGGCCGGTTGCCACAAGCCGTTTTCGAAAACGTGCAAGTAGCTTTCCGCTTTCTTCGTCTTCCCGGTATTGCGAAAGATCAGGGTTTGCTTGTACAACTTGCCCTGATGTTCCCATTCGAACTCCTTGATTGCTTCCGGGCCGTAGATGACGTCCCAGTAGGAGAATCCGTTCGGCGAGTAGTTTATGACTCGCGAAGGCATCAGACGGTAAGGCTGCATGTTGTCCAGAAGGGTGGTTTTACCTTTCCCGTTCGGCGCAACGATGGCAATCTGTTCAGCATCGCCTGAGATGGCGTCGAAGTCCAAAGTGATTTCATCCCGGCCGAAGCCGGAACGAATCCCCTTGAACCCCTTCAGCCGAAGCTTCTTGGGTGTCATGAATACTCCTGGTGTGCTGCCGGAATACCGGCAATTAGGAATTATTGGTGCGCTGATAGCGCTGGAATGCGTAGGCGTGGGCCTAGCGTGTCGATACCGGATGATCCGGCGTTAATGCATCTCTCTGCCTTGGGCATTCCCAAACAAGCTGAGTGGCTTGCTTGGGGATGCCCACCATCAGGTGGGCATCGAACTTATTCCTCCACAACTCCAAACCCGCAGCACGTCGGACAAACCTCATTTTGCTCACGCTCTGGATCATAGAAGTAACAGGAACCGGCGCATGCCGGGCAAGCAGCTTCATTCCTTTGATAGGAAGGTGCTACATGCCCAATGGCATCGGCAGTTTGTTGATTTGGTTGTGTGCCGAATAAGATTTCGAATATTCCCATATTGGCTCCTTCTGCGTAGATGAGCACGACTCGGGGTCCGGCCCTGAGGGGATGGTCAATTCAACAGGCTGGCAGCGATCGCTTCCGGCGTATTGCCCTGGATTGCTGCTAAAAGATCATGAAGACCATTGCTGCTGGTTTCTGTCGCCTGACACCACTTGTCGAGCTTTTGCCCGTAGGACTGGACTCGATTCATCCCCTCGGCACGTGAGCGCACGATAGGAAGGATTCTTGGCTCCAGCTTGACCTCTGCCGAGCCGGCGAAGACCGCTTCGATTGCGTCACGATCAACGGCATTTCGATACTCTTCATCGACCGTCCAGCGAATCCGGACAAACGCGCCTGCGGCGGCGGCTTTGGCTTCTTCAAGCCGAGCCATATCAGGCAGCCCGCTGAATTCCAAATGCACCATGCGGCGTGCCGGCATTTCGATCTGCCGGCAGGTGACCTCATCGGAAGCCAGCTCCCATTCGAGATATCCCTTGGCGTCTTCTTCACCGTAGTGCAGTCTGCCGATGGAACCGGCATAGGCAATGATTCGCCCATCCCGTTCCCACGATTGGTGCTTGTGAATATGCCCCAGCATGAAGGCATCGCATTCGGCCGCGAAGAGCGATCCCGTCGTGAACTCATGATCGAGTCCTACCATCGGAACACCATGTTCGGTTTCGCAACCGGAAACGGTGCCGTGAGAAACACCAATGGTCGGGATCCCCGATAGCCGGGCCTGCCGGTTGATGACACCATAGCCAGACAGTAGCCTGGCGATATTGTCCCCCACCGCGTCGGCAACGCCTATGGTACCGACAACAGTTGCGACGGCTGCCTTGTTGGTGGTCGGTAAGCAGGTGAAGAGCGCCCGCCAATCCGATGACTGGAAATTGGTTCCAACATTGAAGCACCAGTCGTCGGACGCCATCCATTGATCGCCAAGAAGGGCCACCTGACAGATCCTGTCGGCGACGAACACCTCGTACCTGCCGCCGATGAGACGGAAGATGTCCAAGGTGCCGGGCGGTTCGTGCGAATACGTGCCCTGCAACATCAATACCGGGCAATGATCGGATAGTCGACGAACCTGCTTCGCCAGGGCAATAAATGCCGGCGCATGCACGTCGAGCCGGTGATCGGTCGCATCGCCTGAAATGACGGCAATCTCGATGCCGCTGGCAATTGCGGAATCCACCGCGGCCGAGAAGCATTTGTCCACTTCGCCAAGCGTCTCATTGGCGTAGTGGATATCTGAAAAATGACCTATGCGCATGTCAATACCTCGCGCTGGGCCGTTATGCCTTGCGGCACGACGGCTTTGGTTTAGACAGCGACCCAGCCCTCGATACGAGAACCGGTCGGCTTTCCCTTCCTGAAGATCGTCTTGAAGTTGGCGATGACGCTTTTCTTGCCGGCTTCGAGCGAAACCAGGCGGCCACCCGGATAACGGCGTTCGCCCGTCTTGCGAAAGGCCCCGCCCAAATAGTTCGAGATCTCTGCCAGCGCATTCTTGCGGTTAGCCGATTTCTGATTGCGATTTGCGTTACTCATTTCCAGCTCCTTAGATTGAACAGGAGCATGCCCGTGGGGGAATGCCCCAAGGGGTTGCGATGGCCGATGCCATTGCCTATCGATACCGGAATACCGGCGTTGGTGAAGCGTCAAGCGACTTGCAGCTTTTCCAGAAACCCCGCGAGGCTTCTGAAAAAGCCCCCTGCTCTACGCAAGGGGAACTCAGACCGTAAGGCCTAAGGGAGGAGTCTTGATTGACTGACGGAATCCACGACACCCAGCACGGCGGCGACATAGTTCACACGATCCGGGAACGCATTCATCACTTCGTCCTCGATGCCCGGCAGCATTTGCGGATCAAACTGCCAGTGTTCAGAAAATGCCCCCTTCGCATAGATGTCGAACTTGTCGAATTCGATGCCCAGCGCCTTGAGGTTGGCTCGTATATTCTTGAGCCGCGGCGACAAGGCTTTGATTTCCTCTATCGCCTGCTTCACTGAAGACTCGGAACGGGACCACACATCGCCCCATTTCTTTGCAGCGACTGCCGCATAGGATTTGGCATCGATGTGATTGGCTTCGAGCAAGGCAGCCAGCTCGGCTCGCAATGCCTTGATGCCGGCATGCGGATCGGTTTTCTTGTCCTGCTGGTGAGTCTGTTTCAGCGACGCCTTGTCACCGGTAATCTCGTTGACGACGGGCTCTTGCCGCCCCACTGATGGCGTTTTCTCGACGACCCGCTCATTGGGCTGGCTACCGCTCAGTGTCGCCGCAGAAGTACCAGCATTGCCGACCAGATATAGCGGCGCATTCGACACGCGCAGTCGGCTCATGTCGAGATCGGCCTCGATCTCGATGATCCACTGGTCAGTGCGCGTCGCCTTGCCCTGTTCATAATCGATCATCGGCACGTTTCTCAGCCGCTTCGTAATGTAAAAGACAGGCTTGCCGTCGATCAAGGTCGGAATACGTCCACCACCCAGCCGGAAGATGTCATTGAGAACCGTCTCGCTATCGACACCGAAGTTTTTGCTGCCGGTTGGCAGTTCGATCAATCCACCCCCAGGAACACCGGGGATGTAGAACAGCAGGCGTCCGCGCATGGTGCATTTCTTTTCCTGAAACTCCGGACACTGGTTCGGTGCGCAGATACCCTGGTTGTCGGGACGCGGAACGATATCGCGACCGGCCACCAGGCGCACGGCCTTGCTGCCTGCCTTGGCGATCGGTGCAAACGTGTTGCAGGTCCTGGTCTGGCCGTCACTGGATTCTCCGGACCAGTACTGAATCCCGGATTTGCTATACATCTGGAAATTGAAGTTGAGAATACGGGGGATTTCGTCGGCCCCGAATACCACCGGGAAACGGTACAAGCGGCGCAACTTGTCGTCGCGGACTTCACCGTACTTGTTCAGGATCAGATCGGCCAACTCGGGCATGCCGCCGAAGTCACCGCGTCGCACCGTAAAGAATGGGGTGTTGACCGGACGCAGCGCGTGAAGGTCCAACTCTTTGTAAATCCGGTCTTCGATATCTTCGTACGAATTGCCTTTTGCTACGCCATCGTTATAGATGGCAACCGCCCTGGGATTTTCTTTCCCCGCTTTGGTGAGGATCTGAATACCCGGCCGGATTTTTCCGCTGACCTTCGGCGAAAGCGTTTGCTTTCCCATCAATGCGGAGGGTAATGACATGGATTTCTCCTGGATGGTGATGAGGCTTGCGCCCCGGATGAGTCTGCTGGAATCGCAGGCCCGATAAACTGAAGATCAAACTGCCCGGTTTTGAGCGCGATGATCTGACCTTCAATGACGACCGCCTCTGCTTCCTCCATCTTGTTGGCGATTCCTCGACAAATAATGGCCCGGGCAGAAGTGAGTTCCTTGATGTGCCGGTCGATCAGGATGGCTTCCTGAATTTGGCCGGCGGTATGTTGATCGGCGTGATAAAGCTTCAGGCCGTTGTCCGGCATACACAGTCCTTCATGAATTAAGAATGCATCAGTGGCGCGGTGGCGCTATTTACCGCTGCTTACTTTTGTCTCGCCGAGCGAGAGGGATTCGATACCGGACGCATCCGGCAGGTGCTAACTGATTCCCGATGGTGCGGGAGGCAAGTGCAAGAGTAATGACATGACGCGCCCAAGCGTGGGCAAACTATTGCCGTTTAGCGCTTTCTTTTATCAATCACTGGAGCGGACACCGTGTCCGCATGCCGGAAACACCATGACCTCCGTTTAGTCTGGTTATGAGTAATCGCAAGCTGCTGTTGATAGTGACCAGAAAACAGATCGCTTTCAGTTCCCGCCTCACCACCAATGTAAGGAGACTACAGAGAAATTTTTCACACATGATCGATGTCTCTGCGCAAACCGAATCTTCATCGCCTGCTGTCACGGCGCGGTACCCTGCTCCTCACGGCAGTCGTAACACTCGCCATGGGAATGTCCCTGAAAACCGGCACCCGATATGTGGACCAATCGGCAATATCGGTGTTCTATGGAGCATCGCTTGCGTTTGTCGTAGTAGTAATGGCAGCCATTCTGATGTTCAATCAGGTGCGCCTTTCTCGCGTCCACCACCGCCTTCGGCGCCGACAAGCCCAACTGGATCAACTGTTCATTCGAGAGCAGGCGCTTCTGGACTCCATGCCTGGCTTTGCCTGGATATCCAACAACATTGGCGTCATTGTTTCGGCGAATCCAAAATTCGCCGAATTATTCGGGTACGCACCAGCCGCAGAACACTTTCTGCCAGCACCTGCCGCTGATACAGATGCGATCTCGCATCATGAAGCGATTCGCACAAAAGGAACATCAACCTATGATCTGAGCCTGGAAGATATGACGGGAGGACAGCATCACTATCGGGTAATCAAGACAGCCTGTCCGGACGGTGCTTTTGTCGCGTCCGTTGCTGTTGATGTCAGTGATCTGGTCAGGGCCGAGGAGTCCAACCGATTTCTCGCGGAACATGACAGCCTTACCGGCCTGGCAAACCGGGCAACGCTCCTGAAGCGGCTACCGGATTATCTCTCGATGGCGAAAGAATCTGGCGCCAGCATGTCCGTGCTTTTCATCGACCTGGATGGGTTCAAGGAAATCAACGACTCCCTTGGGCATGAGGCCGGCGACAAGCTGCTCATCGAGATCACCCGACGCCTGAAGGCGACAGTAAGCGTCTCTGATCTTGTCAGTCGGCATGGGGGTGACGAGTTTGTTTTGCTGATCTCGAACACCACCGAAGATACTACCGCCGAATTGTCGGAGAAACTTCTGGCGGCCACGATGACACCGTTGGTCATCGGCGGCAGGCAAATATCCATCTCCGCCTCGATTGGCGTCGCGCTGTACCCATCGGACGCCGCCGATGCGGTACACCTGCTGAAATGCGCCGACATCGCCATGTACGTCGCCAAGCGCTCAGGGAAAAATCGGTATTCCTTTTATGTCGCCGAAGACAAGTCGATTTCCGGCCGCGCCCGGATTTCAATCGACCTCAGGCAGGCCATTCATCGGTCAGAGCTGTCATTGAAGTTTCAGCCGCAGTATGACCTACAGTCACGCCTTATGCTCGGTGTTGAGAGTCTGCTGGTATGGAATCACCCTGAGCTCGGCAATATCCCGCCAAGCCAATTCATCCCCGTGGCGGAGGAATCGGATTTGATATTGAGTATCAGCCGCTGGGTATTGCAGGAAGCATGTTCATGCGGGAAACGCTGGCTGGATGAAGGCGTCGCGCCCTTCACCATCGCCGTCAATATCTCGCCGAAACATCTCCAGTCTGGGGATCTGGTGGAAGACGTTATGGCCGCCATTCGTACGACCGGATTCCCTCTGTATCTGCTTGAAATTGAAATCACGGAAGGGGTTCTCATCGATGTGACCGGCGACGCGCTTGCGAGAATCGAAGTGCTCCGAGCCAGCGGTGTGAATATCGCGATCGACGACTTCGGAGTGGGCTACTCTTCTCTTGAATACCTTGCCCGACTACCGATCGACAAGGTGAAACTGGATCAAAGCCTGGTTGCCAACATCAACGACCAAGGCAAGCATGCCGCTATCACCAAGGCAGTAATAAAGCTTTGCAAGTCTTTGGGAATGACGGTT
>JBASWL010000116.1:0-25532 GCA_049276455.1 Georgfuchsia sp. | reverse complement strand
TCCCGAACAGGACCGTGAAACGAGACCGCGCCAATGATAGTGAGTTAACCTCTCGCGAAAGTAGGTCAGCGCCAGACTCCCCCTTTAAAAACCCCCTCCGGCTAAGCTAGAGGGGGTTTTTTGTTATTCGCTTGCTAGAATAGCTGCCTATGAAAATATCTTTCCTCGAATTTGAGCAACCGGTAGCCGATCTTGAAGCCAAGATCGAGCAACTACGGTTTGCGCAGGACGATTCTGCTGTCGACATCTCCGAAGAAATCAGCCGTCTCGAAGTAAAAAGCCAGACGCTGACCAAGGACATTTACGCAAAACTTACACCGTGGCAGATTGCGCAGGTGGCACGGCATCCGCAGCGCCCCTACACATTGGACTATGTCAAGCATGCGTTCACCGACTTCGAAGAGTTGCATGGTGATCGCTCTTTTGCTGATGACAAGGCGATCATTGGCGGTTTGGCACGCTTTAATGGGCAATCCTGCATGGTGATCGGGCATCAGAAAGGCCGCGATACAAAGGAGAAAATCCAGCGCAATTTCGGCATGCCGCGCCCAGAGGGTTATCGCAAAGCGATGCGATTGATGAAACTAGCCGAAAAATTCGGGCTTCCGGTTTTTACCTTTATTGATACTCCAGGCGCTTTCCCTGGGGTGGATGCAGAGGAGCGCGGGCAATCGGAAGCTATTGGACACAACCTTTACGTGATGGCTGCACTCAAGGTGCCGCTGATAGCAACAATTATTGGAGAAGGCGGTTCTGGCGGAGCTTTGGCCATTGCCGTCGGCGATTCCGTCATCATGCTGCAATACTCGACATATGCTGTTATTTCGCCGGAGGGTTGTGCCGCGATTTTGTGGAAGAGCGCAGAACGGGCCAATGATGCGGCGGAAACCATGGGTATTACAGCGGCGCGCCTCAAGTCGCTGGGATTGATAGACCGCATTGTCAACGAGCCTGTTGGCGGCGCCCATCGTGAACATTCGGCCATGGCTGCATCGCTCAAACGCGCGTTGCAGGATGCATTGAAGCAGGTCTCCGGCCTGACGCCTGCCCAGCTTGTCGAACGGCGCATGGAGCGTTTGATGGGCTATGGCAAATTCAAAGAGCAAGCCATCCACTGATCTGCCTGCGTTGTTAAAAGGCCGGCTCGTCCGTTATGTCGAGCCGGGGCAGGGCTTGTGTGTCGCGCTTTCCGGTGGCATTGATTCGGTGGTGCTGCTTCATGCAGCTATTGCATCGGCTAAAGAACTGGGTTTCCAGCAACCGGTTGCCTGTCACGTCAATCATGATTTAAGCCCACATGCTGGCGAGTGGGAAGGCTTCTGCAAAAAACTATGCGAACGGCTTGATATTCCCTTGGAAGTGCGTCGAGTTCAGGTAACGCTTGACGGCGATGGACTGGAAGCTGCCGCGCGCAGGGCGAGGTATGGAGCGCTGAATTCACTCGTGTATGACTGGATTCTTCTTGGCCACCATCGTGACGATCAGGCCGAAACAGTGTTGCTTAACTTGCTGCGTGGTGCTGGTGTTCATGGCACAGCGGGGATGGCGGAGAAGCGAGGGCGACTGCTGAGGCCGCTCTTGGATATATCACGCAAGGATATCGTTGATTACGCGAAGCTGAATGGGTTGTCGTGGATCGAGGATGAAAGCAATGCAGATACGCATTACAGCCGTAACTTTTTGCGTTACAAAGTAATGCCTCTGTTAAAGCAGCCCTTTCCCAATGCAGCCATCAGTCTGACACGTGCCGCCCGAGCTTTTGGTGAGGCAGCCAGGTTGCTTGATCAGATGGCAGAGGACGATTTAGGCGCCGCAAAAATATTGAATGTTTCACGATTGAATGCGTTATCCCAGCTTCGTGCCGCCAATCTGTTGACGTATTATTTGCGTCGGCAAGGTTTGCAGATTCCGGGCAGGGCAATGGTCAGGGAGATGTTGCGGCAGTTGCTTGCCGCCAGTCGTGACAGCGATATCTGTTTCAGGCTGGGGGATTACGAGGTAAGGCGATTCCGCGATCAGGTGCTGGTGGATATTCCCCTTGAGCCGGTATTGCCAACCACATGGTCCGGGGAACGCACTGTGGCATGGGGCCGCTACCAGATTCAGGCCCGTTCCATTGTTGGCTCTGGAATCTCTGCTGACATTATGGGCTTGTGCCCACTGCATTTTGCGCTACGTCGTGGAGGCGATGTTCTGCAACTCAGACAAGATGGGCCGCGGCGGCATCTCAAGGATCTGCTGCGCGAGGCCGGGGTTCCACCTTGGCGTCGCAAGAACCTGCCTGTGCTTTATTCGGGAGATGAGGTGGTATGGGTGGCGGGCATTGGCATCGCCGCCCAATATCGCTGCAAGCCCGGAGCAGAGGGCTATTTGATAGAGTTCGACGGGGTAACTTGGTAGAATTCCACTCTTTTCCATTCCATTTAGGGATATTCCCAAGGAGAAGCAAATGGCTGTCGAACGCACCTTGTCCATCATCAAACCCGATGCCGTCGCCAAAAATGTCATCGGCAAAATTTACTCACGTTTCGAGTCGAATGGACTGAAAATCGTCGCAGCGCGCATGACTTACCTCTCGCGCATTGAGGCCGAAGGTTTCTACGCCGTACACAAGGAGCGCCCCTTTTTCAAGGATTTGGTCGATTTCATGATTTCTGGTCCGGTGATGATCCAGGTGCTGGAAGGCGAGGGCGCCATAGCCAAGAATCGCGATCTGATGGGGGCCACCGATCCGAAGAAAGCGGAGCCCGGCACCATCCGCGCCGACTTTGCCGATTCCATCGACGCCAACGCCGTGCATGGTTCCGATGCCCCGGAAACCGCTGCTGTCGAAATTGCCTATTACTTCCCGGCGCTGAATGTTTACTCGCGATAGTTGATGCCGATCAATTTGCTCGATCTCGATGCTGTTGGCCTCAAGGCATATTTCGCTGATATTGGCGAGAAGCCTTTTCGTGCGACGCAAGTGCTACGCTGGATGCATCGTTTCGGGCAATGCGATTTTGATCGGATGACGGACCTGGCCAAGAGCCTGCGTGAAAAGCTCAAGACTGTTGCTGTAGTTGCACCTCCGACAGTTGTGTCGGATACGATTTCCGATGACGGTACGCACAAGTTCCTCATCGACGTAGGCAATGGCAATGCGGTAGAAACCGTATTCATACCTGAAGTTGATCGTGGGACGTTGTGCATTTCAACACAGGCAGGCTGCGCACTTGACTGTGCTTTTTGCTCTACGGGTAAGCAAGGGTTTAACCGCAATCTGACTGTAGCTGAAATCATTGGCCAGCTCTGGCAGGCAAGTCGTGCTCTTGAAGCAGACCCTGCTCGCGAACCTGGTGAAAGAATCACCAGTAATGTCGTATTAATGGGCATGGGTGAGCCACTGACGAATTTCGACAATACGGTCACGGCCTTGCATCTGATGCTTGACGACAATGCCTACGGCCTGTCGCGTCGTCGCGTGACAGTGTCCACTTCGGGGATAGTGCCGGCCATGGATCGCCTTGCGGCAGCCTGCCCGGTAGCGCTTGCAGTTTCGTTGCATGCACCGAACGACGCCAAGCGCGACGTCCTCATGCCGATCAATCGGAAGTATCCCCTGCGCGAGCTCATGGCAGCCTGCAAGCGTTATCTCAAGCATGCGCCGCGCGACTTCATTACTTTCGAATACGTCATGCTGGATGGCATCAATGACAGCGACAACGACGCGCGCGAGCTGATTGAACTCACGTCCGATGTTTCCTGCAAATTTAACCTGATTCCATTCAATCCGTTTCCGAATTCCCCTTTCCGCCGTTCTCCGCCAGTGCGCATCCGTCGCTTTGCCGACATCCTGATGGCGGCAGGTCTTGTGACAACCAGGCGCAAGACGCGCGGCGATGACATTGATGCTGCTTGTGGTCAACTCGCCGGTCGTGTGCGCGACAAGTCCCAGCGGACTTCGCGCGCTAAATCCGTAATTCACGTGGTGGAGGTGGTCTCATGAAACTCATGGTTTGGCTGTTGGTGGTAATTCTGTCCACCTGCCTGCTGGCGGGTTGCGCCACGACATCATCAAATCGGTCTACTGCGCAGGCGCCCTCATCGCAACAGGCTGTGTTTGGTGAAGCTCGGACTCGGGCCAAGGCGCATGCCAATCTGGGTTTCGAGTATTACGCGCAGAACCAGTTCGGGTTTGCCCTGCAGGAGGCCAAGACGGCCCTCAGTAATGACGACAGTTATACCCCCGCCTACAATCTGTTGGCACTGGTCTATATGAGTTTGAGTGACAACAAGTCCGCCGAAGAAGCTTTCATGCATGCCAGGCAGCTATCACCCGGAGACCCGGAGGTCGCCAACAACTATGGCTGGTTCCTGTGTCGAACCAAGCGCGAAAAGCAGGCTTTCCAATATTTCAACGAGGCATTGAAAAACACGCTGTATCCAACGCCATGGATGGCATTGACCAATTCCGCCGCATGTTCCATGCAAATCCGCGATTACAAAGCGGCAGAGTCTTACCTGCAACAAGCATTGGCTTTGATCCCGAACAGTACTCGCGCGCTGTTGTTGATGGCAAAGGTGAAGTATCAGCAAAAACATTACGAGGAAGCTCGCGGTTACATTGCGGAGTTGCACCGGAATTCCGAGCCGAATGCCGAGTCTGCGCTTCTCGCCTATCGAATTGCCCGTCTTACCGGTGATCGCGACGATGAGGCGCGTTATCTGTCGCTGATGCACAAAAATTTCCCTAACTCCGATGAATACAAGAAATTGATTCAAGGGGCTCTGGAGTGAGTGATCAGGATATTTCAGCCAACGTGACCAATATGCCCCACCCCATGCCGGGTGGAATATTGCGTCAGGCACGTGAACAAATGGGGCTGACACTGGGAGAGGTCTCCGGGACGCTGAAGTTCAGCACGCGGCAGATCGAAGCACTCGAAAACGACGATTTTCAGCAGTTGCAGGGAAAAACATTCCTGCGCGGTTTTATTCGCGCTTATGCTCGTTTGCTCAAACTGCCTTCGGATCCTCTGTTGGAAATGCTGGGGGAAGAGTCATTACCGTCTTCGGCGCAGATCGTCGTGCCGGCCAATATGGGCGAAACAGATCCTGTACCGTTTTACCGCCGTCATGCAAAAATGCTTGGATTTGCTGCAATATTGCTGCTGCTGTCGGGCGGTATAGCATGGTTTACCGGGCCCGAACTTCGGCTTCCCCTCCCCGAGGTTGTCCTTGCGACAGGACCAGTTTTCGTCAGTCCCGAACCGGCAAGAGATATCACACCTGCCCAGGATGCCCCACATAAGGTGGCATTGGAAACGGTCGAGTCGGCGGCAACACTGTCCTTCGAGTTTTCCGGACGTTCCTGGCTCGAGGTCAAGGACGCCAGTGGCCAGATACTGCTGACCGGCGAATTTCCTGACGGCCAGAAACAAGTCATAACTGGCAAGCCGCCTTACCAGATATGGATCGGCAGGGTGTCGGCAGTTAAAGTCAACTATGGCGGGAATGATGTTGATTTGCAGCCCCATGCGCGTGCAGATGTTGCGCGTTTCACGCTCGAATAGCGGTATGAATGCAAATCCAGATCCTGTTTTATGCGGGGCTCCATTACGTCGCATGACGAATGCCGTACGTGTGGGTGATGTCAGCATAGGGGGCGGCGCGCCTATCGTTATCCAGTCGATGACGAATACCAATACCGAAGATGATTTAGCGACGGCGATGCAAGTGGCCCAACTGGCACGCGCAGGTTCGGAGATAGTGCGCATTACGGTAAATACCCGTGATGCGGCGCGAGCGGTGCCGAAGATTCGTGAACGGCTTGCGGTAATGGGGCAGGAGGTACCGCTGGTTGGTGATTTTCACTTCAATGGGCACAAACTGCTCGCTGAAGTTCCGGAATGCGCTCAGGCGCTGGCCAAGTTCCGCATCAATCCCGGCAACGTCGGCAAGGGTGCGAAACGCGACGAACAGTTTGCGCAGTTGATCGAAATCGCCTGCCGCTACGACAAGCCGATTCGTATCGGCGTGAACTGGGGCAGCCTTGATCAGGTTCTGTTGGCGCGAATCATGGATGAAAACGGTAAGCGCGCAAACCAAAAAAATGCCAATGAAATCATGCGCGAGGCCATGGTTATCTCGGCGATCGAGTCAGCCGCCAAGGCCGAGGACATAGGCCTGCCTCCAAATCGTATTGTGCTGTCGTGCAAAGTGTCCGGCGTGCAGGATTTGATTGCCGTGTATCGCGACCTGGCTGTCCGTTGCAGTCATGCCCTGCATCTGGGACTCACGGAAGCGGGAATGGGCAGCAAGGGAATAGTCGCCTCGACCGCTGCGATGGCAGTGCTGTTGCAGGAAGGCATTGGTGACACGATTCGTGTTTCGCTGACCCCGGAGCCCAATGGCGACCGTACCAAAGAAGTCATTGTTGCCCAGGAAATATTGCAGACCATGGGGCTGCGCGCTTTCACACCGCTGGTCGCCGCCTGCCCAGGTTGTGGCCGTACATCGAGCACCTATTTTCAGGAACTGGCGCAGGACATTCAGCGCTATGTGCGCGAGCGCATGCCGCAGTGGAAGAGTGAGCGCATAGGCGTCGAGAACATGAGCCTTGCCGTGATGGGCTGCGTAGTCAATGGACCGGGCGAGAGCAAACATGCCAACATCGGCATTTCGTTGCCAGGTACTGGTGAAGCGCCGGTAGCCCCGGTTTATGTCGACGGCGAACGTGTTATTACCCTGCGTGGCGACAACATTGCAGGCGAATTCCGCCGGATCGTCGACGGCTATGTAGAACAAAAATATCCCAAGAAAACCGCATAACAATTTTTATGGCGCAAATACTTCAAGCTATTCGCGGGATGAACGACATCCTGCCCGACGATGCTGAACTGTGGGAAGAGTTCGAGGCGCTGGTGCGTGACTGGCTCTGTTCATATGGTTATCGGCCAATCCGCATGCCACTGCTGGAGCCGACACCGTTGTTCGCACGCGCTATCGGCGAAGTGACCGACATCGTCGAGAAGGAGATGTACTCCTTCACTGACAGCCTCAATGGAGATCCGCTCACGCTACGCCCCGAAGGCACGGCTTCCTGCGTACGTGCCGTGCTGCAGCACAACCTGCTCTACGACGGCCCGAAAAAGCTCTGGTACCTGGGGCCGATGTTTCGCCATGAACGGCCGCAAAAAGGGCGCTACCGCCAGTTCCATCAAGTCGGGGTCGAAGCGCTGGGGCTAGCCGGGCCGGATATTGATGCCGAGCAGATCATCATGTGTGCCCGTCTGTGGGACGACATGGGGCTGGAAGGCATCCGGCTCGAAATCAATTCATTGGGGAATCAGGAAGAACGCCAGGAGCACAGAAAAGCCCTGATTGACTATTTGACCAAACATGAACCCCTGCTTGACGCCGATGCCAGGCGCCGTTTGCATAGCAACCCCTTGCGCATTCTCGATACCAAGAATCCCGATCTGCAGGACATAGTCGAGCAGGCGCCAAAGCTGATGGATTACCTCGGCGAAGCTTCTCTCAAGCACTATGATGGCGTACAGACCCTGCTCAAGAATGCCGGCATACCTGCGCGCCTGAACCCGCGTCTGGTACGTGGCCTCGACTACTACAATCTCACGGTGTTCGAGTGGGTGACCGACCAACTCGGCGCGCAGGGCACGGTCTGCGCCGGCGGTCGTTATGATGGCTTGGTGTCTCAACTGGGCGGCAAACCTGCACCGGCATGCGGTTTTGCGATGGGCATAGAGCGCCTGCTGGCATTATGGATTGACCAAGGTTACCAGCGTGAGAAACCGGCCCCGGATGTCTATCTGGTGCATCAGGGCGAGGCTGCACTGGCCACCGCTTTCAAGGTGGCCGAACAGTTGCGCGATGCTGCGTTCGCAGTGCAACTGCATTGCGGTGGCGGCAGTTTCAAATCGCAGATGAAACGTGCCGATGCGTCGGGTGCATTGCTGGCAGTAATTGTTGGTGACGACGAGGTTGCAGCGGGCGAAGTGTCGATCAAGCCGCTGCGCGAGAGTGGCACACAACGCCGCATTTCAGCAGATGATGCGGCAATGGTCGTGGGAGAATTTATTTTGGGAACTGATGCGTCGTCCGACGCGGACAACGAAAGGAACAAACATGGCGATATATGACCTTGAGGAACAGGAACAACTCGATGAAATCAAAACCTGGTGGAACCAGTATGGCAACCTGATAACCACGGCCATCACTGTCATCGCGCTGACGCTGGCGGTCTGGCAAGGCTGGAACTGGTGGCAACGCAAACAGTCTACGGAAGCTTCGGCGGTTTACATGGCGCTTGAGCAGTCGATTGGCGCACAGGATGCCAAAAAGACGCGCGAACTGGCCGGCACGCTGATCGAGAAATATTCAGGTACTTCCTATGCAGACATGGGTGCATTGCTGTCGGCGCGAGCGCAAGTGGAATTCGGCGATGCCAAGACCGCGCACGTCCAGTTGCAATGGGTCGCCGAGAATGGCAAGGGCGAAGTTGTACGCGATCTGGCGCGCTTGCGCCTGGCTGCGCTGCTGCTCGACGAGAAGTCCTATGACGAGGCGCTGAAACAACTGGTCGCACCACCGCAGGCCGCGCTTGCCGCACGCTTTGCTGAACTCAAGGGCGATGTGCTTGCGGTGCAGGGCAAGAAGGCCGATGCCGCTGCTTCCTACACGGCCGCGCTTGCTGCACTGGATCAGGCGCCGAAGAGCAATGGCCCGAATCCGCATGCGCAGTATCGCGAGATGATGCAAACCAAGCTTGATTCGATGGGAGTCGCCAAGTGAAGGTCTTGCTGCGCACTTTGGCATTTTGCATAATCGCATCTTTGGTGGGCTGCTCCTCAATATCCAAGCTGAACCCATGGTCGGCCTCCAGGGAAAAAACGAAAGAACTGGCTGCCATCACTCATGCGACTGCCAATCTGAAAACGCTTTGGCATGTCAGCGCCGGCAAATCGGAACCTTTTGTGCTGACACCCGCCGTGTCGGGTGGTTCGGTGTTTGTTGCAGCGGCAGATGGTGACCTGAGCCGTTTCGATAATGGCAAGAAAGTCTGGCAGGTCTCCACCGACCAGACCATATCCGGCGGTGTCGGCAGCGATGGCAAGATCGTTGTTGTCGGTACACCCAAGGGGAAAATACTGGCCTTCGATGCGTCCAGCGGCAAGTCCTTGTGGAAAGCAGCAACTGGCACGGAAATTCTCGCAGCGCCAGTGGTGGCCGCCGATCTGGTGATCGTTCGCGGCAGCGATTCCCGCATCGAGGCTTTTGAAGTTGCCGGTGGGAAACGCCGTTGGATCTATCAGCGCAGCACGCCAGCGCTCACCCTGCGTTCCAATGTCGGCATCGCTTTACTGCCCAGTGGTGTTGCCGCAGGCTTCCCCGGCGGCAAGCTGGTGCTGATCTCCCTCGATAACGGTGCGCAATTGTGGGAGGCCACAGTAGCCATACCCAAGGGGGCTACCGAACTTGAGCGTGTGACGGACATTACCAGTTCGCCTGTTGTCGCCGACGATAAAATTTGTGCCGTTGCCTTCCAGGGACGCGTCGCCTGCTTTTCAGTCAGCAATGGCAACCAGATCTGGTCGCGAGATATTTCCTCGATCGGTGGGATGGATGCTGACGACAAGGCGGTCTACGTGAGTGATGACCAGGGCGCGGTGCTGGCCTATGACATCAGCAACGGCTTCAACCTGTGGAAGCAGGACAAGCTGTCAAATCGTGGCCTGTCGCGTCCGCTGGTCACCGGCGATGTGGTGTTGGTTGGCGATAGTCTTGGCACTGTGCATGCTCTGAATCGTCAGACCGGCGCTTTTGCGGCACGTATCAATACCGAGAACAGCCCGATCTCTGCCGAACCGCAGCGCATCGCCCATGGTGTGGTCGTACAAACCCTGTCGGGTGCGGTTTACGCGCTGAGTGTTGAATAGATGAAGCCGACGCTGGTGATCGTAGGCCGCCCCAACGTCGGCAAAAGCACGTTGTTCAACCGGCTCACGCGCTCGCGCGATGCGCTGGTGGCAGACATATCCGGCCTGACGCGAGACCGCCACTATGGACATGGCCGTCTTGGCCACAAGCCCTTTCTTGCGGTCGATACCGGTGGCTTCGAGCCACAGGCGAAAGACGGCATCGTGCATGAAATGGCGCGCCAGGCCGAGTCTGCGATCGCCGAGGCCGATGCATTGTTGTTCATTGTCGATGGCCGCACGGGCCTGACGCCGCAGGACAAGGTGATCGCCGATCTGCTGCGGCGTAGCGGCCGCCCGCTGCACCTGGTGGTGAACAAGGCAGAGGGCATGGATCGTGCCGTGGTCGGCGCCGAGTTCCATGAACTCGGTTGTGGCGAGCCACGCGTCATTTCCTCAGCACACGGCGACGGCGTCAATGAATTGATCGACCTGGTGCTGCAAGCTTTTCCCGGCGAGGACGAGCAGAAAGCCGAACAATCAGCAGGGCTGCCTGCACCACGAATTGCAATAGCCGGCCGCCCCAATGTCGGCAAGAGCACGCTGATCAATACGCTGCTGGGAGAAGATCGCGTCATCGCTTTCGACATGCCGGGTACCACGCGTGATGCCATCGAGATCGAGTTCGAGAAGAACGGTCGCCAATACACCCTGATTGATACCGCAGGGCTGCGCCGCAAGGGCAAGGTTTTCGAGACCATCGAAAAATTTTCGGTGATCAAGACGCTGCAGGCGATCGAGGAATCGAATGTCGTTGTCTTGATGCTGGACGCGAGCCAGGACATCTCCGACCAGGATGCCCATATTGCCGGCTTCATCATCGAGGCCGGGCGCGCGCTGGTCATTGCTGTCAACAAATGGGATACGGTTGACGACTATCAGCGCGAGCGCATCAAGATCGACATCGAACGCAAGCTCAATTTCCTCGGCTTCGCCCGCGTGCATTACATCTCCGCCCTGCACGGACAGGGCATCGGCGGCGTTTTGACCTCGGTCGATAAGGCTTATGCCGCCGCCATGGCCAAGATGTCTACGCCCAAGCTCACGCGCGCCCTGCTGGCCGTGGTGGAAAAACAGGCGCCACCGCGCCACGGCCTGTTCCGGCCCAAGCTGCGCTATGCGCATCAGGGCGGCAGCAATCCACCCATTATCGTGATCCACGGCAACGCACTGGATCAGATCCCCGACTCCTACTCGCGTTATCTCGAACGTAGCTTCCTTGAAATCTTCAAGCTGCAGGGCACGCCGCTCAGAATCCGCTTCAAAACGTCCAGCAATCCTTTCGACAAGAAATGACCACCCTTTACCAACAGTCGCCCGCCTCGATTCGCTCCATTTCGCCTTATGTGCCGGGCAAGCCGATTACCGAACTGGCGCGCGAGATGGGCTTGCCGGTGGAGAGCATCGTCAAGCTCGCCTCCAATGAAAATCCGCTCGGCATGAGCCCGAAGGCGCGTGCCGCCGTCGAGATCGCGATCAACGGCATCGAGCGCTACCCGGACACCTTCGATCTGGTCGCGGCGCTGGCAAGCCATCTGGACGTCAAACGAGAGCAGATCGTGCTCGGTAACGGCTCCAACGACGTGCTCGATCTCGCCGCGCGCGTATTCCTGACCAGCGGCCGTTCCGCCGTCATGTCACGTCACGCTTTTGTGGTGTATTCGCTGGCGACGGTGTCGACCGGCGCGGAATGCATCGTTACCCCCGCCAGCAAAAATTACGGCCACGATCTCGCCGCCATGCGCTGTGCAATGCGTCCCGACACGCGTGTAGTGTGGATCGCGAACCCCAACAACCCGACTGGCACTTTCCTGCCCTACGACGAGATCAAGACATTCCTGAACACGGTGCCCGCTGATGTGGTGGTGGTGATCGACGAGGCCTACAACGAATATCTGCTGCCGGACTTGCGTGTCGATACGGTGCGCTGGGTTGATGAGTTCCCCAACCTGATCGTGACGCGCACTTTTTCGAAGGTCTATGGCCTGGCGGGATTGCGCGTTGGCTTCGCCGTGGCGGCGCCGGAAGTGGCCGATCTGATGAATCGCGTGCGCCAGCCCTTTAACGTCAACAACCTAGCCGCCGCTGCCGCCATTGCAGCGCTTGATGACAAATCGTTTCTCGACCAGAGCCATGCACTGAACCGGCGCGGCATGCAGCAGATCGAAGCCGGGTTGTCTGAGTTGGGTCTCGAATGGATTCCATCCTATGGCAACTTCATTACCTTTCATGTGGCCGATGCCCCCGGCGTCAATCAGCGCCTGCTCAAGCAGGGCATCATCGTGCGCCCGCTCGGCGGCTACGATATGCCTCAGCATCTGCGCGTTACCATTGGCCTGGAGCAGGAGAATGAGCGCTTTCTACAAGCATTGAAAAAGGCTTTACAGTGAAGTTCGACAAGATCGTCATCGCCGGCGTCGGCCTCATCGGCGGCTCATTCGCACTGGCGCTGAAGCAGGCGGGAGCGGTAGGCGAAGTGGTCGGTATCGGCCGCACCCGGGCCGCGCTGGATAAAGCGCTGCAACTCGGCGTCATTGATGCGATTGCCGAAGACTGGGCCAGCGCCATGCAAGGCGCCGATCTGGTACTGCTGGCCATGCCCGTCGGCGCCATGGAAGCCACCATGCAGGCGCTGCTGCCGCATCTCGAAGCGCATACCGTGGTGACCGATGCGGGCAGCACCAAGCGCGATGTCGTGCGGGCCGCGGAGCGCGTTCTGGGCGCGCGCATTGCCCAATTCGTGCCCGGCCACCCGATTGCCGGTGCCGAAAAAAGCGGTGCCGCAGCGGCACAGGCCGACCTCTATCGGGGCCGCCGTGTGGTGCTGGCGCCTTCTTCCACGACGAGCAAGGACAATGTCGCCAAGGTGCGTGCGGCATGGGAAGCCTGCGGCGCGAAAGTCGATGTGCTTTCCGCCGATGCGCATGACCGCGTCTTTGCTGCGGTGAGCCATCTGCCGCATCTGCTGGCCTATGCGCTGGTGCATGAGTTCGCTGCGCGCGACGATGCCGGCGAACTGTTCGGTTTTGCCGCCGGCGGTTTCCGCGACTTCACCCGCATCGCCAGCAGCCACCCCGAAATGTGGCGCGACATCTGCATTGCCAACCGTGCGCCATTGATTACCGAACTTGATGCCTACATGGCGTCGCTGCTGCGTCTGCGCACACTGCTGGCGTCGGCAGATGCGGCGGGCCTGGAAGCCGTATTCGCTGCCGCGCGCGAGGCACGCGATGCGTGGCTGCAGGGCGCGAATGGAAGCGCGGAAGAGTAAATAAGCAAGGCGATCTGGAAAGAAAATCGTTGTCTGTCCCTTATTGCTTCCAAGTTGCCGGGGTTTGTGGCAGGCTGAAGATGGAAATATCTCTGCCCTTTTCAGCTTTTATGCCATGAAGCTACCGTTATTCGATTTAACCCAAACACGGCGCCTTTAACCCCTCGCTTTGACTTCTTCAGGAGGACACATGCTCACGCTTTACCATTCACCGACGACCCGGTCGTTGCGCATCAAATGGCTGCTCGAAGAACTGGCGATTCCCTACCGGCAGGAGCTCATCAACTTCTACAACGAAGAGCGCGTCAGCCCCGGGTACCTGAAGATCAACCCGGTGGGCTCGCTGCCCGCGATGGAGGATGACGGCCTGATACTGACGGAATCCGGTGCGATCATCAACTACATTCTCACCCATTACGGAAATGGTCGCCTTGTTCCTCCGGCTGGTTCGCTTGATGCCGCACGCGTGGATGAGTGGATGTACTGGTCCGAAGGCCTGTTTGCGGTTCACCAGCGCATCTACTGGGACCATTGCGCACCCCCACCCGGCTGCATCATCGATACGGTTCCCCGTATTGGCGAAGAAGGGAAGCGACAAGCCATCAAGTATTCAATTGCGCTCGAAAATGCGCTGCGCGATGATGGCTTCATGGTCGGTGACTCGCTGACCGGCGCCGATTTCATGCTCAGCTTTCCGCTATTTCTCGCCAACATGGGCGGCTGGTTCAAAACACGCCCCCGGATTCGCGCCTATGTCGGGCGATTTTCTTCGCGACCAGCCTTTCAGACTGCCATTGCCGACACCCTTGCCTGTCTTCAGAAAATGCAGGAACCCGTGCCGCCCTCGGCGCCCTCAAGCTTCAGGGTATTTGAAGAAGGCGTGTTCTAGCTGCCCCGGCCCGGAATGATCGCGGCTCCGGTCCTGCCGATTATGCCCAGCTTGCCGGCGATAAGCGGCGATAAGGGGCCAGCGTCGAATTGAATTCGCATATGTTTAAACTCACCATTGAGACAAGTTGTTATTCGCTCAAACTCAACCTATGAATCATCTCGATATTCCTGCCCTGAACCATGCTGCTGGAACCATACGACTCCCCGGTTCGAAGAGCATTTCCAATCGCGTACTGCTGCTGGCGGCGCTGGCGCAAGGCGAGACTCTTGTAGCCGACCTGCTCGATTCCGACGATACACGCGTGATGCTGGCGGCCCTGCGTCAGTTGGGCATTGCCATTGAATCTGCTGGCGCAGACAGCTACCGGGTGAGCGGGGCGGCAGGGCCATTCCCGGTCAAGCAGGCCGAGCTTTTTCTGGGCAATGCGGGCACGGCGTTTCGGCCGCTGACGGCGGCGCTGGCGTTGTCGGGCGGCCATTACCAATTGTCGGGTGTGGCGCGCATGCATGAGCGGCCGATCCGCGATCTGGTTGATGGCCTTATCCAGATCGGCGCAAATGTGCGCTATCTCGGCAACGAAGGTTTTCCGCCGCTGCAAGTGCTGCCTGCGACTATCAATCTGTCGGCACCGATCAAGGTACGCGGCGATGTCTCGTCGCAGTTCCTCACGGCCTTGCTAATGGCATTACCGCTCACGGGCCAAACAGCAGTGATCGAGATGACGACGGAACTCATCTCCAAACCCTACATCGAGATCACGCTCAACCTGATGGCGCGCTTTGGCGTGCGGGTCGAGCGCGAGGGCTGGTCGCGCTTCACGATTGCCGCCGGGCAGCGCTATGTCAGCCCTGGCACGATCCACGTCGAGGGCGATGCTTCGTCAGCCTCGTACTTTCTCGCGGCGGGCGCGATTGCGGGTGGCCCGGTGCGCGTCGAAGGCGTCGGCCGCGACAGCATTCAGGGCGATGTTGCCTTTGCGGAGGCACTGGCCAGCATGGGCGCATGCATCGAGATGGGCGATAACTGGATTGAAGTGCATGGCCCTGCCAACGGCAAGCTGCGCGCCTTCGATCTCGACCTCAACCACATTCCCGATGCGGCGATGACGCTCTCGGTGGCGGCACTGTTTGCTGACGGCCCTTGCACCCTGCGCAATATCGCCAGCTGGCGCGTCAAGGAAACCGACCGCATCGCTGCGATGGCAACTGAGCTGCGCAAAGTGGGTGCTATAGTCGAAGAAGGGGAAGACTGGTTGAAGCTTTCACCTCCTCACTCCTCACCTCTTACTCCTCACGCTTCGATAGCCACCTACGACGATCACCGAGTGGCGATGTGTTTTTCTCTCGTTGCGCTGGGCGGCGTGCCGGTGCGGATTCTCGATCCGAATTGCGTGGCGAAGACTTTTCCCGATTATTTCGACCGCTTTGCCGAAATCACCGCGCCGGTGATTGCGATTGACGGCCCATCGGCATCGGGCAAGGGCACGGTCGCGCAACGCGTGGCCAGTGCCTTGGACTATGGTTATCTCGATAGTGGTTCCCTGTATCGCCTTGTGGCGCTCGCAGCAAGGCTTGCCGGCGTGGCTTATGACGACGAAGCGGGTGTCGCGGCAATTGCTGCCGGCCTGCCAGCCGAGTTCAAGGGCGATCATGTGTTGCTCTCAAACAACGATGTGACCGAGGCCATCCGCAGCGAAGAAATGTCGGCCGCTTCTTCGAAAGTGGCCGCACTGCCGGCCGTGCGCGCGGCGCTGCTGGCGCGACAGCGTGCCTATCGGCGCTGGCCTGGGCTTGTGGCCGATGGGCGCGACATGGGCTCGGTGGTGTTTCCTCAGGCTGAAGTCAAAGTTTTTTTAACGGCATCCGCCGAAGCGCGTGCAGAACGGAGATATAAACAGTTGATCGCAAAGGGAGTTGCTGCTAATATCTCGGCCCTTCTTCAGGATTTGCGTGAACGCGACGAACGGGATGCCTCCCGCAGCGTGGCGCCCCTGCAGAAGGGCACAGATGCGCAACTGCTCGATACGACTGATCTGTCTATCGAGCAGGCTGTTGATGGGGTACTGGGCTGGGCTCGGGACACTATCAGTACAAGCGTTGAAGTGCAGGGTGTTTGAGGCGACGCCAGTCGCCGCAAACTTTGAGTAACTAACCCACCGGGCATTTCTGTGATGCCGGTGTTTATGAAGGCCCCAATTTAATGTCAGCAGTAGCCGAAAGTTTTGCCAGTCTTTTTGAAGAAAGCCTGTTGCGCCAAGAGATGCGCGCCGGTGAAGTCATCACCGCCGAAGTGGTCAGAGTCGACCAGAACTATGTAGTCGTCAATGCCGGACTCAAATCCGAAAGTTTTATCGATGCCAGTGAATTCAAGAATGACGTTGGCGTAGTTGACGTCAAGCCCGGCGACTATGTTGCCGTCGCCATCGAAATGCTCGAAGACGGCTATGGCGAAACCCGCCTGTCGCGAGAGAAAGCCAAGCGCATTGCCGCCTGGAATGATCTCGACAAGGCGATGAACGATGGCATTCTGGTCAAGGGCCTGATCACGGGCAAGGTCAAGGGCGGCCTCACTGTCATGGCCAACGGCATTCGCGCCTTCCTCCCCGGCTCATTGGTTGACACCCGTCCGGTCAAGGACACCACGCCATTCGAAGGCAAGGAATTCGAATTCAAGGTCATCAAGCTTGACCGCAAGCGCAACAACGTCGTGTTGTCGCGCCGTGCCGTGCTTGAAGCCAACATGGGCGAAGATCGCCAGAAGCTGCTTGAAACCCTGCAGGAAGGCACCATCGTCAAGGGTATCGTCAAGAACATCACCGACTACGGTGCGTTCGTTGACCTCGGCGGTATCGATGGCCTGCTGCACATCACAGATCTGGCTTGGCGTCGCGTGCGTCACCCGTCTGAAGTCATCAATGTCGGCGACGAAGTCACCGCCAAGGTACTCAAGTTCGACCAGGAAAAGAACCGCGTTTCGCTGGGCATGAAGCAGCTCGGCGAAGATCCTTGGGTGGGTATCGCGCGTCGTTATCCTTCCGGCACCCGCCTCTTCGGCAAGGTCACCAACCTCACCGACTATGGTGCGTTCGTGGAAATCGAGCAGGGTATCGAAGGCCTTGTCCACGTTTCCGAAATGGACTGGACCAACAAGAACATCCATCCATCCAAGGTAGTGCAACTTGGTGACGAAGTCGAAGTCATGATTCTTGAAATCGACGAAGAACGCCGCCGCATTTCGCTCGGTATCAAACAGTGTCAACCCAACCCGTGGGATGATTTCGCGATCAACCACAAGAAGGGCGACAAAGTGACAGGCGCGATCAAGTCGATTACCGACTTCGGCATTTTCATCGGCCTGCCTGGCGGCATTGACGGTTTGGTGCACCTCTCCGACCTGTCCTGGAATGTGACTGGCGAAGAAGCCAAGCAAAATCACAAGAAGGGCGACGAAGTGGAAGCCATGGTGCTGGCCATTGATGTCGAGAAGGAGCGCATTTCGCTGGGCGTCAAGCAGCTTGATGGCGACCCCTTCACCAGCTACATTGCGACCCACGACAAGAACAGCATCGTCAACGGCAAGGTGAAGAGCGTCGACCAGAAGGGCGCCGTGATTGATCTGGGCGGTGAAGTCGAAGGTTATCTGCGGGTATCCGAGTTCTCGCGTGATCGCATCGAGGATCTGCGTACCGAGCTGAAGGAAGGCAATGACATTGAAGTCATGATCATCAACGTGGATCGCAAGACCCGTTCGATCAGTCTTTCGGTCAAAGCCAAGGATCAGATCGAGCAAAATGAGGCAATGCAGAAGCTTGCTTCCGACGCCAGCAGCGGCACGACCAATTTGGGCGCGCTGCTTAAGGCCAAACTCAATCAGAACTGAGGTTTGTAAAGTTACACATGACTAAGTCAGAGTTGATTGCCAAGCTTGCGGCACGTTACCCGCAGTTGGTGGCGAAGGATGCGGATTTCGCCGTGAATGTGATTCTGGATGCGCTGACTGACTCGTTGGCGCAAGGCGGACGCATCGAGATTCGCGGCTTTGGCAGCTTCTCGCTCAACTACCGGCCGCCACGTCTCGGGCGCAACCCCAAGTCAGGCGAGAAGGTGCAGGTTCCAGCAAAGTATGTGCCGCACTTCAAGCCAGGCAAGGAATTGCGGGAACGTGTCGACCAGACAACATGACGACTGTGATGTGAGCATCCACGGGCGGTATTCATTGAGAATGCCGCCCGTTTTTTGTCTGTGCTTATTTGGGTGAGCGATGAAGACCCTGATCTGGATTTTTCGTTTCGTCGTGTTCATCGCCCTGTTCGGCCTTGCCGTCAAGAACAGTGCGATGGTCGACTTGCGCTTTTATTTTGATCAGCATATTGAAGTGCCACTGTCGCTGGTCGTGCTCGGGGCTTTTGTGCTTGGGGCCGCTTTGGGCATTTCCGCGGCCATAGCCACATTGCTACGGCAACGCCATGAGTTGGGTCGCTTGCAACGCCGCGCCAGCGACAGGAGCTAGGGCGTGGAGATTGATCTCTGGTGGCTGCTGGTACTGCCCCTGTTTTTTGTGCTGGGCTGGGTTGCGGCCCGAATCGACATTAGCCATTTGGTCAAGGAATCTCGCGCGCTGCCCCATTCCTATTTCCGTGGACTGAACTTCCTGCTCAACGAGCAGCCGGACAAGGCAATCGAGGCTTTTCTCGAAGCCGCAAAGGTGGATACCGAGACCATCGAGCTGCACTTCACTCTTGGCAGTCTGTTTCGCCGTCGCGGTGAAACCGATCGGGCCATCCGTATTCACAGAAACCTGGTCGAGCGCGATCGGGAGAGCAGTCAACTCACTGACGAGCAACGTGTACAGGCCTTGTCCGAACTGGGGCAGGACTACCTGAAAGCGGGTTTGCTCGATCGTGCCGAGGAAATATTCATCAAGCTGCGCGGCACGAGCAGCGACGAAGATGCTCTGAAGTTCCTGCTCGAAGTCTATCAGCAGGAAAAAGAGTGGGCTCGCGCCATCGCCATTGCCGAGGAACTCAGTGGTCACGGCGATCACCTGTGGCATAGCGAGATCGCCGAGTTTTATTGCGAACTGGCTGCCGCTGAGTTGATGCACGGCCGTAATGCCGCTGCGCGTGGCTATCTCAGCCAGGCGCTGGCGGCCAATCGCAAGTGCATCCGCGCTACCATCCTGCAGGGCGACCTGGCCTGGAGCGAGAACGATAGCGAAGGCGCGATTGCCGCCTGGACCAGCATCGAATCGCAGAATGCCATCTACCTGGCCTTGGTGGCCGGTAAACTGATGCAAGCCTATCGCAAGGGTGGCCGTACTGAACAGGGCCTGCAATTGCTGCGCGCCTATCTGGAAAGCCATTCTTCGCTTGATCTGCTGGATGCAGTGGTCAGCGCCGAAATGGAGTGCAGTGGCCCTGAGGCCGCTTACCAGCGCGTGCGCGACGAACTGCGCCGCAACCCGACCCTGATTGGTCTCGACAAACTGTTCGAGGCTCAGCTGTATCTTGCACCAGCAGAGCACAGACCCGATCTGGAACTGATCAAAAATCTGATTCATGCGCATACGCGCCGTGTTGCGCGCTATCGCTGCGACAATTGCGGTTTCAAGGCGCGCCAGTTCTATTGGCGCTGTCCGGCTTGCGGCGGTTGGGAGACATATCCGCCCAGGCGCACCGAGGAATTCGATTTGGCGCCATGAAAACTTTGAGGGGTGAGATGTCAGGAGTGAGGAGTGGGGCGGGCGTCGGTTTTGCTTCTTACTCCTTACTCCTGACTCCTTACTGTAGGAACAACAAATGAAAGTAACCGTTGTAGGTACCGGCTATGTTGGCCTGGTCAGCGGCACCTGTCTTGCTGATGTCGGTAATGATGTGCTTTGTCTGGATCTCGATGCCAAAAAGATACGCATTCTCAATGAAGGTGGCATTCCCATCTATGAGCCGGGCCTTGAGGCCATGGTGCGCAAGAATGAGGCAGCCGGGCGCCTGCGCTTCACCACTGATATTGAAGCCGCTGTCGCGCATGGCCAGATCCAGTTCATTGCTGTTGGCACGCCACCGGATGAAGACGGCTCCGCAGACCTTCAGTATGTAGTCGCTGCGGCGCGCAATATCGGCAAGTACATGAAGGATTACAAGGTTGTCGTCGACAAGAGCACCGTGCCGGTCGGGACAGCTGACAAGGTGCGTGCTGCGATTGCCGAAGAACTAAAGGCGCGCAATGCCGACATCCCCTTCTCCGTCGTGTCCAATCCGGAGTTCCTCAAGGAGGGTGCGGCCGTCGAGGACTTCATGAAGCCAGACCGCATCGTTGTTGGCGCCGAGGATGCACGGGCGATTGAATTGATGCGCCAGCTTTATGCACCATTCCAGCGCAATCACGAGCGCCTCATCATGATGGACGTGAAGAGCGCCGAATTGACCAAGTACGCCGCCAATGCCATGCTGGCGACGCGCATCAGCTTCATGAACGAACTCGCCAACCTGGCCGAAAAGCTCGGCGCCGACATCGAACAGGTACGTCAGGGCATCGGTTCCGATCCTCGCATCGGCTACCACTTTCTCTATCCCGGCTGCGGCTATGGCGGTTCCTGCTTTCCCAAGGATGTGCAGGCCCTGATCCGCACCGCCGGCGAAGCGGGGCAGGGACTCAAGGTGTTACAAGCGGTCGAGGAAGCCAACGACGTGCAGAAGCATGTGCTGATGGGCAAGATCGTGAAACGCTTCGGCACCGATTTGTGCGGTATGACCTTCGCGCTATGGGGCCTGGCCTTCAAGCCCAATACCGACGACATGCGCGAAGCACCGAGCCTGGTGTTGATCGAGGAATTGCTGAAACGCGGCGCGAGCGTGCGGACTTACGATCCGGTCGCGATTCACGAAGCCCAGCGCATCCTTGGCGATGACAAGCGCATTGTGTTCGCGCAGTCGCCCAATGATGCCCTGGTCGGCGCCGATGCGCTGGCGATCGTCACCGAATGGAAGGAATTTCGCAGTCCCGATTTCGATGTCATCAGGGCGGCGCTCAAGCACCCGGTAGTATTTGACGGACGTAACCTCTACGATCCCCAGCATCCGCGCAAGGCGGGACTGGAATATTTCGCCATAGGTAGAAAATGAAGATTCCCGACACATCCAAAGCCCGCGTGCTCATCGTTGGCGATGTCATGCTCGACCGTTACTGGTTTGGCGATGTGTCGCGCATTTCCCCCGAAGCCCCGGTGCCGGTGGCGAAAGTGGAACGCACCGAGGATCGTCCCGGCGGTGCGGCGAATGTCGCGCGCAATTGCGTAGCGCTGGGCGCACGCACGGCACTGCTGTCGGTGGTCGGCGTCGATGAACCGGGACAAACCCTGGCGCGGTTGCTGAGCGAATCGGGCATTGACGCCCGTCTGCACGAGGATGCCCAACTCAAGACCACGGTCAAGCTGCGTGTCGTGGCGCGCCAGCAGCAACTGATCCGCATCGATTTCGAGAATGCACCGGACCATGAAGTGCTGCGCGCCAAACTGGCCGATTTCGAGCAGCGTCTCGCCGACTGCGATGCCGTCATACTTTCCGATTACGGCAAGGGTGGCCTGACCCACATCACCGAGATGATCCGCATGGCACGTGCCGCCGGCAAACCCGTGCTGGCAGACCCCAAGGGCGACGACTACGTCCGTTACGCCGGTGCCACGCTGATCACGCCGAACCGGGCAGAACTGCGCGAGGTTGTCGGGCGATGGAAGGACGAGGCCGACCTCGCCGCGCGTGCGCAGAAACTGCGCGCTGAACTGGGCCTGGAAGCGATTTTGCTGACGCGCTCCGAAGAAGGCATGACCCTGTTTACGGCGCAGGGAGAGATGCATGAAGCAGCCAAGGCGCGCGAGGTGTTCGATGTCAGCGGCGCCGGCGATACCGTGATCGCCACCCTGGCGGTGATGCTGGCCAGCGGCGCAACGCTTGTGGATGCGATGAAACTGGCAAATCGTGCAGCCAGCGTTGTGGTTGCAAAACTGGGTACCGCTGTTGCTACACTTGAAGAACTTCAAAATCTGGATTAACCGCAGAAACATCGAGAACACTGCGTCTGTCCTGAAAGGATTCACATGTATTACGTTGTTACCGGCGCAGCCGGATTCATTGGTTCCAACATCGTCCGTGCGCTCAACCAGCTTGGGCTGAGCAACATCATTGCTGTCGATGACATGACGCAGGGCGACAAATGCCGCAACCTTGCCGATTGCGACATTGCCGATTACATGGACAAGGCTGAGTTCATCGAGCAAATTGCCGCCGGACATCTCGATGGCGCAATTGAAGCCATCCTGCACCAGGGTGCTTGTTCCGACACCATGGAAAGCGACGGCCGCTTCATGATGGAGAACAACTACCGTTACTCGCTGACCCTGCTCGATTACTGCCTCGAAGACGAAGTGCAGTTTCTCTATGCGTCGAGTGCCTCGGTGTACGGCGGTGGCTCGGTGTTCCGCGAAATGCGCGAATTCGAGGCGCCGCTCAATGTCTATGGCTATTCCAAGTTCCAGTTTGATCAGGCGGTGCGCTTGCGACTGCATGACGCCCGTTCGCAGGTCGCTGGTTTTCGCTATTTCAATGTCTATGGTCCGCGCGAACAGCACAAGGGGCGCATGGCCTCGGTCGCCTTCCATCATTTCAACCAGTATCGCGAGACCGGCAAGGTCAAATTGTTCGAAGGCAGCAGCGGCTATACCAATGGCGAGCAGCGTCGCGACTTCGTGTTCGTCGACGATGTGGTCAAGGTGAACCTTGATTTCCTCCACCATCCGCAGCGCTCGGGCATTTTCAATCTCGGCACCGGCCGCGCGCAGACCTTCAATGAATTGGCAACGGCCACCGTTAACTCCTGCCGCGCACTGGAGGGAAAGCCGGCATTGCCGCTGGCCGATCTGGTGAGCCAGGGGGTGATCGAATACATCCCTTTCCCAGCCCAGTTGGTCGGCAAATACCAGAGCTTTACCGAGGCCGATCTCACCCGCCTGCGCGAAGCCGGCTACACGGAACAGTTTGCCAGCGTCGAAGAGGGCGTCGCCAAGTACGTTACGGTCCTGGCACAGGCATGAAACCCGCAGCATGAAGACGCTGGAAAATTTCGTTGGCAATACACCGCTGGTGCGCTTGCAGCGCATTCCAGGCGCGGAGAATGCGCGCCGCAACAACGTGATTCTCGCCAAGCTCGAAGGCAACAATCCTGCGGGGTCGGTGAAGGACCGGCCTGCTTTGTCGATGATCGCCCGTGCCGAAGCGCGTGGCACGATCAAACCCGGTGCCACCCTGATCGAGGCCACCTCGGGCAACACCGGCATTGCGCTGGCCATGGTTGCAGCGATGCGCGGCTATCGCATGATACTGATCATGCCAGAGCACCAGAGCGTCGAGCGCGTGCAGACCATGCGCGCCTATGGCGCTGAACTGGTGTTGACCTCGCGCGCGGGAGGCATGGAAGGCGCACGCGATCTGGCTGAAAGAATGGTGAGCGAAGGCAAGGGCATCATGCTTGACCAGTTCGCCAATCCGGACAATCCGCTCGCGCATTACGAAGGCACCGGGCCCGAAATATGGCGCGACAGCGACGGAAGAATCACCCACTTTGTTTCGAGCATGGGCACCACTGGCACCATCATGGGCTGTTCGAGCTACTTCAAGGAAAAAAATCCGGCGATACAAATCATCGGTTGCCAGCCCGAGGAAGGCTCGCAAATCCCGGGCATACGCAAATGGCCGCAAGCCTATTTGCCGAAGATTTTCGACCGTTCTCGCGTCGATCAGGTCGAGAATGTGAGCCAGGTCGATGCCGAAATCATGACGCGGCGGCTGTCAGCTGAAGAAGGCATCTTTGCCGGCATTTCATCGGGCGGCGCTTTGCATGTTGCGCTGCGCATTGCCGCCGATGTCGAGAATGCTGTTATCGTGACTATTGTCTGCGACCGTGGCGACCGCTATCTTTCCACCGGCATTTTTCCTGCATAAACTGCCTGCCTGCCTGCTGACCGGCATGGTGCTGACAGCGCTGCCGGCGCAGGCCCAGCAGGTCTCCATTTCTCTCGACACCATCGAGCACAGTACATTCAACGCCCGCGATGTGCATGTCGATTTCGATATTTTCCATCCCGGCGAGGCCGATATCGTGGTTGCCGAGTTGCGTATGGGCGACACTCGCTTAAGCGACCTGAAACTCCATTGCAATCGCTTCCAGCTTGATGCCAAAAAGATTTCCTGTGGTGATGGAACCCTGCGCCGTGGCAAACGCCCGCCGTTGTCCTTTACCCTCGAATACCGCTTTGACAATGGCAAGCTTGGGCTGACGCTGCTGGATGCCGAGGTGGCTGGCTGGTCCACGCTCATCAAACGCCTGCGCCGCTGGCATCCCGTCGGCCGCTTCGACCTCAGACTCACGGCCGACCGCGAGCAGGCGAAAGTCGATTTTGCCGTGCGCGACCTGGGTTTCAATACGGACGATTTCAGCGTGGCCGCTGAAGGCATCGTCGGCAACTTGTCCTTGACGGCGCAACGGGCGGGCAAGAACTGGCAGTGGCAAACCTCGGCCGAGTGGTCAGGCGGCGAGGCTTTCTGGTCGCCATGGTATCGCAAGGCAGGCGTCCACCTGAGCGCAGAGGGCGAAATGACGCCGGAACAGATTCGGGTAGATATGGCACGCGTGACGCTCGACCGTCTGGGCAGCCTGACGGCGGGCATGACATGGAACCGCAAGGACGCCGCCATATCGCGCTGGGGCTTTGTTACCGAGCCGCTTGATCTTTCGGTAGCCGTCAAGGAATGGGTGCAACCGATGCTTGACGCGCGCGCCCTGCCGGGAATAAGCGCCAGCGGCACCACGCGCTATGCCGCTGAGTGGACCGACGGTGCCATGCAATCGTTTTACGCCGGCATAGAGAACGCCACCTTCAAGGAAAGCACGGGGCGCCTTGATTTGACGGAAGTAAATGCCAGTATCCCCTGGTCACTTCACGATGAGACGCTGGCCGAGCTGTCTATCGGGAGCGGCAGGCTCAACGATTTTCCACTCGGCGGCTTTCGCCTCCCGGTACGTCTGCACGGATTTGATGTCGCGGTATCGCAAGTCGTGATCCCGTTTCTCGATGGCCGCATCAACATCGACGACTTCCATGCCACTCGCCCCGGTGAAACCTGGACCGGTCGCTTTGCGGGCGGCATCAAGGGCGTGTCGATGCCGCGACTGACCGCTGCCATGAGCCTGCCGGTAATGGCCGGCAGCATGAGCATGCGCATTCCGGAAGCAGAGTACTCGAATCATGTCCTCAATCTCGGCGGCGACATGAGCATCGATCTGTTTGATGGCCGCATCGTTGTCCGACACCTCAAGCTTATCGATCCGCTATCGAAAAC
>JBASWL010000115.1:0-29877 GCA_049276455.1 Georgfuchsia sp. | reverse complement strand
TTGCGTGCTGGGTTGCCCTTACGAGGGTGAAGTAGACCCGCAAGTCGTTGCCGATCTGGCTACTCGACTCTACGAGTCGGGCTGCTGCGATGTGTCGCTGGGCGATACGATCGGGGTCGGGACGCCGGGCAAAACGCGCAAACTGTTCGATACCGTAGCGCGACGGATGCCGGTGGAAAAACTTGCGGGCCACTTTCATGATACTTACGGCCAGGCTCTGGCCAATATCCATGCTGCGCTGGAATCTGGTGTTGCGGCATTTGACGCTTCAGTGGCAGGACTCGGTGGTTGCCCCTATGCGCGCGGGGCGACCGGAAACGTGGCAACCGAGGATGTGGTGTATATGTTGAACGGCATGGGGATTGAAACCGGCATTGATCTGGACAAGTTGGTCGATGCGGGCGATTTCATTTCCAGGGCCATTGGCCGCGACAACCAGTCCAGAGTGGCGCGGGCGTTGTTGAATAGGCATAAGCCGGCAAACTGTATGTAGATACAATTTCCCTGAATTTCGACTATTCTGATTTTGATATTCTGGATAGCCGGAATTTGGCCGGCTTGTGCAGATACAGGTAAACTTTTTTCGGTGAAGTGCTTGTATGAACAACGTAGGTCACAGGAGAAACATCATGAACATGAAAAAGTTCGCCACAGTAGTATTTTTTGCCCTTTCCACCACTGTCTCCGCTGCTACGGATACGACCAGCAAAGCCAGCTACGAGGCGGCCAAAAAGCAGGCGGCAACGCTTTATGCGGCTGATAGAAACTTGTGTGCCGAAGAAAACTCGTCCGGCGCGCGCATGCAATGCTTGCGCGATGCCAAGGCCGAGTACAACAAGTCTTTGGTGACTGCCGAGGAATCCTATACCAAGGACATGGCAGCTGCGGTCGCGACACCAGCAAGCAAGGCAGCGGCAATCTGTGCCGAGTGTGGCAAGGTGGCCGCCGTGAAGGTTGTCGAAGAAAAGGGTGAAAGCTCACCCCTTGGCATGATTGCGGGCGGAGTTGCGGGGGCTGTACTTGGCCATCAGGTAGGGGGAGGTCGCGGCAAGGATATCGCCACCATTGCCGGAGTGGCGGGTGGTGCCTATGCAGGACACAAGATCGAAGAACACATGAAGACCAAGAAATCCTGGATAGTCGCCGTGCACTTCGAGGATGGTGTTGATCGCGAGTACAGCTTTACTGCCGATCCCGGCTATGCAGCCGGAGATCCGGTGAAACTCTTCGGCAACAGCATCGTCCGCCGCTAATCGATCAGTTCGATCTCGCCGCTTACCGTCACGCTGATGTCGCTCTTGCCGCCCTCGATCGGCATCGGGGCGGCTTCGGCTCGCATCATCGCGGCGCGCGCCATCGGGTAGGGTTGCCCATGGCTGCCGCTGCTGATATTCATGTTGATGATGCGATAGTATTTCTTGAAGTTTGACGCAATCATCTGCGCTTTGGCCTGAAATGTGTTCAGCGCTTCCAGAGTGGCCATGTCTTCAGCTTTGTGCCGAGTCTCCATAGTGGGCTGCAAGATGATCTGGCTCACGGCCATGTCATCCTGCAATTTGCCCACCAAATCTCCTAAAGTAGCAAGCTTCCGGCTCTCCAGCTGAATTTCTGAACGCATGCGCCAGGATTCTATGGTGTGTCCGCTTTTACCATAGACGGGTGTGGTCCAGGTTGATCCGGCTTTGCTCTTGATGTCCGGGTAAGTTTTTGCCAGTGCAATCGCCACGGCAATGGCCGAGTTGACCCTGCGCGCGACCTCTGCTGATTCTGTGTCAGTGGCTTCTGCGAACACGGTGGCACTCGCCTGATCGTTGTCAACCGTTTGACTGACCTCGACTGAAAAGCTCAGCAAGGTGCCCATTGGTTTTTTTTCATCGGCGGCAAGCGTTGACGAGCAAAAGATGCACATCGACAACATTGAGGCTGTCAGCAAAGTCTGGCGCGAGTACATTCCGATTCCTTATATGGATTGCAGGTGTTTTGCGTAGCGTTGCCAGTTAAGTACGTAATTGCTGGCGCTGTCCTTGAGTTTCTCGATTTCGGCGGGCTCCAGCTGGCGAACTACTTTCGCCGGAGAACCCAGGATCAATACGCCGTCAGGAAACACCTTGCCTTCAGGAACCAACGAATTGTAACCGACGATACAGTTTTTACCAATCACGGCATGGTTCATTATCACGCTGCCGATACCAATCAGCGAATTTTCTCCAATCGTGCAGCCATGCAGCATCACCATGTGGCCGATAGTGCAGTTGGCGCCGATCTCAAGCGGTACGCCAACATCGGTATGCAGAACTGATCCGTCCTGCACATTCGTGTTTTCGCCAATGGTAATGGGATCGTTGTCACCGCGAGCGACAACGTTCCACCAGAGGCTGGCGTTCTTCCTCAGATTGACAGTGCCTATCACGATTGCATTGGGCGCAATCCATGATTCCGGATGGATATCAGGAGTGTGATCCGGTAGTTGATATAAAGTCATGATGAATAGTCCTTTCCATTGCAAACAGAAAGCATGCTGATCGAACCCAGATCGAAGCTTTCAAGAGGGAAACGTACCAGCTGATCCGGTTGCGGTGGTCGATGTGCACGACACGCATGGTATTGGCTGTTTTTCCATGAAGCCATGATATCAGTGCCAAATTGAGGGAGGGCAGTCATTCCCAGGGAAAAACGCCACATCGAAAGGCCAGTTATCGCGATGTCTGAATCGCTACCTGCGATAATCCACTCTTTCGCACTTCACCTACATAAGATGGCGATTCAGTGGTTTCCCGGTCATATGGCCTCGGCGCGCAAGAAGGCGGCCGAGACGATGGAACGCGTCGATGTTGTCATCGAGGTACTCGATGCGCGCCTGCCGGAGGCCAGCAGCAATCCGATGATCCGTGAATTGCGTTTGCATCGGCAGCGGCCCTGTCTCAAGGTGCTGAACAAGGCTGACTTGGCCGACCCGGTTGCCACCAAGGCGTGGCTCGACTATTTCAATGCGCAAAAGGGCGTCAAGGCTGTGGCGATCAGTACCAAGAAAGCCGGCGATGTGACCAAATTACCTAACCTGTGCCAGAAGTTGGCACCGCACCGCAACGACAACATCAAGGTGCTGCGCATGATGATCATGGGTATTCCCAATGTCGGCAAATCGACCCTGATGAATGCGTTGCTCAAACGTCGTATTGCCAAAGTTGGCGATGAACCAGCGGTGACCAAATCGCAGCAAAGTTTCGATCTGAATTCGCGCATGACCATCATTGACACGCCGGGCTTGTTATGGCCGAAGATCGCGCACAATTCGGATGGCTACATGCTCGCCGCCAGCCATGCGGTGGGAACCAATGCTGTGGTCGAAGACGAGGTGGCCTACTTTCTGGCCGGCATCCTGCTCGCACGCTATCCTGCCACGATCAGGCAGCGCTATGGCTTCGAGACCGATGGACTCGACGCCGTGGGCGTGGTCGAGGCCATTGCAAACAAGCGCAATTGCCTGAAGCCGCGCAGCAGGGAACCGGATATCGGCAAGGCCGCGCTGATCCTGCTCACCGATTATCGTGATGGGGTCCTCGGTCGCATCAGTCTTGAAACGCCGCAAACGCGCTCTGCCATGCTCGCGGCTGATGCGCTTGAATCATGAGTGGCGGCAAGGATAAAAACTACGAGATTCGTCCCGGGCAGTCGCTTGAACTGCTCAAGGAACTGCATATCCTCACCCGCGACGGCAAGCTGAATCAGGACAGCCGGCGCAAGCTCAAGCAGGTCTATCACCTCTACCAGTTCGTCGAGCCGCTGCTGGCCGAAGTGATGAAAGAGCGCGGCGCGGTGCGGCTTGTCGATCACGGCGCCGGCAAGTCCTATCTCGGCTTCATTCTTTACGACCTGTTTTTCAAATCGTTGCAAGACGGCTCGCATATCTATGGCGTCGAAACGCGTGACGAACTGGTCGGGAAGTCGCGCGAACTGGCTTCCCATCTTGGTTTCAAAGGAATGACCTTCCTTAATCTGCCGGTGGTGGAGGCGACTGCATCGCGCGAAATACCTGATGCAGTCGATGTCGTCACCGCGCTGCACGCCTGCGATACGGCGACCGATGACGCGATCCGGTTTGCACTGCATAAGAAGGCGCAGTTCATTGTGCTGGTGCCCTGTTGCCAGGCGGAAGTGGCCGCCATGTTGCGTAAACACAAAGCCGGCGCATTGACGAAAGGAGCCCTGAGCGAGTTATGGCGGCACCCGATTCATACCCGCGAATTCGGCAGCCATGTCACCAATGTGCTGCGCTGCTTGCAACTCGAAGCTCATGGCTACAAGCTGAACGTGACCGAGCTGGTGGGGTGGGAGCACTCGATGAAAAACGAACTCATCATCGCCCGGCACAGTGATCAGCGTAACCGGCATGCCGCCACGAGGCTGACAGAAATTCTTGATCTGCTCGGCTTGGCCGAACTCGTACAACGCTTCTTTATCCCTGACCTGACCTGACAAACATCATGGCGCGCATTTTCATTGACCTTCCGGAAAGCTTTCCCTTCTCTACCGAGATTCCGCTGTATTACCAGCACATCAACATGGGCGGACATCTTGACAATGCGATGATGCTCAGCCTCGTCGGAGAGGCGAGGATGCGTCTGTATCGCTCACTTGGCTATGAACCTGGAAACATCGAGGGTCTCAGCACGTTTGTCGGCGACATGGCCGCGCAATACCTCTCGCAGGCTTTTTATGGCGAAGTCATGGTGGTCGAGATGACGGCGTGCGACTTCACCAAGCATGGTTGCGACATGGTTTTTCGCATCAGTGACAAGGCCAGTGGACGCGAAGTGGTACGCGGCAAGACCGGGATGGTGTTCTACGACAAACAGGCAAAAAAAGTGGCCCTGGTCCCCGAGTCTTTCAAAAACAAGTTTCCCGATTAGCACAACCGGTATTCGTGGCAAGCATCGCTTATGGCACTCAAATCTACCGTCTATAAAGTCACGCTCGGCATCGCCGACATGGATCGCCCTTATTACGGCGAACACAACCTCACGCTTGCGCGTCATCCCTCCGAGACCGAACAGCGGCTGATGGTGCGTCTGCTGGCGTTTGCACTGCATGCCGACGAGCGCCTGGAATTCGGTCGCGGCATCTCCAGCGACGATGAACCGGCATTGTGGTTGAAAGAGTACAGCGGCGAGATCCGGCTCTGGATCGAAGTTGGCCTGCCCGATGAGCGCCTGCTGCGCCGTGCCGCGGGCCGTGCCGACAGCGTGGTGGTGTTTGCCTATGGCGGCAAGGCCATGGAAATGTGGTGGCTCAAGGAAGGTGCGGGACTGACAAGATTGCGTAATCTGCGTGTGTTCGCACTATCCGATGAACAGTCCACCGCATTGACCGCGCTTACGGATCGTAGCTTGAGCCTGCAATGCACGATACAGGATGGCCAGGTGTGGATCACCAATGGTCCTGCAACGGCGCTGATTGAATTGCGCGAACTGACGCATGCCGCAGGCTGAGGCGCTAAAACCCAAGGTGGTGGTCATCGGTGGCGGACCGGCCGGCCTGATGGCAACAGAAACACTGCTCAAGGGTGGTGCCAAAGTTGATGTCTATGACACCATGCCCTCTGTGGGGCGTAAATTTCTCATGGCGGGGAAGGGCGGTCTTAACCTGACCCATGCCGAAGCTAAGCCTGAGTTCATCGCCCGATACGGCTCGCGTAGCGAGCAGGTCTCATCCTGGCTAGCCGATTTTGATGCGACGGCAGTACGCGCATGGGCGCGCGATCTCGGCATTGAAACCTTTGTTGGTAGTTCCGGCCATGTTTTTCCCGCCGAAATGAAGGCAGCACCTTTGCTGCGTGCCTGGCTGCATCGTTTGCGCGCAGGCGGCGCGGTTTTTCATGTGCGCCATCGCTGGACCGGGTGGGACACACAGGGCATGCTTTGCTTCACCACACCAATCGGCGAGAAATCAGTCGCAGCCGATGCAGTGGTGATCGCGCTGGGTGGAGGCAGCTGGGCCCGGCTTGGCTCAGACGGTGCATGGGTGCCATTGCTCCAGGCGTGTGGCGTGAACATTGCGCCGCTGCGTCCGGCCAACTGCGGTTTCGACGTGAACTGGAGCGAGCATTTTCGCAGCCGCTTTGCGGGCCATCCCCTCAAGAACATTGCGTTTGCTCATACGGATGCGCAAGGGAATGTGTTTCACAAGAAAGGCGAATTTGTCATCAGTGCCCACGGTGTCGAGGGCAGTCTGATCTACGCCTTTTCGGCACGCTTGCGCGATGCCATTGATGCGCACGGCTGCACGACCTTGCATGTTGACCTTGTCCCGGCCAGGTCGCTGGAATGGCTCATGAAGGAGATTGCACATCCACGCGGTGCACGTTCCATGTCCAGCCACCTGAAAAGCCGCATCGGCATCGGCGGCGTCAAGGCCGGGCTGCTTCGCGAAAGCACAGCCAGGGACGACTATGCCAGTCCCGAGCGGCTGGCCACGGCGATCAAGGCGCTGCCCATTACGCTGGTTTCGTCGCGACCGCTCGACGAAGCGATCAGCAGTGCCGGGGGCGTCAGCTTCGATTCACTCGACCCGCAATTGATGTTGCGACAGTCGCCGGGGGTTTTCTGCGCTGGCGAGATGCTGGATTGGGAAGCGCCTACCGGAGGCTATCTGCTCACAGCCTGTTTAGCCAGCGGGTGCCGGGCGGGCAAGGGAGTGCTGACTTGGCTCGGGATTGCGAATAGCACGACTTGAGACTATAAGTCGTCAATACATACGTTTTTCGTATCGGACGTTTGAGAAATTCGATTCTGTATTCGACAGGAGGTCACCATGAGCAAAGCCAAAGTTGCTGCTACCCATCCTTACGAAGTCGAGGTTGAAAAAGGCAAGGATTACTACTGGTGCGCCTGCGGCCTCAGCAAGTCTCAACCCTTTTGCAACGGCAGTCACAAGGTGACCGAATTCTCCCCAAAGAAGTTCACCGCTGAAGCAAGTGCCACCGTGTATTTCTGTGGTTGCAAGCAGAGCAAGCATGCACCGCTTTGCGACGGGAGCCACAAAGCCTTGAGCATGTAAAACGATTATCGACGAAGGCAGACAGTGAAGTGCCAGGCGCTCATCGCTAATGAAGAGCTTCCCGGTTGACGATCAGATAGTGATTTCTGGTGTCTTGGTGAGTATGCAGCTATTGATCTTCCAGCTTCCGTCCGACTGTTTTTGCATGAAATAAAGGCCAAGCAACGGCTGACGCCGGAGACGATAAAAAAATTCCTGCACCGGCCCATTCACCTCGCCAACAATCGACAATTTCATCCTGGCACTTGAATGTGGTATTTCCATGATTGTGCGTGATATCGGAAGCGATCTTGTGAAGGTTTAAGCGGGGGCTGTTAAAGTCCGCATTTAGCCAAGAGGGCCTGAAAATGAAAAGATTGAATGTGGTTATCCATGCAGAACTCGAAGTCCCCGACGATTGGGAACTGGTCGAACATCCCTCTGGAGCACAGGTGCTCAGAATCGGAGAACAGTTTGTCGATTTCGACATTGCGCCGCTCACGACACGCTCGGATGATCCGGAAGCAGAATGGTCAGATGACGATGCCGACCTTGTCGGCAAAGTGCTGGATGCCGTCGTTGGGCTGGACGCGGATATGGAGCTCAATTTCCATCACTGAAGTGCTAGAGTCATCTGGTTCGTCATGACCGGATTTCAGACAAAAGCGGGGGAGCAATCGAGTCTTGTGGTTATCTGGTTCAAGCATGGCGGCATAGATGTGCGCTATGTCGTGGCGGGCGGGCTCATGAACTAGCCATTCCGGCGAAAACGTCGTCGCCAGAGCCTCATCCAATCTACACAATCTTTTTGTCCTGGAGTTTTGTCCATCGGCGCCGACATTATCAGCGCCGATGAGTCATGCTGTTTCTATTTGTCAGCGATGTACTTGCATAGAATATCCGTCATCGAAATCACGCCGATGGCCTTGCTCTCGTTACCCTGTTTTTCAACAACAACAAAGCGATGAAGTCTGCTCCTTGCCATGAGGCTGATGGCATCCGACAACTGGATTGAGGACTCGCAGGTCATGCAGCCATGCGTCATCACGTCGCTGGCAATGATTGAGAACAATTCGTTGCGCGTCTTGGTCTGGCTTGCAATGACGACATCCGTCTGCGAAACCACGCCAATGGGCTTGTCGCTGTCATCCATGACGACAACAGCGTGAATGTGGTGTTCCAGCATTAACCTGGTCACCTCGCTGATGGGCGTGTCCCTGCGGCAACCAATCACGCCACGATTCATGACGTCACTAACCGTGACATTCATGGAAATCGCCGACAGCAGCGACTGGTCGTCAGCCTGATCCTCAAGGACGTCAGGAATTCTCCGGACGCCATCCCAGCGCTCGATATCGCCTGGCACTGCGGTGCTGTTCAGCACGGCACCAGACCTCTTGCGTCGTTTGGGCTTGCTGATGCCCTGGCCGAATTCGGTTGCGCCCACAAGAACAGCCATGTTGCCATGCGGATGCTTGTTTTCATGCATCATCTGATGCACCAAGGGTAGTTCGTCATAAATTACCGTCTTTGAAAGGCAGGGATCCACATCGCCTGAATAAACGAGATCGTTGAGTCCCTGTGCATGCTCATCGTTGGCGAAATGCGAGCCTTGGAGGCGCTTCTGCCTCATCCAAAGATAACGCAGGTCAACTGTGGCGTTGTAGCCTGTGGTTCCAGCGCAGATCACCACCATGCCGCCGGTCTCGCAAACGAAGATCGACGTAGGAATGGTGGTTTCTCCAGGATGTTCAAAAACAATGCGCGGGTTGCGCTTGTCACCGAGCGCATCCCATATGGCCTTGCCGAAGGCGCGAGTTCCCTTGAGCCACTCGTTGTAGCCAACGGTATCCTTCCAGTGCGGCAGCATGCCCCAATGATGAAACTTGGATCGATTGATGGCGCCCTTGGCACCGAGTTGTTTGCAATAGTCGATCTTGTCGTCGCTCGAAACGACGGCAACCGGTACGCCGCCAACGGCCTTGACGATCTGAATCCCCATGGAGCCAAGTCCCCCGGCGCCGCCCCAGACCAGGACCACATCGTTCTTGCGAACCCGATGCTCACTCCAGCCAAGCAGCATACGATAGGCAGTTGCACCGACGAGCATGTAGGCCGCCGATTCCTCCCACGACAAATGCTGCGGCCGCTTGAGACACTGGTGTGCCTGCACCCGGGTGAACTGGGCGAAACTGCCATAGTTGGTTTCATATCCCCAGATACGGAATGAGGGTGAATACATAGGATCTTCGCCAGCGAGTACCTGGGGACAGTTGCGGTCCCACGTCCCGCAATGCATCACCACTTCGTCGCCGATCTTCAAGTTGCTGACGTCCTTGCCAACCTTGTAGACGATGCCGGAAGCATCACTGCCACCAATATGAAAGTCTTCCGGCTCGCCCTGCTTGTTGCGCATCTTGATGACGTTGACCGGAATGCCGAGGCCGGCCCATACATTGTTGTAGTTGATGCCTGCCGCCATGACGTACACCAGCACTTCGTCATCGGCGATCGTGGGAACATTGACCACCTCTTTCTGGAATGCCTTGACGGGCTCGCCAAAACGATCCTCCCGTACCAGCCAGGCGTGCATTTTTTCGGGAACTTCTCCCAATGGTGGCTGTTCACCAATATCGTATAGCGGCTTACGCACTTTTATGTTCCTTTTGTATCAATTGAATTCAGGTTTCGGGTTGGGGGATAAATTGGGAAGCAATGGATCTGCGAATGCTTTCGTACTGGGCAAATGGATTGAACGACTGCCGGGCCAGACGTTGTTCGATGGCTTCCGGGCCACCGGCAATCTGCACCCCGAAGGAACCAAACTCGGCCTTTAGCTGCCGATATATCCAGTTGCGTTGATGGCAGGCGCGTTGCTGCCCAAGAATTCCGCTGCGCTGCAGAAAGCTTCTGTGCTCTGCGATTGCTTCTGCAAGCTGTTCGATGCCCTCGTTTTGAGTCGCGCTGACCAGACACACCGGATAGGACCAGCCGGCCCGATGATCAGGCTTCTCGGCTGCCCGGGTAATTTCGGCGGCCGTCTTGTGTGCGGCTGGCCCGAGATCGGACTTGTTGACGGCGAAAACGTCGGGGATCTCCATGATTCCGGACTTGAGATACTGGATCGTGTCCCCCGAGGCGGGCTGCGCGACATAACAAACCGTGTCGGAGACCTCCGCGATATCGATCTCTGTCTGCCCGACCCCGACAGTCTCGACCACGACCCGATCAAAGCAGGACAGCAATATCCAGCTCATGGGCCATACGCCGCTGGTGACGCCGCCGAGCTCATTGCGACTGGCCAGGGAGCGGATGAACAGGCCATCGTCTGCTACAGTGTTCTTGATGCGGATGCGGTCGCCCAACAATGCGCCGCCGCCCAGCTCTGGCCGGCTGGACGGATCCACCGCAAGTACGGCAACCGTTTGACCAGCCCTGCGCCACTGGCGGATAAGTGCTGCTACCAAAGATGATTTGCCTGCCCCGGGGGGGCCGGTTATACCTATAACGTGACCTTCGCTGTGCGACTTTGCGTCGGACAGGGCACTGAGCAACTGCGTCGCCTGCTGACGTGCCGCAGGCAGGACGTTGTCAATCAGATTGAGCGCCACAGCGACCGCCGCCCGCTCCTTATGTTGAATGCGGGTGGCCAGTTTTGCGGGGTCTATAGCATTTGTATGAGCCATTCTGAACTTATGCAAGTCGCCCAAATGGACTCAGGCCGTTCTTCTGGCGAACGATATCAACCATCTCGCCCATGATGGAATTCAGATTGAAATCCTTTGGCGTGTAAACGGCCGAGATACCAAGGCTCTTCAGCAAAGCCATATCCTCTGGCGGGATGATTCCCCCGGCAATTACCGGAACATGCGCCAGACCGCGCTGAGCGAGTTCCTGCAAAATCTTCTTGATCAGATCAAGATGGCTACCGGAGAGGATGGATAGTCCCACCATATGGACGCCTTCTTCCTCCGCAGCCTGAGCGATCTGCTGTGGCGTCAGGCGGATGCCGTCGTAGACCACCTCAAAACCGGCATCCCTGGCCTTGACCGCGATTTGCTCCGCTCCATTGGAATGTCCGTCAAGCCCCGGCTTGCCCACCAGCAGCTTCAATGGCCGACCGAGTTCTTTGCCAGTCGCCGTAGTTCGTTCTCTGAGCTGTGCAATCAGATCCTTTTGCCCGACTGCTTCTTTCGCACTAATCGAAATATCGATACCGGTCGGGGGACGGAATTCGCCGAAGACTTCACGCAAGGTATCCGCCCATTCTCCCGTGGTAACACCCGCCAGCGCACAGCGAATTGAAGCCGGCATTACATTGATATTTCCTTTGGCGGCATCAGCAAGGCCGGAGAGGGAGGCACGAACTTCGTCACTGTTGCGGCTGCTGCGCTGCGCATCCAGACGCTTGATCTGCTCTCTTTCAGCCGCCGGATCGGCTTTCATGATTCCACCGTCGCCATTTTTGGTCAGTGGCGACTCGGCGGTTTCTTCGAAGCAATTCACGCCGATGATTTTCAATTCGCCGGACTCGATCATGCGCAGCCGGTTCATGTGGCTGCGCACCAGTTCGCGTTTGACATAACCGGACTCGATCGCGGCAATCATGCCGCCCTGTGCCTCGACATTCTGCATTTCCCGTCTGGCCCCGTCGATCAGTTCCTGTACCTTGGCGGCGATTACCGGCGATCCGTCAAGGATGTCTTCGTACTCAAGCAGATCGGTTTCGACGGCCATGACCTGCTGCATCCTCAGTGCCCATTGCTGATCCCATGGCCGCGGCAAGCCCATGGCCTCATTCCAGGCCGGCAGCTGTACCGCCCGGGCCCGGGCTCCCTTGGAAAGCACCACAGCGAGCATCTCAAGCACGATGCGCTGTACGTTGTTTTCGGGTTGCGGCTCGGTCAGGCCGAGGGAGTTGACTTGAACGCCATAGCGGAAGCGGCGCAGCCTGGGATCATGCACCTGATAGCGGTCCCTGGCGAGTTCGTCCCACATCGAACCAAAGGCGCGCAACTTGCAGCATTCCTCGATGAAGCGTATCCCCGCATTGACGAAGAAAGAAATACGCTCGACAACAGTGGGGAATTCATCTTTATTTATCTCGCCTGACGCCAATACGCGATCAAGCACAGCCGTCGCAGCGCACAACGCGTAGGCCAGTTCCTGAACCGGCGTGGCCCCTGCCTCCTGCAGGTGATAGCTGCAGATATTGGTGGGGTTCCACTTGGGAACATGTTTCACCGTGTAATTGATCGTGTCCGCAATCAGGCGCATCGACGGACCCGGGGGATAGATATAGGTGCCGCGCGACAGATACTCCTTGATGATGTCGTTCTGTGTCGTTCCACTCAGCTTTGCCGGATCGATTCCCTTGCGCTGTGCCAGCCCAACGTAGAGTGCCAGCAGCCAGGGCGCCGTGGCATTGATGGTCATCGAGGTATTCATCTGATCCAGCGGGATCTGATCGAACAGCTGATCCATGTCGGCAATGGATGATATCGGGACCCCGACCTTTCCCACTTCGCCGTGGGCGAGCGGGTGGTCGGCGTCATAGCCGGTCTGCGTTGGCAGATCGAAGGCGACGGACAATCCGGTCTGTCCCTTGGCCAGGTTGGTGCGATACAGTGCATTGGAGGCCGCAGCGGAACTGTGTCCGCTATAGGTCCGCATCAACCAGGGCTTGTCTTTTCGAGTGGGGGACACCGTCAGATCCTCTTTCTGATCAGCAGACGTCTTTCGATCTCGAAAATCTTGTCCTCAAGTTTTTCCTTGCCCAGATCCTTCTTTTCGTTTTCCTTGATGAACAGATCCGCACCGTGCTTGCTCAAGGCATTGGCGGCACTGATATTCTTGACCCCGATCAACTGGAAGGTGGCGATGCCGAAACGCGCGCCGAGTTCGCCCGGCGCGTCTTCCAGCGCCAGCACCCGTGAAAGCGCCGCAACTGTGTCTCCGGATACCGCCGGCTGGGTGTGATAGCCCTCGGTAAAGCCCAGCTCCCAGACGCTGTTGTCGCTGACGTCACGGCTGGCAAGCCCTTCCAGCCAGGCGAAGACCAGGCCGCCATACACAATGGGATCGCCGCTCATTTTTCCCGACTGTCCGCTGCTAAAGACGCGGTCGTAGTGAAGCGGATGCGTATTCCCGACCAGATAGGTCTGTTGCAGATGCTCGTCGGTAATGGTGCGGCCGTTGGCATGCACGATGATTTCGCCAGGCGCAAAGTCCTGAAAATACGACTGGGGGCCGGTAAGTTTCGACGGGGAGGTCGCGGGCAAGCTCGGCAGATGCACCTGTGCTTCTTCGACCCACGGAAAGTCCGGCACCTTGCCATCTGCCGTCAGCGGCAACGGAATTGTCGCGGGGCGATCGCCCTGCGCACCAACCATGATCTTGCGCTCGTACTGCAGTACTACATCGTCATGCTGATTGATGCCCAGCGTACGTATCGTCACGATCCCCGGCTTGCCCTCGCCGCGATTCTTGCGATCCATGACCTTGGTGAAGGCACGGATCGTGTCAAGCGGATAAACCGGGCGCAGAAACTGGGCGTCGTAATAGCCCAGATTCGCGATGCATTTCTCCGAATCATTCTGCACACCCAGGGACAGGATCACATTGAAAACCATCTGGGGCGAAGCTACGATGTCGGGAAATCCGCTGGCCCGGGCAAACTCGCCATTGAGATAGAGCGGATTGCACTGCATGTAGCTTCGTGCGAAGGCTTCCATCTGAGATGCAAAAAATGTGAAGCCGCGGGGATGAACAAATACCTGCCCCGGAACGAACTCCTCGAGGTAACGCCCATAGTGGGGGTGGCGAACCTTGCCCAGATCAACCGGCGTAGTCGTGGACAATTCATGCTGGGGCGCAAAACGAAATCCTTGTGGCATGTATCTCTCCCTTACGGCGTTTTCATGTGGAGCATTGATGGCACGCTATTGCGCGGCTTCGACCAGGGCGCGGGCGATTACCTTCAGCGCCAGGGTTTCCTCCGCCCCCTCGAAAATCGACAGCACGCGTGCATCAAGAAAATAACGGCTGACGGGGGATTCTTCTGCATAGCCCATCCCGCCATGAATCTGCATCGCTTCCCGCGTCAGCCATTCGGCCGTGCGGCAGCTGAACAGCTTGACCATGCTTGCCTCCATCCGCCCCTTGCCCTGATCCATGAGGCGGCCAACGGCATAGGTGAACTGCCTTGAAACAGTCAGCAAGATGGCCATGCGTGCCAGCTTCACCAGTGTCAGCTGATAGTCACCAACCGGTTTGCCGAAAACCTGTCTTTCCTGCGCATACGATACCGCCCGCTCGAATGCAGCCTGCATGACGCCGATGGCACGTGCTGCCGTCTGGATGCGCCCGCCGGCAAAGCCGGCCATCTGTGTATAAAAGCCTTTTCCTTCACCCTCGGGGCCGCCCACCAGATTTTCATCCGGCACGAAAAAATGATCAAAAAACAGCTCGTAGGAATGCATGCCGCGGTAACCAATGGTCGCAATCGCGCGCCCGGTCATGACGCCGCCCTGCGGCTGGCGATATTCGAAGTCGTGGCCGTCGTAGCTGTCCTTTTCCACCAGGAACATGCTCAGCCCGCGGTGTCCGAGGCTGGCATCGGGGTTGGTTCTGGCAATGACCTGCAACACACCCGCCTTGCCGGCCATGGTGCACCAGGTCTTGGCACCATCGAGTATCCAGCCACCATCCGTCTTGCTTGCCTTGAGCCTCAAAGCCGCCACATCCGAGCCGGCATCGGGCTCGGTGACTGCAACGGCGCAGAGCGGTTCGGCCGCCGCCAGGCGGGGCAGCCATTTCTGCCGCTGTTCTTCAGTGCCACCCTTGAGCAGGGCGCGGCTAAGGATCTCGGGGCGCGTGACCAGGCTGCCGGCACCACCCAGTGAACCACGCGACAATTCCTCGGTGACGACGATCATGCCCATGTTGTCTTCATGGTCGTCACTTTGAATGCCGTCATAGCGCTCCGGAATCGAGAGACCGAAGCAGCCCATCTCGGTCAGGGGCCCCAGAATCTCGGGCGGGATGAGCATGTCTTCCCGGTGTATCTTCTCCGCCAGTGGCATGACCACCGTGGTTGCGAACTTGCGAAATGAATCCTGCATCATCGATGCATCATGGTTCAGCAAATAGGCGCCGCTGGCGCCATTGAGCGCAATGACGCGCCGGCCCAGTGCGGCGAGCGTTGTGGCGTCCAGCTGCTGCTGGCAGAAGGTGCGCATCTCGGGCGCGATCAACGTGGCAAGGTCTTCATCGGCCAGTCCGAAATTGCCAGGCCGGGCCCAGAGACGGTTGCGGATGTTCAGAAGGGCTTCCGCGCAAAATGCCAGCGTGATCTGCTCCTCAAGATTCACTTCGCTGCCCACTGGCTCCTGGGTTCCGGCAATCCGTTCCGCGTATTCGATGGCAAAGCGGCCAGCGGTCAATTCGGCTTCACACCAGGCAAGGTCGAAACATGCCAACTGGTGCTGGTCAAACAGATCGCCCGACAGACCGTCGCCACTAGTTGACACAGCCTTTATCCAGCTGAGTGACTTGGCGACCAGCCGGTCTGAGGTGTCGAGATGCTTGCGGGCCTGATCCAGCTGGGCGTTCGCAATTGTCATTGAATTTCCTTATGCCTAAGGTTTGAGTGCGGTCACTTGTGGGTGCGGTTGTTGACGATCTGGACAAAGGATCGCGAACGCAACTCATCCAGAGTGATTCCGGTGGCCAATACTTCCTGTTCGGTAATGGCGCCGCAGGCCATGCCACGCAGGAAGAAATTCAGCAATCCCTGCCCGGTGGCCGCATCGTCGAAGGTGTTGCCTACCAAGGTAGCTTGAGCTGCCTTGTTCAGGAAGGCATTGAGGCGAGCCGAGGCATCCTCAAGCCCGCCAAGGAAGAATGCATACACGGCAGCGTAGCGGATCGGCAGTTGCCCGGGATTGAGATCCCAGCCCTGGTAATAGGCGTGCCGCAGGGAATGCAGGATGTTGTCGAAATGGAGCTTCCAGGCGTGATGCACGACCACGCGATTTTCATCCATCTGCAGCGCCGACAAAGGAGACTCTTTCCCTGCCTTGTGCGGACCAATCGGCATGATGGTGGTGGCACCGTCGCAAATCGTGATGCCGGTACCCGCCAGACTGACCTGCAACACATGCCGGGCAAAATCGCAGGCCGGGTGGGTGTGGCTCTGGTAGGCAGCAGTGATGTTGCAGGAGGCCGTGTAGTCATAGGTACCAAAAATGGCAGCCCGGCAGCGACCACGCCCAGCCGCTACCAGCAGGGGCACGGTGTTCTCGCCCTTGTGATTGATGATCGACTGGGTTGTTTCGATCATGATCTCCATCTTCAGCGCATGCGCCGGCAGGTCGAGCTTGCTCTCGAGATTTTCAAGAATTCTGGCGAACGTCGACACCTGCGTCGGAGTGGTCACCTTCGGCAGGGTAATGATGAAGTTGTCGGGCAGTTGACCACCGGCCTTTCCGGCCAGACGCGTCATGAAAATATCCAGCGTCCGGATCGAGCGAACCTTGCATTCCTCGGTGAAGGATTTGACCCGGATGCCTATGAACGGCGACAGCGATTTCTCGCTCATGCCTTTGGCAATTTCATCAGCAGCGGCAATGGCGTGACCGTCCTCCTCTTCATCAGTGCGATTGCCGTAGCCGTCTTCGAAGTCAATACGGTTATCCTCGATCGGTTCGGCTCTGAGTTTCTGCACCACGCGGTCATAAACCGTATAGGCAAGCCACGCAGCAGGATTTGATCGGCGAACCTGTGCCAGATCTGCTTCGATTGCCTTGGTGAGCGTGCCAAGTTCAATTGAATTAGCCGGCAGCGAATCCGCGCCGGGAAGACCGACCACCCGCGCGAATACGCCATAGTTTGGTGCATAGGTATCGAGGGTTTTTTGCGCCACCTCGCCCAGTTTCTTCGCAAACCCGGCGTTGAACAGGTTTGCTCCGCCATAGACTGTGTGAACGGGCTGACGCTCAAAGGAGTCCGAAGGGTAGTGATGATTGAAGTCGCCATTGGCATCAGACAATTCCTGATAATAGGAATTGACCTCGTCCGTGGTCAGGGTGCGTTTCATCGAATTTCCCTCTGCAATGATTTGAAGTGAACTGAAACCTCTGCCAAAACTCAAGTGCTGAATGAATTGCTGGAATTCGGGCAGGGCGCTGACATTCACAGGATAAACTTTAGTGGCACTACTGGCTGATTTTGACGATGTATTTCGCCAGTTTCAAGCACAACATCCTAGCAATTATTTAAAATCTGAAATTTGTTTCATCCGATTCCAGACTATATACCATCTGAACATTTGCCACTCTACTGAGCAACCAAATACCTCTGACACAAAGGTGGTCTTTATCTGGTCGCGGCATTTGTGTCCCCTTGAATTTAATGGACAATCATATGGTTACCAGATATCTCAAAATCAATAGACATCTTTGTATTTACATATCTTAAGTAGTCCGGCATTAACCAGATGGCAGGGAGCAAGTCAGCTTGAACGATGGCTCCTAAGTCAGTTGGGGAGTTCCTTTCCGTTGCTGCACTTTTTGATATGCCTCCAGCAATCGTTGGTGCATCTCACTGCCTTCCATATTGCTACCCAGCGTACCCAGACCAAAGAACTGCTGTTCGCGATGGACCAGTGCATAGGCCTGACGCAAGGCCTCTTCGCCGAAGAGCAGCCTCAGCGTATCGTCAAATCGTTCCTTGTCCTCAAGCTTGAGCAGATTTTCTATACAGCGATAGACTCGACGACGCTGCTCGCTGAGCACTCCGAACTGGGCAATCCATGCACACCCTTCAAGCACCACATCCTCGTCTTCAACTGCAAGGCCGAGCAAGGTCTTGAGTTCGCCAACGCGCAGGTCGGCCCAAGCCGTGTTGGCATCTGCAGCGAGACCAATGAGCGTGGTAATCGGCAGCTCTTCCGCTAAATCGAGTTCAACAAACAGGTTGAGCAGGGTTTGGCATTCTTCCTGAGCAAGTTCGGGAAGACGCAAAATTGCCGGGCGTACAAGATTGCCTACTGTATTGTTCTCCCACTGCAATTCCTCTATCGGATATATCTCGGACATACCCGGCACAAAGATGCGGCAGGCGTAAACTCCCAAATGCGTGAAATCAGCAACGTAAATATCGTGACCGCTCGCGTGAATGCAGTCCACCGACCACTGGTAATCTTCTTCCGTGGTGCTGGAAAAATTCCAGTCAACAAACTCAAAATCCGGTGTGTCGCGCAGGAACTCCCAGCTAATAACGCCACTGGAATCGACGAAGTGGATTTCCAGATTTTGCGCATCGGCGATTTCATCCTGGTCAAACCCGGGGGCAGGGAAGTCTCCCAGTGAATCGAGCGCACGCCCCTGCAGCAACTCGGTCAGCGCACGTTCGAGCGCCACTTCAAAGCGCGGATGTGCGCCGAAACTGGCAAACACGCCCTGGTCTTTCGGGTGCAACAAGGTCACGTTCATCACGGGATAATCGCCACCGAGGGAAGCATCCTTTACCAGAATGCCAAAGCCTGCCGCGCGCAGGCCCTTAATTCCAGCGGCAATGCGTGGGTGGCGATTGATGACTTCCTCAGGCACATCAGGCAGGCAGATGCCTTCGCGAATGATGCGGAACTTGATGTTGCGCTCAAGAATCTCCGACAGCGCCTGGGTGCGTGCTTCCATCATCGTGTTGCCGGCCGACATCCCGTTGCTCACATACAGGTTGCCGATCAGGTTGACCGGGTAGAACAGGGTCTGGCCATCGCGCAAACGGGTATAGGGAATGGTACAAATGCCGCGTGCCGCGTTGCCGGAGTTGAGGTCGATCAGTTGCTCGGCAAGCACCGCCTTGCCAGGGTTGTAAAACTTCTGTAACTCGGGCGAGAGGATGTCTTTGGGCCAGCCCTTTCCTTTGACCGGAAACCACTGTTCGTTCGGGTAATGCACAAACTTGTCATTGGCTACGCTGTCGCCAAGGTAGAAGTGAGTCCAGAAATAATTGGTACTGAGGCGCTCAAGAAACTCGCCCAGCGCGCTGGCGCGAGCCGCAAGTTCGGATCCGCCCTTGCCGTTGCTGAACAGGCGGCTGCAGTCGCGGTCGGTAACATGCACCGACCAGATGTTTTCAATTTCGTTGAGCCACGAGCGCTCTTCGACGTGGAAACCTGTTGTTTCGAGTTTCGCAAGTAGCGAAGAAATAGACGACTCAAGCGAGGCATCCTTGCTGGGGATAAATGTTTCAGACATGGGTTGGGTGTCTTTCTGTAATTATTTTATTGGCGCGATCAGGCAAGTACCACTTATCAAGGCCGGAGCCTGCCTACGATCTGCATCCAAGTCTACTGGATTAAACGGCAGGTATAGCTGACACAAGCTCGACCGAACGGAAATTGCCAGAAACATCAGCGCCCAATACCAGCAGTTGATATTGGATATCTGACGACTGCGCTGAATACTGAATATGGTATCTACCCTCGCTGCCAACCAGTCAGAACTTGTCCATGTAAATGGTTCTTTCTTTGCCTGAGCTTCACTCAGCGCCGAGGCGGGCCATCGGCAAATCCGCCAAGAAGAAGGTACCCAGGGAAAAACGTTTATCGTGAGATCATCTGCAATTGAAATCCAATTTACATTGGACCACAAGCGATGACTCTATTGGGCTATCGATTCTGGTACCTTAGACAAACTTGTTGTTTCACTACCAACCAATTGGGAGGCTGAGAAAAAATGAACGCCACATTTATTCTGATTATCGGACTGATTATCTTTCTCGGCGCGCACTCGATACGCATCCTGGCAGACGATTGGCGCAGTATCATGCTCGCGCGCATCGGCGAGCTCGGCTGGAAGGGACTGATTGCGGTTGTCTCCCTTCTTGGCTTTGGCCTGATCATTTGGGGCTTCGGAATGACTCGCGCCGAACCGGTCGTGTTGTGGCAGCCCCCCTTCTGGACCCGGCACCTGGCGGCCCTGCTGACATTGCCGGCTTTTGTACTGCTGGTAGCCGCCTATGTTCCGGGCAACCGGATCAAGTCGGTCATCGGACATCCGATGGTGGCCGGCGTAAAAGTCTGGGCGCTGGCACATCTGCTTGCGAACGGCAGGCTGGCTGACCTGTTGCTCTTCGGCAGCTTTCTGATATGGGCCGCATTTTCATTTCGCACTGCCCGTCGACGTGATCGCGCAACGGCTGTCACTTACCCCGCAGGGCCCTTATCGCGCACGATCATTGTCGTCGTGATTGGCATTGCAGCATGGGCGATTTTCGTCATGAAGCTTCATGGGCTGCTGATCGGTGTCCGGCCTTTTGGCTGAACTCCGATGGGGATTGGAAACCTGACTGATTAATCGCTGAATCCCCGTATCAGGCGTCCCGCCCGCTTGGTCGGTCGGCCTTTCAGGTCCGATCCCGGTACTGGTGCCAGTTTGCGCATCTCCATCTCCCTCATGCGACGCGCCACGCTTTCAGCGGTTTCCTCATAGAGCTGGCGAGCTTCAGAGGCAGGTCTGCGCTGTGCGTTTATGCCATTTACGATCACGGACCAGCGCAGCTCGCCAGCAGTGATGTCGATTGCATCTCCCCGCCTCACTTCGCGCGAGGATTTGGTGGAATCACCATTGAGCCGTACCTTGCCGTTTTCCACGGCTGTCGCGGCAAGGCTGCGGGTTTTAAAAAAACGCGCGGCCCAGAGCCATTTGTCGATACGCAAAGCCGCAGGAGGTTCGTTCATACGTGCATTGAGTGGAAGCATTTCCGGTCGGAAATGTTATCACCTCAGGGACACGGAACAATTCAAGCCAGCGTGGGCATCCCCGGAAAAAACATTAAGGTTGACTACTGTGCCCGAACTACGTCAATTAAAGTTTCAGGTATATCTCGGAAGAAACACATTCTACTGTCTTTCCTCTGCGACAGGAATTACGACAGAAAAACAATTGTTTGAGAGTGTGCGCTGCAATTCTGTCTGAGTATGGCGACAATCCGCAGCATGGCTACCATGACCGCAGACGACGACAAAAATCATAACCAACTGAATAAGAATATAAAACTTATAAAAGTCCGACCGGGCATGGGGATTGCACTGGAACCCATATCCGATCTGGCCGTATCGCGCTGTAACGGATTTTTATAAGGATAGCCAATGTTCAAGACTTCCGGTCCTTTCGGCAAGAATAATGATTCAGTTCGTGATGCGCGCTACCAAAACATCAACAAACCGACCGTCTCCACCTCATCACAGTCCTCAACTTCAGCAGCATCTACTTCGATGGACAAGCCGACCGAGACAGCAGCCCAAGAGACGTTGGACAACAGCAACGACAACGATACCACCATAGGAAACCGGTTGATCGTTGGCCCCGACGTCAAGCTCAAGGGTGCCGAGATCAATGATTGCGACACCCTGGTGGTCGAGGGCCGCGTCGAAGCCACACTTGAAAGCCGCATTATCCGAATTGCCGAGCAGGGCTCCTTCAACGGTACGGTTGGCGTCGACATGGCGGAGGTTCACGGCCATTTCGACGGCGAACTGACGGCACGAGGCCAGTTACTGATACATGCTACCGGCCATGTCAATGGCAAGATTCGCTACGGCAAGATCCTGATTGAAGAGGGTGGTCAGATATCCGGGGATGTGCAGACAATTACCTCAAACGCGGCATCAATACAGACGAACATCAAATCGGAACGCATCGTTTCGGCGATATAGATTTTCCCCTGATGCTACGGGCGCGCGCCCCTTCCCCCCTGATTTGCGCCCGTAGCATATTTTTTGCGAACTGCGTCGATACGTAGTGTTCGCTAGAATGACGGCTCCATTACCATCGCCCCGTAAAGAGCCCTCATGCCCACTTATCTTGTCCTTACCGTTATCGGCAACGACCGCCCCGGCCTTGTCGAAGAACTCTCAACCACGATCAGCGCCTGTCAGGGCAACTGGTTGGAAGCCTCTATGTCGCATTTGGCGGGCCAATTTGCTGGCATTGTGCGTGTCGAGCTTCCTGATGCCCAGGTGGAGCCGCTGCAAGGCGCTCTTCTTGGCCTCGCCGATCTCAAGATCACCACCGCCGCATCCTCCTCCGGCAATATCCCGGCAGAAGGACGCACCTTGCTGCTGTCATTGGTGGGACACGATCGTATCGGTATCGTCAGGGAAGTGACGCAAGTGCTTGCGCGACATGCTGTGAATGTCGAGAAGCTGACCTCCTACACTGCCAGCGCACCCATGTCGGCTGAGACCCTGTTCCACGCCAACGCCGAACTCCGCGCCGCACCCACACTCGACGCGCGGGCGCTCAAGACCGAACTGGAAAATCTCTCCGACGATCTGATGGTCGACATTTCCATCGTCGAGACCTTCTGAATCATGGATGACTCGGTTATTGCCGGTATTGCACGCTGGCCGAATGTCCCCCACGTCTACGGCTGGCTTTCGCTCGACCGGCGTGGCCAATGGCGCCTACGAGGCAACCCGATCACCAATCCGCACATCACGGAATTCATCGGCCGGAATTATGCAAGCGACGAACGCGGCGCATGGTTCTTCCAGAACGGCCCGCAGCGTGTTTATGTAAAGCTGGATTACGCACCCTGGATATTGCGCACCGGCGAGCAGCAGATGCTGATCACTCACACCGGACAGGCCGTCCAGGCGGCCAGCGCCGCATGGCTCGATGAAGCCGGCAATCTGCTAATCGCCTTTGATCAAGGTATCGGGTTGATAGAAGACCGTGACCTGCCGGCTCTGCTCGATGCAGTCCACGATGCGACAGGGAAAACAGTCAGCGAAGATGCGCTGATGCTCGTCATGTCGGGTACACGCCTGCCCCTGACACTGAACTGGAATGAGCAGCGTTTGCCCCTAGAACCGTTACGCAGCAGTGATGTCCCGGGGCATTTTGGTTTCATTGCCGACCCGCAGCCCGGCAACCTCGGTTAAGCTTCGCGCTTTCCGAACCAGACCACCCCAAGCACATGGCCCAATACGTAATGTCGATGCTCCGCGTGAGCAAGACGGTTCCCCCCAAGCGCACCATTATTAAAGACATCTCGCTTTCCTTCTTTCCCGGCGCCAAGATTGGCCTGCTCGGTTTGAACGGCTCAGGCAAATCCACCGTGCTGCGCATCATGTCGCTGCAGGACACGGAATTCGATGGCGAAGTGCAGCACCAGCCCAACCTCAACATCGGCTATCTGCCGCAGGAACCGCAACTCGACCCGGCCAGGACCGTGCGCGAGGAAGTCGAATCCGGCATGGGTGAAGTGATGCAGGCACAACAGAAGCTGGACGAGGTCTACGCCGCCTATGCCGAGGAAGGCGCCGATTTCGACAAACTCGCCGAAGAACAGGCACGGCTCGAAGCCATCATCTCGGCCTCCGGCTCGGATGCGGAACACCAGCTCGAAATCGCCGCCGACGCGCTGCGCCTGCCGGCCTGGGATGCCGTGATCGGCAATCTCTCCGGCGGAGAGAAGCGCCGTGTCGCGCTGTGCAAGCTGCTGCTGTCGCGGCCCGACATGCTGCTGCTCGACGAACCGACCAACCACCTCGACGCCGAATCGGTGGACTGGCTGGAACAGTTCCTCGTCCGCTTTCCCGGCACCGTGGTCGCCGTCACTCACGACCGCTACTTCCTCGACAACGCGGCGGAATGGATTCTCGAACTCGACCGCGGCCACGGCATTCCGTGGAAGGGCAACTATTCAAGCTGGCTGGAACAGAAGGAAGCCCGTCTTGAAACCGAAAACAAGCAGATCGACGCACACATGAAGGCGATGAAGCAGGAGCTGGAATGGGTGCGGCAAGGCGCCAAGGCGCGCCAGTCCAAGAGCAAGGCGCGCTTGCAGCGCTATGAGGAAATGGCGAGCACCGAATACCAGAAGCGCAACGAGACGCAGGAAATCTTCATCCCGCCCGGCGAACGCCTCGGCGACAAGGTAATCGAATTTCATAATGTGACGAAGGCATTCGGCGACCGCCTGCTGATCGACAACCTGTCGTTCACCGTGCCGCCCGGCGCCATCGTCGGCGTGATTGGCCCCAACGGCGCCGGCAAGACCACGCTGTTCAAGATGATCCGCAGCCTCGACAAACCCGACGCGGGCGAGATCGTGATCGGGCCAACGGTGAAGATTGCCTCGGTCGACCAGTCGCGCGAAGGTCTCGACAATGACAAGACGGTGTTCGATGCAATTGCAGAAGGCGCCGACATCCTTACTGTCGGCAAGTTCGAGATGCCGTCGCGAGCCTATATCGGCCGCTTCAACTTCAAGGGCGGCGACCAGGGCAAGATCGTCGGCAATCTTTCCGGTGGCGAGCGCGGCCGCCTGCATCTGGCCAAGACGCTGATTGCCGGCGGCAACGTGCTGCTGCTTGACGAACCGTCCAACGATCTTGACGTGGAAACCCTGCGTGCGCTCGAAGACGCGCTGCTCGAATTCTCCGGTTGCGTAATGGTAATTAGTCATGACCGCTGGTTCCTCGACCGTATCGCGACGCATATCCTCGCCTGCGAAGGCGAATCGCAATGGAACTTCTTCAACGGCAACTACCACGAGTACGAGGAAGACAAGAAGAAGCGCCTCGGCGAGGAAGGTGCCAAGCCGAAGCGGATACGCTACAAGCCGATTACCCGGTAGCGCGCTGTTTTTTTCAATACAGCAGCCTATACTTAAACCAACGTCATGCAATAGCCAACGAACGAGGAGTAAATACCATGTCCAAAGTGCAGAAAAGCAATAAGGAAACAAAGAAGCAGCCGGCGTTGAACAAGAAGGAAAAAAAAGCGGCAAAAGATGTCAAGAAACACTCCAAGGACACGATGCAGCCTTTCATGGTTCCCAAGGATTAAATTCGATCACATTTTCGCGGCCAAGGCGGCAAGCCGGTCAGTCGCCTTCCTTTTGCCTGCACGAAAGCCTATCTTCTCGTGCGCTTCTCGTTCCGCACGCGGCATCGACTTGAAAGTCACTTCCGCTTCGTAGTCAAGGCAGCGATATTTCTTTCTCCTGTCAAGTTGGAAAGGTGAATTGACATCGCTGGGCGTTTACTATTTTTACGCGGCACGTGTCACGTCACTGCTTTGCCAGCCAGACATGCGCACGTGTTGCGATTTAACACGCACAAAGATTACCGGTGGCCGGTATAACCGATGCTCTGGATCCTGGAGAAATAGCTGGCAGTCTGCATTATGCAATCAGGGCTTTGGCCAAAATATCGAGTTCATGGCAAGCCGCATCGGCACTCGCTATGTTTCGCAGGTAAAGAACGATTTCGCCAAATCCCGTTTCCTCCAGAGAAGCCAGCTCATGCTTGTTCTCGCGGGCAAATTCGGGATAGATTACCGTCGCCAATTTAATGTCTGATATTTTTCGACCAGCATCGGTCATCATTGCCGACAGCAGTTTAGTTTGGGAACGCAATTCGGCAGGCGGAATTGGGCCAGATAACCAGCCATCGCCTAGTTCGACGACGCGCTTGAATGCCGGAATGCCTTGCCCCCCAATCATGATCGGGGGGTGGGGTTTTTGTACGGGGAGCGGGTTGACGTGCATATCCGGTAGCGAAAAATAGCGTCCCTTAAAAGTTGTATCGCCGCCGGTCCACATCGCCTTCATGATGCGCAAATACTCGTCGGTTAGAGTGCCTCGTTCGCTAAAAGGCACCCCCAGCGCTTGGTATTCCTCCTGGAACCAACCAACCCCGACACCAAACACCAAACGCCCGTTGGACATCATGTCCGCGGTCGCGACGGCTTTCGCGACATGAATCGGATTGCGATAGGGAACGACGGTGATGCCCGTGCCAAGAAGGATTTTCTTGGTACAGGCGCCGATGGCCGACAAAAGTGTCAAGGGGTCAGGCCAAGGCGTGTTTGGCGGGAATCCGATTGATCCGTCGCTGGTGTAAGGATAAGCCGCATGGATCGTTTTCGGAATGACGATGTGATCGCCTACCCATAGCGAATGATAACCAAGCATCTCGGCATGCTGGGCAACACGGATATAGTCATCGCCAGCCGGATTGGAACCTACTGCTTCAGAATAATGTACACCAACTTTCATATACTGCTCCTTGTATCCAGACTTTGTTTTCTTGCTGCCGAGTGATCAGGAATATCTATCATCCGATGTTCAACCCGCACTTATTGAGTTAACCACTTTAACTTTCCATGAATATTGGTCATTGATCGACTCGGTGAATGAATTGGTATTTCTCTTGGAAAGCCGGCATTCGTTCACGCACATTTTTTTCGACTACGAGCCTGAAGCATTGGTAATGCTTGGTGTGGGCTGAAGAATTGAAAGGTGCTCTGTAAGATAAATGCTGCTTCCGGAAGAAGCTTTTTGTCAGGCTAATCGACCCATCGCTAGGTGAGCGCATCCGTACGCGCGGCAGGAAGGACGTCGGTCCCGAACATTTTGATAACTGAGCACAGCTTTTCGAAAGAGGCTTTCTTGCTCAATAGGATCAGCATGGCCTGGCAGCCGCTGCTCTCCCGCCAGTGCCTGATTTGTCCTATGCAGTCGGACGGCGTCCCGGCGATTGCGCGGTCTTGAATGAACTCTTCCGGACTGACGCTTTCTCCACGCTCCAGCCTTGCATAAATCCCCTTCGGATCCGATGTAACGAAACCCATGCGCTTGAAGCCGAGATGTCGATTCACGGTATCGTTATACCAGTCGCGGATCATCTCTTCGCGTGTTGCAGCTACCCAGCTATCCCGGCTGATGCAAACGAAGGCGGGCTTGTTTTCCTGTGCGCATAAGGTGCGGTACTTGCTGGAAAGCGCATTCACGTCATCAAGCGGCTGCATATTGGCCGAAATCCATGCATCGCCCAGTCGGGCCGCACGGCCTAACGCGGGTTCCGACACTCCGCCAACCCACATCGGTGGATGCGGCTTCTGGATGGGCAAGGGTACGGCCGGCAAATCGGGAATCTGAAAATGTCGTCCGTGGTGGTTGAATCTGCCCGTTGTCCATGCCGAGCGGATCGCCGCCATTGATTCGTCCGCGCGGGCGCCACGATGATGTGGATCAACACCGAAGCCTTCGAACTCATAGCCGCGATAGCCGACGCCAATGCCGAAAATAACTCGGCCGCCGGAGATGAGATCGAGCGTCGCGACCTGCTCCGCAACAGCAACCGGATGATAGAGCGGAAGCAGATAAATGACGCTGGCAAGTCGAATTCTTGATGTCCGCGCCGCAATTGCCGAGAGTATGGCGAAGGGAGCCGAAGTCGGGTAATCAGGGGTGAAAACGTGGTGGCCAATCGAAAGAAAATCGAAACCCGCCTCTTCCGCGAGTTGGCAAAGCATGTAGGTTTTATGGCATGGATCCTTGGCGTCAGGATCATGCATGAATGGTATGCTCACCCCAAATTTCATTTGGCTTATGTATCCCTTGACAAAACCGGGCGATGCTTCCGGATTGGTTAATAAAGGCAAGCTCTCAACGTTGGCAAAGGCCAACGTCGTTTCATTTACTGCCTATCCACAGCTTTTCCTTACTGTAATTTTGAATTGAGGCCAGACCTTGGCTCTCTTCACCTCCGTAGTCGCTTTTGGCGCATGAAATCACACATCAGCGCCCGCCATATAGCCTTCGCGGATTGCGGCATCGAGGAATCGCGGCGCCTGGGCGTCGCCAACGAGTTTCACCTCTATGCCACGTTCAACCAGTTGGTGATAGAGGCCGTAGTCGGGACGATTGAGTGAAACGAACACGACCGTATCCGCAGGCACACTCTGCCGGGGACCGCCGACGGGCAGATAACTGGGGCCAACGACCGCGGTGCCATCCTCGATCGCAATGACCCGGCTGTGCGTCATAAAGCTGAACGATCCCTTGCAGAGGCGTCGCAGGGCCTGTTCGGTCATGAAGGCCGGCTCCATCTTCGCCCCGAAGGCCGAGTGACGAGTGACGTAGGTTACGGAGAGACCGCGGTTGACCAATTCCTCGGCGGCCCCGATGGCCTCGTAGTGACCGACGTCGTCGATAACCAGCGCCGTCTTGCCTAGATCCGGATGCTTGCCCATGAACAAATCGTGAGACGAGATGACGTTGGGCCGATCAAATCCGGCAATGGGCTCTGACGGATGCGACAGCTGGATGCCGTCCATGCGCGGCTGCGCGCCAGTGGCGATGATGACTGCATCGACGCCCATTGCCAGCACATCGTCGAGTTCGACATAGGTGCTGAGCCGGACATCGACGCCCAGCATGTAAATCTCCTGCTCCTGCCACACGGCAATGTCGTGAATGCCGTGACGCGTCGGCGCCTTGGCGGCGATATTCGCCGTACCGCCAAGATCGCTGCCCGCTTCGGCCAGGATGACCTGATGCCCGCGCAAGGCGGCCACCCGGGCCGCTTCCATGCCGGTAACGCCGCCGCCAATGACCAGAACTTTTTTGCGGGTCGTTGCTGGTACCAGATGCTCATCCCCGATGCTCCGCTCAAAGCCCACGGCCGGATTGACGACGCACCCCATCCTGCGTTGTGCTTGCCATAATCCACCGAGACAGCCCTGATTGCAGCCAATGCAGGGACGCACCCGAGTGCCCTCGCCGGCCAGCGACTTATTCACCAGATCCGGGTCGGCAATCGTGGCCCGGGTCATGACGACCATGTCGGCATCGCCCTCGCGGATGACCAGATCCGCATCATCCAGGGTTCGGAAACGGCCGGCGACCATGGTGACGGACTTGACATGGCGGGTAATGGGCGTACTCGTCGGCAATTCGTAACCGACCGGCTCGTGCATGCCGCCGATCATTTTGCCGAAATCAAAATAGCTGCCCGCGGAGACGCTGACAAAATCAATCAGATCGCGCGCTTCCAGCATTTGCACCATTTTCAATATGTCCCCTGGTGACGTAACCGTGGGGATATCGGGGGAAACCCGCACGCCCACGACGAAGTCATCCGATACGGCCGCGCGCACGGCGGTCGCCACCTCCAGCGCGAAACGGGCGCGGTTCTCGAAGCTGCCGCCATAGTCATCCTCGCGCCGGTTCAGGGCGGGGGAAAGAAACTGCCCTGGCAGATAGCCGTGGGCGCAATGGATCTCGACGCCCTCCAGTCCCCATTCCTCGCAGTGACGGGCGGTCTGCGCATAGCTGGCAACCACCTCGTCGATCATCGCCTTGGTCATGGGTATCGGCACGACGCTGAGCAGCGGGCTGGCAATGTCCGATGCCGACCACAAAGGGGTGCCAAACGGAAGGCCATTGTGGCCCCCATGCCAGAGTTGCTGGAACAATTTCATGCCATGCGGCCGGATCGTATCCACCAGTTTGCGATAGCCATCTCCCAGGGCCGGATCCCACCCCGGCAGCACCTGGGGACTGGTCGGGTGTACCGACATGATCTCGATGACGGTCAAACCCACCCCACCCCGCGCACGAGCCTCGTGATAGGCGATGAGATCATCGCTCATTGTGCCCACACCAAAATATGTGTTATGGGCAGAGCGAACCACACGATTCTTGATCTCGACATTCCTGATGCGGATCGGCTTATGGACGTGCGAAAAATACGTCTTTTCCTCTTTTATATTCATTATTAGCCTCCAGCGTGGACAAACAATTTATCTATTACAGCGATAGCGACTATAGCACCGCGCCACCAAAACCGGCCACGACCACATCAGCCGTGTCATCCCAGGCAATCGCATCGGCATTCTCGACAAGTATCGGATCATCGATCACGCAAGCGGAGTCTTGGCAGGGCTTTGGGGTAACGTCGTTCATGATGCTTCCTCCTCCGAGTATTATCGATTCATCGACGCGCGCCAGAGATAACTTTCGTGGTTCAAGCCA
>JBASWL010000114.1:0-2419 GCA_049276455.1 Georgfuchsia sp. | reverse complement strand
GCATTGGGGAGCTTGGAAGCGTCAATCGGCACAATGAGGCCAGCTTCCTTGAAGCGCGGAATGGAACCCGACTCGAAATAGAGTACGTCGGCCTGGATCGCGCCCGACTGGGTCTGGGCAAAAATCTCGTCATTGGAGCCGGCACGAACGACATTGACCTTGACGCCGGTCGCCTTGCTCCATTCCGCGATCCATGCGTCCTCGTGATATGTTTCCCAGGTAATGATCGTAATTTCCGATGCTGCACGCGCATCGCGAATGAAGGCGGGCGCTGCGAGCGCTGCCGTTCCTGCCGCAGCCGCCGCCAGAAAGCCACGCCGCCCTCTTTTCAAATCCGTAAAATTCTCCATCACTTCCCTCTTTCGGTTCCCTGATTATTGCCGGCGCCATGGAGCGCCGGGGCTGAAGGCGAGCTGCCGAGCACGTCTTCAGATCCTGCCTCCGCACGACCTTCGGAAAAGCGGCTCTTGCGTTTCGCTTTCGCATATTTTATACAATCTACACATCGCCTGCGCAATAGATTTCTGACGAGCTCGTCGAAAATCTCGCGCACAGCGGCGTGCGAACCTCCGGCAGGTCGCGCAACTGAAGTCCGATTGCAGTGGTAGTTTCGAAATGACGGCGATCAGCCCATCCTCCCTCTCCTCCACAGGCCAGCCCGCGGCAGAGGAAGCCCCAGGACACCGCGTTCTGAGTCTCCAGGAAATCCAAGCCTTGGCCACGCGCATCCTCGTCAGACACGGGCTCACGGAACCGCATGCCGATGCGCTGGCAGACGTCATCACCGCCGCTGAACGTGACGAATGCGCTTCGCATGGCACTTATCGCCTCGCCGGGCTGGTGCGGACCATCGCCGCCGGCAAGGTCAATGTTGGGTGTTGTCACGTTAAGTTTCTCTGGCCGGAAAGGCCAGGGGCTCGTAGATATTCAGGCGAAACAGGCCGCAATTTTCCATGCATCGAAAGCTTCGAGGCGATGGTAGCGAATTGTGTGTGCGGCTCGGCGACGAGATGGAACAGAGAAACAATTGCGGGTCGCTGAGTGCATGGAGACGAACCGTTGCAACGCTCCAGGTGACCGATGACCTTGCATGGTTCGCTCCCGTTTCCTAAACGGCAGATGGCTATTTTCGGCCCGATTATTGAGGCCCTTGTGCGACCAATGGTCAAGGCCGGGTGCCACTTCTGCCTTTGCTGCACCGTAGGAGCGGAGCTTATCGGTGATGATCCGTTTGGGAGCAAAGCCATAGCGCTTCATTAACGCCACAAGCAATCGCTTTGCCGCCCTTTTATCACGCCGCTTCTGCAAGATTTCTTCGAGAACGGAGCCATGTTGATCCACCGCACGCCAAAGCCAGAATTTTTCTCCAGCGCATTTGACGACCACTTCGTCCAAATACCAAATATCGCCGGGGCGCGCCTGACGCCGCCGCAAGTTGCGTGTGATCTGGGGGCCGAACTTGGCGATCCAACGACGAACTGTCTCGTATGATACGTCGATTCCACGCACAAGCAGCATTTCCTCAACTTCACGCAGACTAAGGTTGAACCGCAGATAAAGCCACACCGCATGAGCAATAATCTGTGGCGGAAAACGGTGACGCTTGAAGATGATATCTGATGTCTGCATCGCCAAAATTTACGCCCAAACCGTCAGGCAGGCAACTGTAGCCCAGTTAACGTGACAACACCTGATCGCCCTATGCGGGACGGTTTCGCCACGCGGAAAGATGCCATCGCAGCCTTTATCGAGGCTGCCCGTCCTCAAGTCCGATAGAGGCCGAAGGCTGACATGAAGAATTCATTTCAGTGGAAGCGCTGGAATCTTGGTTACACAAAGGAGGTCATGGACCGCGATCCTGACAGCCCTTTGACGCAGGCGCTTTTATCGTGCTGGCCGCCGCGTATCCAACGGGCGCTAGTGGCCCGGTTCAAATCGCGGGCACAGGAGTTTGTCCCGGATCGACCGGACCAAACCCCGCGAAAGAGGGGGGGGCAAGCCGCCCCTCCCTCAAACACCCTCCCATGGGAAGGAGGGACGGTTCCCTCCTCCTCCTTCCCAAACCCTTCCACCTCTCCCTGGCAGTGGGTAACGATGCGGGCAGATTCGCCAGTACCGAGAGAATCAGTCATTGATGATCAGTGCCGGAAGTGTTCGTAAAGCCGGCCACGATGATGCGATTGCGCTTGTGCGACAATGCGATCCCACAGGCTTTGGGTTTAGGAAAAACCCTTACGACGCAAGCGCTTGTCAAGTTGTGACCGGTTCGCTTGAAAGCTGTAGCTCGGAAAATTTCCCGAATCATTTTGCTTTATCAAGCAAATCGGTTAGCGTTTGCGGCTGACGCGATTGCGAGTCGTGTGATTTGGAACGAGGAGAAACCCTAACCCGGAAAAAGTAAACCCCGACGCAGCAAGCT
>JBASWL010000113.1:0-3018 GCA_049276455.1 Georgfuchsia sp. | reverse complement strand
CTCTCTCGCCAGCGCCGCAAAGTCGATGCACGATTCGATCTCAACCAGAGGATCGCCCAGTGTGTCAATCTTGTGGCAGTGAGCATCGGTCGCAAACAGGTCCGTCTTGATCGCAGTACGTCGCTTCGTCAGTTTCAATCCGCACAATTACTATGCCGTACGAATTATATCAATCAGCGCCGGGTAGGGCGATGTTTTTCGAGGTGCCCAATTATCAGTTCAGACCTTGCGCAACGATCGTTGCGTGCAACGGCTGAGTATTCCCTAAGTCAAGCTGGGTTCGAGCGTTCGCTACCCGACGGTGCGAGGAGTAGGCAACTACCTGGCGCGCTGGGGTTTCACTCCACAATAGCCAATCAAGAAAGCCTGCGAGCAACGGCCGGAAGCGGTACAAGCCTGGTTGGACGGGCAGTACGCTGACATTGAAGCGCGCGCCAAGGCTGAAGGCGCGGAGATTCACCGGGGTGACGAGGCCGCGCTGGTCAATACGGATGTTCGCCGCCGTAGCTATGCGCCGGCTGGCAATACACCCGTGGCATACGCGGTGGGCGGCACACGGCAAAAGCTGTCGATGATTGCCACCGTGACGAATCAGGGCAAGACCCGCTGGATGATTATTGATGACGCATTCAACGCCGACAAGCTTGTCGAGTTTCTTGACGCACTGATTAATGATACGGATCGGAAAGTGTTCCTGATCTGTGCTTCCACCACATCGAACTCATGGAACCGCCAAATTGGTACTAACGAGGGGATGCTGGATTGTTGCCATTGATTCGGTGGATGAATGTGTGGCATCGCTGAGGCGCTTTGATGAGGCAGACATACATGAGTTCATCACCTACGGCAGCACGCTTTGCCAGAATGAAAAATTGCTCGCTGTTAGGCGCAAGAAAAGCGACTAATTGGCCGAACTATGCAAAAGCTCTTAAACCAGAATAATACATATGCATGTATGTTGTATTTGACAAGATCGTGATCGGCGCAGGTGTGGCGTTATTTAGCGGGTCGACTACTTGTTGCCGAAGATGATCGCATGGCGAAAGCTGGCCGGGGCATGGGAAAACAGAACGGACCAGACTACGATTATCCAGAACAATAGTGGCCGGGTGGCTTCATTAAAAATCATCAGGGCCAATAATGCCAGCTTCGCAATGACAGCCAGCCCCGCCACTTGACGCATGTGGTCAGGATTTCTCCACAGATCAAGAATCAGTACCGCAATTCCCGAAGAAACGACGGCGACAGGGGCATTGAATGCGTTAACCGGGGCGCCGAGCAAGCTGGCACCCAGCACGATCACGGCGACCAAATGAAGTCCGCGCAGGGCGACGTTAGCCCATCGCCGAATGTTTGAGCCTCGAAAAGATGTCATGGTCAGCAACGAGGCCCGGGTACGAATGCGACCATGTCACCAAGGTAAACCGTTGTGCCGGCGGATATCGCCGCAACGCCATCTGCCCAAACGGCTGACGATATGATTGCAGAATCCTGTGTTGGATATATGTCCAGTCCGCCTCCGGTATTGCGCCGCACACGCACGAACTCCAGACGATTGCCCTGTACGGTGTAGTCGAAGTCGGCGCGCAATGACTGAGGTGGCATCTCAATCATTGAATAGCCCTGGCAACGCCGTAAGAATGGCGCAACCAGCATTAGCAGGCCGCACCAAACGGAGACCGGGTTGCCTGGTAAACTGATGAAGGCAGTTTCGCGATTTTTGCCGCAAACCGAGCCGAAGGCGAGGGGCTTGCCGGGCTTGGATGCGATCTTCCATACGTCGATGCGCCCTTCGGAGCGAACTGCGGCAGTGCCGCTCGAGTGGTATCCCAGTCGTCATGGATGATGCCAAGGTCGATGATATCCGCACCGATATCTTCGAGGAAACCGCGCATTACATAGCGGTTGGAGTTGTAGATGTGACCGGGAGGCAGCGGTTCGCCAGGCATGGTGTGTTCAGAGCCAGTGAAGAAAATCGCGACACGCAGGCGGCGGTGCACCGTGACGCTGGCAATGCCCACCGATGCGGCCAGACCGAGGGCAGCCGCTGACAGTCTGCTGCCCGCGGGCAGAATCTTCTGTCCTGATGTTATATCTGAACCAGCGAGTCGAACATGATCGCCGAGAGAAGGCACGGTATCGATCCTCACACTGTCGCCATCGGCTGCACAGTACTCCTGCATTACCACAGTGTCGGCTCCTTCTGGTACCTGGGCACCAGTGAAGATGCGCGCGGCACTGCCTGGCTGCAGCGGCTGTGCTACGTCACCTGCGGCCATGCGCTGGCTTACCGGCAATCGCGTGCCACTGGTCACCACGTCGCCAGCACGCAGTGCATATCCGTCCATTGCAGCATTGGAGAATGGCGGGATGGTCATGGGCGACACCAGATCACGTGCCAAAACACGGCCATAGGCGGTGGCCAGATCAATGTCCTCGGTTTCTGAAACGGGAGTCGCAGAGGCGAGCAGGGCGGCCTTGGCAGCCTCGAAGGGCATTAAGCTCATAGAGAGTGAAAATGAGGTTGTGATCGGTAACTGACGGTCGAGATCATGCCACGTCGCTGGCTAGTTGATGCAATCCTGGCAATAATCGACACAAGATTCAATCTCCCAGAAGCAATATGGCGGCCCAATTTTGGCAGCAAGCGGTGTACTGGCAACCAGCGCTACAGCACCGACGTGCAGCATGTATTCAATCGTCAGCTCATTCCAGCCAGTCGCCACCCGAGCCACTTCCCGGATCTGATTACTGGTTTAGCCTCAGTTCCACTTTATTTTTAAGAATACTTTCAAACGATCTCAAATAAGTATTGACCAACGATTTTCTATCTCTATAATGCGCACCTCTTCACCGCATGCCGTAACGAAAACGTCACGAAATGCGGTCGCTCTTTAAAATTTAGGACAACCGATAGGTGTAGGTGCTTGCTGAGTTTTTGAAGCGAGGACGAGTTTGCGTACTGAAATCGAAGGGGCGCAAATGTAGTGGATATTGAAGCGCGAGTTTTGGTATTCA
>JBASWL010000112.1:0-20418 GCA_049276455.1 Georgfuchsia sp. | reverse complement strand
GGTTCGAGTCGACGCAAATTATCGTGCTGGCTATCGTTTCGGCAATATCGATCGCGGTGTTCCTGATCTGGGAATTGACGGAACAGCACCCTATCGTCAACCTGCGCATCTTCCGCCATCGCAATTTTTCGATCGGCACGCTTGCGTATACCTTCTCCTTTGGGGCTTTTTTCAGCAGCACCCTGTTGTTGCCGCTTTGGCAGCAAACCCAATTGGGCTATACGGCATTTTGGTCCGGCCTGGCGACGGCGCCGATGGGAATATTTCCGATTCTCCTAACGCCAGTGATGGCGAAATACGTCCAACATTTCGAATTGCGCATGATGGCGACGGGGGCATTGCTGATATACGCATGGACGTACTATATGCGCAGCCTTTTCAATCTCGATGTCGACTTTAATCACATCGCTTTATTGCAATTGATCCAGGGCATTGGCATAGCGTTTTTTTTTCATGCCCCTGCTGACCATTCTGTTTTCCGATCTGGCCGGAAACGAAATTGCCGACGGCGCCGGGCTCAATACCTTCGTGCGCAATCTGGGAGCAAGTTTCTCCGCTTCGATAACGATTTATGTGTGGAACCATCGCGCCATCATTCACCATGCACAATTGTCGGAATCAATCATCCCCTCCAACGCAACCGCACAGGCGGCCGTAACCTCATTAGGACATGGCAACATGCAATTGGCCATGACAAAACTCGACACCATGATCAGCCGGCAGGCCTATCAGATTGCCTTTAATGAAATCTATCTCGGCCTCTCCATTGTTGTTATTTCGATGATATTTCTTCTTTGGCTTGCCAAGCCCCCTTTTTTCAAGGCGGCAAGCAGTGCGCCGAGTGGAGAACCCTGACTGCGATTCACGGCTTCCAGCCGTAATCGACAATCAGCGGCGCGTGATCGCTGAAGAACCTGTCCTTGTAGACCGAGGCAGCATGCACCGTTGCTGCAATGCCAGGCGTGGCGATCTGGTAGTCGATGCGCCAGCCGACATTCTTGGCGCGCGCCTGGCCGCGATTCGACCACCAGGTGTAAGCTTCGCCCATGGCTTCGGGGTGCAGGCGGCGGTAGACATCGACCCAGCCGATTTCATCGAATACCTGTGTCAGCCATGCTCGCTCTTCGGGCAGGAAACCAGAGTTTTTGAGGTTGCCCTTCCAGTTCTTGAGATCGATCTCCTTGTGTGCGATGTTCCAGTCGCCGCAGAGAACGATTTCGCGGCCTTCCTCGCGCAATAATTTGAGTAGGGGGAAAAATAATTCCATGAAGCGGAACTTGGCTTCCTGGCGTTCGGGCGAACTGGAACCGGAGGGCAGGTAGAGCGAAATTACAGAAAGCTTGTGTTGAGGCGTGTCGAAATCAACGCGCAGATAACGTCCTTCGGTATCAAACTCGGCATTGCCGATACCCTCGCTGATGCGGGCCGGGGAATGCCGCGAATAAATGCCGACGCCGCTGTAGCCTTTCTTCTCGGCGCAATGGAACCAGCCCTTGTAGCCGGTGGGGGCCAGCATCTGTGCGCTCAGGTCTGGCAGCTGCGCCTTGAGTTCCTGCAGGCAGACGATATCGGCGCCCGATGCGGCGAGCCAGTCGAAGACGCCCTTGCTGGCGGCGGAACGGATGCCATTGAGATTCAGCGAGACAATTCTGAGCATGATTAAAACCTTCCTCCCAACCTCCTTCCCGAGGAAGGAGGTGACCGTGGTTCGCGGGCTTCGCCCGCTCCGTGTTGTGACTTGTTCCGCCTTGGGCCGGCCCTGCGGCGGAACCTGTAGAATCAGTCCTCATGACAAAACAGGATTTTAGCCGCCAGTTCATTGCTTTCGCCTGCGAGCGGAATGCATTGCGTTTCGGTGAATTCAAGACCAAGGCCGGGCGGCTGTCGCCCTATTTTTTCAATGCCGGGCTGTTCAACGATGGTGCCTCCCTTGATCGCCTCTGCGATTATTATGCGCGGGCAATCCTCGCCTCCAACCTTGAATTCGACATCCTGTTCGGCCCCGCCTACAAGGGCATTCCGCTGGTTGCCGGTATTGCCATCGCGCTGTCGCGCCATGGCTGCAACCTGCCCTTCTGCTACAACCGCAAGGAAACCAAGGATCATGGCGAAGGCGGCATGCTGGTCGGCGCGCCGCTCACTGGCCGCACACTGATTGTCGACGACGTTATCTCGGCCGGTACCTCCGTGCGCGAATCGGTTGAATTGATCCGTGCCGCGGGGGCCATGCCAGCTGCCGTCGTGATTGCCCTTGACCGCCAGGAAAAGGGCAGCAGTGACCTGTCGGCAGTGCAAGAAGTCGAAAGGGGCTATAACATGCCGGTATTGAGCATCGCCACGCTGGAAGATTTGATTGTTTTCCTGGCCGGAAACCGGGAACTGGAACGTAATCTGGATGCAGTAAGCCATTATCGCCAACAGTATGGAATACGGGGGGCCTGAAAATGTCGAGGAATATGTCAAACCGCACCACTTATCTAGCTGTGACCACCATGCTCTTGCTGGGCCTCGCTGCGCCAGCAGCGCATGCGGCACGGACTTTTTGCTGTGCCGACGAAAGAGGGCAGCAGCGTTGCGGCGATGTATTGCCCGTAGCCTGCCGTAACCGCGCCTATGTCGAATACAACGAGGCGGGGACTCGCGTGCGCAACATAGCAGCGCCGCTTACCGAAGCACAGCAGGCAGCCGTGGATGCCGAGCAAAAGAAAAAACGCGACAGGGCTGAGGCCGCGCAACAGCAACAGCGATCTGATCTGGCTTTGCTCAGCACCTATGCCAATGAGAAGGATCTTGACGCGGCACGTGACCGTGCTGTTGGTGAACTGGAGCGCTCAATCAAATCATCCGAGGAGAATCTGGAAGATCTGATCAAGTCCAAGAAAAAATTGGCGACTGACACCGAGTTTTTCAAGAACAAGCCGCTGCCACGCGACTTGAAAAAGAAGATTGCACGCAATGAGACCGCACTGGTAGAGCAACAGGCCACTATTGATGAAAAGAAGAAAGAGGTTGAAGAGACCAAGGCCAAATTCGAGGCCTACCGCCAGCGCCTGCAGGAGTTGAAGGTCAGGGATAAAGCCGACTAATTTTGAGCCGCTGACCTGACCCGATATTTTCGGACCAAGCTGATCTAGAGCCAAGGCTACCCCCAGTTTGGCGCCCCGGTTCGAATAGTGTCCTGCTCGCTGTATTGCAGCAGATTGCATGCAACTGCCAGATATGATTCTCGGTCAGAGCGATGTTCTGCTGCGAGACAAGCGCCCATTTCATCACAGCAGTACTGATCGAATCCGGAAAATCCTCAGGAGTTTGGCAAATGCTTGCGGTAACGCAAAAAGCGGCCCATGAGCGGTTTTACGCTGGTGCCGTGGACGAGAATTGAAAGCGAAACGGCAATCAGCGTCAATTGGATAAGTTGCAATGCCAGATCCTCTGGAAGACCGTGTTGTATCGCATACATCAGGTAATAAAGTGAACCGATGCCGCGTACCCCGAACCAGCACACCATGCCGCGCATCGGCCATGAAGTGCGGGTACCCAACAGGCTGGAGAGGACGCTGACCGGGCGCACCACCGTAAATAAAAACAGCGCAAGCGCCACTGCCCTCCAGCTCCACGAATCGAGATACAGAGTGCCACCGACCAGCAGAACGAGCGTCACTTCCGAGAGCCGCTCCAGATGTTCCTTGAATACCAGCGACCCTCCACTGACCGTCGGCGCTTGCTCGTTATCAGGGCTTGCGCCCGCAGCTGCCAGCATGATGCTGTCGGTTGGCGGACAGCCCGGAGTAGCCTGGCTTGCGCCGGCCAATTTGAGTTCAGTCTGACGCAGGGCGACGGCAGCAAAAAATACTGCCAGAAAGCCCCATGCACCGGCCATCAGACTCAAGCTGTACACGACACCGATCAGGCCGAGACCGAGGAAGTCGTCCATGAGCATGGATTCGGGTGACTCTCCGCGCAGCTTCCAGCACAAACGCGCCAGTTCAACGCCGAAAATAACCCCGATAAAGATTCCCGCTATCGTGGCCCACAGCACGTCGACCATGGCCCAGCGCAGACCGAAGTCGCCAATCTCGTGCAGCCCGAGCAATCCCATTCCCAGCATCACGAACGGAAACGCGCTGCCATCGTTCATGCCCGCCTCGCAAGTCAAGGTGAAGCGAAGTTGGTCGCGGTCGCCGGGATGACGGATCTGCACATCGGTCGCCAGTACCGGATCAGTGGGCGCCAGGATCGCGCCCAACAAGACGCTGGCGCCAATCGGCAGGCCGAGTAGATAGTAGGCGAAGGCAGCCACCATGCCAACGCTGACCGACATGGATACGAATGCCAGCAGAATCGGAGTGCGCCAGCGCGCGAAACTAACCGGCACGGGCATTTTGATGCCCGCGGAAAACAGCGAAATCAACACGGCCACTTCCGTCAGTGTTTCCAGCAGCGCCGATTCCTTGAGCGGATTGAAGTGAAAAAAATTCAGCACCGTCGGCCCGATCAGTACCCCAACTGCCAGATAGATGATGGCTGGTGTGACCGGCAATCGTTTGAGCATCGAAGAAGTCAAACCCATGGTAAGCAACAGCCCGCCGACAAGGAGAAACGCTAGAGCGCTAGTCATGGTGCTTTCGCTTCATCATCGTATATCGTGTTTTGCGTAACTGTTTCCATGGCGTTTCAACGTAGTGTATTCGCACGCATGGCTTCATGTTATTTAATTCATCTCGCGAATCGTCTGCATTGGCGGCACCCGCGTTATATGCCGCGTGGTGAGCCAGCCGCTTGTCCCGACCAGCAGGGCACCGCCCGGCGGCAGTGCCAGCCACAGCCAGGGGTGCAGCCGCGGTGGCAGCTCTAACAGATGCTGCGCGATCAGCGCCATGGCAACTTCGGCACAGACGCCGGCGAGCAGACCGGCCAGCACGCCGAGCGCAATGAATTCGCTCCACAGCCCCTTGGCCAGCCAGGCACGCTGGGCGCCCATGGTGCGCAACAGAACTGCCTCCTGCTTTCGCGCATCAAGACTGGCCAACAGCGTAGCGACGACCACGGCCATGCCGGCCGCAAGCAGGAAACCAAGCAGCAATTGAATTGCGCCGATGATTTGCGCGAAGACGGCTTCGATATTGGCGATGAGTTTGTCGAGGGCAATCACGGTAATGCCGGGGAAATTTCTGACGAAGTCGGGCAGTACGCCTGCCGAGCCCGGCGGGACACGAATGCTGGCGATGGAACTGGTGGGCAGGTTATCCAGTTGACCGGGGGCGAAGATAACGAAGAAGTTGGGTTGCATCGAGCCCCATTTCACGCTGCGGATGCTGGTGATGCGCGCAGCGAGCATCTGGTCGCCAATCTGAAAACCGATCTGGTCGCCGAGGGCGAGCTTCAGGCGCTCGGCCATGCCGGATTCGACAGAGATTTCGGCGGCATGACTCTCCCCATGCCAATGCCCGTCCAGCACGACATTGTTGGCAGGCAGCGTGGCGGTCCAGGTGAGGTTGAGTTCGCGCCGCAAGCTGTTGTTGTCGCGTTCTTCCGGCGGCAGCGTGGCGGCTATCAGCGCACCGTTCTTGCTGACCAGACGGCCGCGTACCATGGGATAGAGTGCGGATGACTTGAGCCGGTGTTGCGACAGATACCTGGCAAACGTTTGCTGCTGGTCGGGTGCAATATTCACCAGAAAATAGTTGGGTGCATCCGCAGGCAATTGCCGGCGCCAGTCGGCAACCAGATCGCCACGTACCAGTGCCAGCAACGCCACCAGGAACAATGCCAGCGTGAAGGCGCCGAGCTGCAGCGAGCTGTCGAAGCGATGACGCAGCAGTTGCGCAAGGCCGAAGCGCAGCGGGCCGTGCGCCATGCGCTGGACACCACGGCCGGCGACCAGCGCCAGGCGCGCCAGCAGCGCCAGCACGGCGACCAATGCGGCCAGTGCGCCGACAAAAATGCCAACCAGTCTGGCATCGCCCGCATACCAGACGATCAGGAGCAGCAGCGCCGTGCCGCTGACAGCCGCAGTGACCCATGCGCCAACAGACAACGGCGGCAAATCGCGGCGCAGGACGCGCAACGGTGGTACGCGGATCAGGCGCATCAGGGCCGGCAGGCTGGCACCGGCAAGTGCCAGCAAACCGCTGGCGATGGCGGCGCCGACCGGTGCAATGCCGAGCTCAGGCAGGCGGGTCAGGGCATTGGGCAGGACCAGGCGTGCCAGCAACTGCTGCGTCAGTGCACCTGTCGCCACACCGATGACGCAGCCCAACAGCCCCAATGCCAATAACTGGGTGGCATACAGTGTGCGCAGTTGTGCCGTCGTCGCACCGAAGCAGCGCAGCAACGCCGCCTGATCGTAATGGCGCAGGGCATGACGATGGGCGGCAATGGCGATGGCAACCACTGCCAGCAGCAGGCTGATGAGCGCGGTGAGCTGGATGTAGCGGTCGGTGTTGGCGAACGCCCCGCGCAAAGTCTCGACCCCCGAGCGAGCGCCAATCAGTCGCTGGGTGCCGTTGAGTTCTAGTTTTAGTGCGTCGCTGAAAGCCGCGAGCGGTTCGGCTTCACCCGCAAACTGATAGAGATAGCTTACGCGGCTGCCGGGCAGCAGCACACGGGTTTGTTCAACTTCATCGGCGCGCAGAAACACACGCGGGGCGAGACCGAACACCCCGCCGAGCTGGCCCGGCTCTTCCATCACCACGCCGGCGATGCGGAAGCTGGCGGCGCCGATCTGCACCGTATCCCCTACCTGTGCGCCGAGCAACGGCAGCAATTGCGGATCGACATATACGGCGCCGGCCGGCGGCTGTGCCGGACGCGGCGCACTGGCTGCAAGCGGAGCAGATGCGATGCGCACCGTGCCGCGCAAGGGATAAGCCCTGTCGACCGCGCGCACGGTGGCAAGCTGGAAGGCCTCGCCGCGACTCACCATGCTGGTAAATTCGAGTGCGCTGCTGGTGCGAAGTTTGTGGCGCGGCCAGCTTTCGATCGGGCGAGGGCTGGTTACCAGCAGGTCGGCGCCGAGAAAGCCGGCACCCTGTTCGCTCATGGCGCGCTTCAAACGATCACCGAGGAATCCGGTGGTGCTGACGCTGCCGACACCGATGACCAGCGCCAGCAGCAGAACGCGCCATTCGCCGCTGGCGCGTTCTCGCCCAAGCAGCCGCAATCCCAGGCGCAGCCATTTCATGTGAGCATTCACTCCGCGATACGTCCTGCGACCAAGCGTACTCGGCGCTGGCAGCGTGAGGCCAGCGCCACGTCATGGGTGACAAGGATCAGCGTGGTGGCAGCCGCAGCGTTGAGATCGAACAGCATGTCGATGATTCGCACCCCGGTCTCAGCATCGAGGTTGCCGGTGGGTTCGTCTGCGAAAACGATCTGTGCGTCGGCGGCAAAGGCGCGGGCGATGGCAACGCGTTGCTGTTCGCCGCCGGACAACTGGTGCGGGGTATGCGTGGCGCGCGCAGAGAGACCGACGCGGTCGAGCCAGTGGGCGGCGCGCTCATTCGCATCAGAACGTCCGGACAGTTCCAGCGGCAGCAGGATGTTTTCCTGTGCGGTGAGCGCAGGCAACAGCTGGAACGACTGGAACACGAATCCGACACGGCCGGCACGCAAGCGGGCGCGCGCGTCTTCGTCGAGATCGCTGAGTCGCTGGCCGAACAAAAAGACTTCTCCCGCTGTCGGCTGATCGAGCCCCGCCAGCAGGGCCAGCAATGTCGATTTGCCGGAGCCGGAAGCGCCGGTAATGGCGAGCGTTTCACCAACTTTGACGGCAAGTTCGATTTCGCTGAGTATGTCGAGCGTGCCATCGGCAGTGGTCACGCGTTGCGAGAGCGCATTTGCCATGACAACGTTTGCAGGTAATGTCATTGATGTAAGCTTGGATAAGGGTGAATGAATGCATTATCGCTTTCAGTTACATACTGTGCTTCTATTGTCGTTGTTGTGGCTGCCGGCTTGGGCGCTCGCAGGCCAATGCTTGCTGCTGGTCGTTGGCGACAGCCTGAGTTCTGGCCTGGGTCTCGCACCGGGACAAGGCTGGGTGGATCGACTTGAAGCACGCATGAAAAAGAGCACCCCGCAATGGCATGTGGTCAATGCCAGTGTCAGTGGCGACACCACGCAGAATGGCCTGCAGCGCCTGGCGCCGGCCCTCGGCCGACAGCGGCCACAGGGCGTACTGATCGAACTGGGCGCCAACGACATCCTGCGCGGCACGCCACCCAAGGTGATTCGCCAGAATTTGACAACCCTGATTCGCGAAGCCAGGGCGAATGGCAATTGGGTGGTGTTGCTCGAAGCCCCGGTGCTACCGAATTACGGCAAGGCTTATGCTGAAGCAGTAGCGAAACTGTATGCAGAAGTGGCACGCAGAGAGGGAATCGTCCTGGTGCCCTGTTTTGTATGCGGTGTCGCCGTGCAGCCGGACATGATGCAGGCCGATGGCTTGCATCCCAACGAAAACGCTCAGGACAGCATGCTTGATGCCGTATGGCCCTACCTCAAACCGAAATTGCTTTGCCCCCAGAATGGGCGCTGACCAAGATTGTTATTCCTTCAACACTTGCCGACCCACCCATTTCACCATCGCCTCGCATTGCCGTCGTGCTTTTATTGCCGACTGTTCGGAATCCGTGATTTATTTCCTCTTTGCATGGTACTGCGATGAGAATGTAGCCACATGAGATTTGGCTTACGTCTCGTTGCAGGACTCGGTTCGGCAATGAGCAGCCATTCAGCCTAAACTACGCAATAACATACACTTGCGATTTGTAAAATCGCAAGTGCTTATCACAATCCTGTAATTTGCCAATTTTCAGGGCTTTTATACGCAATACCCAAATAATTGCTGACTTATGAACTTTCGTAGCCTTGCGCAGAAAATACTTTTAATCGTTGGCTTGGCTGCTAGCGTAGGCATGACAGTCAGCCTATGGACATACTCGCATACCCAAGAGAAGGCTATGCGTTACTACAATGAGCGCTCAATGGTACAGACTGTTATGGCGGTCATAGAAAGTATGCGGGATGTCATGTTGGCGGGGGACGCCGACGTGGGACCGTCCATTTCTACCGGCCTCAAGACGGTCGAAGGTGCCCAGGATTTTCGCATTTTGCGTATCGACGGTGACGAAGCTTTTCAGGACAACCGAACCATACGCTCCATCAATAAGCAACTAGGAAAAACAACCTTTTCTGAACGTGGCAAAGAGAATGTGGTTCACGTCATGTCAGACAGATTGCCTGAACTTATTCAAGCTGCAATCGGTGGCAAACCTGTTGCTATTTATGCCAAGGATCAGGGTGGTTTTCCAAACCTGACTGTCATTGCCCCAATAATGGCCAGTAAGGATTGTTGGTCATGCCATAGAGAAGATGCCAAGATTCTTGGCTTTGTCAAATTTTCAGTTTCACTGGCTGCCATGGAGCAGGATCTTTCAATTGCTCATCATCAAGCACTAGCATTGATCATCGCCAGCCTGTTCCTCACCCTGATTTTTACTGCTGCCATCCTGCGCTATTCCGTTACCAAACCCATCACTCAGGTCACGAACGCCATGAGTAAAGCGGCTGGCGGCGATCTCAACAGTAGAGTCGTCGTCAGGGGCGAAGACGAAATTGCTCAAATGTCAAGAAGCTTCAATACCATGACGGCTGAACTGCTTCGAACCCAAATTGGCATGCAGATAGAGCAGGACAAATTGACCACGATAATCCGCTCGGCTAAGGAAGCTATCATCGTTGCTGATGCCAATGACCGGATCACACTGGTTAATTCTGCGGCAGAAATGTTACTTGGAAAATCCCCACATGACATAATTCGTGGCAATTTTATCGAGGTTCTCGATGACAATGAGCTGATGAACCGCCTACTTAACGATCCAGCAGGCAATCCTGAGATTTTTCAGCGCGGGGAACGAATTCTTTCCGCCCAGGCTGCTCGCATCAAAGCAGATGACGGCCGCATCGCCGGGAGCGCCTTGCTGATTCGCGACATCACAGTAGAGAAGAATTTGGAAAACGAATTACGCAAGTTGTCGACTATCGACGGCTTGACGGGCTTGTATAACCGCCGCTTTCTTAATGAAACCCTATGGACTGAACTGGCGAGATCCCAGCGTTACAAGCATTCTTTATCTATCCTCATGCTGGACGTAGACCACTTCAAGAAATTCAACGATAAGCATGGCCACGCGATGGGGGATAAAGTTCTGAAATCAGTTGCCAAAGTAATGCAGTCTGCTTTACGTCAGCAAGATTTCGCTTGCCGTTACGGCGGAGAGGAATTCCTTGCCATCCTCCCAGAAACGCCGAGTATTACTGCTTTCAACATCGCGGAAAGGCTAAGACTGGAAATTAGCAACCTCTCAATCGACGGCTGTTCAGTTACCGTGTCAATTGGCTGCGCCTCGTTTCCAGACGCTGAAGTTGAATCATCAGAAGGACTTGTTGATTATGCTGATAGAGCCCTTTATGAAGCTAAGCGCAAAGGCCGAAATTGCTGCGTTCTGGTGGGTGAAGATAAGCACTTTTAAGCAACAAACCTGCAGTGACATTCTTCAATACTGCATCGTTCCGCTATGCGAATTGGAACGATATACTCCTATGACCGCTCCTGGCCGATTGTACGTGTTGGGCATTGTCTCTGCAAAGCAGACTATGGTTAATCGCTGGCTCTGACCGCCAGCCAAAGGCACCCCACCGAAAACGAGGGTAAAACTTCCAAGCATGCCTGCTGGAAATCTCATTCATCTTCCAATGGTTTGATCTCGGTATGCAGAATTTCCAATTCCAGAATCTCACCGTTATCCGTACTGCCATCCAGGACGCGATGGAGCAGTCCGTACGCAACATGCCACTGCTCGCCGTAACTCGCGGCCTCGAAGCCGTCCGAATTGAGACTGAAACGGTGATCAAGGTAGCGACAGCCACCCTGTGAATAGTGCGGAATGTGCCTAGCTGCCCCAGAATTTGGCGATAAGGTTATCGATTTCGGCATCTGGCTTCTTCGCAACTTCGCAGAAATATTTTGCCCGTTCGCAGGCATGATAGCGTGCTGCGGGGTGCTCGACAGTCAATGCCGAAACAATGATTTCAGCAACCGCCGACGGCTCGACCGAGTTCTCCCATCCACCATCGAGCAAATTGGAATAATTGTCGTACAGGTCGCCGTAGAGGGCTGCATCGGCAGGCGACAACGAGGCTCGGTGAAGGGCGACGGCTGTCTTCTGAGAGGAGGCCATCGGCGTGCGTATGCCGACGGCTTCGACCAGAATTACTTTGACACCGAATTTTTTCGCTTCGCGACGCATTACATCGCCCAAACCCTCCAGCGCATGCTTGGAGGCAACATAGTGGCCAAGAAAGGGCAGTCCAATTTTCCCGGCCCAGGAACTGATGAACAGGATCCGGCCTTTGGAAGCACGCAGTAACGGCATCGTGGCCTGGTATATCGCCAGATCAGAGACGGTATTGATTTCGAGCGTGCGGCGCAAATCGGCGAGCGGCATGATTTCAAGCGACCCATGCGGGGCAATCGCCGCACAGACGACGACTGCATCGACAGCAGAAACACGTTTCCTGATTTCGTTCGCCACACTATCGGCGTCAGTCAGGTCAAGCTTGATGATTTCTGCCACCCCGGGCGACTGTGTCTTAAGCCGGCTTGCTTCAGCGTCATCAAGCACCGTGCCAATGACGTGGTAGCCTGCTTCCAGCAGTTGTTTGACCAAAGCACCGCCAACGCCTCCTGCGGCACCTACCACCAATGCTGTACGACTCATGTCATTTGCTCCTGTTGTCGGTAAATCAGTATTTGTCGAAATTGGCGATCAATGTTTCAGCTTGTGCGATGAAATGCGGCATGTAGCGAAAAACCAGCCAGCCGTACCTGATGTTGCGATAACGTCCCGCCTTGAAGTGGTCAACAGTTATAACGCTCGAGGTCGCATTGCGCACCTGAGCCCATATTTCAAAAAAGCGCACGCGTTCTTCGCTCGGAATTGTTCCACCTGCTCCCTGGTACTCGGCAATGAAGCGCGGCCAGTCGAGCTGATTAGCCATTAAACTGCGGATGTAGCCGATGTCTTCCGCCGGGTCTCCGACGTGGGCAAACTCCCAGTCGAGTACGGCGCTCAATTCCCCTTCGTTTAACAACAGGTTGTGAAAACCGATATCTCCGTGCACCAGTGCGGGAGGTTCGTCCGTTATGGGCACATGCGCCAATAGCCAACTATACAAGCCATGCAGTACCGGCATCGGCAGGTGGGAAGTATTCAGATATCGCTGGTAACTGGCTTCGATGTAAGTGCGCGCGCATTCACTGGCCGTCATTTTCCACAGCGCGGAATCGAATGCGGGAATATTGGAAAGTTCTGTCAGCGGCTCTGTCGAATGCAGGCGCGCTGCAACTTGCGCCAGTGTCCTGGTTAACTCGGCGGATACCATCCCCTGGCCGCCGGTAGCATCGCCGACAGCAACGCCTGGTATGCGACGCATGATGGTAAATGACGGGCCTTTGATAATTAGCGGCTTTTCTTCCAACAATATCGGCTCCGGCGCGGGAAATCCGCGCGAATGAACCGCCTTCAGCAAAGGATATTCCCTGGTAGCAGTGTGGCAATCCAACTTTTTATAGACATCGATAGGCGAATCTCGACGCAGCACCAGATCAGCATTCAATGTCTTGCTGCTCAAGGAAAACAAGGTGGTTTCCTTGCCGAAACCGCCGGTCAGCGTCATCAGTTTTGTTGCCGAGGCAGTGGCATCAGCAAGTTTTTCCTGAAAGTACGCCGTGAGATTTGCTTCGGTTAACCTGTCGCCAGGTGACACTTCGGGCTCACTGTTGGTATCGTGTTTCCCAAACAGAACAAGGCTGTTGTGCTGTCTTAGCAGCATGGATGTAAAGTCGGCGAACAGTGGCAGCGCAATATCCGGAGCGATGCGGACAATCTCTGCAAATTGCTGGTCGGCAAAATAAAGAAATTTGATGAAAGCCTGCTTCAGGAAATTGCCCTGCAACGGTGATGACGCAGTACTGCTGGCAGCATCGATTATGGTACCGAGCAGGGCGTTCACCCGCTTGTCGGGCGCTGTGGCAACGATTTCGCTGACTTTCATGGCTTGCAGCAATTCAGCGAACCGCCTGCCATGTTCGCGTATGTCATCGCCATTGGAAGTTTCGACATGCTGTGCATGGCGCAATGCCGTGGCGATTACGCTGAGGTCAAAGATGGCGTCCTTGGGCAAGTCGCTGCGTTGTTGCAAGCGATCGAGAGTTTCGAGTATCGATTCCGTCATCCTTTGGCTCGAAATTAACAATGCTTTCCCCTTAACATTTCGTAGCCCCAAGCGCCGTCATGGGCGTAGACAGTTCTTATTTTCTGAACTGGCGCTCAAAGTCATTCCAATGCAGATCCTGGCTTTCACCCCAGCGCGCGACGCCATTTACATCCCACTTCATCAAAGCATGTTGTAACAGGGCGTTCTTGCGAGCAACCACCAGGCTTGAGGCAACCGTTTTTCCATGCAGCTTGTAGTTGCGGCCAAGCTTGTCGGTGGCTTCAATGATGTGTTCCTGCGGTACCAGTTGATCAGAGCGGATAGTCTTGCGCGTGCATGACACGATGCGGGTCAATGCCTTGTCGCGATACACCCACCCGTCGGTCAGCAACCTGGGAGGAATGATGATGCTGCCATCTTGCTCTGGATACTGGCTCATGTCATCGAAGCTGGCAATATTCATGGCGAAGTCGGCACTGCCAACCGTGATCCAGGTATAAGGTGAAACATGCATCGGAGCCTCCGGGCGATGCTCGCCCCAGGAGCGATCGCGAACGCTGTAGCAGTCAACCCGGTATTTCTTGCCGCGCAGTACAAGTTCGCCCTCGACTTTCATATTCTGCTCGATGTGCTTGTTGCCGCCACGTACGGCGGGTGGCATCGCCGCCCGCTGGAACAGATGAAAGCGGTTGTCGGCATACTTGTCTTCGAATGACAATTCGTGTTCGTGGAATGGCTTGTTGATTTTCAGCACAAAACCACTGGGCAGCGTCACTGTACCGTTGTCGCGGTTGATATGCGAAGTGTCGAGATTATCCAGCCAGTTGTAACATTCCGAGGCCAAATAATGGCTCTTGTGGCCCTGGAAAACATGGACTCCACCGCCCAGCACCCCGAGATTGGGGCGCATTGTGAGGTAGAGGAAAGAATGGATGCGCTCTTCGGGAACCGAGAAGGCAAAAAAATACGTCTCGGTGACATTTGCCCCCGGCGGGTTGCTGTCAAGGGGATGAAAGTAATCGTCGGCATCAGTGACAACGCCAAAGTCATCTACTGACTTGCTGTACATCCATGAGGTAGGATCTTCGTTCGACATGGTATTTCTTCTGTCCTTGTAAGTTAAATTTGAAATTGCCCGGCTAATTAAATTAAAGCGGCGATCTGAAACCGGCAAGCGTTCCTCCGAGGTTATTGTGAGCCGTACGGCCGAACACTCAAGCCATCCACGGGTCGATCATCACCTTGCATTGCTGATTGCTGCCACGCAATGACTCCAGCGCAGCTGGCATTGCTTCAAGCGATAGGGTTTCGGTAATCAAGCTGCGCAGTTCAATTGCGCCACGATCCAGGGTGTCCACCGCAATTTGAAAGTCATTCAAGGTATAGGCTGCCGAAAATTGCATGCAGACTTCCTTGCACATGGCGATGAAGGGGATGAATTGATCGGCCTGCATGCAGCCACCTTCGGCCAGCACAGTGCCGCGCGGACGCACCAGATTCACGGCTTGCGTGATCATGCCGGGAACTCCCGCAGCTTCAAAGACAATATCAGGCGGGCCACCCAGTGCGGTATTGACATTCCTGGCCAGCGCTTCGTCGCTGACGATAAATTGGTCGGCACCCATTTTCAGTGCCAGAGCTTCGCGCCAATTCGAACGCGCGGTAACGACAATGTTGCCCGCGCCAAGACGCCGCGCCCAGAATACGGTTGCCAACCCCATCGCACCCGCACCGATGACCATGACTTTTGCTCCCTGCGTGAGGCGGCTCATGGACACACTACGCAACGCTGATGCCAAAGGTTCGACCAGAGCGCCATCAGCGAGTGAAAGCGCTGCCGGCAACCTGGTTGCAAAGGCGGCGCTGGCGAGTGCGTATTCGCCGAAGCCCCCGGACATCGATTTCCGTTGTGCGCAAGCATAGGGGTGGCCCGCATGACAGGCGGCGCAAGATCCGCAACCTGACATCGGCATGACAGCGATTTTGTCGCCAATCTTTAACCGATCCACCCCCGCACCAAGCGCTACCACTTCGCCGGAGAATTCGTGGCCGAGTGCTGAGCCGGGCCGTGGAGCAAAGACATGATCAGCGGTCATATGAACATCCGTACCGCATATTCCGCAGCATCCGACCTTAACAACCACCTCGCCGTGACCGGGTGTCGGGTCAGCGACTTCCGCAATGACAACAGGCTGATCAACTCCACTGAACAAGGCTGCCTTCATGGTTTTCTCCTGGTTGTATGTCACACACCTGGCAAACTCAGTACGTCGTGGTCGATAACGGCCAGAGCAGCCCACATGCAGTTGCGTGTACTTTTTAGTATTGATTTTCCAGCTAAACAGCCATTAATTGCATCCTGCTGTTATACATATTCAGCCAAATAATGTTCAAAATACGCAAGCATGAAAAATCCCGCGGGTGGTTACTGAGGAAGCCAGAAAGTATGAATAGCCTGATCCGAGTGTTCTTTCCAAAGAATATGAGAGCTTTGATTCCATCATACAGAAGGATATCTCTAGTGCCATGGATCGCCTTAACCACCGGCCCAGAAAATGCCTCGGCTTCAAATCACCCCGCGAGGGCTAACTAAAGGATATCGGATGTTCAGAGCCACCAAGATCAATCTCTACATTCGTCTGATGCAGAGCATGGGCATCACTGCAGCACAGCTGCTGGCGAAAACTGGTGTCGACCCGAAGCGAATCGCCGATGCGGACTGCCTGATCTCGCTTGAGCAATACCAGATGATCATTGGCAACATGATCAAGTTGTCTGGAAATCCGTGCCTTGGCCCTTTACTGGCGGATATCGTCAAACCAAGGGACTTGGGCATTGTCGGTTATGCCCTGATGTCTTCCAGCTCCTTAAGGCAGTCATTGCGGGTGTGGACCGAATACAGCAATTCTCTGGTCGGTTCTTTGATTCGACAAGAGTTGATAGACGATACGCCGCCTGGTTACACTTATGCTTACAAGCCTTTAAGCAACATTGAGTCGATATGCCGCTTTGGAATTGAAGAAGAGCTGTTTGCTGGCATGCGGATGATTGAGAGGCTGACTGGGGTATCGCCCATAATTCAACATATCAGCTTCGCATATCCAGAGCCTGAATACATTGACATTTACATGGAAATGTTCAAGTGTTCGATTGCTTTCGATGCTGATATAACCACTGTCCGGCTAAAAGTACCCGATCTGGATATTCCGATTCAGACCAGAAACGATGAACTTTACGAAGTTTGCGTTCAGCATTGCCAGCAGGTGATGCGTTCCATGCCGCGTCCGAGCATGGTGCGCAGTCGACTGAGGAATATTTTTCTCGCCACGCCAAGGAAACTGCCGGACTTGCAAACGGTGGCCGCCAAACTCGGCTTTTCCGAACGGAATCTGCAGCGAGAACTGGAGGCCGACGGGTACAGTTATCAGGGACTCAAGGACGAGTTTCGCTTCGATCTGGCCAACGAATATTTATCTACCGGCCATCTTGCACCCAAAGAGGTGGCATACCTGCTGGGGTATGCCAACCCAAGCGCCTTTTCCCGCGCGTTCAAGGCATGGACGGGCCAAACAATCAGGCAGTTTCTGCAATCCAAACATAAATAGTCGGCCCTGAAAATCTTCAACACCGATCAGGGCAGCCAATTCACCAGCACTGATTTCGACGGCATATCTTGTCAATGATCTACCGCATGTGAGAGCAGTGTACCCACCAATATAAAAGCGGAGGCGATGCCGCGCTTTTCGTCGGTCACTCTTTTCGAGAAAACGACCTTGCAACAGGCCTTTCCGGGCAGCGACTCCAGTTGGGAGAAACAGCACGAAGCTAGCCCGGATATTTCATGAGATGAGGTCGGCGGAACCGCCGTAAGGCGCGTTATTACTGGTGTTCAAGACGGAAATTAACGAAGTTCCGCCGATGCCAAATGGTACCGTTCAGCATGAGTTGTTGCAGATCCGGAAGGTCGATGAGCAGACCGATCGGCCTTCGAAGGCGGTGCAGCACAGGCGTATCGACTCGCGCGCCGCAGGGGTTCAACTGCTCGATGCCGAGGTGACGAGGCAGGCGGCAATACTGGCCTATCTGCAGACCTTCCGTCTCATGATGTTCCTCGTCTTGGTGATGCTTCCGCTGGCCCTGCTGCTTCGCTCACCGCGCGTTCAGAGAGTGGGCATGCCCGGCGAATGAATGGATGCCGAATGCTCGACCGATACGGGTTCCTCCATGACGCTCCTCCTAAGCGCCGGCCTTTCTCCTGACCTCCTCAAGAGGTTGGCCGTGACAGGTGGGTAGTCCGGTTCCGTTACCCTTCGCAACGACATACTCGCTCCCGCACTCGGCGCACCTGAACCGCTTGGGGTTGAACATTTCGCTAAAGTCCGGCTTTCGCTTTTCCGCAAACGCGCGGGACCCGACGGTCGAGTCGACAACGACCCCCGGTTTACCCTTCCCCATCCAATAGAAGATATCCAGACCCAGAGTCATTATCTCCGAGGATGGCGCCCAGCTACCGTAGTACAACAACTGCTTGTGCCCTCGTACCGCTTCCTGGCCGAGGCTGCAGAGATGATTCGCCCAGTCCATGGTCTCATCCATCAACCGTTCCGGGGCGACCACCTTATTGACGAACCCGATCTCGTAGGCCCGTTGTGCAGTGATTGGTCGCGCCATCAGCGCGACTTCCGCAGCGATGGCCGAAGTGGGGAAAACCCCCTTCTCGGCGATGAACGGTGCGGCGAGGTTCCAACTGTTTTCCGTGACGCCAAGCGTGGCTTTTTCGGACATGATTCGCAAGTCGCAGCGTTGCGCCAGCATCCAGCCGCCTGCGTAGGCGTAACCGTTGATCGCCGCAATAATCGGTTTCCAGCTCGCCACAAAAGGATGATTCGAGCTGCTGAAAGGGGGTCTGATAAAGGCCGTTTCGCCTCGCTCTGTCAGTTCCGAAAACTCCTTCAAGTCCATTCCCGAGCAGAATGCCTTGTCTCCGGCGGCAGTAAGAATCATTACCCAAAGCTCGGGATCGGCATTGAATCTTTCGAGCTCTTCGTTGAGTCGATCGCCCAGTTCGACGCTTAGGGCGTTGTACCGCTCGGGACGGTTGATGGTCAGAACATATACGTGCCCGCGGGTCTCCGTCAGCAGCACATCGTCACCTGAAATCACGTTGTCTCCTTCTCACTTGGTATGTTTTCGAAATATGTTCGAGCAATTCTCGCGACGGGCTCAGCGATCCGGCTCGAACCGTGGCAGTGTCTGCTCGGAGGTCACATCCTCGAAGACCACGCGGACCGGCATATCGATGCAGAGTTCGGCGTTGGCACAGTTCACCACGTTACTCAGCAGCAGCGGCCCCTCTTCGAGTTCAATGACGCTGACGTTGTACGGAAGATCGTCCTTGAACGCCGGGTTATAAGCGACATGGAAGATCGTAAATGTGTGTACCTTGCCCCGGCCGCTGGCCGAAACCCATTCCAGCTTGGCGCTGCACTTTGGGCACAGCTCGGCGGCCGGCATGTGGTAACGGCCGCACTGGACGCAACGTTGCACGATCAGCTTGTGCGCGTTGCAGGCATCCCAGAAAGGCTTGGACCAGCGGGTGATTTCCGGGAGCGGCTTGGTATACGTCGTCGCTTGCAGCGTCATGCTTATGCCCTCCTCAAGATCATGCCGGCCTCGCCATATTCCATCTGTCCAATGCCGTCAGGCGTGGTGCCTCCGTGACCGGTGACAAGACAGAACTCGGCGTCGGCGACCTGGGTGGTGCCGCTCTGCCCGCGCATTTGCCGAACGCCCTCCACCAGCGGGGTGAACCCCTGCATGTAGCTCCATGACATTTCCCCGCCGGCAGTGTTGGTAGGCAGGCAGCCACTCAGACGCGTGTTGCCGTCGGCAACAAAGGGTCCGCCTTCTCCCTTCTTGCAGAATCCCCATCCTTCGAGCGTGAGCAGCACGGTGATCGAGAAGCAATCATATATCTGGGCCACATCGATCTCGCCGATCGAAAGGCCGGACATTCGCAGCGCACTCTCTTTGGCGCTGCCGATGCCCAGTTCCTCGTATTGCATGCGCGCGTAGCCGGTGCCGACCGAGTGACCGAATCCGATGCCTGAGATATAGACCGGGTTCTGCGTGAGTCGCCTGGCACGCTCTGCCGTCGTGATAATGAGGCCGCAACCGCCGTCGGCGGTCAAACAGTAGTCATATTTGCCAAGCGGCTCGGCAATCGGCCGGGCGCCCAAATAGTCGGACATGGTTAACGGCTTCGAGTGCAGGTAGGCATCCGGCCGCAGGTTTGCGTACTCGCGCGCCGCCAGGGCGACCGCCCCGAGTTGTTCCTTTGTCGTGCCGTAGACATGCATGTGGCGCCGCGCCGCCAGCGCATGACACGCGCCTGGCGAATACATGCCGAAGGCACCGGGGGTGTCGCGCTCGGCCACCCCCGCACCGACCAGAAGCGAGGATGACAAGGCACTGTCGCCGTAGCCAATGGCGACGTAGTTGGCCAAACCGGCATCGAGTGCGGCGCACGCCGCCGTCACCGCGCCAATTGCACTGCTCCCCCCGGCCTGAATGTTCCACATGAACTTTGCGTCGAAACCGAGGATCTTGGGGACCACGCCGCCCGCGCAATACTCGTTCATGTCCGTAAGCCCGCTTTGGTAGACCCATCCATCGATATCCTTGGCCTTGAGACCAGCGTCTTCGATGGCAAGGCGTACGCCTTCGACCTTCATATCACGGCAGGACATCTCCGGAACCCGTCCCTGTCGGGTCACTCCCAGCCCGACGATCGCAAACGCGTCTCTGACGATACTCATTGGATAGCCTCCTGAAGCAACGAGCAAAATGCAGTAATAGTCTATCCCAGTTTCGGCTGGCGCATGGAGAGACTGAGACCAGCAGGCCAGAACACCCACAGACAACTATTGGGCACCTCGAAAAACCTCGCCCTACCCGGCGCTGATTGATATAATTTGTACGTCATAGTAATTGTTCAGATTGAAACTGAAGAAGCGACGTACTGCGATCAAGACGGACCTGTTTGCGACCGATGCTCACTGCCACAAGATTGACACACTGGGCGATCCTCTGGTTGAGATCGAATCGTGCATCGACTTTGCGGCGCTGGCGAGAGAG
>JBASWL010000111.1:0-3043 GCA_049276455.1 Georgfuchsia sp. | reverse complement strand
GGCCGTCGCCGCCATCGAGCACGTCGGCGCCGATCCCGCCGGCGAGCAGGTCGCTGCCTTCGTTACCTTCGAGGTAGTCGTCACCGGTCCCGCCTTGCAGGGCGTCGTTGCCGGTACCACCGTAGAGATGGTCGTTGCCGCCGGTGGCGATCAAGACGTCGTTGCCGCCATTCCCTCGCAGTTCATCGTCGCCGTCTTCGTTGTGCAGGTAGTTGGCGAAGTCATTGCCGATGAGTTGCCCGGCGCCGGTGACTTCGCCGTAGTCGCCGATGGCGGTGATCTGCAAGGGGCCCTGCCCGCTGGCGTCGATGACGGTGTGGGCTTCGGCTTGAAATGTGGTGCTCAGGGAGGCCGTTGGGCCGCTGTAGGTGGGGAGGGGATCAACGGGAACAGCATCGGTGAGGTTGATGCCGAAGCGCCCTTGCTCCCAGTGTTTGACCTGGACTTGGCCGCTGCTGCCGGAGATGAGCAGGGTTTGGACGGGTTGGCCGTTCTCTGTGCTGCCGAGAAGGGTGTAGGTGGTCTTGAGATCGTCGCTGCGCCAGATGTTGCCGTACTGTGCGCCGCCGGTGAGCTGAACATCGTCAAAACGAATGATGTCGGTGCCGCTGCGGTCTTCGATGGTGTCGTAACCGGCGCCAGAGACGAACAGGTAGGTGTCGTTGCCGGTGCCGCCGAGTAATGTGTCATTGCCCGCGTCTCCTGTTAACGTGTCATTGCCAGCACCACCTTCGAGCCAGTCGTTGCCACCGTTGCCTGAGAGGGTGTCGTCGCCAAAACCACCGTAGAGGTGGTCGATGTCGTTTTCTCCTGAGAGGGTATCGTTGCCGTCGGCACCGAAGCGGATGTAACTGGGAGTTAAATCCGTTGGAATACCCAACCACGTTGCGTGCAGATCAAAGCGCTGGCCGCTGGCGGTATCTTCGAAGGCATAACTGTTGGCGTTGGGTGAGGCAGCATAGTCTTTATCGATGGGATTGCCTTGATTGAGCCAGCTAAGGAAGGCGGCGCGATCGGCGAGATAGAGATCGCTGTAGTTGGCCAGTCCGGCGGCACGTTGTGCGGGTGTGAGTGCGGCATCGGCTTGCCAGGCCGTGGCGAGGGTTGGGTTGGCATTCTTGAGGATGTCGAGCGCGGCGCTGCTGTTGGGGGCGAGGACGAAGGGCGTGAGGTTGTAGAGGGCGAGGAACTGGCCGAAGTCGGTACGGGCAACTGTGCCGTTGGTAGTTGGTGTGACAAGTTGGACTTTGCCGGCGAGGGCGGTAAAGGCGAAACTGTCTTGTAGGTTCTTGAGATTAGTATAGAAGGTGTCGCGATTACCAGTCGGGGTTGCCGCTATGCTTTGTCCAAGCAGAGTTTTTCGCAGTGCATCGAGCGCGGTTTCGAGGGTCTTGCTGTTTTGTGCGCTAGCGGCTTTGAGAAATGTGCCGATCTGGTCGGTGCCCATACTTGGCGCAAGTGTGGCCAGCGCCGCGTAAAAGCTCAGGGCATCGGTGAGAACCTGCTGGCTGTGGTTCAGTGCCAGCGGTGCCGTTGGTAATACGGCAGGGTCGAGTTGGTTCTCGATGACAATTGGAATCGGGGTTGCAAAGGTATTGCCTAGAGATGCAATCGGCGAGATTCCGGCGTCGGCGCGCAGGCTCGTGATCTTCGACGGGTCGGGTATGGCGGCCAATCCAAGCGCCTGAGCAATGGTTTGTATCGTACTGTTGTTACCGGGAGCATTGTAGAGATAGGCATGGGTAACGTTGGTGGCGAAGTCGGCGGTGATGCCCGCCGCAAGATAACCGCCCAGGCTGTGCCCGGCGACAGTGAATTGTTGCGAGGTGCTACCGTCACCAAAGGTGGATTTCAATGTGCCATCAGTGAGCCACTGATTCACTATTGTCTTGAGCGCAACGTATTGAGGATTCAGTTGCAATGGCAGACCGTTGAGAATCAGATAATCCGCAAGATAGTCCGTTAGTCCCTGCGTTCCACGGATGGCCAGATACTTCTGTCCGCTCGCGTCTTTGAAAACCGTGGCCGAGGCTCCGGTGGGAGAGTTGAACTGGGTGACGACGGTGTAGGTGGCGGCGAAGCGGGTGGCTTGAGGAAGAGACATACCGGCATCTATCAACGTCTGAGTATTGGGGATTCCTAGTGTCAAGCCTTCCGCATAAGCAGCAAGTGCTAATTCGGCATTCTTAAAATCATTGGCTACTGAAGTCATTTTTTATCCCCTTATTTGGTTACTACAAACACTTGAGTAAGAAGCGGAATATCACCGGCATCCTTTGGACAATGAAAAGAAGATTCATGCCACGGCCCTGGCATATCTCCACCAACTCGGTGATATGAAATTGACTCTCCCAAAAGTAAATTATCAGAACGTCGAAAGACGCGGTAATGAACTCGCCTCATCGAAGGATTACCAGTCTTGGAGTAATCCATGTCCAGCTTAAAAATGTAGTCATGGCCTAGAGGCTCCGCCGAATCCGGCTTATAGAAGTTGATCTGGCCGTATTCGTTGAACTTCTCCGCCGGCTGCTTCACCGTCTCATAAACCTTGATCCCACCATCAATCGCACACAGCCGCTTGACCTCCTGATCCATAAGCAGAGTTCTGCCCGCCAACAGCCATAGCCAGCCCAATATCACTACCATGCCGAGCAGTCCCACCAAGCCTTTTTGCCAGGGTTTCGCCACGCGGCGCCATCCTCCCAAAGCGGCCGCTATCAGCAGTCCAGGGATCGCAAACCAGTAAAGAACCATCAGTAGCAGACTCATGCTGCCATCCTCCATTCGGTATTTGCTGTAGCGTTCCGACCATTTAGCATAAATGACGAACGGTGGCATCCAGCATGACGGCATGTCAATATGCGTTTACGATGAAGCATATCTGGCCTCTGTCTGCCATTATTCCGCGCAGTGGCCGTGCCATCGCCCGCGCTGTAGAGAATGGTGTTGCCGTCGCCGCTGGCAGTGATGCTGTCATTGCCCCATCCGCCCGAGAGCATGCCAGTGCCGCCGCTCGAACCGAGCGTGTCATTGGCGCTGCCGC
>JBASWL010000110.1:0-10323 GCA_049276455.1 Georgfuchsia sp. | reverse complement strand
TGATGGCATTGGCCTTGCGGCGCAATGCCTTGCTCGCTGGCGATGTCGATGCCCGCTGCGCACGGTCAGTAGGAATTTGCCGGACGTGTGGCTTCAGGGGAGAATGCCATTCGACCTAGTGACAGGCCTGCGCTGCGATAAGACAATCTCACTGACCGGAACACGGCTCAGCCGGGATTATCCGATTCATTTGCGACGTGTGAAGTTCTAACGATGCCAAACATCCATCAAATCACATTTACTTGGGGTGCTAGACTTATCCCATAGCAGGGTACGTGTGTAGCTAGTTGAGTAGCCAGCAAAATAATTAAGATTGCAACATATTGAATAAACACAATATTAAGTAGTAATAGTACATTCACAGCAACAAGATTGATTTCAGGCTTGCACCTGTTGAACCTAATAAAGACCACCATTAATTCACCATGTCAGAAACCCGATTGATCCACGGCTTTCATGCCGTTATTGCAAAACTGCGCCACGATCCGGAGGCAGTCAGGGAACTCTATGTCGACTCGGCCCGGCAGGATGCGCGCATGCGTGACCTGCTGCGTCAGGCCGGTCTGCATGGCGTGCACGTGGTGCCGATTGATGGCAAACGTCTCGACGGCATGGCTGCCGGCGGACGCCATCAGGGTGCCATCGCCAAAGTCAGTGCACGGCAGAAATTCATCACCATTGACGACGTGCTTGATCTCATCGATGAGCCGGCCTTGCTGCTGGTGCTTGACGGCGTTCAGGACCCGCATAATCTCGGCGCCTGTCTGCGCGTTGCCGATGCGGTCGGCGCCCATGCCGTGATTGCCCCCAAGGACAAGGCGGTTGGTCTCAACGCGACTGCGATCAAGGTAGCGAGCGGGGCAGCCGATACTGTGCCCTACATCACCGTGACCAACCTGGCCCGCGCGCTGCGCGAGTTGCAGGAACGCGAGGTATGGACCATCGGCGCCGCTGGCGAAGCCAGCAAGCAGATCTACGACATCGACCAGCGTGTGCCGGTGGCTTGGGTGCTGGGCGCAGAAGGCAGCGGCCTGCGCCGCCTGACGCGCGAAACCTGCGACGAACTCGCGGCGATTCCGATGCAGGGCAGCGTCGAAAGCCTCAATGTTTCTGTGGCCAGCGGCATCTGCCTGTTCGAGGCACGTCGCCAGCGCTTGGCAGTGAAATCGCCTCGGCTATAATCGCGCCCCTCTCCTCGTGGTTCAATGGATAGAACGAGTGCCTCCTAAGCGCTAGATCCAGGTTCGATTCCTGGCGAGGGGACCAATAGGGAATCAAATAGACACCAATCATGTCTATGAAACCCTGGAGCCGGTCAGTACGTGAGTAACCCGGAATATGCAGCCAAGTACAGATAACTGGCGAAGCTAAACACCGAGGGGGCACTTGCGCGGCACTCTGGTACGGCGTACCAGATCGCAACAATCGAAAGCCAAGCGCTTTGCTAATTGGCGGGTCTATTGGTGGGTACAACAAACCATCTACTGTATAACCGCATGGTTACGCCATGTCTGGCGGAGGCGGTGAGATTCGAACTCACGAACGCCTTGCGACGTTGCCGGTTTTCAAGACCGGTGCATTCAACCGCTCTGCCACACCTCCGAATAGCGCGGGATTTTCTCACATAGTCGGTGAAAGCTACTGCATTGTTGATGAAAATGGCAGGCAAATTTTGCCCGGTGGGGGCATTGCGCTTCGGCATGGCTTCGCCGTCAGTTAAAATGGCGCTCACCATAATGGGATGCAGCAGTATCTCCTTGGGCAATACAAGTACGAACCAGGGCAGGTTCGATTTTTTTTATCAATGAATGAATTGGCTAATCCATGTTCGACATCGTTCGTAATAACCGCAGAGTAGTACAGGTATTTCTTGCACTCATCGTGCTGCCATTCGCTTTTTTTGGCATGGAATCGTATTTCCGCAGCAGCGGTGCGGGTGAAGATGTAGCCAAGGTCGGCGATAGCAAGATTACGCCACAGGAATTTCGTGAAGCCTTGCGCGATCAACAGGAGCGACTGCGTGCATCGGCACGCGGCCAGCAAATTCCACCCGCCATGCTCGACTCGCCTGAGGTCCGCCGCAGCGTCATTGAGATGCTGATCAATCGCCGACTACTTGCGAACTATGCGCGCAAGGCACATTTCACCGTCAGCGATAAGCAATTGTCACAATTCATCGCCTCGGTGCCTTCGCTACAAGTGGAAGGAAAATTCTCTCAGGAGCGCTACGATGCCGTAGTTGCTGCGCAGAACATGACGAGGCAAGCTTTTGAGGCGCGCTTGCGTCAGGATCTGATCTTGCAGCAGGCGGCTGGCGGGTTATCCGCTTCTACGTTGGTAGGCAAGACAGAAGCCGGTTTGTGGCAGAACGCGTTGCTCGAAGAGCGTGAAGTTGCCAGCATTGAACTCAAGCCGGAACAATACATTCCGCGGGTCAAGCTGGCTGCTGATGCAATAAAAACCTACTACGATACACATCGCAAGGACTTTGAGCTGCCGGAGCAGGTGCGTGCGGAATATGTAATCCTGTCGCAAGCAGCTCTGCTTAGCCAGATCAACATCAGCGATGCCGAGATCAAGGCAGCTTACGATGCCCATGCCGATCGCTACAAGGTGGGCGAACAACGCCGTGCCAGCCACATCCTGATTCTCGCCGACAAGAATGCGCCAGAGACCAAGGTAGCTGAAGCTAAAGCCAAGGCGGAATCACTGTTGGTACAGGTGAAGAAGAATCCGAAGGAGTTTGCCGCACTGGCAAAACAGAATTCGCAGGACACTGGTTCGGCAGCCAAGGGTGGTGATCTCGACTGGTTCAGCCGTGGCGCCATGGTCAAGCCTTTCGAAGATGCCGCATTTGCGCTCAAGGAAGGTGAAATCAGCCCCGTCGTACGCACTGACTACGGTTTCCACATTATCCAGCTCAAAGGGATACGTGCTGAAAAGGGCAAGACGCTGGCTGATGTGCGCGGCGAGATAGAGTCCGAACTCAAGCAGCAGGCTGCGGCGAGAAAATTTGCAGAAGCGGCCGAGAATTTCACTAACATTGTGTATGAGCAAGCTGACAGTTTGAAGCCGGCTGCCGATGCATTCAAGTTGGATATCCAGCAATCAGGGTGGATCGCCAAGGGTAAGCCGGACAACGGTTTGGCCAGCAATCCCAAAATGCTCGCGGCCTTGTTCAGCGATGATGCGATCAAGAACAAGCGCAATACCGAGGCCATCGAAGTGGCCCCCAATACACTGGTTGCGGCGCGTGTAATCGAGTCCAAGCCGGCGACTGTCATGGCATTCGACGAGGTCAAGGCGGCTATCGAAAAGAAACTCATGCTCGAAGAAGCGGCTAAGCTCGCGGTCAGCGATGGGGAAGAAAAACTTGCGGCCGTGCGCAAGGGCGATGCTGGCCAGTTGAGTTGGGGCAAGAGCCGCCGCATTGCGCGCCTTGGGGCCGAAGGCATATCGCGTAATGCACTCGAAGCGATATTCAGAACGCCCGCCGAGCCGCTACCGGCGTTTGCCGGCGTCGCAGTTCAGGAGAGTGGGTATGTCCTGTATCGCATCACGCAGGTGGTTTCTTACAGCGGCGCTGATAATCCACGGGCAAAGGAACTGAATGATCAGTACCAGAAGTTGGTGGCGGCTGAGGAATTCGCTGCATGGGTTGGCGTCCTGCGCGAAAAGACGGGCGTCGTGATAAACGAAAAGCTGCTGCTACAGTCCAGGGAGTAGCCACCTCGCCCGCCGGGCCAGGACGGCATCCATGAAGCTCCAACAGCTCCGCTTCCTGATTGAGGTCGCTGACAGCGATCTCAACGTGACTGTAGCGGCGGAGCGGTTGTTCACTTCGCAGCCCGGTGTCAGCAAGCAGGTGCGTCAGCTTGAGGACGAACTGGGAATCACTGTCTTCGAGCGCAACGGCAAACGTTTTACCGGCATCACGGCCGCTGGTGCAGCAGTGATTCTGGCCGCACGCCGGGTTCTGCTGGAAGTCGACAATCTCAAGCGCACGGCTGACGAGCAGTGCGACGAATCGACGGGAACCCTTACCGTGGCCACAACGCATACCCAGGCTCGTTATGTCCTGCCACGCGTGGTTGCTGAATTCACCCGGCGCTTTCCGAAGGTCAAGTTGTCGATCCGCGAAGGCGATCCGCATCGGGTGACCGAGACCGTCCTGCGTGGAGAAGCGGATATCGGCATCGCCACGGAATCGCTGGCCAAGGAGGCTGGTCTCGTGACGCTGCCGGCTTATTCGTGGAATCACCTGGTGATCGCGCCACTCAATCATCCAGTATTCAAGAACACACTTTCGCTCAAGGCGCTGGCGAAATATCCCCTGATTACCTATGATCCTGCATTCTCGGGACGTTCGCGTATTGATGCTGCATTCAAGCGCGCCGGTGTTACGCCAAATCTGGTGCTGACAGCAGTGGATTCGGATGTCGTCAAGACCTATGTAAGTCTTGGACTCGGCGTCGGCATCATTGCAGAAGTGGCCTACGATGCTCAGCGCGATAACAGTCTTGGCGCGGTAGATGCAGGCAGCTTGTTTGGAGCCAATGTGACGCGGGTAGGTCTGCGTCGTGGTGTCATTTCGCGCAAGTTCGCGCTGGTATTCCTGGAACTTCTGTCACCGCAATTGTCGGCTGCAGCGGTTGCTGCGGCAAGCCGTGATGATGGACAGACCTACGATATCTGATGAATTACCAGAGCTTCCACCACGGATCTACTGAATCCAGTGATTTCGCTGCGTAATCGACCTTGGGGAAGTTTTTCTTCAGGACGCGGAGCGTGTCATCGCGCAGATCCTTGATGCCGAGTGCGTCATAGGAACGAATCATCAGGATCAGTGCATCTTCAGTGGCTGGTGCATTCGGGTATTGCTCAATCGACTGTTTGGCGCGATCGGCAGAGGCAATGTAGGCACCGCGCCGGAAATAATACTTCGCCACATGTACATTGTGAGCGGCGAGGAAATTGCTGAGATATACCATGCGCGCCACGGCATCGGGGGTGTATTTGCTGTTGGGGAACTTGGCGACGAGATCCTTGAAGGCATTGAATGACTCGTTCGCAGCATTGGGATCGCGCTCTGTTTGATCCTGGTCGGTCCAGTTGCCGAACATGCCAAGATCCTCGTTGAAATTGGCAAGGCCCTTCAGATAGTAGGCGTAGTCGACGCTGGGGTGATTTGGGTGCAATTTCATGAAGCGGTCGCAGGCCGACACGGTGGATGCGGCTTCGCCCTGCTTGAAATAGGCGTAGGCTTCTTCGAGTTGGGCTTGTTGCGCATAGCGCCCGTAGGGATAGCGTGATTCGAGTTTTTCAAACAGCTTGATAGCTTTGTCCCAGCTGCTGTTGGACATCTCGCTGCGTGCCTCGGTGTAGAGTTTTTCAGCCGACCAGTTGCTGGTTTCGTCCTTATCCTTGCCGCTACCGGCACAGCCAGAAAGCATGAGAAGAATGGCCGCAATTGCCGCTACACTACGCGCGATGAGCATGATGAAAACCTTGGGATCGAATACGGACGATTATAGCCGAAGCGAGTTGGCTGTCCGTCGTGCGCGGATTCCTGTCGATAGCGCCGGACTGCGTCTTGATGCTGTGCTTGCGCAATTGTTTCCCGATTTGTCGCGCAGCCGCCTTGCTGCCTGGCTCAAAGACGGCCACATCACTGTCGATGGTGTCCATGCTGTGCCGAGCCGCAAGGCATGGGGAGGCGAATCGGTCGAACTGCGGATGCCGGAGGGAGTTTTTGAGACGGAAGACAAACCCGAAGCGATCAGATTGAATATTGTCTTTGAAGACAGGTTTCTCATCGTAATCGACAAGTCGATGGGCATGGTCGTACATCCCGGGAGCGGTAATCGCTCGGGCACCCTGCTCAACGCGTTGCTGCATCATGCCCCCGTTCTCGCCGGAATTCCGCGCGCAGGCATCGTGCATCGCCTCGACAAGGACACCAGTGGCCTGCTGGTAGTCGCCAAAACACTGGAAGCGCAAACTGATCTGGTTCGCCAGTTGCAGGCACGTTCGGTCAAGCGTCATTATCTTGCCCTCGTGCATGGCCGTGTCAGCAAGGACGGTACAGTGGATGCCGCCATCGGCCGCCATCCCACCCAGCGCACCCGCATGGCAGTGGTGCAGGGCGGGCGCGAAGCGCGTACGCATTACCGCGTGCATGAGCGATTTGCCATGGCGACCCTGCTCGAATGTATGCTTGATACTGGGCGTACTCACCAGATCCGCGTGCACATGGCCTCGATCAGGCATCCGCTGGTGGGTGATGAGACCTATGGCAAACGCAAGTCAGGTGATCCAGTGCTGGATGCCTTTCCACGTCAGGCACTGCACGCCTGGCAACTCGGTTTGCTGCATCCGGTCAGTCATGAAGCGATGCAGTGGACTAGTGCTCTACCAGAAGATTTTGACCTGCTGCTTGAAGACCTGAGACATCCTGCAACATGAGTGAAATTATTATCCCTGATTGGCCGGCACCGGAGAATGTGCGTGCGCTGGTAACGACAAGAAACGGCGGTGCCAGTGTCGGGCCCTTCACAAGTTTCAATCTCGCAGATCATGTCGAGGACGACCCGCAGGCCGTCGCGACGAATCGTAGGTTGCTGCGTCAGCATGTGCCGGAATTGCCTGCTGATCCGCTTTGGCTGAAGCAGGTGCATGGGATCGATTGCGTCTCAGCGGAAAATTGCACCGTCGGCATGGAAGCCGATGCCTCGTGGAGTCGGACAAAGGGCAAGGTCTGCGCGGTACTTACCGCCGATTGCCTGCCGCTGTTGTTGTGCGATGAGGCGGGAAGTGTCGTCAGTGCTGTCCATGCAGGCTGGCAGGGACTGGCGAAGGGCGTCATTGAAGCAGCGGTGAAAACCCTGCCTGTCCCGCCGCAAACATTACTGGCATGGATGGGCCCGGCCATCGGCCCCAACGCCTTTGAGGTTGGTGCCGAGGTGCGCGACCAGTTTTTCTTGCATGATCCTGAAGCCTCCAAAGCATTCAGGTCGATAAGGAACGGCAAATGGCTGTGTGACATTTATCTGCTGGCGCGACAACGTCTGAATGTGCTCGGGGTGACACGCATTTACGGCGGCGGCGAATGCACCGTGACCGATGCAGCGCGTTTCTTCTCCTTCCGCCGCGATCGCGTCACCGGACGCATGGCTTCGTTGATCTGGCTTGGCTCCTGAGCCAGAGGCTACGCGTATAATTCGCCGCCCATGTCAGTACTTTTCTGGATTATTGCGGCCTCGCTTGCGGGCGGTGCCTTGAGCGTTGCCGCTGCGGCGGCATTTGCCTTTACTGCTCGCGTGGCTTGGGTCCCGCACCTCATCAGCTATGCGATCGGTGCATTGCTCGGTGCTGCCTTTCTTGAAGTGCTGCCGAATGCAGTTATCGCCAGCGGCGATGCTACCGGCATTGGCAGGGTGATCCTGTTCGGCCTGCTCGGTTTCTTTGTGCTCGAAAAGCTGGTGATCTGGCGTCATTGCCACATCGAGGATTGTGAAGGACATGAGCACTTTGAACCGGAGCATGAGACTGTTGCCGGTCACGACCATGGTCGCAGTGGTTTGTTGATTGTGATCGGTGACACCTTTCACAATTTTGTCGATGGTGTGTTGATTGCATCCGCTTTCATGGCGGATATCCGCCTTGGCATGGTGACTGCGCTGGCCATCATAGCCCACGAAATTCCGCAGGAGGTCGGCGACTTTCTGATCCTGATCCATTCCGGCTACAGTCGTGGCAGGGCTTTCATGTACAACCTGCTGTCAAGCCTTGCCACAGTGATCGGTGGCCTGATGGCATATTTTGCGTTGTCGCATGCCGAGGGTGTGGTGCCGGTGATGCTCGGGCTGGCTGCCTCCAGCATGATTTATGTTGCAGTAGCCGACCTGATCCCGGGCTTGCACAAGCGTACCGAACTGAAAGCGACAGTCCAACAAGTATTGCTTATCGTTCTCGGGATCGCCTCCATCGTACTTAGCCACCGGCTGATAGACGCCTTCGTACCAGGCGTGTAACTTTTGCCCCCATGGGCGACCTGATCGAATTCCCCAATAGCGTTTACCACCTGCACCAGCCGTTTGCACCGGCGGGCGATCAGCCGCAGGCGATCGAGAAGCTGGTTGAGGGCCTGAACGACGGACTGTCCTATCAAACCCTGCTCGGAGTCACCGGCTCCGGCAAGACTTTCACCATGGCAAACGTCATCGCCCGGCTCGGCAAACCGGCGTTGGTGATGGCGCCGAACAAGACGCTTGCGGCGCAGCTGTATTCGGAATTTCGTGAATTTTTCCCCGACAATGCAGTCGAGTATTTCGTTTCCTATTACGATTACTACCAGCCCGAGGCCTACGTGCCAGCGCGCGACCTGTTCATCGAGAAGGATTCAAGCATCAACGAGCACATCGAACAGATGCGTCTGTCCGCGACCAAGAGCCTGCTCGAACGGCGCGACGTGGTGATCGTGGCCACGGTGTCGGCAATCTACGGTATCGGCGACCCGGTCGATTACCACACCATGATCCTGCATCTACGTCAGGGAGAAAAACTCGATCAGCGTGGCATCATCCGCCGTCTGGTCGAGATGCAGTATGAGCGCAACGAAGTAGACTTCTCTCGCGGAGCCTTTCGTGTGCGCGGTGATGTAATTGACGTTTTCCCGGCCGAAAATGCCGAGAGCGCTATTCGCATTGTGCTGTTCGACGACGAGATCGAATCGCTGACGCTGTTCGACCCGCTTACCGGGCACAATAAGCAAAAGCTGTCACGCTTTACTGTGTATCCGTCGAGCCACTACGTCACGCCGCGTGCAACTGTGCTGAAGGCCATCGAAGCGATCAAGGTCGAGTTGCGCGATCGCATCGAGTTCTTCCAGAAGGAACGGAAGCTGGTCGAGTGCCAGCGTATTGAGCAACGGACACGCTTCGATCTCGAAATGATGGATCAGCTCGGCTTCTGCAAGGGTATCGAGAACTACTCGCGCCATCTTTCCGGTCGCCAGCCGGGTGAGCCGCCACCGACACTGATTGACTACCTGCCGCCCGAATCGCTGATGTTCATCGACGAGTCGCATGTCACCATCGGCCAGATCGGCGGCATGTACAAGGGCGACCGCTCGCGCAAGGAAAACCTCGTCAACTATGGCTTCCGCCTGCCCTCGGCGCTCGACAACCGGCCGCTTAAGTTCGAGGAGTTCGAGCGCCTGATGCCGCAGACCATCTTCGTCTCGGCGACGCCGGCCGATTATGAGGATAAGCACCAGGGCCAAGTGGTGGAGCAGGTGGCGCGGCCGACCGGCTTGGTCGATCCTGAAATCGATGTGCGTCCGGCCAGCACGCAGGTCGACGATCTGCTAAGCGAAATCAAGAAGCGCGTTGTCCTGAATGAACGCGTGCTGGTGACGACCCTGACCAAGAAGCTTTCCGAGCAGCTTACCGACTATCTTGCCGACAACGGCATCAAGGTGCGCTACCTGCATTCGGATATAGACACAGTCGAGCGCGTGGAGATTATTCGCGACTTGCGCCTCGGTCTGTTCGACGTGCTGGTTGGCATCAACCTGCTACGTGAAGGTCTGGACATTCCTGAAGTTTCGCTGGTAGCGATACTCGATGCCGACAAGGAAGGCTTCCTGCGCTCGACGCGCAGTCTGATTCAGACCATGGGTCGTGCTGCGCGCCACCTCAACGGTCACGCCATTCTGTATGCAGATCGCGTTACCGATTCAATGCAGCGCGCAATAGCGGAAATCAATCGCCGCCGCGAGAAGCAGCTCAAGTTCAATGCCGAGCACGGCATTAAGCCGACCGGGGTGGTAAAACGCATCAAGGACATGATCGATGGCGTGTATGAGATCGAAGACGCGCAGCGCGAACTCAAGGCTGCGCAAGAGGCAGCACGCTACGAGTCGATGAGCCAGCATGCGCTGGCCAAGGAAATAAGGCGCCTTGAGAAAGCCATGCAAGTGCATGCCAAAAATCTCGAGTTTGAAGAGGCGGCGGCAGCCCGCGACGAATTGTTCAAGGTGAAGATGCTCGCCTTTGGTGGTGAAGCACATGACTCTACTGCCGGGTAGGGCAAGGGGTTATCCCCATGTTGTCCCCAACTTATCACCAGTCTGCACACAGGCTATGCACGACATTTCCACAGGTTTATCCTCTTGCGTCTATTGAACTGAAGGGTAGACTGCTGCAGACGCTCGGGGAGGGAAATTAATGGCGCAGGCACGTGCATTCAACAACAACAACCAACAAGCTGATCCACAGATTGCCGCGCTCAGGCTGCCACCGCACTCGATTGAAGCCGAAC
>JBASWL010000109.1:0-45821 GCA_049276455.1 Georgfuchsia sp. | reverse complement strand
GTGTTCTTCGGCACCATCATGAAGCGCAAGGTATCCCATATTTATGTTGCCAACTGGTTTTTCGGCGGCTTCATCCTGACGGTGGCGTTGTTGCATATCGTCAACAGTGCCGAGATTCCGGTAACTTTCTGGCCGATGAAGTCGTATTCGGCCTATGCAGGCGTACAAGATGCGATGGTGCAGTGGTGGTACGGCCACAACGCCGTGGGCTTCTTCCTCACCGCCGGTTTTCTCGGCATCATGTACTACTTCGTGCCGAAGCAGGCCGAGCGCCCGATCTATTCTTACCGTCTCTCGGTGGTGCATTTCTGGGCGCTGATCTTTACCTACATGTGGGCTGGCCCGCACCACCTGCACTACACGGCGCTGCCGGATTGGACGCAATCGCTGGGTATGGTGTTCTCGCTTATCCTGCTGGCGCCTTCCTGGGGCGGCATGATTAACGGCATCATGACGCTGTCAGGCGCCTGGCACAAGCTGCGTACTGACCCGATCCTCAAGTTCATGATTACCTCGCTGTCGTTCTATGGCATGTCGACCTTCGAAGGCCCGATGATGTCGATAAAGACGGTGAATGCCCTCTCGCACTACACAGACTGGACCATCGGCCACGTACATTCAGGGGCGCTGGGCTGGGTCGGCTTCATCTCCATTGGTGCCATCTACTACATGATTCCGCGCCTGTTCGGCAAGACACAGATGTATTCGGTCAAGCTGATTGAAGCGCATTTCTGGATTGCCACCATCGGCATCGTGCTCTACATCGCATCAATGTGGATTGCCGGCGTGATGCAGGGGTTGATGTGGCGTGCCACAAACGTTGATGGCACGCTGACGTATTCCTTCGTCGAGTCGGTGAAGGCTTCTTATCCGTACTACGCGATCAGATTGCTGGGCGGTGTTCTTTACCTTTCTGGCATGATTTTAATGGGATACAACGTGGCGCGTACCATCGCTGGCGGCGAGCCTGTCAATGCTCCCGTTATATTGCCTGCGGCTCATGCCGTTTGAACTCCAGGAGCTGACGTCATGTCTTTCGCACACGAAAAAATTGAAACCAACGTTGCCTGGCTGATGGTGTTGGCCGTTCTGGTTGTCAGCATCGGTGGACTGGTCGAGATCGTTCCGCTTTTTTTCCAGAAATCCACTACGACGCCGGTCAATGAACTGGTCAAGCCGTATGACGCACTGAGCCTTGCCGGACGCGACATCTATCTGCGCGAGGGTTGTTACAACTGCCACTCGCAGATGATCCGGCCCTTCCGCGCCGAGACTGAACGCTATGGTCATTACTCGGTCGCCGGTGAGTTTGTCTATGACCACCCCTTCCAGTGGGGCTCGAAGCGTACGGGCCCCGATCTGGCACGTGTTGGTGGTCGTTATTCGGACCAGTGGCATCGCATCCACTTGCTTAACCCGCGTGATGTGGTGCCGGAGTCGAACATGCCGGCCTACTACTGGCTGGAGCGGCCAGTCGATGCAAGTACCATCGATATGAAAATGGCCGCATTGCGCAAAGTGGGGGTGCCCTACAGTGATGAAGATATCGCCGGTGCCAAAAATGCGCTCGAAGGGAAGACAGAGCTTGAGGCATTGATTGCCTATTTGCAGGGCATGGGAACTGCCCTGAAACAAACGAGGTGAGTCATGGATATAAACGATCTACGTTCGTTATTTACCGTGCTGACCTTCATGTCGTTTCTAGCCATCGTGTTCTGGGCATGGTCTGGTCATCGCAAAAAGGATTTCGATGAAGCTGCTCGCATGGTACTGGATGATGATGCCTCATTGAGCGGCAACCGGTTTAACCAGGATTAATCGAGGAAGCGGACATGGACTTCAATAATACAAGTGACTTTTTTGGCAGTGGATGGAGCTTCTATATCACTGTCATTTCGCTGGTCAGCATTGTGGCCTGTGCGGTATTTCTCTGGGTACAAGGTTCAGCCAAGGTCTCGGCAGGCAAGACGACAGGCCATAAGTGGGATGAAGATCTGGCCGAATACAACAATCCTCTGCCGAACTGGTGGCGCTGGATGTTTTACCTGACTGTCGCCTTTGCGCTGGTGTATTTGTGGCTCTACCCCGGCTTGGGTTCAAGGGAGGGCGCATGGGGATGGTCTATGCGCGGTCAATATGATCAGGAAAGTGCCGCTGCCGATGCACAGTTCAACAAGGCCTACGGCGACCTGCTCCGCCAGGATATCGTGGCTGTTTCGCAAAACGAGACAGCGCGCGAAGCGGGTCAGCACCTTTTTTTCACTTATTGCATTCAGTGTCATGGTTCTGATGCGAAAGGCGGGCGGGGGTTTCCCAACCTGACCGACAAGGACTGGTTGTGGGGCGGCACACCTGACAAGATCAAGGAAACCATCACGCTGGGCCGTACTGCGATGATGCCGCCCAAGGGCCTCAAGCCCGATATGAATGGCGAGCAGATCAAGGATGTGGCGAATTATGTGCGCTCCCTGTCCGGCCTTGCCGCCGATTCGATTCGTGCCCAGCGCGGGGCAGAAATTTTCGCGGTGGGTTGCATGCCCTGTCATGGGGTAGGCGGCAAGGGCAATGTCGGACTCGCCCCAACGCTGTCGGACAAGATCTGGCTCTATGGCAGTTCCGAGGCCACTATTACTGAAACCGTCACCAAGGGACGGCAGAACCGGATGCCGGCTTTTGGCGAGTTTCTCGGTGATGCCAAGGTGCACCTGCTGGCGGCATATGTGTATGGCCTCGGTGGCGGGGAAAAATCGCAAGAACAGGCTGAAGCCAGATCAGCCGAGACTGATGCAAGTGATACTGCAGAATCAGAATAGAAACATATTCATCTGCATGGTTCGGCATTGCCGAGCCATGCAGGACTTCCAATGACGCACATAAGTTCGCATCCCTTTTGGATTACACCCGACCATTGCGAGCGTAGAGAAGTATTCCAGTTTGTTTGGCGTTACTCAAACGGTAATAGTTGTAGATGACTAAGCCAGAAGCAGAAGCCGACAATGCAGACGTAGAGGCTTCGCTCTACGAAGTCCGCAAAAAAATCCATCCGCGGGCCGTGCACGGATGGTTTGCCACTTGGCGCTGGCTCTTCATATTCGGCACCCAGGCGGTGTACTACGGTTTGTGCTGGTTGCCGTGGAATGGACGCCAAGCCGTGCTGTTTGATCTGGTGCAGCGCAAGTTCTACATCTTCGGCATGGTGTTCTGGCCGCAGGATGCGTTTTTCCTGGCTGTGCTGCTTATCATCTGTGCCTATTCGTTGTTCCTGTTTACAGCTATTGGTGGCCGCTTGTGGTGCGGGTTTGCCTGTCCGCAAACCGTCTATACGGAGATATTTCTCTGGATCGAGCATCTGATTGAAGGCGATCGGGCTGCGCGAATAAAACTCGACGACGCTTCGTTGAGTCCGAACAAGGTAGGGCGCAGGGCCGCGAAACATGGTGTCTGGCTGCTCTTCTCGCTGTGGACCGGTTTCACCTTCGTCGGTTACTTCACACCGATCAAGTCGCTTGCTGCCGAAGTGGTTTCCCTGTCGCTTGGTCCCTGGGAAATGTTCTGGATCTTTTTCTATGGCATGACGACATATGGCAATGCAGGCTGGCTGCGTGAACAGGTCTGCAAATACATGTGTCCCTACGCGCGTTTCCAGGGCGTAATGTTCGATCCCGACACGCTCACGGTGACTTATGACATCGAACGCGGGGAGCCGCGAGGCCCGCGTTCGCGCAATGATGACCGGCATGCCAAAGGAGTGGGAGACTGCGTTGATTGCGGCATCTGCGTACAGGTGTGTCCGACCGGAATCGATATTCGCAATGGGCTGCAGTATGAATGCATCGGCTGCTCGGCCTGCATTGACGGCTGTAACCAGGTCATGGACAAGATGGACTATCCACGTGGCTTGATCCGCTATTCGACCCAGCATGCTCTGAAGGAACATTGGGGATGGCGTCAGATGCTGACCCACATCATTCGGCCACGGATAATCGTCTATTCAACAATCCTTGGAGTAATCATCGCTGCGTTCCTGTGGGGGCTTGGTACCAGATCTCCCTTGCGTGTCGATGTGATCCGTGATCGCACTACCATGGCGCGTGAAGTTGAAGACGAACAGGTCGAGAATGTTTTCCGCTTGCACGTGATGAATGTTTCCGAGCAGAACCAGCGTTATTCGCTGGCAGTGAGTGGCATGGAAGGCGCGTATATCGAAGGTCTGAATGAGATAGAAGTACCGGCCGCGACGATGAGGAGCATTTCAGTTGCAGTACGCGCACCTGAACATTTTGGAAACAGGGGTTCCCACATAATCTTTTTTGATGTGCGTTCGCTGATCGATGGTGGCGTGGCGGTACACGAAAAAGCCATGCTCATCGACTATGAATAAATCGATTCCTGCCGCAGGGAAACCCTGGTATCGAGAACCCTGGCCGTGGCTGCTGGCAGGTGGCCCGCTTCTGGTCATTGTCGCCAGCCTGATCAGTGCCTGGATTGCGATCAGGAGCAGCGATGGCCTGGTAAGTGAAGATTATTATCGTGAGGGGCTGGCTGCCCAGGAAACCATTGCGCGCAGCGATAAGGCCCAGGAACAGGGTTTGACCGCGCGTGTGAGGCTGACTGCTGATGCCTTGAACGTGCAGCTGTCGGCCAGTGTCCCAGACTATCAATTGCCCCCCGCGCTGCGGGTGACGTTGTCGCATCCGACGCGCGCCGGACTGGACCAGACGCAGCTGATCCCGCGCGAGGGTTCGGGCTACGCAGGCAGGTTGCGGCTGCCTGCCGCCGGGCACTGGCTGATTCTGATCGAGGATGATGCCAAAGTCTGGCGCATGATGGGCAGCGTGGTATTGCCCGCGAATGGTGCAATTGTCATCGGAGAAGCGTTACCACCTGAAGCGCACCAGCCATAAGGCAATCCGTGTTCAAGCTGCGCTGTACCCGCTACAGGAACCCGGCAGATTATTCATTGATGCGGATTGATTATGAAACAAATGCCAGCGCCGTACTGATGCCGAAGACAATTGCCGCCAGCCCGGGCAGGGTGTATTTGCCCAGGGCGATGCCGCCGATGCTCAGGACAAGTCCTGCCTTGAAAAAGACGTTCGAAATGACGGCGAGTGCGATGGCTATCACTGCCTGCGTTTCGCCGAGCTTGCCGAGATTGAACATGCGCAGTGAGGACAGGGTGATGGCATCAACGTCGGTGAGTCCCGACGCCAGGGCGACGGCGTAGATGCCGCGTGTGCCGGCGATGTCCTGCAGCCATGCCGAGAGGAACAGCACCAGCCCGTAAATCAGGCCAAAGGTCAGTGCGGTACGAATCTCGGTCGGATTGGCGACTTCCGGGATGGGCATTTCATTCTGCCGGCTCAGTCCGCGCCAGCCCAGCAGCGTGACAGCAACACCTGCCGTCAGCCCGGCGCCGAGCACGAGGCCGAGTGGAAGCGCCAGCACAGGCGCCACGACGCCGGAGAACAGCACCAGGCGCAGCATGACCATCAGGCTCGCGATCAGGATCACAACGGCCGCGGTGCGGGTCAGTTCCGGCGTTGCCTTGGCATTGCGGGCGAAAACCATGGTGGTCGCTGTACTCGACACCAGGCCGCCAAAAAAGCCGATCAGGGCCGGGCCGTGACGCGGGCCGATGAAGCGCAGCGCGGTATAGCCGGTGAGAGAAACGCCCGAGATCAGCACCACCATCCACCAGATCTGGTGCGGATTCCAGGTGCCGTAGGGGCCGAAATCCCGGTTTGGCAGAATGGGCAGGATGACGAAGGATAGCAAAGCGAACTGGAGTATTGAAATCAGATCCTTCGCCGACAGGCGGCGGCTGAAGCCGTGCAGTTCGGCCTTGAAATACAGCAGCGAGGTGGTGGCGATGGCGAGCATCACGGCAAGGGTTTCATAGCCGAACCACACCGTGGCGCCGAGCGCATAGCAGATCATCATGGCGACAATCGAAGTTGTGCCGGGGTCGTGATCCTGTTGCGGGTCGACGGCCAGTGCTGTCATCATCATGGCGCCGATCACCAGCATGCCGGCGGCAAGCATCCAGCTGCTGCCGGTTTCCTTGCCGAGCATGGCGGCCAGCGTACCGAGCAGGGCGGTTAGCGCAAAAGTGCGCAACCCCGCCTTGGCATCCAGTCTTCGCTCGCGTTCCAGTCCTATCAGCAGGCCAATAGCGAGGCTGGTGATGAAAGCCCATAGATGCTCGGGCAAACTCTCGATGAAGATTTCCATCGACTTTCCCCTCATGCAATACATTTTATGCATTCTAGTCTTTACAATCCGGGCATGAATGACATTCCTGAACGCTTTGCTTTGGTTCCCGCAGCAGGCACCGGTGCGCGCATGGGCAAGGCGCAGAGCAAGCAATATTTGCCGCTGGCAGGTCGGCCACTGATCGCCCATGCACTCGAAACGCTGTGTGCGGTATCAAGTATCGAAGCGGTGTTCGTCGTGCTGGCACTGGCCGATAATGAATGGGCTTGCCATGACTGGTCGGCTTGCGGCAACAAACTGGTGCCGCTGTTCTGCGGTGGCGCGACGCGGGCCGAGAGTGTCGCCAACGGCCTGCGTGCGATGAATGATCGCGTCAAGGCTGACGACTGGGTGCTGGTGCATGACGCCGCACGCCCCTGCATTACGGTGGCGCACATTGAGGCATTGCTGAATGAAGTGAGGGACGATCCGGTCGGCGGCATCCTGGCCCAGCCGGTGGCGGATACGCTGAAGCGCGCTGATTCCGATAATCGCATCGAGGCGACGGTTGCCCGCGCCGGACTATGGCAGGCGCAGACTCCGCAGATGTTTCGTCACGGTATGCTGTTGAAGGCGCTGACGCAAAATGCGGAAGTCACCGACGAAGCTGGTGCGATAGAGGCCCTAGGTCAGAGGCCAAAGCTGGTGGCGGGCGATGCGAGCAACCTCAAGGTGACCTATGCGCAGGATTTGCTACTGGCGGAATGGATATTGAAAGCGAGAAAGTCACATGAATGAAATCCGGGTGGGGCAGGGCTTTGATGTGCATGCGCTGGTTGAAGGGCGGCCGCTCATCATCGGTGGCGTGACCATTCCCTTCGCGCGCGGTCTGCTCGGGCATTCCGACGCCGACGTGCTGCTGCATGCGATTATTGATGCCCTGCTCGGCGCGGCAGGGCTGGGCGACATCGGCCGCCACTTTCCCGACTGCGATCCAAAATGGGCCGGCGCTGACAGCCGTGTGATGTTGCGTGGCGCGATGGACCTGGTTGTTGCGGCTGGCTGGCAGGTAGGCAATGTCGACTGCACACTCATTGCCGAAGCGCCGAAGATGGCGCCGCATGTTGCGAAGATGTGCGCCAACATCGCTGCCGATCTGGGCATTGATTCCAGCAGTGTCAATGTGAAGGGCAAGACTACGGAGAAACTGGGTTTTACCGGCCGTAGCGAAGGGATTGCAGCACAGGCGGCAGTGCTGTTGCAGCGCTGAGATTACTGGGGATAGTCCCGGTACAACCTCACTTAATGAAAAGTTTGGTCAGGATGGCGCCCATGATGACACCTGCAATGATATGCAGCATGAACTGCGGCAGGCCGGAGCGCGGCTGAAGATATTTTTCCATCAGCACCAGACTGAGGTCGGTGATCCGGTTCAGGCGCTTGACTTCCTCTATGCAGGTTTCGACGCAGGCGAGACCGTTCCTGGTATCGCGCGCGCATTCGAGGCAAAGACCCTTGCTGCAGGCTTTGCAGCTGCCAATCGCGGGCCGGCTTGGATGTCGGTAGCAATTCATCTCGCTTTCAGGACCCTCACAAAGGCTATTGCGGGCGTATCTTACCTGTATTAACTGGCATTAGCACCGACATCAGGCAGGATAGTTCGCTATCCTCCATCCTTCAGCTAGACTATGCCCCTTTCGTTTTGCGCCGGCTCTTATGGAACTGCTGACCCATTTTATCGACATCGTCCTGCATCTTGACGTTTACCTTGCCGCCATGGTTGGGCAATACGGGCTTTGGATATACGCGATCCTGTTTGCAATCATCTTCGCCGAGACAGGGCTTGTGGTAACGCCTTTCCTGCCCGGCGATTCGCTGCTGTTCGTGGCAGGTGCGCTGGCTGCTGTGGGGGACATGGATATCGGTGTGCTGGTGCTGACACTTTCGGTAGCGGCGGTGCTGGGCAACAGCGTCAATTATTCAATTGGCCGTGCGCTTGGGCCGCGAGTGTTCCAATGGCCTGATTCGCGCTTCTTCAATCGCCGCGCACTGAAAAAGACCCATGCGTTTTATGAGAAGCACGGCGGCAAGACCATCATCATCTCGCGTTTCCTGCCGCTGTTTCGCACCTTCGCGCCATTCGTGGCAGGCATCGGAGCGATGCCTGTTTGGCGCTTCACGATATTCAACCTGGCCGGTGGCGTGGGCTGGGCGTCGTCGTTGACACTGGCAGGTTACTGGTTCGGCAATGTACCCATGGTCAAGAATAACCTGACGCTGGTGATTGTCGTCATTATCATCATTTCCCTGATTCCTGCCGCTGTAGGTTGGTGGCAACACAGGAATTCCAGAGACTGATCGTCTTCGCCCCTGTAAGATGCAGCCCATGAGGCAAGGGCTGATTTTGGTGGTGGCGTTGTTGCTGGTGCAGCTGATAACTGCGTGTGTTGCCAATCATCCATCCGGGAGCAAATCAAGACAGACATTGACCGCGTTACTGAGGCCCCCCCAGCGCGAGTTTGGCAAGATCAACCTGTTGTCGAATATCATTGCCGACAAGAACAACCGCACTGTGGTGAAAGTGGTGCAAAACCTGGCTAATGATGTTTTTCTGCCCATAGCGGGCATTCCTTGACCATGAAGAAATACGTTATCTTGATTTCCGGGCGCGGCAGCAACATGGAAGCGCTGATCAATGCCGACCTGCCCGGCGAATGCGCCGCAGTGATCAGCAACCGGCCCGATGCGGCGGGTCTGACTTTTGCGCAGCAGAAGAATGTGACGACCGCTGTAATCGATCATCGCAACTATGCCGAGCGAGCTGCTTTCGATGCTGCGCTGGCGACTCAGATCGAACACCATGCGCCGGATCTTGTGCTGCTGGCGGGCTTCATGCGCGTGCTTGGTGACGATTTCGTGCGCCGTTTCGAGGGCCGGCTGCTCAACATTCATCCTTCCCTGCTTCCCGCTTTTCCCGGCCTGCATACGCACCGCGGGGCCCTGGCAGCTGGTGTGCGAATTCATGGCTGCACGGTGCACTTCGTGACGCCGACCCTTGACAGCGGGCCGATCGTGATCCAGGCGGCTGTACCGGTGCTTGATGGCGACGATGAGTTCATGCTGGCCGCGCGCGTGCTGGCCCAGGAGCACATCATCTATCCGCAGGCTGCCGCGTGGTTTCTGCAGGAGCGTCTGCGTCTGACAGATGGTCGGGTAGCCACTGACGTGCCGCAGTCTGCCGGAGCCGTTTTGCTGTCGCCGGCCCTGACAGCGTTGCCGTGATGAAATTCCGCACAATATTTTTGCAGGGCCTGCTGATCTTAGCCAGTGGCTTTATCCACTGCGCTGGTGCGGAAACCGGCCTGGTTGGCGCAGCTACCGAGACTGCGCCAGTAGTGTCGAAATCATCGACGCCACTGCCGCGCGATGGTCAAATTGAATACGCGTTACAGGCTGGCGACAAAGGAATGACGCTTGCGCGCATCGTGCATAAATGGCATCTCGACGGTAATAGCTATGTGCTTAGTGGCGAGATGAAAGCGGTTGGACTGGTGGCACTTTTCAAGCGTGGCAAGGTGACGCAGCGCAGCGAAGGAACCATTGACAGCACTGGGCTCAAGCCGAAAAGCTTTCGGCTGGATCGCGGCAATGGCGACATTGAGAGCGCGTCGCTGGACTGGAGACAGATGACTGCCACGGTGACGGACAAGCGCCAATGGCCGATCACAAAAGGCACCCAGGACGGGTTGTCGATTTTCTACCAGATCGGGCGCGGGGCGATGCCGACTGAGGGGCTTGAGATGGATATGGTATCGGGACGCAAAGTGGAGCGCTACGCTTTCGACTGGCGCGGTGAGGAAACGGTTTCAGTGCCCGCTGGTGAATATCGGGCATGGCGAGTGCGCATCCGGGCCACCAGTGGCGATCGCGACCTGAAGGAGGTCTGGTTGGCTACCACGGCGAATCTTCCCGTGAAGATTCGTCTTGTCGATCGCAAAGGAGAGGTTCTGGTCATGGTGGCAGAGAAAATAGGGTTTGAGCAATGAGCCGCTTACCGATGATGGCAACGGCCATCAATGCCGCAGTGGATGTTGTTGCGACGATGCTCGATTTCACGCAGCCGGCTGACGCCGTATTGTCCAACTACTTTCGCAACAACCGCGAACTCGGGCCACGCGAACGTGGCTTCGTCGCCGATACGGCCTATTTAGTGCTGCGCCGCAAACGATTTCTCGAACGCCTTTGCGGTGACAAACATACACCGCGCCAACTCGTACTCGCCGCGCTGTTGCGCGTGCAGGGCATGAGCCAGCGCCAGTTGAGCGAAACACTCTCCGCCGCCGAGGGCAAGTGGCTGGCCGAATTCAAGGCACGGCCCGAGCCGGAACTGACGCCCGCAGAGCAGTGCGATTTGCCGGACTGGCTCTATGAGCGGCTTGCCGCAACAATGAATGCGGAACAGATACTGGAGCTTTCGCGCTCACTCAATCAGCCCGCACCGCTTGACCTGCGCGTGAATGCCATCAAGGCGACACGCGAAGAAGTATTGGGGTTATTGGAAAAATATCGTATCGCTGCGGAGCCTTGCCGCTATGCACCATTTGGCATTCGCCTTATGGAAAAGCCCGCGTTGTCGCGCGAAACCATGTTCATCGAAGGAAAGATTGAAGTGCAGGACGAGGGTAGCCAGTTGCTCGGCCACCTGCTGCAGCCGAAACGCGGCGAAATGGTGGCGGATTTCTGCGCTGGCGCTGGCGGCAAGACTCTGCTGCTTGGTGCGCTGATGCGTTCGACGGGCCGTCTGTATGCCTTCGATGTGTCTGACAAGCGGTTGGCCAAGCTGAAGCCGCGCCTGGCTCGCTCGGGCCTGTCGAACGTGCATCCGGCGGCAATTTCGAGTGAAAATGATATCCGCATCAAGCGACTGGCCGGCAAGATGGATCGCGTGCTGGTCGATGCCCCCTGCTCGGGGCTTGGCACCTTGCGCCGCAATCCCGACCTGAAATGGCGGCAGACGCCGCAGAGCGTGGAAGAGTTGACGCGCAAGCAGGCCGCGATTCTGGCGGCGGCGGCACGGCTGGTGAAGTCCGGCGGGCGTTTGGTCTATGCCACGTGCAGCTTGCTGCATGAAGAGAACGAAGACATTGTCAGCGACTTCCTCGCCGCGCATGAAGAATTTCAGCGCCTGCCCTGTAACGATCTGCTCCGGCAGCAGGGCATTACGCTGGAAATGGACGAAAACGCTGGCGAAGACCTGCGTATCTTTCCCCATCTGCACGGGACCGATGGCTTCTATGCAGCAGCACTGGAACGCAAAAAGTAACAATGCGTTTTTTCGCGCTGCTGTTATGTCTGGCCTGTGCTTGTGTTCAGGCAACACCGCTGCCGGCAACCGGCACCATCGAACCGATCTTCACTCCGGGCGGCGATGCCGAGGGCGCCATTGTGCGTGCTCTGGAGAAGGCGCAGCACAGCGTGTGCGTGCAGGCTTACCTGCTTACCAGTCGCCCGGTGGCCTACGGCCTGATCGAGGCCAAGCGGCGCGGCGTCAATGTGCAGGTGCTGGCCGACCACGGGATGGTGGCAAAGGGGGAACACTCATTGATTCCCCAACTCGTGGCTAACCGCATACCGGTTTGGCTCGAAGTGCGCTACGCCATTGCGCACAACAAAATCATTATCATTGATGGTGAGGAGGCCGGGAGCGCAAATGCGGCGGTGATCACCGGCAGTTTCAACTTCACACATTCAGCTCAGGCGCATAATGCCGAGAACCTGCTGATCCTGCGCGGCAATCCGGCGCTGGTACACAGCTATCAGGACAACTGGCAGCGTCACCGCGCAGAAGCGGTGCCTTATGCAGAGGCGATGAGAAAACAGTGAATACTCAAATTCAAATCGACAATATGCTGAGTGCGCTTTGGCATGATTTCGACCGTCCCGATGTCTGGTGGCAGGTTGTTGTATTGCTGCTTTGTTTGGGGATCGCCAAGCTTGCCGAGCGCTTCGTTCGTGGCCACCAGTTGAGTGTTGGTCAGAGCGTCGATGTAGCGTGGCGACTGGGGCAGGGCGGACTGAAACGCATCGCCTTTCCGGTGGTGGCGCTGATACTGGTGATCGGCGCACGCGCGCTGCTACGAAACTGGCATCCCGTGAACCTGCTCTCGATAGCAATACCGTTACTGTTTTCGCTCGCGGTGATTCGCATGGCGCTCTATGTGCTGCATCACAGCTTAAACCCTTCCACTTGGCTCTCCAACCTTGAGCGCACTATTTCCCTGCTGGTATGGGGACTGGTGGCCTTGCACATTCTTGGTTTGTTTCCACTTCTGATTGATCTGCTTGAATCGGTGAGCATGTCGGTCGGCGGCGAAAGTCTTAATTTGTGGATGATCGCGCAGGGCATCGTCACTGTCGTGATCACATTGCTGATCGCGCTCTGGTTCTCCAGTCTTGTAGACGTGAAACTGGCGCAAGCGCAGGACATGGATGGCAACTTGCGCGTGGTGTTCTCGCGACTGACCAAGGCATTGCTGATCCTGCTGGCGGTGTTGATCGGTTTGCCGCTGGTCGGCATCGACCTAACCACACTGTCGGTATTTGGTGGCGCGCTCGGCGTCGGCCTCGGCTTTGGCCTGCAGAAGATCGCCAGCAACTATGTTTCGGGATTCATCATCCTGCTCGACCGTTCGATCCGTATCGGCAACATGATTTCGGTTTCTGGCGAGCGAGGACAGGTGACGCGCATCACCACGCGTTATACGGTGTTGAAGAGTCTGACAGGGGTCGAGGCGATCATCCCCAATGAAATACTGGTCGGTTCGGTGGTCTTGAACGAGTCGTTCACCGATCCGCAAATGCGTTTTCCCTTGCAAGTGCAGGTCAGTTACTCCAGCGACCTGGAAATGGCCATGCGCTTGATGGAAGATGCGGCACAAAGACAGCCGCGAGTGCTGGCTGACCCACCACCAAAAGCTGCAATCGTCGAGTTTGCAGATAGTGGCATCACCCTGGAACTCGGTTTCTGGATCGCTGATCCGCATGAGGGAACCATCTCATTGCGTTCAAATATCAATCTGTTGATCTGGAAGTCGTTCCGTGCAGCGGGGATTGAAATACCCTATCCACAACGTGATGTAAGGATCATCGGCGGGGTGTCCGGAGCCGGGCTTGGGCAAGATGAAATCGAGCCGAGTGGTTGAGTCGGGGGAATGCCGCCCAATAAAAAACCCGCTGCCAGCGGGTTTTTTATTGGGAACCAGAGCTGCATTTACTTGAGTTTGGTTTCCTTGTAGGCGACATGCTTGCGCACCTTGGGATCGAACTTCATGATCTCGATCTTCTCGGGCTTGGTGCGCTTGTTCTTGGTAGTGGTATAGAAATGACCAGTGCCCGCAGTGGACTCCAGTTTGATCTTTTCGCGGCCGCCTTTTGCCATAAGAGTTCTCCTTAGACTGCTTTGCCGCGGGCACGCAGCTCAGCGAGGACGACTTCGATACCCTTCTTGTCGATGGTGCGCAGGCCGGCGTTGGAGACGCGCAGACTCACCCAGCGATTTTGGGATTCAATGAAGAAACGGCGATTCTGCAGATTGGGCAGAAAGCGGCGCTTGGTCTTGTTGTTGGCATGGGAAACATTGTTTCCCACCATCGGGGCCTTGCCCGTGACTTCGCAAACGCGGGACATGTGTATTGCTCCAAGAAGCTGATTCAGCAAAGCCGGGCATTCTATCCGAGAAGCCGGCCGGTTTTCAAGCTTTTTTAATTCGACCTCGGGCCATGGGCGTCGTCATTCGAATTGGCTATTGGCGCCATGGTCTGCAACAACCGCCCAAAGCAGCGCGGAAAGTTCCAGAACGGGTTCTTATCCAGTCGACGTGTGCGAATGGGAAGGATGATCAGGCATTACATACGGCGCGTACTCGGAATCCGCGGTAACGATATGCTGATAAAACCAGCCATTAACAAGGTATTTCACTTCCTCGGCGATCTCATCCAGCGACATCTTGCGGGCGCGGCCAAGCAAGTCGCCGAGCATGCGGCGGAAATCTGCATGCAGGCGGCAATGCGCTTTCAGGCCGGGGTACCGCGTAGCAGCCATCATGGCCTCCTCGTCACGCAGGTGTTGTCGGATGTAGTCGCTGAGCATTGCCAGCGTCTTCATCACGCGAACCTCGTCGCCATTGCCGTTCAGGCTTTCGGCCAAGTCAAAAAATCGTTTGTGCTGTTCGTCGATCTCGGGAATGCCAAGTTCAAGCAGATCCGACCATTCGGCATACTGCAACTGAGGTCGGCTGTCACGGGGCGCTGATGGATCGAGCCCCTCGGTGGGAATTTTCTGCACAGGCCTGAAATCCGTCATGGAAACATTATTGCAATTTTCAATCAAATCATTGTGTTTGTTCATTTTCCCATGAAAGGTAGGTGAACGCGGGTTACCACTGCCTTTATGCGCTGATCCTTGAACCATTCTTCACTTGCAGGGTTTTAATCAGGCCGTCAATTCCCCCATTGTGTACTTCCTGACCGAACTGGTCGCGGAAGCTCAAGACCAGGCTTATCCCGCTTACCGTTATATCATATACTTTCCAGGTCGAATTTGATTTCTCCATGGCATAGTCAATTGAAACCGATTTGGCCCCAGGCTGCTTTATTTCGGTACGAACAGTAACGTCAGTATCGTCATCCGCAATCTTCGACGGCTTGAAATTAATCGTCTGATTCTTGTAGGCTGTCAGGGCTCTGGAATAGGTATGAACCAGCAGCGTCCTGAATTCTGTCGTCAGCGTCAATTGCTGATCCAGAGTTGCTTGACGCCATTCCTTGCCCATGGCGAGGGCTGTCATTCGCTTGAAATCGAAATCAGTCAGCAACTTGGCCTCGACCAGTGCAATCGCCTTCGCAGTATCTCCACCTAGAATTTCCAGGTCATGGCTAATGATGTTGAGCACATCGTCGGTGACATTTTTCACTAGCGTATCTGGAGCAATCTGTTCTGCGGCAACCGTGCCCATGAGCAACGTTCCTGCGATTAACCCGATTAAACGTCTCATTGACATTCCTTAAATTACTTGGAACGGCGCGATACGGCCATCCCTACGGCGTTCATTGCAATCCTCATGCCGGGACGCCACAGAAGCCATTAACGCTTTCTCTTCATTTGGTTAGAGGCCAGGTTGTTGATATGGCAATGGTGGCCATGACACGGATATGTCGCCTTGTTCCGACATAAAACCGACGCGTGATGGCAAGCGATTGTTTTCCCGTTGGATTCTCCGTCGCCAAGGGGAGACATTACAAAAAAGTGGGTGAGTTAAGCAGAGAGACTAATGCTATTGGCAAATGGATGCGGGCTTGTTCATTCCGACCGTAGCGCCTCCAGCGGGTCGAGCATGGCGGCGCGGCGGGCTGGCAGGACGCCGGCTATCAAACCGATGAGGACTGACGATACTTCTGCAGCGACGGCATAGGACCAGGGTGTTTCGACCGGTAGCGAGGGCAGGAATACCTTGATCAACAGGGACAGGCCCCAGCCCAGCGTCAGGCCCGCTGTGCCACCCAACCCGGCCAGCACGGCGGCTTCGCCGAGAAACAAGGCGAGGACGCGCCCGCGCGTGGCGCCAAGTGCGCGCAGCAGGCCGATTTCCGAAGTGCGCTCCGATACGGCGATGGTGAGGATGGTGAGTATGCCGACGCCGCCGACGAGCAGCGATATGCTGCCGATCGCGGCGACGGCGAAGGTAATGGTGTCGAGAATGGTGCCGAAGGTTTCCAGCATCTTTTTCTGCGGTGTGAGCGTGAAGTCCTCGCGACCGTGGCGGGTGACCAGGGTATGGCGAATGCTCTCCTCAACCTCTTCAAGAGGGGCAGTCGGTTCATAAGTGAGATGGATCTCGGCGACGCTGTCGCGATTGAACATTTCCAGCGCCCGACCGATCGGGATGTATACCGCGTCATCCATGTCGAAGCCGAGCAGATCACCTTTAGGTTCCATGATGCCGATGACGCGATAGCGTTCGCCACCAACGCGCATGCGGGCCCCGAGCGGATTGGCCTCGCCGAACAGTTCGCGCGCGACTTTCGCCCCGAGCACGACAAAGGCGCGCGCGTTGCGCGGGTCTTCGTCGGGCAAAAATTCGCCGACCGCCACCTTCATGCGCACGGCATCAGTCATGGCGTGGCTGACACCATTGATCATGACGCGCCGGCTTTTGCCCTCATGCTCTACGTCGCCATTGCCCAGCACCGTTGGGTCCGAGACCAGCACATGTGGCAAATGGCGTAGTGCCAGGGCATCCTCGATCGAGATCGGGCGCACGGTATTGACTGCGCCAATCGGTCCGCCGTGGGTGTCGGTCTTGCCCGGCGTAATGCTGATCAGATTGGTGCCGAACTGCGAGAACTCGTCGATGATGAACTGGTGCAGGCCCTGGCCGATGCTGGTGAGCAGGATCACCGAAGTGATGCCGATGGCGATGCCGAGCGAAGACAATGTGGTGCGCATGCGATGCGCGGCGAGCGACTGGAAAGCGAAGCGGATGAAGTCGGTAGTTCTCATCATTTTCTCGATGAAAGGGCGACCACCGGGTCAAGCCGCGCCGCCTGGCGCGCCGGTGCAACGGAGAAAATCACGGAAGTGACCAGTGCGGTGAGCGGCGCGGCGATCAGTGCCCACCACGGCGTGGTGAAGGGAATGTCCGGGTAGAGATCGGCGATCATCATCTGTCCGATCCAGCCGCCCAGCAATCCGGCAATTGCGCCGGCCAGCGCGAGCAATACTGCCTCGGTGAAAAAGATCAGCCGCACCTGTCCACCGCTGGCACCGAGCGCCTTCAACAGGCCGATTTCGCGTTTGCGCTGCGATACCGAGATCAGCATCACGTTCATGATCAGTATGCCGGCCACCGAAAGGCTGATTGCCGCGATGCCGGCCACCGCCAGCGTCAGCGCTCCGAGTATGCGGTCGAAGGTAGACAGGATTGCATCCTGCGTCACCACCGTGACATCGCGTTCCCCCTCGTGGCGTTCGCGCAGGATGTCGAGTGCATCCTGCTTGGCGAACGGCACCTGGCTGCGCGTCTTGGCCTCGATCATGATGCGGAACAACGATTCGGTATTGAACAATGCCTGAGCTGCGGCAAGAGGAACGACGACGATTTCGTCGGTATCGAAACCGAGCGACTGACCTTGCGGGGCAATTATCCCGATGACGCGGAAGCGCCGGTCGCCAATGCGCAGCCATTCGCCGACTGCTTCCGTCCCCTGAAACAGTTCGCGCTTGACCTTGGCGCCAATCACGCAGACCGGTTGTGCGTGATGCGGGTCGCCTTCGGGCAGGAATTTGCCCTGGCCCATGTCCATCTGGCGTACGACGATGAATTCCGCCGTGGTGCCGAGTACCGGTGTAGCGCGGGTACGCGCATTCCAATGTACGTCGCCGGCGCCGACAATGAGCGGGGCGATTCGACGCACAGAGCGGCTGCGCAAGAGAGATTGCGCATCGTCGATGGTGAGATCGCGCGGCATTTTGCCGACGAGGAATCCTGGTGTGCCGCCGGCGGTTTCCGATCTTCCGGGCAACACGATGAGCAGGTTGGCGCCAAGGCCGGAGAACTGGTTAAGTACATAGCGCCGAGCGCCTTCGCCGAGCGTGGTGACGATCAATACTGCGGCAACGCCGATGCCCATTGCCAAGAGAATCAGCAGGGTGCGTCCCCGGTTGCCGCGTACTACCTGCCAGGCAAAGTCCAGAAGGTCGGCGGGCCTCATATTTTCAGGTGTCGCGTTCGTCGCCAGCCAGTTGGCCGTCGACCAGCCGCAGGCGCCGATGTGCACGCGCGCCGAGATCGCGGTCGTGAGTGACGAGGATAAGTGTGCCGCCGGCTAGGTGCAGTCCTTCAAGCAGGGCCATGACTTCCTTGCCCGTATTGCTGTCGAGGTTGCCAGTCGGCTCATCGGCGAGAATCACACCCGGCTGCATCGACATCGCGCGCGCAATCGCGACGCGCTGGCACTGGCCGCCGGAGAGTTGGTCGGGCCGGTGTCCTGAGCGGTTTTCCAGCCCGTATTGGGCAAGCAGTGTGGCCAGACGCCGCTGCCGCTCGTCGGGATCGATCCCTGCCAGCACCATCGGCAGCTCAATGTTCTGCCTGGCCGTGAGGCGCGGCACGAGATGAAAGAACTGGAACACGAAGCCGATTTTTTCGCGCCGCACCCGGGCCAGTTCATCGTCGCTGAGATCGGTAACGTCGCGACCATCGAGTTCGTAGCGGCCATCATTGGGACGATCAAGCAGGCCGATGACATTCAGCAGCGAGGACTTGCCGGAGCCGGACGGCCCCATGATCGAGACATACTCGCCGGCCGCGATGGTGAGGTTGATGCCGCACAGCGCGTGGACTTCCTCGTCACCGACTTTGAATACGCGTTTGATGTTGCTGAGAACGATCATTTTGCGGCAGGCTTGGTGTCTATCACGGCCCGCGCCTCTGCCTTGACACCTTCACGGTCGAGTGAGGTGACAACCATGTCGCCTGACTTGAGGCCGGATTTGACTTCGGTGAATTCCCAGTTGGAGAGGCCGATCTCGATGTTGCGTTCGGCAAGCTTGCCCTTGTCGATGACGAGGACATGATTGCCCGGCATCAGGGCCGATGTGGGGATGCGCAGTACATTGTCTCGGGTTTCCACCACGACTTCGATGTCAGCCGAATAACCAACCAGCAGGTTACCTTCCTTGCGCGCCGCTTGTGGGTCGTCGAATTCGACTTCAACTTCGACCGTGCGTGCCTGTTTTTCCAGCGCCAGCACATAGGGCGCGATGCGCCGTACATGGCCGGGGAAATGCTTGCCGCGGAAGGCATCGAGCGTGATGCGCGCCGGCATCTTGAGTTGCACCTTGGCCGCGTCGACTTCGTCGATCGGCGAGGTGACATAGAGGCAGGAGTCGTCGATCAGGTCGACCACAGGCAGAGTGGCTATCCCGGGCGGCGATGGCGTCACATATTCGCCAAGTTCACCGTTGATTTCCGCGACCACGCCATTGAAGGGCGCGCGCAGCACAGTTCGCTGCACATCCGCGCGCGAGGCGGCAATGCGTGCCTCAGCTTCCTTCACCTGGGTGCGCGTCGATTCGCATGTCGCCTGGCTCGACCTGGCCTGCGCTTCGGCACGCACCACGCGCTCGTCGGAGACGAAGCCCTTGTCGCGCAGGGCGCGTTGCTGCTTTGCTTCACTGACCGCGGCGTTTGCCATCTGGCAGGCTTCGATGACATGTGACTTCGCGGTCTCGAGCTGTTCCCGCGCCAAAAGCTCACGCGCGGTGAGGTCGTCGTTCCAGAGTTCGAGCAGCAACTCGTTCTGTTTGACGCGCTGGCCCTTCTTGACCGGGAGCAGTGCGATATGGCCGGGCGACGAAGGTGCAATCTTGGCGCGGCGACAGGCTGCTACCGAGCCGGCCCTGGTATTGGAAACGGTGGTTTCGACGCGACCGGTTTCGACGTTGGTGACCAGCACCGCAACCGGCTTGGGCCGGGTGAGGTACTTGAAGCCGGTGACCAGGAGGGCGATAGCGGCGATGACGATGAGAATGACGACGATGCGCTTGGGTGGCATTTTCATGGTGGTGGCCGATAAGAGGGTTGCAAGGACGAACTTTACAGCAAGCCGCGTTCGGCGAAAGAGATCGGACGGTTGCTGCCGGCAACGATGAAATGGTCGGCGATCTTGACGTCCACCAGCGCCAGCGTGTCCTTGAGCGAGCGAGTCAGCAGTTCGTCAGCGCGCGAGGGTTCGGCGACACCCGACGGATGATTGTGCACCAGGATCGCGGCGGCGGCATTGCGCAGCAAGGCCTGCTTGACGATCTCGCGCGGATATACACTGGTCTGCGACAGGGTGCCGCGAAACAGTTCGTCATACTCGATCAACTGATTCTGGTTGTCGAGCCAGAGCACGCCGAATACTTCGTAGGGCAGGTCGGCAAGCTTGAGGCGCAGCCAGTCGCGTACCGCCTGTGGCGATCCCAGCAGGTCGCGCGTGCGCATGTCGTCCTTCAGGGCTCGGCGAGCGAGTTCGAGCGCGGCCATCAGTTGTGCGGCTTTGGCCGGCCCCATGCCAGACAATTGCGAGAGTTCCTTGACCGTTGCTTGTGCCAGGCATGAAAGCCGGCCATCGAAATGCGACAGCAGTTCGCGCGCCAGATCGACTGCGCTCTTGCCCTTGATGCCGACGCGCAAAAAAATTGCCAGCAGTTCGGCATCGGAGAGCGCAGCTGCGCCCTGCGCCAGCAGGCGTTCGCGTGGACGTTCTGCTGCGGGCCAGTCGGTAATTGCCATAACGCGCTAGAATTCCCCTTCGATTTTTATGGAATTCTACATGTCATGAGCCAACTTGCGACATCCTTGCAAAACCGGCGCATCGTGCTCGGCGTTACCGGCGGCGTGGCAGCCTACAAGGCGGCGGAATTGACACGCCTCATGGTCAAGGCCGGTGCAACTGTGGATGTGGTACTGACCGAAGCGGCGCTGCATTTTGTCGGTGCAGCAACCTGGCAGGCGCTCTCGAACCGGCCAGTGCGAACCACACTGTGGGACGACAGCATCAGCAACGCGATGGCGCACATTGACCTCACGCGCGGTGCAGATGCACTGCTGGTGGCGCCGGCCACGGCCAACTTCATTGCCAAGTTGGTGCATGGCCTTGCCGATGATCTGCTGTCGACGCTTTGCCTGGCGCGTGATTGCCCTCTGCTGGTGGCGCCGGCGATGAACCGCCAGATGTGGGAACACCCCGCGACACAGCGCAACGTAGCCCAACTTGCCCAGGACGGCGTTGCATTGCTCGGCCCTGCCAGCGGAGAGCAGGCCTGCGGTGAAGTGGGCGAAGGCCGCATGCTGGAAGCACAGGAAATTTTCGATCTACTGGTGGCTTCGCTGCAACCCAAACGGCTTGTCGGCAAGCGCGTGCTGCTCACTGCCGGCCCTACTTTCGAAGCCATTGACCCGGTGCGCGGCATTACCAATTCGAGTTCGGGCAAGATGGGTTTTGCATTGGCTCGAGCTTGCGCCGAAGCGGGCGCCGAGGTGTCACTGATTGCTGGCCCCACAACTCAAGCCACGCCGCCAGGCGTCGAACGTGTCGATGTCACCAGCGCCCAGCAAATGCACGATGCGGTGTTCGCCAATCTTGCCGGGCAGGATGTGTTTATCGCCGTTGCCGCTGTTGCCGACTATCGGCCGGCCCTGGCTACAGAGCACAAGATCAAAAAAACCAACGAAGAACTCACGATCACACTGGTCCCCAATCCCGACATCCTCGCCGAAGTCGCGGCACACAAAGATGCGCCGTTCTGCGTCGGCTTTGCCGCCGAAAGCCGAGATCTGGCCAAATATGCCGAAGCCAAGCGCAAGGTGAAAAAGCTGCCACTGGTGGTAGGAAATCTGGTGCAGGACGGCCTCGGTGGTGATGACAACAGCGTGACGCTGTTCGATGCGAAGGGTGCCCATCCGTTGCCGCCGGGCGACAAGCTCGACGTGGCGCGCGGTATCGTTGCGCATATCGCAAAACTTTTGTTGAAACCCTGATTGGAAAATCAATGCATCACATCGACGTCAAGATTCTCGACCCGAGACTAAAGGATAACCAGCCGCATTACGCCACGCCGGGCGCCGCCGGGCTAGACCTGCGCGCCTGCATCGATGTCGCGATGAAACTGCATCCAGGCGAGACGCACATGGTCGCTACGGGCATCGCGATCCATCTGGCCGATCCCGGCTTGGCGGCGATGATCCTGCCGCGCTCCGGGCTCGGCCACAAGCACGGTATCGTGCTCGGCAATCTGGTTGGCCTGATCGACTCCGATTATCAGGGCGAAATCTTCATTTCGGTATGGAATCGCGGCAAGGAAATCTACACCCTCAATCCGATGGACCGCATCGCCCAGTTGGTCGTGGTTCCGGTGATCCAGGTCGCCTTCGATGTTGTCGAAGAATTCCCGGTCAGCGATCGTGGCGCGGGCGGCTTCGGTAGCACAGGGCATAGCTGATTCAGCCCTGCGTATAGCCCCTGAACTGAATAAAAAATAAGCGCGGTTCATCGCCGCGCTTATTTGTTTTTCGACTTTGGGTTCTACACCGCTAGATGCTCGTACAGCTTCGTTGATAGATAGCGCTCGCCGTAGGAGGGGATGATCGCCACGATCAGCTTGCCGGCGTTTTCCGCGCGTTTCGCGACCTGCAATGCGGCCCAGGTGGCGGCGCCGGATGAAATGCCTACCAGCAGGCCCTCGTCGGTGGCCATCTTGCGCGCGATGTCTAGCGCGTCATCATTGGTGACGCGGATAACTTCATCGTAAATTTTGGTGTTGAGGATGGCAGGGACGAAGCCCGCGCCGATACCCTGGATGATGTGCGGACCCTTGGCGCCGCCGGAGAGTATCGGGCTGGCATCGGGTTCGACGGCGATCATTTTGACGCCGGGCTTTCTTGCTTTGAGCACTTCGCCGACGCCAGTGATGGTGCCGCCAGTGCCGATGCCGGAGACAACGATGTCGACCTTGCCATCGGTATCGTTCCAGATTTCTTCGGCTGTGGTCTTGCGATGGATTTCCGGATTGGCGGGGTTCTCGAACTGTTGCGGCATGAAGGTATTGGGCGTGCTGGCGACAATCTCCTCAGCCTTGGCAATCGCGCCGCCCATGCCATCGGGGCCTGGCGTCAGCACCAGGTCGGCGCCGTAGGCCTTGAGCAGCAGGCGGCGTTCCTTGCTCATGGTTTCGGGCATGGTGAGGATGATCTTGTAACCACGCGCGGCGGCTACCATGGCCAAGCCGATGCCGGTGTTGCCGCTGGTGGGTTCGACCAGCGTGGTGACGCCGGGCTTGATCTGGCCGGACTTTTCGGCGGCTTCGATCATCGACAGCCCGATCCGGTCCTTGACGCTGTGGCCGGGGTTGGCATATTCGAGCTTGGCGACCAGAGTGGCGCCCATTCCGGCGGTCAGACGGTTGATGCGTACCAGCGGGGTGTTGCCGATCAGGTCGGTAACGGAGTTGGCGATTTTCATGAGAGTCTCCGATGGGTAAGAATATTTCAGTTTAGCCCGATGTCTGTCAGTTGGTAAATCCATTCGCCCTGCGCTCCTCGTTATTGTTCAGGACAGGTGTGGCAAAGAGTTCAGTGGCAGCGCACCTGTTTGCTTTCAGCGCGGCCTGGCATCAGGCAAGGAAACTTAAGCTCCCTTGCGTTTGAAATCGGCAAGGCGAAAGCCGCAAATGAACAGGGTGGCGAAATAGCTGCCGCTGCCGAGCGCCACCAGCAGCGAAAGTTTGAGGACGCGGCTGCCGTGCGGCTGCAGCCAGTCCGTTTCCGGACCCATGCCGAACCAGAGTGTGGTGCCCATCACCGCCAATGCCAGCAGCAGCCGCAGTAGAAATCCAGCCCAGCCCGGCATCGGCCGATAGACGCCGCGACTGCGCAAGCCGCGATAGAGCAGGGCGGCGTTTACGCAGGAAGCGAGGCCGGTGGCGAGCGCCAGGCCGGCATGTGCCAGCCAGCCGATGAAGGCAAGGTTCATCAACTGAGTCAGCGTTAGCGTTACTAATGCAATTTTCACCGGCGTACGAATGTCCTGCCGGGCGTAGAAACCAGGCGCGAGGATTTTTACCAGAATCAACCCGGTCAGGCCGATGCTGTAGGCAACAAGCGCCTCGCGTGTCCGCAGCACGGCTTCTGCGGTAAATGCACCATGCTGGAACAAGGTGGCGAGCAGGGGAACGGCGAGAATTGCCAGTGCCAGCGCGGCCGGCAGAGCAAGCATCAGGGTGAGCCGCAGCCCCCAGTCGAGCAGGGCTGAAAATTCGCCATGTTGGTCGTTGGCGTGAGTTTTCGAAAGACTGGGCAGCAGGACGGTACCGAGAGCGGCTCCCAGCAGGCCGGCCGGGAACTCCATCATGCGGTCAGCATAGTAGAGCCAGGATACGCTGCCGGTTTCGAGGAATGAGGCGAAGATGGTATTAATCAATAACGATATCTGAGTAACCGAAACGCCAAGTACGGCTGGCGCCATCAGTTTGAGAATGCGGCGCACACCTTCATCTTTCCAAACCAGGTCAAAGCGCGGCAACATGCCGATTTTCTTCAGCGCCGGAATCTGGATCGCCAGTTGCAGGGCGCCGCCGATGAATACGGCCCAGCCCAGTGCCATGACCGGTGGGTCGAAATAGTGAGTAAGAACCAGTGCGCCGGTAATCATGGACAGATTGAGCATGACCGGCGTGAAAGCCGGCAAAGCGAACTTGCTCCATGTGTTCAGTATCCCTCCCGCCATTGCTACCAGCGACATGAAGATGATGTAGGGAAAGGTGATGCGGGTCAGCGAGACCGTCAGCGCGAATTTGTCAGGATTGCTGCTGAAACCCGGTGCGGTGAGATAGATGATGAACGGTGTAGCGAGCATGCCGACCAATGCAACCAGAGATACCGCCACCAGCAGAACCGAGGCGACATGGTCTACCAGTTGTTTCGTTTCGGCTTCTCCGCGCCTGTTGCGATATTCAGCCAGCATTGGTACAAAGGCTTGCGAAAAAGCGCCTTCGGCAAAAAGACGGCGCAACAGGTTGGGCAGGCGGAAGGCGACGAAGAAGGCGTCGGTGGCGAGTCCGGCGCCAAAGGCGCGGGCGATCACGAAATCGCGGGCGAAGCCGAGAATGCGTGACAGAAGCGTCATTCCGCTGACGGTGGCGAGCGCCTTGAGCAGATTCATGGTTGCAACGGATATCCGGCTATCAGAAGTTGCCAATGGTAGCCGTTCCTGACAGCGGGATTTACCTTGCAAATCGGGGGAGGACTCCCTATAATCGCGCGCTTTTGTATCATTCCACCGGACAATCCCCATGGCCAATACCGCACAAGCCCGCAAGCGCGCCCGCCAGGCGCCCGTCCAGCGTGCCCACAATGTCGGTCTGCGCACCAAGCTGCGGACTGCAATCAAGCAGGTTCGCAAGGCTGTCGCCACCGGCGACAAGAATGCTGCCGCAGAAGTTTTTAAAAAGTCGCAATGTGTGATCGACTCGATCGCCGACAAGAAAATCGTACATAAGAATACAGCCGCCCGTTACAAGAGCCGGCTCTCGGCGGCGATCAAGGCACTCTGATCCGTCCTTCCCTTCCGGACTTTATTTAAGTCCGGATGAGGCAAGCATCCCCCTGCTTGTCAAAGACTCGAATTTCGCGAATTCGTCTTGCCATTAGAGCTGGGGCGAAATAGATTCCTTGAATATTAAGGGATTGGCTTGCACTGCGAAAACTGCCCGTATATACTTCGCGTATCCTTTTGACTTGGAAGGGTTTTCATGCAGCCCCCAATGTTGACAAAATACGGATTTCGTATTCGCACCCGTGCCGGCCTGTTGCTGGGCAAGCTGATGATTCATGGTCGTGATTATGAAGAAGCACAACGAAAATTGCGTCAGATGTATCGCGATTGCGAAATTCTCGAATGCATTGCGCACCACGGTTCAGTGCGTACACCGGTCAATGCCAGAAGCGACGAGGTGCAGCATACGATCGCGCGTTGATGCTTCTGCACACGCAACATCTGCCCGATTAGCCCTGTACAGAGCCTGTTTTTTCGCATAATATCTGTTATCCCAAAACACGGCGGCGCAAGCCGCCGTCTGCTTTTTCAGTCGCGGAATCGTCGTGACCGGAGCACATATATGTCGCACTTGATGAACAATTATTCACGCTTGCCTGTTGCTTTTACTCATGGGCAGGGCAGCCATCTGTACGATGAGCAAGGCATGCGCTACCTCGACGCGCTGGCCGGTATTGCTGTCAATACGCTGGGACACAATCATCCGCGCCTGGTGAAGGCTTTGTCGGATCAGGTGGCACGCCTGATCCATACCTCGAACCTCTACCGGGTGAAGGAACAGGAACAGCTTGCTGACCGGCTTGCACACCTGTCCGGAATGGATGAATCGTTCTTCTGTAATTCCGGTTGCGAGGCCAACGAGGCAGCAATCAAGCTGGCACGTTTGTACGGCCATCGCAAGGGCATTGAGGCGCCGGCCATTATTGTCATGGAGCAGGCCTTCCACGGGCGCACGCTGGCGACGCTTTCGGCTACCGGCAATCGCAAGGTGCAGGCCGGCTTCGAGCCGCTGGTCGCTGGTTTCGTGCGTGTGCCTTTCGATGATATTGCTGCCATCGAAACCGTTGCCACCTACAACACCAATGTTGTCGCTGTGCTGATTGAACCGATCCAGGGAGAGGGCGGCATCAATGTCGCGCATCAGGATTACCTGCGCGGCCTGCGTCGCATCTGCGATGAAAAGGGCTGGCTGCTCATGGTGGACGAAGTGCAATGCGGTGTCGGTCGCACCGGTAAGTGGTTCGCTCATCAGCATGCCGGCATCAAGCCCGATGTGATGACATTGGCCAAGGGCTTGGCTTCCGGCGTACCAATAGGTGCGTGCCTCGCTGCGGGCGCAGCCAAAGATGTTTTCGGGCCGGGTAACCACGGCTCCACTTTCGGCGGCAACCCACTGGCTTGTATCGCAGCGCTGACGACGCTTGATGTAATCGAACAGGATGGTTTGATGCAACGTGCGGTATTGCTGGGCGAATCAATTCGTACTGGCATGAGTCACGCATTGGCGGGCATCACTGGCATCGTGGATATCCGCGGCGACGGCCTCATGATCGGCATCGAACTTGATCGGCCTTGCGGCAAACTGGTGCAACAGGCTCTTGATGCCGGCCTCTTGATCAACGTTACTGTTGACCGTGTGATTCGCCTGCTGCCATCGCTGACGTTCAGCGATGACGATGTGGCTCAATTGTTGTCCATGCTTTCAAGGCTGATAAGAGAATTTCTGGTGACTGAATCATGATGTCGCTCCGGCATTTTCTCGAGTTCAAGGATCTTTCGCGCGACGAGTTCGATTATATTTTCCAGCGAACGCGCTGGATCAAGAATGAATTCAAAAACTACCGTCAGTACTGGCCCCTGGTCGATCGCACGCTGGTGATGATTTTCGAAAAGGCCAGCACGCGTACCCGGCTTTCTTTCGAGGCTGGCATGCACCAGCTTGGCGGTTCCGCCATCTATCTCAATACGCGTGACTCGCAGCTCGGGCGTGGCGAGCCGGTCGAAGATGCGGCGAAAGTGATGTCTCGCATGAGCGATATGGTGATGATCCGTACTTTCGAGCAGGAAGTCGTCGAGCGCTTCGCGGCCAATTCGCGGGTGCCTGTCATCAACGGTCTGACCAACGAATACCATCCCTGTCAGATTCTGGCCGACATCAATACATTCCTCGAACATCGCGGTGACATTCGCGGCAAGACAGTGGCATGGATCGGCGACTCGAACAATGTCTGCAATACGTGGCTGCAGGCGGCCGAAGTATTCGACTTCAAGGTGAATGTGTCGACGCCGGCCGGATACGAAGTCGAACCCGAGCGTGCCGGAATCCATGGCACCAACTATGAAGCCTTTGGAGACCCGATGGATGCCGCACGCGACGCCGATCTGGTAACTACCGATGTATGGACTTCGATGGGATTCGAGGCCGAGAATGAAGAGCGCAAGCGCGATTTTGCCGAGTGGCAGGTCGATGCGGAGATGATGAAAGTGGCGAAAGCGGAAGCTTTGTTCATGCATTGCCTGCCCGCGCACCGCGGCGAGGAAGTCTCCGCCGAGGTGATCGATGGCCCGCAAAGTGTGGTGTGGGACGAAGCGGAGAACAGGCTCCATACTCAGAAGGCGCTGATGGAATTTCTGCTCCTGGGGAAAGTGAAAATTTAGTTTTCTTTTGATAGAGAAAAATATGAGCAACGTGAAAAAAGTTGTGCTCGCCTATTCGGGCGGGCTTGATACCTCGGTGATCCTCAAGTGGTTGCAGGATAACTATCAATGCGAGGTGGTGACCTTCACGGCCGATCTGGGGCAGGGTGAAGAACTCGAACCGGCGCGCAAGAAGGCGCTCAAGTTAGGCATCAAGCCGAAGAACATTTTCATCGACGATCTGCGTGAAGAATTCGTGCGCGATTTTGTCTTTCCGATGTTCCGCGCCAATTCGATATACGAAGGCGAATATCTGCTTGGTACCTCGATTGCGCGGCCACTGATTGCGAAACGCATGATCGAGATCGCGAAAAAAACCGGTGCCGATACGATCTCCCACGGCGCCACGGGCAAGGGCAATGACCAGGTACGTTTTGAACTCGGCGCCTATGCGCTGATGCCCAATGTCAAGGTCATCGCGCCGTGGCGTGAATGGGACTTGCTCTCGCGCGAGAAACTGCTGGCCTATGCCGAGAAGCACGGTATTCCCATCGAGATGAAACACAAAAAAGGCGGCTCGCCTTACTCGATGGATGCCAACCTGCTGCATATCAGCTACGAAGGCCGTCACCTGGAAGACCCGTCGGCAGAGGCTGAAGAATCCATGTGGCGCTGGACCGTGCCACCCGAGAAGGCACCCAGCAAGCCCGAGTATCTTGACCTTGAATTCAGGCAAGGCGATCTCGTTGCCATCAACGGCAAGAAAATGAAAGCGCACGAACTGCTTGCCACGCTCAACCAGATCGGCGGCAAGCACGGCGTTGGTCGTCTTGACTTGGTCGAGAACCGTTACGTCGGCATGAAGTCGCGTGGCTGTTACGAAACGCCGGGCGGCACTATCCTGCTGAAGGCACATCGCGGTGTCGAGTCGATCTGCCTCGATCGCGAAGTTGCGCACCTCAAGGATGACCTGATGCCGCGTTACGCCAGCCTGATCTACAGCGGCTACTGGTGGAGTCCCGAACGTCACGCCCTGCAGGTGCTGATCGACCATACCCAGCAGTGCGTCAATGGCTGGGTGCGGGTCAAGCTATACAAGGGCAGCGTTACCGTTGTGTCGCGCGATTCGAAGACCGACTCGCTGTTCGATTCGACCATCGCCACCTTCGAAGATGACGCTGGCGCATTTGATCAGAAAGATGCCGGCGGCTTCATCAAGCTCAACGCGCTGCGCATGCGCATTGCCGAGAATGCCCGCATCAAGCGCGCGGCGAAGGGCAAGGGGACTGGCAAGAAGCGATGAGTGTTAGCGATACTTTGTTTGGCTTCAGTGAACATCAGGTTTCACGCTTCGGCATGACATTTGTGCTGGGTGGCTTCATGCTCTACATGCTTTTCATTATTGGCGAGCTGGCCTACAAATCCAGGGCGGGCAAGACCGGCACCTTCGTGCTGTTCTTCGTACTCTCCTTCGGCATGGTGGGGTTTGCCGCAAAAATTTTCATCCAGAATTATTGGGGGATTTGAAATGCCGCAGTTCGACAATGTCTCCGTGGTCAAGAAGGCCAATGTCCATTTCGACGGCAAGTGCGTGAGCCATACCGTTGTGCTGGCAGATGGGGTGAAGAAGTCGGTTGGGGTAATGTTGCCCGCCGCCAGATTAACCTTCAACACCGGCGTTCCGGAAACCATGGAAACCGTGGCGGGGTTGGTACGCTATCGACTCAAGGGCGAGACAGACTGGAAAACCGCAAAAGTGGGCGAGAGTTTCAGCATTCCGGGCAACTCCAGCTTTGATATAGAAGTTGCCGACGAGCCTTACCATTACGTTTGTCACTTTGACTGATCCCGGAGATTGATATGCCTTCGTTCGACATCTCTTCCGAAGCCGATATGGTGGCGCTGAAAAATGCCATTGATGTCGCCTCGCGCCAGATCGACAACCGCTATGACTTCAAGGGCACATCGGCGGCTGTGGAGTTGAATGAAAAAGACAAGACCCTCACGCTGTTCGCCGACTCCGACTTCCAGCTCGACCAGATCAAGGACATCCTGTTTCCCGCGATGGAAAAGAAGGAAGCCGAAAGCACCAAGCGTCTCGATCACGGCGATGTAGACAAGATTTCCGGCAACAAGGTGAAGCAGGTGCTGAAAATAAAGATCGGCATCGAGAGCGAACTGGCCAAGAAAATCGTCAAGCTCATCAAGGACAGCAAACTCAAGGTACAGGCCAGCATTCAGGGCGACGCCGTGCGCGTGACCGGCGCCAAGCGCGACTTGCTGCAGGAAACCATTGCCTTGGTGAGAAAGTCGATTACCGACTTCCCGCTCAAATACGGTAATTTCCGCGACTAACTGATGGCTAGCCCCTCGATCCAGCGCGCATAAAGCCTGTCCGCGACAGCGTGCATTGCGGAAAGGCGATCTTCCATTCGCTCGTACATTTCCCCCGGCCGCTGCACCGAAGGGCCGGGCGTGGGGTTTTCCCGTTGCCAGGCGCGACACCACTGGCGGATCATCTCTTCGCTCATCTCGACATGGCATTGCATACCCAGGGTCTTGCCGATCGCGAAGGCTTGATTGTTGCAATAGGCGCTTTGCAGCAGGCGCGTGGCGCCAGGTGGAATTGAAAATGTCTCGCCATGCCAATGAAAGGCTTCGAAAGTACGAGTGTCACCGATCCAGTTGCTGGCTTGGGCATCAGTTATCTCGACAATTCCCCAGCCGATTTCCTTGACAGGATTGCGCGATACGGTGGCACCGAGCGCCTTGGCAATCAATTGGCCGCCGAGGCAGTGGCCAATGACGGGAATATCGCCTGCTACTGTCTGGCGGATCAAATCGAGTACTGGCGCAATCCATGGTAGATCGTCATTGACACTCATGGGGCCGCCCATGAAGCAGAGTCCGCCAAAGGCTTCTGGAGAGGTGGGAATGGCATCGCCTTCGTCGATCCGGATGATCTGCCACGGCACCGAGTGAGCGTCGAGGAATGTGGCAAAATAGCCCGGCCCTTCGCTGTTGGTATGTCTGAATACTGCGACCGGTTTTGTTGCTGAACTCATCCTTGCTGGTTCCTTTCCTGATTGCGAATTTTAGCGCGACGGTATTTCTTTGATGCACGATTCACTTTCTGTCGAGAATCTGAAGCAATGGTTGCGCCAGGCGCATACTTTTGAGCCTGAAAACAGTGAAGACGATGAAATTGAGGGGCTGACGCCGGCAGCAGTGTTATTGCCGCTGGTGGTGCGCGACAGCGGTATCACTATGTTACTCACGCAACGTACGGCACATCTGCACAATCACGCTGGACAGATCAGCTTTCCCGGCGGGCGTGTAGACCCTGATGATATAGACCACGTGGCGGCTGCGCTACGCGAGGCCAAGGAAGAAGTTGGACTGAGCATCGCACAGATCGAGGTGATTGCGGCCCTGCCAATGTACAACACCGTTACCGGTTTCAGTATCGAACCCGTAGTGGGGCTGGTGATGCCGCCACTCAATCTGAAACTGGATGATTTCGAGGTAGCAGATGTGTTCGAGGTTCCGCTTGGTTTTCTCCTGGATGAGGCCAACTGGCGCCGCGAAAGCATCGAGTATGGCGGAAAGCTTCGCCAGTACTGGGCCATGCCATGGCGCGACAGATATATCTGGGGTGCGACGGCCGGCATGATCGTTAACTTCAAGCACTGTCTTGATCAGGGACGCAGAAGCTGAACCCAATCCTTTAGTTTGTGTTCCTCCATCCACTCCCTATGGTATCTTCGTCCGCTCTTGGCCTTCTTGTTTACCCAGCATGACTCTGTTTCCCACCATAGCCGCACTAGTCATTGAGCAGTACCGGCCTCTGCCGGTACAAAGCTGGGTGGTGGCGCCGCTTACCCGCTTTTTTTCCTTTCTTGACCGACAGCTAAACGACGGGCAGTTTCGTCACGGTATCGTTGCCTGGCTTTTCGGCGTGGTGGCTCCGGCTCTGCTGCTGGCCATCGGCTATCTGTTTCTGGCCGCCCGCTACCCCCTTGCCGGCCTGCTGCTGGCAGTAGCCACACTTTATTTGACCATGGGCTTTCGCCAGTTCAGCCACCATTTCACCAACGTGCAGTTGGCGCTGCGCGCAGGCGAGCTTGACCATGCCCGAGCTCTGTTGGCCGAGTGGCGTGGCAGGTCGGGCGACCGGCTTGGCTCCAGTGAGATTGCCCGACTAGCGATGGAACAGGCCTTGATCGCCAGCCACAGGTATGTCTTTGCGCCCTTGATCTGTTTCAGCTTGTTCGGACCAGGTGGGGCATTGTTCTATCGTCTGGCACTGTTCGCGACGGAATACTGGAAAGACGGCCCGCCTGAAACCGGAACCACGCGGTTTGGGCAATTTTCTCAACGCGCCTTTCATCTGATCGATTGGTTGCCGCTGCGACTCACCGCGATCGGCTTTGCTGTGACAGGTGATTTCGAAGATGCACTCTTCTGCTGGCGTACCCAGTCAGCGAGCTGGCCTGAGCCGGCGCAAGGTATACTTCTTGCCAGCGGGGCCGGGGCCATGGGCGTTCGTCTTGGTTTGCCGGTTCAGGATAGTGCTTACGGCGTTGAAGAGCGCCCCGAAATCGGGCTGGGTGAAGAGGCCGATGTCGACTTCATGCAAAGCGCCATTGGTCTTGCCTGGCGCACCTTGGTACTTTTTTTGCTCGTAATGGCGCTGGTCTGGATTGCCGGTTGGATTAACTGAAGCCGGTACTGGATGCCATACGGGCTCCATGCCTTTTTTAATAGGGGAAATGTGATGACAAGAGATGTAGTGGTACTCAGTGCGGCGCGTTCCGCAGTGGGATCGTTTAATGGTTCGCTCTCCGGGATTGAGCCGTGCGAACTGGGCGGCATGGTAATGAAGGATGTCATTGCCCGATCTGGCGTTGATCCCAAACAGATCAGCTATGTGACGGTGGGCAATTGCATTCCGACGGAATCGCGTTTTGCCTACGTGCCGCGGGTTGCCTCGCTGCAGGCAGGTTTGTCGAGCGATTCGATCGCCATGCAGGTGAATCGCCTGTGTTCCTCCGGTTTGCAGGCTATCGTTTCTACCGCGCAGTCAATCATGCTTGGAGATGACGATTTCGGCATCGGCGGCGGCGTCGAAGTCATGTCGCGTGGCGCTTATCTGAGTACCGCCATGCGCAGCGGCGCACGAATGGGCGATACCACCCTGATCGATGCCATGGTAGCCGTGCTGACTGACCCGTTTGAAAAATATCACATGGGCATCACGGCCGAGAAACTGGCGGAAAAGTGGGACCTCTCGCGCGAAGCGCAGGATGCTTTCGCGGTCGAATCGCATCGCCGCGCCGCCACTGCGCAGGCTGATGGACGTTTCAAGAGCCAGATCGTTCCCATCACGCTGAAAAGCCGCAAGGGCGACACCATTTTCGATACGGATGAAAACGTGCGTGCAGCGACCACAATGGAGTCATTGGCGAAGATGAAGCCGGCATTCAAGAAAGATGGTGTCGTGACCGCCGGCAATGCGTCAAGCATTAACGATGCCGCGTCCTTTTTCGTGTTGGCTGGGGCTGATGCCGCAGCCAAGTCCGGTTACAAACCGATTGCGCGCATCGTTTCTTATGCCGTCGCCGGCGTTCCGCCCGATGTCATGGGCGAAGGTCCGATACCAGCCACCAAGCTGGCCCTGAAGCGCGCAGGCATGACGCTGGACCAGATGGACGTGATCGAATCCAACGAAGCGTTTGCCTCGCAAGCACTTTCCGTCGCGAAAGGACTCGGTCTTGATCCTGCCAAGACCAACCCGAATGGTGGCGCGATTGCCATCGGCCACCCGGTCGGTGCCAGCGGTGCGGTAATCGCTACCAAGGCGCTGTATGAACTGCAACGCACTAATGGCCGTTACGCGCTGGTTACCATGTGCATCGGTGGCGGGCAGGGTATTGCGGTCATCTTTGAACGAATCTGAGTAGTCGCCGCAAGTCGGTATTGTTTGCTGTAAGAAAAGAAAAGGGCGGGGGAAACCCCGCCCTTTTCTTTGCCTGGCGCCATGATTGGTATCAAACGCGACGGGAAGTACAGGTGCAAACCAATCAGTAATCCGCCTTCCGGCGGTTTTTGTTTGGTGTAATTTGCGGCTGTCATTGTGGACTTCTCGACATCATGCTCATCAATTGCGTTGCCTACCAGAATGGCATCAAGCTGCGCGACCTGCCGGTCGAGGATATCAGCGACTTTGTAAGTCGTCCTGATAGTTTCGTTTGGGTCGCGCTGCAGGATGCTACCCACCAGGAACTGGGCAAGATGCAGGAAGAGTTCGATCTGCATCCGCTTGCGGTTGAAGACGCCCATCACGGCCATCAGCGTCCCAAGGTGGAAGAATACGGTGACTCTCTGTTCGTCGTGATGCATCTGCCGGAACTGGTTGATGGCGAACTGAAGATCGGTGAAGTCAATGTCTTCGTCGGCAAGAACTATGTGCTCTCGGTGCGTAACCACAGCAGCCACGGCTTCCTCGGTGTGCGCGAACGCTGCGAGCGTGAGTCTCATTTATTGCAGCATGGTTCCGGTTTCGTGCTCTACGCCTTGATGGACGCGGTGGTCGATCGCTACTTCCCGCTGCTTGACGAACTTGACGATGAACTCGATGCAATCGAGGAAATCATCTTTGCCAAGGGTAATGTGCGCAGCAATATCGAACGTTTATATGAATTGAAACGCAAGATCACTACGCTCAAGCATGCCGTAACGCCATTGATGGAAGCCAGCGGCAAGCTGTCCGGCGGGCGCGTGCCACAGGTCTGCATCAATCACGAAGCCTATTTTCGTGATGTCTATGACCACCTGGCACGTATCAATGCTTCGCTTGACCGTAATCGAGATACCGCCAGCACGGCTATCCAGGTCAACCTGTCAATGGCAACGATCGAGGAAGGTGAAGTAAACAAGCGACTTGCCGCCTGGGCCGGTATTTTTGCCGTTGCTACTGCTTTTGCCGGTATCTGGGGCATGAACTTCAAGTCCATGCCCGAACTTGACTGGGCTTACGGCTACCCGGTCGCACTGGCGGTTATCGCTGTGACTTGCGGAGGGCTGTACTACCGCTTCAAGCGCGCCGGCTGGCTTTAACCGCCTTTAAAATTTATTTCCGTTGCCAGCGATGGTGTGGCGAGCCCTATTCACGCCTACGCCACACCAGTTGCCATGCGGTTTTCACACTTGATGCTGCTGTTTCTGTTGATCCTAACGCAGCTAGATCGCAGACAACTCTCTACCGATAGACGAGTACGGGAATCTTGGAATAGTTAAGTACCTTCTGTGTTTGCGAGCCCAGCAGGAGTCCCTTGACTCCACGATAACCGTGGGAGGCCATCAGGATCAGGTCGCAACCTTTTTCATTCGCAGTAGCAATAATCCCTTCATAGGCTTGGCCGTTGGAGGCGGATGACAATGAATCGAATGTTATTCCGGCCTCTTTTGCCAAGGATTCCGCTTTGCCCAATACTTCCTTGGCTCGTCCATGGACTACCTTGTCCAGTGCCTCCGGATCCATGCTGCGCAACAGCGCGGTTTCACCATACAAAGAGGCCGCGGTATTGGGCCTGGCAAAGAAAAATGTAATCTTGATGCCTCTTTCCTTGGCAATGGATATGGCGCGTTTAACAGCCGAGTCGGATAACTCGGAGCCATCAGTAGGAACTAATATATGTTTAAACATAAAATCCTCTTCGAAATGGTTAGTGATATCTGACCGCTTAACATTCAAGCACCGCTATAAAACTTTCCGCATCCTGTTAATTGTACGTCCGAATTTCCGGGGCTGCTCTATTGCGTCTTGCGTCCATATGAAATGGCAAGGGGACGTTTGGATAGATCGTATGCATGTGATGCTTCCCGTTCAACTTTTTGGAGTATAGCGAATATAGTTCAAGGTAGCCTTTGATGGATAGTTCTTGTTATCCTGTTGGTCATACACACTTCAACCCCTGCATTGTCAAAAGGAGGACGAAATGCCCAGTACCGTAACACTCAAAGGCAACATGATCGAAGTCAGCGGCAATCTACCCAAGTCAGGTCAGCAGGCTAAACCTTTTACGCTGGTTGGCAAAGATCTTGCTGATGTCACTCTGAAGAATTTTACCGGCAAGCGCAAGGTTCTCAATATTTTCCCCAGCATTGACACGCCTACCTGCGCCATGTCAGTGCGCAAGTTCAACCAGCAGGCCAACGACAAACCCAACACTGTCGTGCTGTGCATTTCGGCCGACCTGCCATTCGCGCAGTCCCGCTTCTGTGGCGCCGAAGGCCTCAGCAACGTAGTGACGCTCTCCACCATGCGTGGCCGCGAGTTTCTCGAAGATTACGGCGTTGCCTTGAAATCCGGGCCGCTGTCCGGCGTAGCGGCGCGTGCCGTAGTTGTGCTCGACGAAAACGATACAGTGGTGCATTGCGAACTGGTGGGCGAGATCGCCAATGAGCCAGATTATGCAGCAGCACTGGCGGCTTTGAAATAAATCCGGAAGCCTTGGGGAAACGGTTCAGGGATAAAGACCGAGCGACTCATCAAGGCGCTCGCAAAGCGTCTACTCTGGAATCGGGTTGGTGAAGCGCATCGCAACCATACTTTGCGGCACACCAGCGCGTAGCGCTTCGGCTCGTGCTGCCGAAGCTGCCATGATGTATGACATGCAGCGGCATGTGGCAGCAAATCAGCCTGAGGCCCGGAATGACATCGCGTGCTGTTGTTGCCCCGGGCATGGCAAGTGCATGCGCGATGACGACTGTTTCAGCCGTCTCATTCGCAATATTTTAAATGGGCGGGCTGGCCGGTCAATGTACCCGGCGTGGTTCGGAATCAGACAGGCGTTTTGTCATCACCTGGCGGTTGTGGCTGAACTTCTTCTTGAGGCTCAGCATTGCTCGTTCCGGCTTTTTTTTGTTTCTTTTCTTCCTTCGCCTGTTTTTTGGCGAGGTCGCGCTGACGCTTTGCAAATGCATAGTTGGGTTTTGCCATTAGACGTCTCTCTTACCTGATTTGTGGATGAGGCTGACAGAATAAGGCATTTGCCCTCATTTCTCTAGCAATCGGCTCCAATGACACCCTGAATAGGGCGCATGCCGGAAGATGTTGAGAGAACGTGCGGGGATTTTTTTCACGATCTCCCGGCACTGAAGCAGTTCCTCGTCTCCAATAACGGTAAGGTTGCCGGGCGTGCGGTTCTGATGACGCGGATGTGTCACTTCATTGACAATGACATTCGGATTCAGGAAGTGAAACAGTTCATGGATCATGTGTTGATCCATCAGGTCGCGCGGCATATGCAGCCTCAAGCCCCCGCTTCCAAAGCCTGTCATTGCGAGCCCCGGAGGGGCGCGGCAATCCGGCAGTGGATCGCCACGGGCCGGCGGCCCTCGCGATGATTTTTCCATGTTTGTCTTGATTTGCGGAATTATCAATAGGGTATGGCATAAAAGAATAACCGGAAATAATTTGACAGGAAAAGCGAGACTTTTGTAAGTGCACGTTTCAACGTCATTACCAAATGAACCCGATTGGGCTACAGTGAGTCAACGTATCGTGTCGCGGAACGTTTAATTCCTCATCATGCCAATATTCCATAAACTCATCCGACACTCCTTTGCCCTGCGCCACTTGGTACAGACATTTTGCGCTTTGACCGTGCTGATGGCAGCGGCTCCGCAAGCGGTTTTCGCGCAACAGCAGAACTCGCAGGATATGCAGGTACCGCCGCGCATAGGCATGGTGAGTGGTACTGCATCTTTCTGGCGGCCGGGTTCAGAGGACTGGTCGCCAGCCCAGGTCAATACGGCGCTTGCTGCTGGCGATGCGTTATATACCGCTGACGCCGCTACTATTGAGGTGCAGATTGGTGCGCGTGCCTATGTGCGCATGGCTCAGCATACGATGCTGACACTGCTCGGCAATGAGCCTGACCTTCAACAATTCAAGATGACTTCCGGCATCGCTGCATTTGATTTACGCAGTCTGCCCGTTGGCCGCAGCGTGGAAATTGATACGCCGTCTGCTGCATTCAATATCGATAATGCCGGCTACTACCGGCTTGAGATTACCGATACCACCACGCACTTCGTTGTAAGGCGCGGTGGCGAAGTCACGGTCACGCTGCCCGATGGAGGCAGCCGCCTGATTGCCCCGAGCCAGGAAGCCGTGATCGAAGGGGACAACGTCGAAACCTATGTGGCGCCAGCCGCCGATACATGGGATGAATGGAACTATGCCCGCACCGACAATCTGATCGATGCCATCAGTGATCGCTATGTGTCGCCGGAAGTGTACGGCACCGACGATCTGGATCACTACGGAAACTGGCGCGTAACACCGGATTACGGGCCGGTTTGGGTGCCAGATGGCATGGCACAGGACTGGGCGCCCTACAGCAGTGGTTCATGGGTATGGGATCCGGTCTATGCATGGACCTGGGTCGATACCGCACCATGGGGCTGGGCGCCCTACCACTATGGGCGCTGGGTCAATATCAGCGGCTTCTGGGCCTGGGCGCCAGGCCCGCGTCATCATCATCCCGTCTATGCACCGGCATTGGTGGCCTTCTTTCATGGCAGCGGCAGCAGCCTGCAAATCAGTATCGGTGGGCCGGCTGTCGGCTGGGTTGCGCTCGGATGGGGCGAGCCTTGCTTGCCGTGGTGGGGGCAACCCGGTTTCGTCGGAAGGCCATGGTGGGGTGGCTGGGCAGGTCCGCGCGTTGCACATAATGATGCCAACTACCGGTATCGCAATTTCAATCATCGCAATGCCGTGATAGCCATGCCGGAAAAGAGCTTCGGTCATGGGCGCGTTGCCAATGCCAGGCGAGTCGATGCCGGGCATATAAGGGATTTGAGACCGATTGCCGGGCAGCATCCGATGCGCCCCAAAGCCACCAGCTTTGCGCCAACGACGAGGAGATCTGTCAAGCCTGCTGAAAATGTCATAAACCGGCCGGCCTTTGGATTGCATCGTCCGTCCCAACGCGGGCAACTGCCACAGCAGGCCGAACGGCTCGGCAAGGCGCAAACTCAGCAACGAACAACGCCTGACAAGGTCATCACGGTGCGTCCGCAACAAAAAGGGCAAAAGACGCCATGGGCGCGCTTCGGTCAATCAGCTGGGCCGGAACGTGGCGAGCCTCAACGCGCTCCCGATCCCCCGCGCGTGGAGACATGGTCATCGAAGAAGCAGCCGCAGATGCGGCAGGAAAGCAGAGTGACCAGATCCCCGGGGCCCGAGCAGGCAAGGCCGATGCCACAAAGGCAACAACAACCCGCACGAAATGTCGACACGCCGCAGCGGCAACGGCAGGAACAAGCACCGGCACAAATCATCAACCTGCCGCCACAGACGCCTGCGAGCAGGCAACGCGAAGCGTCGCGCATACCAGTGAAAGCACAAGCCGGGCGCCCGATGCCGCAGCGCGAAAAGGCAACCAGCAACGCCCGATCAGAGTCATCATCGCCTTTGCCGCAACGAGAAATGCGACGGGAACAGGTCAGCCAGTCGCGTGGAAACAGACCGCAGGAAGCTGCAGCGGCATTACCCGGACAGCCAGCCAATCGGTTGTATCAGCGACACGTTCCGCGCAATGAGAAGAAGCGCTGATTCCTCATAGAGGTTCACGGTTCAAGTGGCGCAAGGTTGATGCGGTTTCTCCTGAACCTGGGGCCTTTTTCCTTTGATCTGGCTCGTGTTCTTTGCCCTTTACCTTCAGTGACATCATGAACAGGCAGGGAATCCGATGCCGCAAGGATTCTCGATCAGCACTGTGATCTGGCGCTCGACATAATTGGGACTCGTTGTTGTGCCGGGGCAGGTAGTGCCCGAAGGCATATTGCAAGCCGTGGCGGTGATTGAGTAGATCGTTCCCAGCCCAATTTCCACAGCACTACCCGTAGCCACCGTCGTGCAGGTCACCGTGACTGCCATGGTGCTGACAGTCCCAATGTTGGTACCTGGATCGCATAAAGGGGTCGCTGTCGTCACCCGCGCCAGTCCCCATTCAGTTCCTGCACGCGCCGCCTGATAGGCTTGCGCACCTGATACATCAAGTGCTGAGCCGATATGTTGCGTCGTCGATATCGTGGCGATGAATCCGCCCAGCGCCGCCAGCACCACAAGCAGAAAAATCGCGGAAACGATGGCAAAGCCGCGCTGGTTAGATTCCTTAGGGCACATTTTCAACATGTACCTCATGATAAAGCCGCACCGATTCGCCCGATTGAGTCAACGTCAATACCAGCGTCAACAGGCCGTTTCGGGGCGAAACTGCCGGCGTATATTTAAAACTGCTGTTGGCACAGTCCACATTGCTGACCATGGTTGTACCAGCTACCGGACAAGCTGCCATTGGCGTGGTGATAGATCGAGTCGCCCGCAGCAGGTTGCTGCCGGAACAGGAGTAAACAACGGCGTTGTCGGCGATGACCTGAAACCGCTTACCCGGAGATTCGAACGGAAACTGAACGCCCGCATTGAGAGCGACAGTCATGTTGGGTGACGTACCACTCACGCTTGATATCGAGCGCCGGTTGTCTCCGTTGTAAGCGTCGGCACCGCTGAAGCCCAAGTTATAAACAACGACATGATTGGTTCCTGCCGGCAAGCTGCCAAGCCTGTTATCAGCCAGCACATCAAAGCTGAAGGCACTGATTGTCGTGAAATCGAAGACGTTGCCAGATAGGGCGCTGCTTTGCGCATTGCGGTAACGACCGCCCCCCACTACCGGCAGAAATTCGACGCACGCGCCACCCACATCTGCACGCAGACTATTGGGTAGTGCGGTTTGTACGTCGCGGGCAATGCGCTTCAATGTGGTATCGGCGGCGTCGGTCAGATCGGCGCGACGTGCGCTGTCAAAATATCCTTCCACTGGCCCCTTGATAAATACCGCGACGACGGCGGAGAGAATGCCGGTGATGGCGATGACCATGATCGCTTCGACCAGCGTGAAACCAGCCGAGTGCCGGGAAATGGCATGTGGTTTATTCATATTTGGTGCGAAAACCATTTAGGCTGATTGTCTCGCCGCTACCGGAGACTGTGACAGTCACCTGCTTTGCCGTTACAGCGGGGGTGCCGAGCGACGTGGCGGCCACGCCGACCGTAACCGTATAGGTTCCAAGCACCGGGGCCAGCGTTCCATCAAGCTCATATACACCAGTCTGGTTCCACCCGTTGTAATCATCGACATCATTGTAGTTCTGGCGGTCCAGCACCGTATTCACTCTGCAAGTGGTAAGGGTGGTTGGGGTACAACCCAAAGTGGCGCTTGAGTTGGTTGTGTCAGCTGGATCGTTCTGGTAGTCCTTGGCAAGAATCTCCTCCATCATTGCTTCGGCCACCGACAGCGCCTGCTTGCGCACCATAGGGTCGGCGCTTTTCATTACCGTCAGATTCAGTACCGAGAGTATGCCAACCAGACCCACCGATACGATCACGATAAAGAAGATCAACTCGATCAGAGATAAGCCAGCCTGATTGCGCCGACGCCTGCCTGACCTGAGGGAATGATCAATCATTGGACATATCCGGTTTCCGGTGCCACCGATATGGCGCTCTGATTTTGCACGGTAATGTTCTGCGTACTTCCCACCACGTTCCTGGATGAGTCTACCGCTCGGCCGAGCGGATCGAAGATCAAGCTGTTGCATGTCGTCGGGCAGAGTTGCACACCCGATGGCGCGCAGACCTGATTGGTTCCCGCACAACCCCGGCCGGGAGCAGGCAGGTCGACGTTAGTCCCGCAGGACACGTTAGCAACTGTTTCCGGCGCTCTGATATCCCGCACAACCGAAACTGTTCCGGCCGGCCCTGTTCCCGCCACAACATTTACGCAAGTAAAACGCCGGCTTGCCACTGCAGTGTGCCGCGCATGTTGCACTGCTGCTTTCACTGCATCATGGAAACCGCGCTCGTCGAACGTCTTGTCCCAGAAGCGGGGGATCGCCACCACAGCCAGAATGCCAATGATGACCATCACCATGATCAATTCAATCAGGGTGAAGCCATGCAGTTTGTGGAAGGACAACCCCATCAATACATCTCCCGGCGATATATCACCGGCCCGCTCTTGATGACGCCAAAGGTGGCGCGTGCGACGGGGCTGGTTGGTGTGCTGCTGAGCCAAGGATATTGCAGCCATGCCGGCACGGTGCTGGTGATTGTCACCGACCCGGTATCATTGAGGCCAGGTGCCTTGAGCCACAAGTTGAAATCGCCGGAATTTGCGCCGGCGTTTTTGAATTGTTTCGCTGCGGGTCCGGCGACGGCACATCCGGATCCACTGCTACCGGGGCTACCCGTGTCCTGAACACAGGAGGAGGGCGGGGTACTGAGCAACAGCGACACTGTATTGATATTGCCGGTGCATGTATCGCTGCTGTTGACTGTCCATCCCGAAATGTTGTCCTTCCAGTATTCCACTCGAAAGGGAACGGGCAGGTCAAGAATCTCCGAGCCGTTGGCATTCAGTAGCCGCGCCCGGCCGCTGTATATCGTCGTGATTTCCTCGGTATGTCCTGATGAGCTGACGCCGTCGCCCGCCGTTTCGATGGCGCGAACGGCAATCGCAGTCGGCGTAGTTTGCCGGCTGGCGAAGGTATAACTCACCGTACTCTTGGTGCCGGCTCCGGCGACAAAGTCCGATGTGGCGAGCGAGTTATTCGCCCAGGTGCCGGTACCCCCGTTGGCGTCGGACAGCGTAACCGCATTGGCAAAGACCGGACTGAGGCTTCCAGAATAATTGACTGTCGTACCCCCACCCTGTTTGTTGGCGGTGACCGTCACTGTAAACGGCTGGCCGGAATAGGTGAAGGTGTTGCAGCCCGGCACCGTCACTGCCGTATCAAAGTAGGCGGGTTTGAAACGGCCGACCGCACCGCTGGCAGTACTGCCGCTTGCGGTAAGCCCCGAACTCAGATAGTTGCCACTGGCGAGGGTGGCGGTGAGGGTGCCCTGCCCAACTTCGCTCCAGATGAGATTGCTGCCCATCGCGCTACCCTGTGCACAGCTACCACCGCAGCCGAATGCTCCTACGCTGCCTGAGAAACTTCCATCGGAAGGCCCGGTTACGGGATTATTAGTCCCAGCCGGGGAGGTGCGCGTGAAGCTGAGCGTCACGCCTTCTGCCGAAGTCTCCTTGCCAAAGTTCGGCGTTGCCGTCGGTGTCGCGCAGGCGTTCATCGCCGTCACCGTGGCGTTGAAATTCGCGCCGGCCGTGATCGGCGCTGCGGTGATGCCGCTGAACGCGAAGCTGGCCGGGGCAATGATCGGGTTCGGAGAAGTCGTGCCGATCATTGATAGGTCGGCTTCCTCCGTACCGACCGGTCCGGAGTAACCGACTGTGATCCCGATCTGGCCGACGTCATCATAGACAAAACTTGGCGTTGCGATGCCGTTGGCATCAAAGGTCAGGCTCTTGCTGGTGCCGGAGGTCGAGATCGCGGTACCGCCCACCCAAGGGGTGCGGGTGCCACTGGGTGGGGTTGGATTGACATAAGCGAAACTGATGGTGGTGGTTTTGCTGGTGCTGGCGAAAGCGGGCACGCAAGCCACGCTAGTATCGCTCTGCTTGACCGCCTTCACCGTCAGCGTCTGGCTGGTGCAGGAAACGTGGTTGGGCGCCGAGACCACGAAGCCGGCCAGCGCCGAAGTGAAAGTGCAGTTGGGGCTGCCAAAGTTGCAGATCGTGGCAGTAACGGGTATCGGATTTGGTGCAGAGATACCCAACAACACGCTGCCCGCCGTGGTGACTTGCACTTTCTTGTTCACCGAGCTTAAGCCACTCGGAATTACGAAACCGGCACCCGCGGCTCCGCCGGTCGTGCCATCCCAGTTCACCGTCATGCCCGCGCCCGTCGCGCTCAGTGTGCCGCTGACGCCGAGCGTGAACGGCGTCGCGCAGGCCGCGTCCTGACAGGCGGTTACGGTAAGAGTGCTCGGGGTGCACGTGACACCACTGCCGGAAGACTGGATAACAAGATGGTCCGGTACAGAGATGGGACAGGGGTGGGTTTGTGCTGCAATCGCGGTTAGCGCAGATTGACTCAATACCTTTTGATAGACCCGCAACTCATCGAGATTGCCGCCGAAACCGAACGCATTCGTATTCTCGCCCGCCGCATTGGTTTCGCCGCCGATGGACGATGGCCCCGGGTCCGATCCTGCAGTCCAGGTAAATGTGCCGGTGAGGGTAGTCACCAGCGTACCAGCAGTGTCCCAGGCATAAATCGTCGCGGTGCTGGCGTTGGCGCCCGCCACCAGCTGCACCGACAACGCGACGAACAACCACTGATTGCTCGGAATCGGCACCGTGTCAAGAATATAGACTGAGGGTTGCCGGTAATAGAAACGCAGGCCGCCGGCACCGTAAGTAGTCGTCTCCCCTACGCTGAAGCCCCAACCGCCCGGACTGGAATTGTTTTCGTCATCAATGAGGATGCGTTGCCCGGGCAACGCGCTGTTGGCAACGTTGATCCAGGCCGTAATCGTGAAATCACCCGCTGCTGCGGCAAGGTCCGGAAAGCTCCCTGGCAGCGCGATGTAATCCTTGTTCGAGCGGTTGAATACTCCGTAGCGGCAGGTGCCGGGGTTGCCCGAGATCGGAACAGGGCTGGTATTTGAAGTCGTCGGCAGAGTTGCCAGCCCCGCAGCAGTACCGTTAAAACCACCAGTGCCACTGTCGACGGCTTCGTTTGCCGTTCCGTTCCAGCTCGCTTCGTCCATCCGATATTCGGCCAGCGCCGGGGTGGCGCTGACGGTATATACCTGACCGGTAAAAGTGCCGCTCAATGTCGGGCTGACCGAGCCGGGGCCAGTCTGATCCAGGCCTAGCGTGCCAGCACCGATGCCCGTGTTGGCAGCAACTGTCCACGTGGTACCACTGCCCGTCACCGACGTGATGAAGGCACCACTCAAGCCGGTTGGAACCAATGAGAAAACTGTAGCGTCCACTCCGGTCACGCTGCTGCTGAAGGTCACCGTCCAGGAAACCGTGGCTGCGCTGGTCGGGCTGGGATCGGCGCGATTGATCGATAACACCGCGGCAGCCGGCGGCACGGTGTAGGTCACGGTGATCGGCATATGATCGACATAAGCCGTGTCGTTACTGGAGTATCCCCCTCGTTGCGCGGCGAAGGCCACGCCAAAATTCGCACTGTTGATGTCGGCGGCAATCCAGGTATTGCCCCACAGGTCGGTACCGCCGCCATAGGTCGTATAGGCATCGGAGCCCGGGAATCTGGTGTTCGTCGCGTAGTTCGTGGTTTGTATCGCGCCTGCCTTGACCAATTGCACCGCGTAATCGTTGATGGTTCTTGCCGAATGGTCTTCGACCGCAACCTCGATGCCGGTGATTGTGGCGCCGGCCGGAATGGCGAAATTGTAGCCGGTGCATTTCAGGTAGTTTGTGATCTCGGAGTTGATGACCGTTGCCGTGGCCCAACTGTCATCGCTCGCAAGCGGGCCCGTCAGCGTGCCCCATGCCTGCGTGCCGATGCTCGCGTCATTGACACAGGCCGTGGGGCTGGCCGTGACCGATACCGGCCGCACCATGTTATAGGTTTGCCCGCTGTAATTGCCGTTGCCGGCACCTGTGCCGCCCAGCGGATTGCTGGCCGCATCGATGATGGAATCGTTGTCGACAAGGTTGAGCCCGAGCGTGCCGTTGCCGCTGCCGGTGCTGGCTGTGACGGTATACACGGTGCCACTGACCGGGGTTACCCCGGTAATAGACGCGCCGCTCACGCCGCCGGTTTGAACCAGGGAAAAATCGGAAGCATCCACGCCGGTAATGGTTTCGCTGAAGGTCACGG
>JBASWL010000108.1:0-27385 GCA_049276455.1 Georgfuchsia sp. | reverse complement strand
GTGACGGTATACACGGTGCCACTGACCGGGGTTACCCCGGTAATAGACGCGCCGCTCACGCCGCCGGTTTGAACCAGGGAAAAATCGGAAGCATCCACGCCGGTAATGGTTTCGCTGAAGGTCACGGTCCAGGAAACGCTGGACAAGGCGGTGGGCGTTGGATTGTCGCGCGTGATCGAAGACACGGCCGGCGCGGTTCGGTCGATGGTGTACAACTGCCCGCTGGATGGTAAACCCGTCACCGCATTGCCGGAGGTATCAATTACCGACCCTGCGCTGGTCATATTCAAGCTCAGGGTTCCGCTGCCGCTACCGGTACTGGCAGTGACGGTCCACGTCGTGCCGCTGCCCGATACCCCGGTAATTGCCGGCGTGCCGCCGAGACCGCTGTTGACCAGGGTGAAGTTGCCCGAGGCAACGCCGGTCACACTCTCGCTGAAGGTCACGGTCCATTGCACACTTGCCGCATTGGTTGGCGTCGGCGTAACACGATTGATCGAAGAAACCGTGGGCGCAGTCTTGTCGAAGGTCACGCTGGAGCCGTTGGTGGTGGTGCTGACTTGCGTGCCCGCATTGCCGGACAGGTCGGTGAAGTTGATGGTAAAAGGAACCACGCCTGCCGTATCGCCTGCAACCATGACGTACGTTGCGGTGTAAGGACCGGCCGTTGGGCCGGCCGGGGTCGGCGTGACGACGTGCCCGGCGATGGTGACCGTCGGCGTCGCCTTGACCGATTCGCTGGCGGTAAAGGTCAGCGTCACGCTATTGCCGACCTTTGCCAAGGCAGTGTTGGCGTTGTTCGAAGAAATTGTTACCGTTGTAAGCGTCGGCGGGGTCTTGTCGAAGGTCACGCTCGAGCCGTTGGTGGTGGTCGTACTTTGGGCCGCTGCATTTCCGGCCACATCATTCACATTGATCGTAAAGGCAACAACCCCGGTCGCATCGCCGGCAAGCATGGTACGGGTCGCGGTCCACGAGTTTGGCCCGCCCGACACGGCGGCCGCGCCGCCCGCGATAGTGACCACCGGCGTCTGGACGCCATTGAGATCGTTCGTGGTGAACGACAGGGTTACGATATCGCCGACCTTCGCCAATGCCGGGTTAGTATTGTTGGAAGCGATCGTTGCCGTCGGAATCGTCGGCGCGGTGCGGTCAATGGTGTAGAGCTGCCCGGTGGATGGCAACCCGGTCAGGGCATTGCCGGCGATATCGGCAACGCTCCCGACGCTGGTCATATTCAAGCCCAGGGTTCCATTGCCCGAACCGGTGCTTGCGGTGACCGTATAACTTGCTCCGCTGCCGGAGACGCCCGTGATCGCGGGCACTCCCCCCAGTCCGCTGTTCACCAGCGCAAACCGGGCGGCAACCACGCCGGTGACGCTCTCGCTGAAAGTCACGGTCCACTGCACGGTGGCCGCATTGGTCGGACTTGTGCTTACACGATTGATCGAGGTGACGGTCGGCGCTGTGCCATCAACGATTACACTACCGCTCATCGCGTAGACGCTGCTTTGAGTGCCGCCACAGCCGTTGTCGGAGCCGGTTTGAAAATAGGCGTTGTAGGTGCCATTGGTCCCGGGAGCCGTGACGTTGAAGGTTTCGGTAAAGTCTTGGTTGTTGCCGTTGTGATCGGTGTGGTTGACGCAGGTCGTGGCGCCCGGCGGCGTAGTGGCGATCCGCCACTCGGAAGACCGCCAATTGACGTTGTCGGTATGCACAAACATTGTTGCCGAAATGGTCGCACCCGGTTGCACTACTACGCTTGAGCCCCCGTTCAGGGTTACGTTGGTGATGGTAGGGGCTGCCAGGGCATGTGACGAAAGAATCAAGGCACCAAGGATTGTGCCCGCAACGCGCACCACGATACGCCAAACGCCCAACAAATATGGGGCAGACCACGATTTCCTGTCCTGCGAAAAAATCGGATTAACGGTGCTACTCATGGTTCGGGGTGGCTGATAACTTCAAAAGTCCGCGGTGCCGGCAGGACGGCGCCAGCATTGCTTGCAACCGAACTCCGGACTGTCTGGCCATGGCGGGATTTTGCAGCCAAATTTCAATGAAGAACTCGCACATCTGTTCGGCTGAACAATACGGGCGAGCATGAGCGTTTCTGGAATCGAGGAGCGGGTATGCGACAGTTTTTCAGACATTCGGGTCTTCTCCGCGCTTGATCTTTTCCAGGGCCTCAATGTCGAGCCGATTCTTCGGGCGATTGGCACTTAGCTTCATTGTAATCAGGTATTCGATGGAGGCAACGATAAGAGGGGCCAAGCTCGCTTTTCTGCTGGGGTTGAAAATCCGCGAACAAACGTGCGAACAAGCGGGAACAGAACCACGGGTTCCCACTGCTTGCGTTCGATGGATAGCGGTTCATGGGTGCTTTCAGTTTCAGGTCAGCAACTCTCGATGCGGCTACAAGTCTCAAGTTTCGTAACAATAGTCTCGTGGCAGAGACAGCGGAATTGAATATGCCACAGTTAGGTTGCGCGCAACTCATGTGTCGACTTACGTCGAATCATGGGCCCTTCAATTTCTGCTCTACCGCCGTCACCAGATCGGCGGGCAGATTGGCGGAAGCGCGGGCTTGCATAAAAGCCTGCTTTGCTTCGGCAGGCTGCTGGCCGGCTTCGAGCGCAAGGCCCAGCCCGTACCACCAGCGGCCCTCATCAGGCTTAAATGCCAACGCCGCACGGTAACGCTCAATAGCCTCTGGCAGGCGATTTGATTTTTGCAGCAGCAAGGCATGAAAAACCATGTAATCTGGATTTTTCGTCGCGTACTGGGCGTATTGATCCAGCGTTTTGATGGCGGTAGGGATATCGCCGCGTTCAACTTGCAGGCGCGCCGCCAGCATGGCCCAGCCGGACTGTTTCGGGTCTTGCAGCAGGCCGTCGAGCCCTGTTGTTTCTGCTTCATTCCACTGTTTCTGACTGACCAGCAGACTGAGCAACGCCTGGCGTGCCAGAGCATGGTGGGCATCAATCCGCAGGGCTGAGCGCAGGGCTGCGGCGGCCTCGTCCAGGGCGTCGCGCTTGATTGCATTCATGCCCTTGAGGTACTCCGCATTTGCTGCCTCGGCGACAACAGGCGTACGGGGCTGCTTTTCAATTACCGGCGGTGTTGATGGGGGGGCTTCACTGACATTTTTTCGGGCTGCCACTATTGGCGTGGGTGCAGCCTTGGGACTTTCAGAGGTATGCGCTTCTACAGGATGATCAGACTTGGGAGAGGATTCCTGTTTGCTACTGGGCGGAGGAGCGGGCTGCTGAATCGGCTTGAACGGCACTAACGCAGGATTGGCTATGGGGGCGGGATTTTCGATTGGTGGTGTTACGGTTACCGGCAGCGGAACTGCCACGGTGGGTACCGGTTCCTGCGCAGAAGCCATGGTGTTGGTTTCTTGCCGCCCGGTCAGCAACCAGACAATCAAGGCACCGAAAAGCGCACCTGCGCAGGTCAGCGCGACACCCTTCCATTGAACCACATGCCTCGACACAGGCAATGTTCGGACGTGCCGTGACATGCCTTGCTTCTCCAGTTCTGAAGCCCGGCGCTCGTCCAGGTCACGCAGCATTTTATTGACCAGGCTCATGGACGGATCCTTGGTAGCAAGTGAGCGCCCTCGGTATCGCGGACGGCCGCGAATACCTGGCGAAACCCGACTGTGGGCCTGCCTTCGCCGAATGCAGCCAGCATCGACTTGTGGGCGAGAATATTGACCAGTCGTGGCGTACCACCGGAGCCGCGATAAAGTGCGCGGCGTGCCATCAGGGAAAACATGAGAGCGCCATGGTAGCCAGCGATGCTGAGCCGGTGCGAAAGATAGGCATCGAGTTCGCGCCGCTTCAGTGGCGGCATCCGATAGTGAAAAACGATGCGTTGCCGCAGTTGTCGCACCGCAGACTTGGCCAGTCTTTTGTCCAGTTCCGGCTGACCGAACAGAACGATCTGGATCAGCTTGCGCTTTTCGGTTTCGAGGTTGGAGAGCAGTCGCAGGGTTTCCAGCGTCAATTGGGGCATGGTCTGCGCTTCATCGATACACAGCACTGCTGTCCTGCCTTCATCCGCCAGCGACAATAGACGCTGATTGATGCTTTTGATGATATGCCGCGCTTCGCCTTCTTGCGGGGCGCCCAACTCCTCGGCCACGGAACTCAGCAGCGCACGCGGGTCGAGCTGCGGATTGGGAATATAGGAGGCAACATAGGGTTCTTCGAGCATGGAGAGGAATTTGCGGCAAAGCAGCGTCTTGCCGGTACCGACTTCGCCCGTGATTTTTACAAAACCCTCGCCACTCTCGATGGCCAGCATCAGCGTGTTAAGTGCTTCCTGATGCGCCGTGGCGGAATAGATGTACTGGGTATCCGGGGTTATGCCGAAGGGAAGTTCAGTAAGACCGAAATGTGCCAGATACATTGGGCAACTTCTTGTTAGTCCATACGCAGCTGGCCAGGACTCAGACTTTTCATCCGCTCAGCACTCTGTTCGATATCGTGTGCCCAAACGCGATCATCGTGGACCAGCGTCGGCTTGAGCAGGATGATCAGCTCGCGCTTGTGCAGGGAGTTGGAGCGCTGGCCAAACGCCGCGCCAACCACCGGCGCACTGCCCAAGCCCGGAATCTGCGAGCGATCATTGCTCTGATTCTGCGTCATCAGGCCGCCGATGGCGACGATCTGACCATCCTGAACGCGGACGATGCTGTCTGTCTCGTTCACGCTGCTCCTGGCCAGGGGCAGCTTGAACGAGCCAAGTGACCCCAGGTCGATGATCTTGGTGTTGTCCGATACAGTGCTGACCGCCGGATGCACATGGAGAATGATGTTACTGTCATCGTCGATCTGCGGCGTTACATCGAGGGATATGCCGGAGAAATAGGGCGTCAGGGTCAGGCTCGGCGCATTGGTGGTACCCGTCGTGGTCGTGGTCGTGGTCGAGGTTACATTGGTGACGAACAATTCGTCGGTGCCCACTTTCAGCACTGCCTTCTGGTTGTTCAGTGTCGCAATGCGAGGGCTGGAGAGCACCGACACGCTGCCCTGGGTCTCGAGGAAATTCAGCAGGGCGGCAAAGTTGCTGGTTTGAAAAGCCAGGCCGAAGAAACCATGGCTTCCCGTTGCTGCCGTACTCACAGAACCACCGCTCCCTATGGTTGCCGTAATGTCGGGGCTCGTCAGCGCACCACTTGTCCCCAATTGAACTCCTGGCGCTCCGATTCCAACGACTTTATTGGATCTGAACGCCGCCCAGTTAACCCCGGACTGATAGTCGTCATTCAATTGCACATCAAGGATCTTCGCTTCGATCATTACCTGCCGCTCGATCACGACCTGGGTCGCCTTGAGGTAAGTCTCCACGGCGCGGATTTCTTTCGGCAAGGCCCGCAACACGATCATGCCGGAATTCGGGTTGATCACAATGCTGCGCCCATCGGCCGAGCCGACGATGGCGTTCAATGCTGTCGTCAGATCCTTCCAGAAATCATTGTCGGTGCTGGTCCGCACCTGACTGGTCAGCGTCGACTGGCCATTCTGGCTGCCGCTGGTGCCGGAGGGTATTGCGGACGATGTACCCGCAGTGGTGGTGCCTCCCGACCCCGCCCCGTTGCCCGAAATCGAGCTGGACGTAACGTGCAGGTCGCTTGCCCCCTGGCGACGCGAGTCAAGATAGTTCACCTGGAAGATGCGCGTTTGAATGGTGTTCGGCAGTATCGTGATGCGGTTGCCGAGCACGCGATATTCATAACCGTACATTTCGCGAATGGCGTCGAGCGCCTCGTGCACCGTCACGTTTTTCAGGCTTACCGTAATCAGGCCGCTGACCTCCGGTGTTACCAGCATGTTGTAGCGGGTACCCGTTACCAGCGCCATGAACACCTGTGCCGCCGGCGCGTTGACCAGTGACAGGTCGAAACGGGCTTCGGCCTCGTTGCCGTTCCTGGGCATTTCCACTGCCAGCGGCGGCATCAGCGACAGTTCTGCTGCGGCTTCGGCGGATGCGGTGGCTACGCGCTCCGTGCTTGCCTTGTGCATCTCATCGGTGATTTGGTTGTGCACATCGGTCTTCATCGCGAGGGGCGCACAGGCTGCCATCGACAGCAGCAATAAAGTTATTCCAAAGATAGGCCTTATAGCCATCATTCGTTTCCCATATGCTTGTGCACTTTCCGATCCGATTTTCCGGAAACGCCTTTGCCCGGCTTATGAACAATCGGCTTCTTTTCAATACCCGGAGTCATGTCCAGCGTTTCTTTCCCGGCAGGCCCGCTCAATACCACTGAAGCTTCTCCAATTGACGTTAATCTGGACTCGCCCACACGATCTCCCAACTCGACATATTCGCCATTGATGATTGCCGCAGGCTTGCCGCCTTTGCGCCGGATGATGGTATGCAAACCGGTGGCGGGAACATTTGCATCCGTGCTGCCAGACGTGCTTTCACTCAGCGCCGGCCGGGTCGGGTCGGACATTTGTGCCAGCGTCGGCGCAGTCACTGCACCTAGCAGTCCCATCCCCAGGAAAACCGGCCAGAATTTCAGATAACCAGCCATGTGCGATCCAGACTCAGAGAATATACGGTAACGGTCAGCTCGACACGCGGATATCTGGTTACTTCAAGATTCATGCTGCCCAACAGCAAACGCTGCGACGATGCCTCCATCTCGCCCAGATAGTTCAGCAAATTCTGATAACTGCCGGCAACTTTGACTTCAATGCCATGTTTGTAGATATTCCCCCGATTTGCTACCCCGGTTTTGGCCGGTTCCCCCGGCTTCGGCTCTGCCTTGTCGGCCTGGGCCGGAATGATCGGTTGTGGCGGCAGGGTTCGCAAGCTCAGCAGTTCCAGACCGCGATGCTGGCTCAGCAGCCCCTGCAGCAGGAGCGTCATTTTTTCCGGGGGAACCAGTTCCTTGCTATAGCCACTCAGCTGCTGGTCAAGTTCTGCGAGATGCTGCCGACGCTCGGCTATGGCGGCGCGGCTGGTCGCGTCGGGATCCTTCAATTGCGCCTGCAATGCCGCCACCTGCGCGCCAAGATTCGTTATGTCCGTCCGGTACTGGGCGATCTGCTTTCCGGCAACCGCCTTGCGTGTCAGGGCCGGATCAATCCAGAAGTTATATCCCCCAAGCAGAATCACTGCGAGGATAGCGGCACAGATCAGTGTTTTTTCGCGCGGCTTCAATACAGCGAAACGGGCCGATAGATCTTTCCATTGCGCCATCATCAGTGATCCCCGCCGCTTTTCCTGCCAGCATTTTCGGAAGCGCTCTCAGCGCCCGTCTCCTGTATTGGCGTCAAGGCGAACTCAAGGTAAGCAGGCCGAAGCTGCAGACCATTGGCAGCGGAAGGCACACTGCTGCCAACCGCCGATCCAGGCACGTTAAGTTGCAAGGCCGCGAAGGCCCGGCCCTGAAAGGCTTTTTCTCCATTGAGTCGATTGATGTATTTCGGTACCAGGGCCGGATCGGTGGTCCTGCCCTGAATTACCATTCCTGTGCCGTCACCCGCCACAGAAAACCCCGTGAGCCACAGCCCGCTAGGTGTTTGCCGCGCAAACCCGCGCAGGTATTCCGCAAAGCTGACCGCTTCTGGCCCCATCCCCTTCTGTAGCAACGCAAGAATGACGGCGTGACTTGTTTCCCTCTCCTTTAATTCCACGAGTTCCTGATCGAGTCTTGCATCAGCCTTGAGCGCCGACAATTGCTGGCCCAGCACCGGCAGTTGATCCTGTAATGCCTTGGCCTGAGGTGCGAGCAGCGCCGCCTCGGCTTCGAGCTTTACCGCTGCCGCTCGTGCCCATGCACCGGCACCAACCACAATCAGCAGCAACACTACCGATGCCAGTGCAAGACTGGTCACGGTCAGCAATTCGCGCTGGCGCCTCAAACGCGGATCGTAAAGATTGATCTGCTGCGTCATTGGACCGATGCCTCATCACGCAGTGCGGCGCCGATCGACAGCAAGGCTTCGGACTGACGTACAGGATCGGAAAAAGATGGGACAGCATCGACATTGATACCCTGGGTCAAATCAAGCATTTCCACCGTCTGATACAGATTTTCCTGCAGGTGGTTGATGAAGCCGTTGTCGCCTGGAAGCGCTGCAACCAGTACCCGGCTCAGGGTGGTATAGCTGTGGGCGCGCTCAAAGTTATCCAGCGTACGCTGAACCTCCAGCAGAACCCTTTCAAAAATTCCGCCCTCGTCCTTGCGGGCCTCTGCCAGTTCATTTCGCTTGATATCGATGAATCGCGATGACAGCAATTCGCCCTGATAGGTAAAGGTGAGCAACCCGCCTTCATCGTTGAAAGCCAGCAGGGCAAGTGCGCGATTCTCTTCTTCTAACAATGCTCCCACGTTGCGAAGCGCCAGCTCCGGAATATCGATGGCGGTCAGAGCAAGTTTCGCATCCTGAAACAAATGAACCCGCGGCGTCAATTGTGCATTGCCGGCGGCAATGACGAAAATCTGCGGGGCCCGCCCGCTAGCGGTCTGGGGGGCCGGGATATCCAGCACATCAACGCCTGCTGTTTCGATGGGGAAATCAACCTGTTCCTTGATGCGCCAGCGAATCGCTTCGCGCAACTCTTCCCGGGCGACACCCGGTGACTCGACTTGCAGTATCTGGTACTGGCCATGCCGCAGCAATGTCGTGCAGCGCCCATTGCTCATATGCTTGTTGCTGCGCAGACGCTTTAATGCTTCCAGTTCTCCCGCCTCAACGGCAAAGGCATCCCACGCCAGCAACTGCGGCTTGCCTTTGGTAGAACGACGAACCTGCGCTACCTCGACCCGCCCCGGCGGGAGGATGATTGACGTCCAGCCATCATTTTTGTTTTCGTCTTTTCGGGGCCACATTTGCTTGGTTTTTTGACCAGTTATCACTATCCCATTTTCCGGAAATTGGGAGGCAAGCGATGGGGTAATAACTTAAGGTATTCAAGGCTAATTGTGGCCTTAAGTTGCTTTTGACAGACGGAACTTTACTTTACAGTTATTGCGACGATCCGAGAGTATGCGAAGAACTAACATGTTTCTCCCGCTTATGTCGATCCTGTGTATCGAAAAGTACTCAGCAACTAATGAAACAAGGGAGGCCAAAGCCTCCCTTGTTGGTACTCCGGGGCTACTAATCTTAATTCGTACAGGGAATAGATGCAGATGCTGTGCTACCAGCTTTACTGGTAATGGTGCAATCAATCGTTACACCTGCCGCACATATTTTGGTGGTGCCACCTGCGATCTGGTACGCATTTTGGGCAGCAGGAGCTGCGGTCACCAAAGTGACGCTACCAGTCAAAAGGGTTGCGGCGTTTGCATGGACGCTATTAGCCGCTCCAGCACAAGCATCAGTAGCATCACTGATGGCTACACCTTTCACACCTGCAGTAGCCTTGTAGGCACCGTAATTTATTGCGCCAGCTGAACTTATTGCGCCTGCGACGCCTTTAACTGCAGCATCTTCCGCATCGGTCGATAGATCAATAAACTTCGGCAGGGCCGTCGCCGCCAGAATCCCTAGAATCACGATTACCACAATGAGTTCGATCAGCGTGAAACCTTGTTGTTTGTTCTGCATGTTATCTCCTAACTTCAATTAAATTTCCATTACCCTGCTACGACTTATACGCTTCTTTATGGATGTTATCTTCAGATGGCATCAACAATTCATCAATTAGTTAGATAAATTGTTGTCTATTGTACCTTTCATCGCGAATCCCTATCAACACCCGCTGGTATCTGGTTTGATGGAGGGAGACAAAACCGCGGTACCCACTAGCGCCGCCTCGAGGTAGGTAACGCGGCAGTTGGGAACCGTGCCGCCGGCGATGTCGTAGGTGCGTCCATTGACTACCACCCCATTGTTGTTGCCGGTGGTGTTGCTGGCAGTCAGTCCGTCGGAATTTAGGCTCATGTCCGCGGCGATGTCGATGCCGTCAAAGGTCGCCGTCGGGTAGCGGTTGGCAATCCTGACCGAGTGACCGTCCATGTTAACGAATGGCGGATTGGTGGAGCAGTTGTTCGCCGTATTTGCCCCGCCGGGATTGGCCAGGTCCAGCTCGCAACGGGAACGGGCCAGCATCGCAGCCGAACGCAGGGAGCCATAGATGGCATTGACCTTCGCCGTGCGCGCGTCGCGCTGGGCGTCGATCATGCGCGGCAAGGCTACGGCGGCAAGAATGCCGATGATGGTGATGACTATGATCAACTCGATCAGGGTAAAGCCCCGTTGAGATTTGCTACGCATGGAATTCATGATTCTTGCCCTCTCTTGCCAGTTATCGAAATAAGCATACTCTTCTGCATCCAATTACTGTATCTGCCTTGCGGCGCTGGGTCCGACTTCAAGCAGCCTGAGCCCCGTCACCCTGCCGTTTGGCCCCGGAATCCCCGCTATGTGCCAGCGCAGCTCGCTGCTGCCGCCAAATGCCATGGAGATATTCGGCCGATAGACCAGCTCATGGCGCTCTGCATCGAATTTCCAGTCACCCCTTGCCCCGATTTCTCCACCATCAGGTTGTCCAATCAATTCCAGCGGATTGGTCTCCGCCAGATCGGCGATCGACTTGTCCTCGCCGCGCATCAGTTTTTCCGCCATGGCCAGCTGCAAACCGGTACGCATGTTGCGAATGGCCAGGGTCATCGCGAGGCGCTCCGACTGCGCTTCGGTCGCGAGCATGGCAAGCACGGCCATTCCTGCCACAACGGCGATGACGACGAGCTCGAAACGCGAAGTGATGGCAAGGCGAAGCTGGGCCACGTCATTTATGCATCGCGACTTTGCCGAGATCCCAGATCGGCAGGAAGATGCCCAGTGCCAGGATCAATACCATGACCCCGAGCATGACGATGAGGATCGGCTCGATCTGCTGGGCGAGGGTCTTGAGCTCGTATTCGACCTCGCTCTGGTACATGCCGCCGATCTCGTCCATCATCTCGTCGAGCGCGCCAGATTCCTCACCGACCGCGATCATCTGCAACACCACGGGGGTAAACACGCCGGCAGCAATCGACGCCCGCAGCAGCGATTCGCCGCGCTCAATAGTGTCGCGCATGCGTTCCACCTTGCCCGAGATGTAGGCGTTATCAACGGTTTGCGCCACGGTCGTCATGGCCTGAATGATGGGAACGCCGGAGCGCGCGGCAAGTGCAAAGCTGCGCGCAAAGCGGGCAAGCGTGGCTTTGCGGACAATCTTGCCGGCGATCGGAATGTTGAGTTTCAACCGGTCCCACTCGTGGCGACCGGCTGTCGTCGCTGTCCAGCTGCGAAATGCGATACCCAATGCCGCAATGGCGCCGACAAGAATGAACCACCAATTCACCATGAAATTCGAGAAGCCGATCAGGGCGCGCGTCAATATGGGCAGATCGGCGCCAAAACCGGAGAACACCTTGGCAAACGCGGGTATGACAAAGATATTTACCACGAAGAGGGCGATCACCATCGCGGCCACGACGAAGCTTGGGTAGCGCAATGCCGACTTGACTTGCTCGCGCATGAGGCGCTCGAACTCCAGGTGGTCGAACAGGCGCAGGAACACTTCTTCCAGTCGCCCCGTCATTTCGCCGACGCGCACCATGGAAAGATAAAAGCCGGAAAATACCGTGGGATGGCGCGCCATCGAGAGGGAGAGCTCACGACCGCTGTCGAGACTTGTGCGTATCTGGCCAAGCACTTTTTTCATCGCCTGATTGACGGCGGATTCCTGCAAGCCGGTCAACGCCCGCATGATGGGTATGCCCGCCTTGAGCAGGGTGTATATCTGCCGCGTAAACAGAAGTACATCGACATGCTGGATGCGGTCGCCGAACAAATTCATGCTGCCGCCAGTCTCAGCCGCGTCTTTCGCGCCCTCTGGCGCAGGCTTGATCTCCAGCGGCGTAATGCCGCTGCTGAACAACAGGTCGGCCACAGCACTTGGCGTGACGCCTTCCAGCGAGCCCTTGACCAGTTCGCCTGCGCCGTTGCGTCCGCTGTAGTGGAATGCCACCACCGTTATTCCTCGAGCTGACTGCTGATCCGCATGGCTTCTTCGACCGTGGTTATGCCTTCCAGCACCAGACGAACGGCATCGCGGCGCAATGTATTGCCGGCCATCTGCTCGCGACCGATGCTGATGAACTCTTGCGGGTCGCCCTTGTTGGCCGCTGCTACCAGAGCGTTGGTCATCTCGAGAAATTCATAGACGGCCTGACGGCCTTGATAGCCGGTATTGGAACAATGGGCGCAACCCCGGCCATGGATATAGGTTTTGTTGTCAACCTGGTCGCCGACTTCGTAGCGCAACCATTCTCTTTCATGCGGCGCCAATTCGTGAGGCTCCGCGCAGTTCTGGCAGACTACCCGCACCAGGCGCTGCGCCAGCACCAACTGGATCGACAGCGCCACCATATAGGGCGGCACCCCCATGTCGAGCAACCGGATCGGGGTCGACAAGGCATCGTTGGTATGCAGTGTTGACAGCACCATGTGGCCGGTCATGGCGGCGCGCATGCCGATCTCGGAAGTTTCCTGATCGCGCATTTCGCCGACGAGAATGATGTCCGGATCCTGGCGCAAGGCGGAACGCAATACGCGCGAGAAACTCAAGTCTATCTTTTCGTGCACCTGCACCTGATTGATGCCCGGCAGGCGATATTCGACCGGGTCTTCGACGGTGATGATTTTCTTTTCCGACGAGTTGAGCTCGTTCAATGCCGCATACAGCGTCGTAGTTTTGCCGGAGCCGGTCGGGCCGGTGACAAGCACGATGCCCGAGGGGCGGCCAATGGCGTGGCGGAAGCGCTCCAGTACGCGCGGCGGCATATGCAGCCGGTTCAAATCCAGTAGCCCCGTGTTCTGGACCAGCAAACGCATAACCACCGACTCGCCATACTGGGTCGGCATGGTCGAAATACGAACATCGACGGATTGCCCGCGCAGCTTGATGTTGAAGCGTCCGTCCTGTGGCAGGCGCTTTTCCGAAATATCGAGATCGGACATCAGCTTCAGGCGCAATATCAAGGCAGGAGCGATCTTGCTGTCGGCCTCGGTCTGAATATGCAATACCCCGTCGATGCGGAAGCGGATCACCAGGGATTTTTCCTGCGGCTCGACATGGACGTCCGAGGCACGGGTTTTCTGCGCCTCCTCGAATATCGTTTGCAGCAGCTTGACGACCGGCGCATCTTCGGCCCCCGGAGTAAGCCCAAGCACCGCGCCGAACTCGACCGGAATGTCGCCCATTTCCTGGGTGAGTTCATTGGCCAGCCCGGAAATCTCTTCGGTGCGCCGATAGACCCGGTCCAGCAACGGCATCAACTGGCCCTCGATAATCACGGCCTGTTCAATGTCGCGTTTGACGATGCGAGAAACCCCGTCGTAGGCGGCAATGTCAGTGGGGTCAGCGAAGCCAACCCGTAACATGCCGTTGGTTTCGCCGAGCACCAGTGCACGGAAGCGCCGTGCCGGAACCTCGGGCAGCAGTTTGATCAGATTGGGGTCAGGACTAAAGGTATGTAGATCAACATAGTCGCACTTGAACTGGCGTGCCAGCGCCTTGCCGATTGCCTCTTCCGTCACATAGCTGCTATCGACAAAGATGCGGCCCAGTTTGCGGCCACTGCGTTTTTGCTCTGCCAGTGCCAAATTGAGCTGTTCGTCGGTCAACAGGCCTTGCTGAATCAGCAAATCGCCAAGACGGATACGCTCTGGGGGACGGGCCATCTACAACCTCCGGTTTGGCGCCACAGCGCCGAGCCAACCTTCCGATTCCTACACGAGGCGGCATTCTAGCAACCACGCCATGTTTCATAGCGTTCATTATCAGCAGGAAATACCCCTCAATACCGGCAATGTCGCGGCGACTTGCCGACAATGCGGGATGTGGCCATGTTTGATAAGCCGCCTGTTCGAATCAATTTCGAAGGAAACGCCTCCCAAACCGATATCGAGTGCTGACGATTCCAGGAATGAACCATCCGTCATTGCGAGTGAAGCGAAGCAATCCATGGCGCATGCAAAATCAAGAGCTTGTGGATCGCCACGTCCCTGCGGGACTCGAGATGACGAAAACTTGTTCAGTGCTTCTTTAGTCGTTCAATGGATGCTGCTATTGTCGCCGCCAAATCTGGTTTCTGGCAATTCATTAATTCGATATCTTTGAATCCATTCAGCCAGGTAATCTGGCGTTTGGCGAATTGACGTGTAGCGAATATACCCCGGTCACGCAGTTCCTTCGCCGGCAGGCGACCTTCAATCATCTCCCATACCTGGCGGTAGCCGACGCAGCGCATCGAAGGCAGGCCAGCATCAAGCTGAAAGCGGGCGCGGAGTGTATGCACTTCCTCAACTAACCCTTCTCGCAGCATCTGATCAAAGCGTTGCGCGATACGTTCGTGCAGCCAGTCACGCTCTGCAGGTATGAGACCGAGACAGAGCAACTGGTAAGGCAGAGACGATGCTTGCTGACGCGAGAAGAAATGATCGAGTGGTTGTCCGGTAAGTCGGACTACTTCAAGGGCACGTTGTATGCGTTGTGCATCGGTAGGCTTGAGTCGGGCGGCGCTGGTCGGATCGAGCCTTGCCAGTTCTGCGTGCAGCGCGGGCCAGCCTCTGACAGCAGCATCTTTGTCAATTTCACTACGTAGTGCCGGGTTTGCCTCGGGCAGGTCAGCGAGCCCTTCGCGCAACGCCTTGAAATACAGCATGGTGCCGCCGACCAGAAGCGGAATGCGGCCCTTTGCGGTGATATCGTTCATTGCTGCCAGCGCATCTTCGCGAAATCGCGCGGCGGAATAGCGCTGCTCTGGCGTGATGAGGTTGATCAGGTGATGCGGGTAGTGTTGCAGCGTGTCAGCATCTGGTTTTGCAGTACCGACATTCATGTCGGTAAATACCTGCGCCGAATCGACACTGACAATTTCCAGTGGCCGCTTGTTGGCGAATTTGTCGACGAGTTCCATCGCCAGCGCGGTCTTGCCGCTGGCCGTAGGGCCGAGCAGAAATACTGCAGGCGGATAGGTATGCGCTGGCTTGTTCAAGTTTTGGCTTTATCCGATACAGGTGGCAATGGCACCTTTCTTGTAATAAAAACGCCCTCGCAGCTCGCCGTCCGCACGTCGCCTGCCCAAATTTCAGCCGCCATGAAATTCTTGCGGCCTTCAACGCGCTTGAGTTCGGCTACCAGGTTCAAGGTTTGGTTGAGCGGTGTCAGGTGGTGGTAGCGAATCGTCAGTGTGCCGGTGTGGCCGATATTGCCCGCCAGGCACTGGGCCAGGCCAAGAAATTGATCGAAAAGCATGGCGACTACCCCGCCATGCACATGACCGGATGGCCCTTCATGGCTCCAGTCCAGCGTCACCCGCGCATGAGCGCGTTCCCCTTCGCGCCAGATGTTCATGTGGGGCGCAACGGCATTGCTCAGCCCGCTGGCGGGATTGGTTTCATAGCGCAAGTCAGCGGTTTGCTGTTGGGGAGGGACCAGCCTGCGCAGCGCCTCGCGCCCATAGACGCGTGGATTCTCCTCGATGCGAGCTGCTTCGGCGTTAACGATGGCGGCCGTTGCCCGCAACAGGGCGGAAGAAGCATCAGCAGTCAGTGCTGCTGCATTCAGGCGGCGCAACGCATCTGCCAGTTCCCGCCGTGCCTGCCAGTTGTCGTTGATGGCAGGGCGTATTTCAGGTGACTCGCTGATGACGATCGATGAACCGTATTTGTATGCTGGAGAAGGTGTGTTCGGCATGGTTTTATTTAACGCCTGCGCAATAAGAGTTTATCCGGTTCGATCATCAACATTTGATCGCCAAGCTCCATCACCAGTTCGGTCTTGCCGCTGGCTGTGGAAAAAAAGAAATGCCCGAGCGGGCATGTGATGCCCGGCCTGTTCAAATCTAGGCACTATCGGTTTTGGTAGATGCAGGAGGCAATGAAGTTCTTCTCGCGACAAAAAGCCCTTCGCAGCTTGCGGTAAGCACGTTATCGGACCAGAGTTCGGCCACCATGAATTTCTTGCGGCCGTCGACTCGTTTGACATCAGCTACCAAACTCAAGGTTTCATTGAGCGGTGTCGGGTGATGAAAGCGAATTGTCAGCGTACCGGTATGACCAATGCCACCAACCAGGCGCTGTGCGACGCCAAGCAACTGATCGAAGAGCAAGGCGATTACGCCGCCATGTAAATGCCCAAACGGTCCTTCATAGCACCAGTCGGGAGTCACCCGTGCGTGCACGCGCTCCCCTTCACGCCACATGTGCATGGCTGGCGCAACTGCGTTGCTCTGGCCGGTAGCAGGGCTCATTTCATAGAGTATGTCTGTGCCTTGTTGTTGGCGGGCGGCAATCAGTTCGCTTTGGGCCCTGCGCCCATAGATTCGCTCGTTTTCCAGGATGCGTGCCGCTTCGGCGCGAACGGTGGTGGCTACTGCCCGCAATTGCTCGGTTGGTGCATCGGTAGTCAGCATTGCCATATTCAGCTGGCGCAATGCATCAGCCAATTCCCGCCGCGCCTGCCAGTTGTCATTGACGGCAGGGCGTAATTCGGGCGAGTCACTGATCCAGACCGCGTGGTCGTATATGTGGGGAGGATTGCTCGATTTTGACATCTAACGTCCGCGCATGAAAAGTTTGTCTAGTTCGCTCATCGATAGCTGTACCCAGGTTGGGCGGCCGTGGTTGCACTGATCTGCGCGCTCGGTCGCTTCCATGTCGCGCAGCAGGGCATTCATTTCCGTCAGCGTCAGCGAACGATTCGCCCGTACTGCGCCGTGGCAGGCCATGGTAGCGAGCAGTTCATTGCGCTGAACCTCGATGACGCGACTGGCAGGAAACTCCTTGAGGTCGGCCAGAAGAGCGCGCATCAGCGCCGACAGATCACCTGCGGCCAGCAGTGAGGGCACTGTACGCACTGCGAGTTGCTGCGGCCCGGCGGCGGCGATTTCGAAACCAAGCAAGGGCAGGGTTTGCGCGTGTTCTTCGACGGTGGCGATTTCACTGGCGCTTGCCGCAAGCAGCAATGGCACCAGCAGGGGCTGTGTCGGCGGCGGGCCGGCATCGAGCTGGTGCTTGAAGCGTTCGTAGAGAATGCGTTCGTGCGCCGCATGCATGTCCACCAGCACCAACCCGGCCGTGTTCTGCGCCAGAACATAGACGCCATGCAATTGAGCAATGGCATAGCCGAGCGGCACGGCCCCGTCCCCGGAAAACGCTACGCCGGGAACTGTGGGTTGTGCATCGAATGCCGAACGCGCGAATTCCAGATAGGAAGCCGGGTTTTGTTCGCTAACGGCGAGCGAGGCTTGCTGGGGCACTGCGAAATAACTCCGTTCAGGCTGAATAGGGCCTTGCTTTGCTGGAGTCTCGGCGCCCATATTGATAGTCTGGGTGCCGATGGGTGCGGCCAGTGCTCTTTGCAGTGCATGAAACACGAACTGGTGAATCCCGCGCGCATTGCGAAAGCGCACCTCGATCTTGGCGGGGTGCACGTTAACATCCACTTCGGCTGGATCGAGTTCCAGAAACAGCACATAGGCCGGATGCCTCGCACCATGCAGGATGTCGGCATAAGCCGCACGCGCTGCATGCATCAGCAGCTTGTCTCGTACGAAGCGTCCATTTACGTAGAAATATTGCTCGTCGCGGCCGCTGCGTGAATAGGCGGGCAGGGCGGCATGGCCCGTCAGGCACAGTTCGCCGGCAGCAACATCAACGCGACGCGCATGGGCAAAGAAGTCGTCGCCGAGCAATGTACGTGCGCGACTTTCCTCGTCGCCCGAACCATAGTGGTGACGTACCGTACCGTTGTGCGAGAGAGTGAAAGCCACTGCAGGATTGGCCAGCGCCATGCGTTGCAGCACTTCGCTGCAGTGCGCGTATTCGGTAGCTTCGGTCTTGAGGAATTTGCGTCGTGCCGGGGTGTTGAAATACAGATCGGCCACTTCGATCACCGTGCCTCCCGTGAGTGCCGCCGGTTCAGCCGCATCTGCATCATTGCGCAGCTGCATCGCATGAGCAGCACCTTGCGGCCGGCTGGTTACCGACAACCGCGCAACTGAGGCAATCGAAGCCAGCGCCTCGCCACGAAATCCATAGCTGGCGACGCGCTCCAGATCGTTGAGTGTGGCGATCTTGCTCGTCGCATGGCGTGCCAGCGCCAGCGGCAGGTCGTCCGGCTCGATGCCGCCACCGTCGTCCGTGACACGGATCAGCCGTACGCCGCCTTCCTGCAACTGGATATCGATCTGCGTCGCGTCGGCGTCAAGGCTGTTCTCGACCAATTCCTTCAATACAGAGGCTGGTCGCTCGACCACTTCGCCAGCGGCAATCTGGCTGACAAGTTGGTCTGGGAGAGGGTGGATCCGGGACATGCGGCGATTATAGTGGCTCGACGCAATCGCCTCATGGGGAGGATCGAGTTCTCAGGCTCAGGAGCCGTTTAAGCAAGCATACGGGAGGAGAGCCCAGAGGCTTTCTCATAGGCTCTGATGGCCCCAGAGATGTCTTTGAGAACTTTGGGGGCCGGGCACAGCCCTTCGGGAATAATGCCGCGGACGAGAAAAACTTCCACCTTCTACCCGTAATCGCGAGATTCCTGCTTGCCTGGAATGATGCTAAAAGTGCTCCTGAAACAAAAAACCCGCATAAACGCTTGGTTTTATGCGGGTTTTAGGACTTCTTCGGACCTTATTGGAAGGGTCCTTGGCGGACGCAGGGATTCGAATCATTCTTCGTATCCCTGATGAATTAAGGAAATCTAATTTTTAGCAAACTCAACATGCCCCCAAACATGCCCCCAAAAAGGTCGGTGGGAAAAATCGAACTCACGTCTGGACGCAAACAGCAAAGAAGACCGTTAGTACATCTTGGAATATTAACAGACGGCGGGTGAGATTCCTCTCTATGGAACTACGCGGCAACATTTTGCGTAGTAGTGCCTGGCTCATGCCTTGAGCTTGTATGGCGTTAGAATCGAAACAACACTTTTCACAATGGGCCGTAGAAAAAATCAAAGTCGCTAAAAATTCTGGTTTATAGCCTCCTGATCTTGGGTAGGAGCCCTTTACGCTTAGTTACCTCTCTAAAAATGAGGTTCGCACACCATTCAAGTCGATTTTGAATGTCATCATCCCAAAAACGTAGAACCATCCACCCCGCCTCTTCGAGGGTCAGCGTAGTTCGTTTGTCCCTAGCTATGTTTGATTCGATTTTATTGATCCAAAACTCTTTGTTTGAACGGAGTCGTTTTTTGAGCCCACCCAAATCGCGGCCATGCCAAAACGAACTATCGCAAAAGATTGCGATCTTGACTTTTACGAATGCAATATCAGGACTTCCGCATGCCTTACGGTAATTTTTCCTATAGCGTAACCCTCGTGCGTAGAGCGCATGGCGAAGTGCTATTTCAATGCCAGTATCCTTCGATCGAATCCGGGACATGCGGTAACTTACGGTTGAATGAACCCGTTCTGAATTTTTGTAGTTTTCTTGTAGTTTTGTGTGTGCCATCACCGCTGGTCCAGATCATTGGATTTCGTATTGGCTTTGTTATTTTCTGTTGGATCGAGATGCTTCATTCTAATGCTGCGTTATCTAATAATTTATGCTTTGATGGTAGTCTCTGTTAATCATTCAATGAAGCCAAGAAAATCAGGTTCCCACCTCAATGCGATATAACGAACAAAAGGCCCCAACCTTCATTGACTTGTTTTCTGGATGTGGCGGACTTTCCTTAGGGATGACCATGGCGGGATGGCAAGGCATCTTTGCTATCGAAAAGGCTGAAGATGCCTTCAAGACCTTTGAAGCGAACTTTTTGAATGGTGACCCAAAGATTCAGTTCAATTGGCCCGAGTGGCTAGAGCGGCGCGCGCATTCGATTGAAGCTATTTTAAAAACTCACGAAGCAGACATTGGCCGATTGAAGGGCTCAATAGACGTTGTGGCAGGGGGGCCCCCATGCCAGGGCTTCTCTTTCGCTGGCCGTCGAAACAAGAACGATCCAAGGAATCAGATGTTCGAGCATTACGTCCAGTTTGTATCCGATGTGAGGCCAAAGGCAATCGTATTAGAGAACGTAAACGGCATGCAAATTGCGCATGGGGCTAAGGAACGTGGGAAGCAAGTTCGGCCTGGGCCAAAACCAAAGTCGTATTACCAAAAGCTTGTAGAAGCGCTTGATGACGTTGGTTACGTCGCCGAAGGTTGGATCATTAACGCTTCTGACCATTGCGTTCCGCAACATCGGCCGAGGCTGGTTGTGGTTGGTCTCCAAAAATCGATTGAAAAGCGCCTGAGAGGTGGAATTTCGAGCGTTGCCGATCATATTCGGACCAGTGGAATTCAACAAAGGGACGAGTTTGGTTTCTCTGAGAGACTGTCATCGAAAGACGCGATTTCTGACCTTGAAATCCGCGACAGGCCCTTGCTCGAATGCAAGGATCCAGCTTCACGGAAAGGGTTCCTTGTTCCGACATATGATGGACCTACTACTAGATACCAGATGTGGGCAAACAAAGGCATTGACAAAGACTCAATGGATAGCATGAGGCTCGCGCGCCACCGTGAATTGGTTTTGGAGAAGTTCGAAACCATATTGCGTGAATGTCGTAAGGGAGTGTCAGTGAGTGATGCAGATCGTGCGCGCCTAGGGATGCTTAAACACCGCACCGTCCCGATGGCACCTGACAAGCCTGCCCCTACGGTTACCACCTTGCCAGATGACGTCTTGCACTATAGTGAGCCGAGGATACTTAGCGTGCGCGAATGTGCCCGGTTGCAGTCTTTTCCCGACTGGTTTCGATTTTTTGGTAAGTACACAACGGGAGGCGAGCGACGAAAGAGGGAGTGTCCACGCTACACACAAGTTGGTAATGCCGTCCCTCCGCTGCTTGCCCGATCAGTTGGAATGGCTGTTAGGCAAGTACTTGCTGAAACAACTCTGGAACTTGTTGAAACCAACAGCAGTGTATCGAGGACACGCCCAAGCCGCGGTTCAAGGGAACCCGTGATAATGGTCGGGGGCTGAAATGGATCCCGTTAGTGATACCCACGTGCTTCCAGCAGGATTACTTGATTGGGCAGGGCATAAATCTGGTGGTGTTCGGCGCTTGTTTCATACTGCGGGTGGTAGGCCTACGGGGGGCGTAATTTCGACACCACTATTGGCGAGGCTTGGCAAATGGTCTCAGTCCCTCGCTAGCAACTATGATTCAGCCCCTCAGGTAGTATTGTTAGTTGGCGGGCCTGGCAACGGCAAGACAGAAGCTATCGAATACACCATTAGGAAACTCGATGATGATCTTGGCTTATCGGGTGCCCTCATTGGCGAGCTAAGCCCCCAGTTTTTTCGCGATGACGGAGGAAGTCCGCGGCATGCCGTAGCTGACATCACTGGAATCTCACACGGCCGTTATCCCTTTCAAATTGCGATAGTTCAGGATGCCTCGGTAAGGGACGAAGCAATCCCATCTAAATCACCTGCAGAGCTCCTAATTGAAGATTTAGGTGGCCTCCTCAAAGACGATTCAAAACTTCGCTATTTGGCGTGCATTAACCGCGGTGTCTTAGATGATGCGCTTATCGTGTCAACAGACAGAAAAAATGACCCTGTTCGCATGGTCCTCGAGGCCATCGTTCGTTCTGTTGGCGTCGGTCCAGAAGCACCGGCCTGCTGGCCACTGGCAGGATTTTCAACCTTTGCCATTTGGCCGATGGACGTTGAGACACTGCTTGGTAACAACCAGAAAGATGAAGATCAGGATTCTCCAGCACAACAACTATTGTCTGTCGCAACATCCGAATCGCTTTGGCCAAAGCAAGGTACCTGCGCGGCTGGAGATCAATGCCCGTTTTGCTCTAGTAGGGCGCAGCTATCAAGGAATACATACCAATCTTCGCTACTTCTTATATTGCGTTGGTATGAGCTCGCAAGCGGCAAGAGGTGGAGCTTTCGAGACCTTTTTTCGCTAGTTTCATTCCTTCTAGCTGGCGTTCCCGCCGCCGAAAGCGGCCACCCCGAAGATCCCTGCGCCCGGGCAGCTCGATTGATAGAGCTTGCCAGTCGCACTTCAGGTAAGCCTGAGTCGCTTAGGTTGAGCGTACCCTTTCTTCTCGTCGCGTCACAGTATCAACATGCACTTTTTGGTCGATGGATGCGCAATGGGGTTCGTGACTTAAGAAAGGATTTGCTCGATCTTCAGCTCGGCGATCACCCAACCCTTATGGGCCTGTATCACTTCCTTAACCGCGGTTCCAGCATTTCGGTTCCGGCGACTCTTGAGGCACAACTGGTTGGGATTTGCGATTTGTTGGACCCGGCTGTCGCCGATCCGGACATGGAAGTTGAGGTAAGCTCGCAAACGAAAATTCGCTTTCGTGAACTCGATACTCGGTTTAGCCAATCTGTCGGCGAAGGACTTGTATTCATCCGCAAATACCAATGCCTCACAGACCTTGAGGTCGATTTATTGCGGCGACTAGCAGATGCTGACGAAAAACTGTCTGACCCTGACGTAGTAAAGCGCAGGCCGGCAGTTGCCTCAAGGGTTCAGGCTTTGGTAAGGGACTTCGCTTGCAGAGTAGTTCGCCGCTCGCTCGGGGTTAGGTCCGCAGCCGTTCGCGACGCAGGAATCCTTCGTAATTTCCAGCAAGTAATTGACGGCGATCCACAGCTTATCCACGATGCAGTAAAGCAAGTGGAAGGGCTTTTGAATGAAGATGATCGTTTCGTGGTGACATTGAATACTACCTTTGGGGAACCGCTCCCACCAAAGCTACGTAGGGCAATATTGACGACTCCAAAGCAAAAGGTAAAACCGAGGGAAATTCCCGATGGCGACAGGCCTAGGTCCACGGTTAGATTTCTAGCAGTTGGGTCTGGAAATGTCATTCAATCGATCCCCCTAACTTATGAATTATTCAAGGCTGTACGCGACCTGCGCCACGGCATGACTCCATCTTCGCTTCCCAGACCAGTGGTTGCCCTCCTCGATACCACGAGGGCTCGCCTTTCTGGACAAATTGTTCGCGATGAAGAACTCCTCGAGGAAGGAGAAATTACAATCGGCCTGCGTGACGATGTCATCGTAAGGGAGCTCGGGGCTTTCCTTGTACGATGGGAGAATGGGAAATGAGTATCCAGCAATTGCGCGAAAGCCCTTGGAAATCATCCCATCCATCATACGATACATCAGTATTTTCCATTCGGCCTGCTCCTGAGTTCTCGACTGCAGAAGTTGTCGTAGCTTCCCTTTATCGCGCAGTTGGCTTTGGCGGCTATGCAGAAACGGAAGTTCCGAAGGCTGGGAGAAGCTTTGACCGCCTTGACCAAACCCAAAAAGGGAAAAAGGAACAACCTGGCAAGATTAGGCCGGATACTTGGCGAACGGTCCTCCACCAAGTGTTGGAAAGCCCGAAACAGCCAAACCAATCCTCAAAGCGGTTTCTCCAGCTATGCCCGGTTGTACCGGATGTGGCCATTTATTCTGGATCTGCACGCCTTGCTGGAAACTCTTGGAACCCAGGGCAACTGATCCAGCGAATCATTGACCTTGGTAGTGACTCGGCATCAAATGCTGAAGCAACGTGGCTTAGGTTGTTCGAAGCACTGTCTGTTACGGAGAGTGATGACATATGGGCACGTTGGCTCCAAGAAGAATTCCAGCGGCGTGGAAAGCATGGTCTCAAGTGGGGGCCAAGCGATGTCAAATGGTCGGACAGCATGCCTAAGGAAGACAAAGATGCACTTCGGTTCCCTGCAAGGCAGTTCGTTCGTGACCTCGAAGCAATCATAAGTGCCAAGCACAGCATGACTAGACGGCAATGGGTTAGTTTGCTGGAGGCAATCGTGCGACTTGGATCGGTCATGCACGTTATTTGGCTTTGTAGTGTCAATGAAAAGTTGTGGCGCGCAGTTCGGTCAATCCTTGCAGGCCAGCCAAGTCCCTCTACCGCTGGAGAGATTCGGGAACTGATATTGACAGGTGATGCCAGATACCTTGCGAACGGAAATCCAGCTGTACCAATCATTAAGGACTATGCATCAGGGTATTTGACCGCGCGGGTTGGTTTGAACGTGGTCTTATGGACGCTAGATGGTTTTGGCGTTTCAGTCGGAAAACTTAGCTCGTCCAGCGACCTGTTGAAATTCTTGGCGACCATTGAAAGAAATCGCGAGAGGTTGCTTCAAGCTAGAGTAATGGAGACCCATTCAGAAATAACGGATGCGGAAGCCAGGTCAATTGCCTGCAAGAAGGGCATTGGCTCAAACCTGATTGAATTCGCTCGGCATACGCTTGGTCAGCGCCAAACTGCAAACGAAAGCCTGCGAGGTTATGACCAAAGCTATTTCTTGCGTAAGCGAGGTGAAGCGCGCAATGCGCCATGGGTTGTTTCCCTAGGGCCAGTAGCTCTCTTGGCTTTGGTCCATTGTTGCTTGCGCGAGGCGGCAGGTCCGCGGTCTGTCCAAAGGCTTCGAGACCATCTTGAGTGGTATGGGATACAAGTTGACTTGGAAAGCATGAGTGGAAGCGATCTTGGCAGAAAGTTGCGGATGCTCGGACTTGTACTTGATAGCCCAGATGCGGAATCTGGGATGCTGATGATTCCTCCTTTTAGGACTGAGCTTCCAATTGGGGGTGGCCATTGAAACGACTTGCGCATGAACTTGCAAGCAGGATAGTTGGCCGCGTTAGAAGCCAGATAGCTAATCTTCAGGGGACGGGAGCAGAGCTCCGTACCGTGTTCCACGGACCTCCTCACGATATGTTGCTAGAGGTCCTTGAAGTTTTGGTTGAGGATGGTGGAATTGAAGCCACTCTGGCTGGCGGGGCAAAAATGCAGTTGCCGGTGTTGCTTCAAGTAAGCAATTTAGCATCTGGGCTTTCTAACCCCGCCATTGGGGTATCGGGCCAATGCGAGCAGAGCCACCTCCTATCTGTACGAAACTCGCAGCAGCCAAGCTTCGTTGCCCTTTTGCCTCCGGGCGGACGTCAGGCGAGCCTATCGCTGTCATCAGCGAGCGATGAGTTTGGCCTTGCCGCAGCGAATAACTCTGCGATTGCAACGATATTGGAATGGTGGGGGGATCCATTTATACAAGAATTGGTGGAGGGCGCGCTAGACCGTCATGCATGGGCGTCTGACCGTAAGGATGATGGGCGTAGGCTTATCCGAGAGGCGGTGATAGCTGCTGATGAGGCAGACCGGCATAGCGTTGATCGGCGTAGCGCTTGGGGCGTGATTTCGAGAGTCTGGTCGATCTCGGATCCTAGCGTCCCATTTGAGACGTTGTTGAGCTTGGCTTGTGGTTTCCCCCCAATGGCCGATAGTTCTGCAATCGATGCGGACGAGCAAATTGGCATACTGAAGGATCTTGCTGACGCCATGCAGGATAGCGGGTTCAAGCCAGGCACCGAGCACATCAAGCTGAATGCGGAGCCAGAGGAGTTCCCATATCTTGATGAGTTACTAGCGCATCTGGTGCTCAAATGCGATTTGCTAACTGCATTCCCCCGTGCAACACCGCACTTTTATAGCCCCTTGCAGGGCGACGAGCTTCAAGACCCACCATCATGGTGGCCTTATCTGACAGTTGAGTGTTGGAAAAGGCTGCTCGACGATACCGTTGGGCCGCCAAAAGGTTCAAGCAAGATTGAATGTACGAATTCACTTATTCCTGCCACCAAAGGAATGGTTGCAGTCGTCAAGTCAGAAGTGAAACTCAAAGTGTCAATGGCAGAAGCGATCGATGTCAGCGTCGTTAGGGAAGGGTCGGGAGCCGCAAATAAGCATGAGTGGCAACTTTCCTTTCCTGGCGCAGGTGAGATCGTTGATCAATCCGTACCACCTCACAAGGCTCCGGTTCGTTATTCTGCCGAGGCCATTGGTTACAAAAAGGGAAGCCTTCGCGTCATTTCGCTCAACTCATGGCAACCAGGCGTAATCATTTATTCACGAACCGCATCAAAGGTCACCCCGCCCAAGAGTTCGCGGGATAAAAAGGCCAAGGTGGCATATGAAACGTCCTTAGTGTTGAATGGGCAGGGCCGCCATTATTTGGATGTATTTGTCGGGCCGGGTGTTGAAATTGGTGGATTTGCACTTGGAAGCGACGAGAGCGGAATGCTTGCTGAGGGAAAAACCTCCTCAATCGCTAAGATTTCGGATGAAGCCTACGGTTTTGAGGTTGATGCCACCGCAGATTGTTATTATGACGTTGAGATTATGCGTGGTGGTGGCAATGCCGATACGATCCGCGTCTACCTAAACTGCGACGAAACCACTCCAGATCAATGTAGTAGCGAGTTTGAGCGCCTTATTGGAATGAATAGGCTCCGAGGCGCAGGCAGAGCTACGACCGACGTACAGGTGAACCGTCACCTAAGGTGTACGGACCTTGAAGGCTGGATGCTCGAAAAAAGTCAGATTGAGAAGTCGTTTATGCCATTAGTCATTGCTTCCGACTATATGGCGGCAGAGTGGAGGTCTCGCGACTGGTCCTCATCAAAGGACACCATACTTTCCGGCGGAGGTTTCTTGCATGACCCGAGGCCACAGGTTAGCGCTTTCAGTCCCCCAAAGTTGTTCCTCGAGTCTCGTCGGGATCTTGCGGAACGAATTAGAGGGAAAGATGAAAATGGGTTGGTCGAATCGTCACGCCTCGGAGAATGGCTAGCAAGTGACCAGGCGTTTGCAGAGACCATCGAAACGTACGTGCGCTCATACCTTGAATGGCTAGAGGCAGAACCTGATGTAGCAGCTTGGGTCGACTTATCCGTTGTTACCGAATTCGAATCAGATGGCGTAACGCTGGTACAGGAACCCTACGCAATTTTAATTTCGCCGTTGCACCCAATTCGTTTAGCTTGGCATTGCCTCGCTCAGCGAACCCTGTTCCTAGCCGCTAGAAAAATGCCATGCCCCGCAGCAAGCATATTGGATCCTGATTCAGTTATTGATGTGCTCACGCTTCCACTGTACAAAGCCGCGGGGAACATCAAGGGGCAGGTGTTTTTCTCAGTTGAGTGCAGCTCGGATTATTGGGGTGTGCTATGGAATGGTGGGCGGCTCGACCGCCTTTCGAAATTAGCCGACCATGCGCCATTCGATCGTGAATTTGGAATCTTAGTCGGCGGCGTATCAAGTGGGTTCAGTGCATCTCAAGTCCATCGCGCCCTTGATGATGTTTCGGGCATGCTTGTTGCCAAGCCAATACTAAATGTGCTGGTAACCAGCGCGGCGGGCCAAAACAACGCTTGTAACGATGGCTTGGTGACTTGGTGCCGAAAAGCATTTGGTGTGTCTGACGAGCCGATGAGACACCTTGCAGCGCTTGGTCCCAGACTTGTGCAGATCTTGGACGGACGAGAAGGTTTGGCCCGGCCTGATGACGCTGAAATATCAAATCT
>JBASWL010000107.1:0-33718 GCA_049276455.1 Georgfuchsia sp. | reverse complement strand
ACCATTGCTAGGACGCCCACCAGCGCCTCTGTGCCGTCGCGCAGTAGGCCGACGCTCTCATCATCAACGGTTGTCGCCGAGAGCAGGTGCGCGAGGTCTGGGAGTTGCGCCTCGCCATACTTTCGGGCGTAATGTGCCGCCTGCATTGCCAGGATTCGTGCGGCTTCGGCAATATCTTCTTTGGACGCGTCGGCAATCATTTCTTCTGACAACTGCCAGTAGGCGCGAAATTCTTGAAAGGTTGGGTTGCTCTTGTCCATGATTCGCTATCTCGTCTGGATGGGCCTGCTGCTTCAGGCAGGACAGATACTAGCCGACACCATTACGGGGCGGGTCGTTGGCGTAAGTGATGGAGACACCATCACGGTACTCGACAGTTCAAAGAAGCAACACAAGATTCGCCTCGCGGGGATCGACGCACCCGAATCCAAACAGGCATTCGGCCAGGCATCGAAGAAACATCTGTCTGACTTGGTCTTCAATCGTGACGTAACGCTTTACTGCGGCAAGACTGACAAGTACCGGCGCGAAGTCTGTGTCGCCATGGTCGATGGCCAAGATGCTAATCTGGCCCAAGTGAAGGCCGGCATGGCGTGGTGGTACCGCGCTTATGCCAAAGAGCAGATCCCCGAGCACCGTGCGCAGTACCAAGGAGCGGAAATGAACGCACAGCGGCAGCGAATCGGCCTGTGGCATGACGCGGATCCGGTGGCGCCGTGGGAGTGGCGACATCGTCCGACTAAACGAGAAAACTGAAATATGTATGCGATCCGCCGCCATCGAGCCGCAATCAAGGCATGGTGCTGGCGCGTGCGCTTCAGTCGACGCGGAATAATGTATTCCAAATCGTTTTATGACTTGGTTTGCGGGGGAGTGAAAGAGGCCAAGGCTCAGGCGATAGCTTGGCGTGACGCACAACTGGCGGAACTCGACGTGCTCACCGTGCGAGAGTTCCATCAGCAGAAGCGATCAAACAATCTGAGCGGTGTGCCGGGCGTGCACTTTCACAAGACAGTCGCGCAACCCATTGGCTTCTGGCAGGCAACGATCCGGTTTCACGATGGGAAGCGCCTCGCCAAGTCCTTTTCGGTACGCCTGCACGGAGACAAAGAAGCTTTTCGCTTGGCTGTTGCGGCCCGATCTGAACTACTGGCAAAGGTCGAGAATCGACCATACCTGCAGCATCCAGTGGCGAAGCGGCTTTCTCGGCAGAAATGATTGTTCCGTTACGGTCGGCTAAGCAGCTTGGATTCAACCGGTTGCGTCTGAGGTCCGGCTTCAGTTGAAGTTCCCCAAGTACCGGGAAAAGACCCAACCCTGAATCTCCGCCCCAGATTCCTCATCAGTCCAAAATATCACGGCGAAACCCTTGTCTTTTTTTACTAGCTTCACGACCTTACCAAATGTGATCCGTGCCAGTTCCGGCGAGAGAGCCCGCGGATTTTGCCGGACGATGAGCACCTTGGCCGAGATATACCTGTACTCAGCGAAAAGCTTTCGTGCACCGGCTTCACGTGCGACCTCCTTCACTGCCTTAGAGGCAGCCTGAGGGCTTTCGCCCAGCACCTGTGACGCATAGTGCCCCATTACTGCACCGATGGCCCCCGAAATTAACCACTCCAGCATCTTCCGGAAGAACAGGAAGAGCATCAGTTGCACAGTGGGCTTCTGCTGTGCTTGGATGGCAGCAATGATTTGGTCCACCGCCTCTTTGAGTGTCGGCTCCCCGCTCGCTGCCTGGGTGATGGACTTAGCAGCCGCCTCCGCCTCCCTCGTCGCCTCCCCGTCGGCTTCGTAGGCAATGAAGTCAATATCTCGAAAGTGTCCCCACAGGGCGTCCAGGGATTTCTTGGCCACCTCCATCGCTGCAAATGTGGGATTGACCTGCTCAATTTGTCGGGCGAGGTCTTGAACCGAGAGGCCCCCCAAGGCCTGGTGCTGTAGCCGCTCGATCCACTCTTGGTGCACGGCCACCGGCGCGAAGGACTTTTCGTACGCCTTGGCTAACTCGCTGATCGAATTCAGTCCGGTCGCCGTTCGTAGGATCTCAGCGTGCTGGGCCTGCAAGTTCCTCGGGAAATACTGCTCCAGCATCCGCTGCGCCTGGGCGGCGATGAAAGTGCCATCAAGCATTTCCTGGACCTGTTTCGGGATGGTGCGCGCGAGCGTCTCCTGGAGCTGGCGTTCCACCTCAAACTGTTTGAAAAGTTCGCGCGCTTGGTACACTGGGGCGTACCGCCTCACCTGATCTTCCATCTCCTGAATCCGGCGAAGCGGTACTAGTTGCCGCTGCATGTCTTCGCGCATCTTCTCAAGTGCGGTCTTCTTTTGCGGCTTTGGCGGCTGCGAATCGTCAGCCAAGTCAGTGATATCCATCCGAAGATTGTGTCTTCTAAGTATTGATAAAGCAACAAGAGGCTGCTCTCAGTCTGGAAGAGACGGAGGCCAGGGGGTCGTGACGTTTCTCGCCTGAATGGGTGCTACAGACTGATTGCTGCCTGCTGACAAATGCATAGCCAGCGGCCGGTCCTCTCAGTTTGCTGCCGTTCAGCCCTGGCCTCGCCGGATGGCTCCTGGGTGCCCATTGCAGACCTTCAGCCTGTTACTTGTTGTATGGCTGGTAGCAAAGTACAGCAGCCGTTCCAACTGATTGCTCACCATCAACACTTTGGCCAGAACGGCCATTGGACGCTTGCAGCTTGAGGGGCAGCAACAATGCGTATTGCCGCCGTTCATCAAATCACCGGAAAAAAATCCTGCGTGACCAATCTGCGCGGCAGCCTATCCAAAATCGCTACTCACCCTTCGTGCCAAAAACAGGCATACGGGTATCGCTATTGCTATGGTCTGCAAGCGAATGAAAAGATGACCTTCTGAGAGAGCCAACGGTACTTAATCGCGATCCTTGGACGGCAGAAACATCGCGCACAGGCTGCCCAGGAAGGGCAGAAAAGTGATCAGCACAAGTTCCATGTCAGCCATTCTAGTGGGGCATCAAGATGTTCCCGGACCAGAACTGGCTGTCGCCTGCAATCTGACAGCCAGCACCTCGTCAACCCGGTTGTGGTCCATATCCACTACTTCGAACTGCCACTCGCCATGGCGAAACTTTTCTGCGCGTTTGGGAATCTTGCCCATGTGCGCCACCACAAAGCCACCGACCGTGTGATACAGGCCATTGGCCTCCTCCCCCAGCCCCGATATTTCGAGCTTGTTCTGCAGCATGTCGATGGGGAGCAGCCCATCGAGCAGCCAGGACCCATCTTCCCGCTGCACGGCGAGCGATTGCTCCGGATCGTCGACGCCGGGCATCATGTTGCCTGCCATGGTCTGAAATAGATCGCTGATGGTGACCACGCCTTCGGTCAGGCCGAATTCGTTGACGACCAGGGCGAAGTCGGCGTTACGCTCGCGAAAGGTACGCAACAGTTCCATCAGCGTCAGGCTAGCCGGAACATAAAGGGGTGGTGTAAGCGGCAAGTCTGCAAAATGCTTCAACTCACCGGAAAGCGCTGCCTGGAGCAGGGTGCGGCTTTCTGCCAGACCGACCGCTTTCTGCATACTGCCATTGCAAATCGGATAGCGGCCATGCGGAGCATCGCGCAGGACATGCAGGTTCTCATTGTGCGAGCGCTCAAGATCGATGAAGGCAATATCCTTAAGTGGCGTCATGACGGCAGCAACATGACGGCCTTCGAGCAAAAACACATTGCCCAGCAAATGGCTCTCTTCCGGCGCGATGGCGCCCGACCGGATTCCTTCATCCACCGCGGCGAGAATATCCTCGACACCGGTCACTTCGGGCGCGGAGCGGACTGGCAGCACCTTCAACACAAGGTCAGCAGACCAGGACAGCAATCGGATGGCCGGTGACAAGGCGCGGATGAACAACTGCATGAAGGGGGCGACCAGACTGGCTACCTGTTCCGGATAGGCGAGAGCGATGCGCTTGGGTACGATTTCGCCAAAGACTATGGCAAAGGCCGTGACCACAATCACGGTGGTGGTGATGGCGATTTCGCTGCGCGCCGCCGCGAGCAGCGGCAGCGACTCCGCGATGAAGTTCTCGATGTGCCCGGCCAGTGCATTCTCGCCGAAGATTCCCGCCAAAAGACTCGCGGTAGTCAATCCGGTTTGCGTGGCCGCAATGAAGCGCGAAGGTGTTTCCTTGATGCGCATCGCCCGCGCCGCCGCGTGGCTGCCGGCTTCGACCATGAGTTGCAGGCGGGATCGTCTTGATGCAGCCAGAGCCATTTCTGCCAGGGCAAAAAAGCCGCAGATCAAGATCAGCAAGACCAATATAGCCAGGGCGTTCATCGCGTGACATTCTCTTCGGGAGGATTCAGAGAATATCTCATGGAATCCTTCTAAATCAGTTGCTGACTTCCAAGGAGGGACAGAGTGAAGTGCTTCTATTCATCGGACTGCCAACCCCCAATCAGCCCTCAATCAGCACCTGATCCCGGAAGCCGCTCTTGCGGATGAAACTGTACGCTGCATCAAGATCGGCCCACAAGCGCTGGCTGCCTTCGCGGTTGAGTTCGATCCTGTTGGTGGCATCAGTTGGCAGGGCCTGCCCATAGGCATAGACAGTCCATGCGACAGTAGACGATGGCCTGCTGATGGTCATCTTCTCGACAACGCCGTTTTCGATGAAGGCGACAAGATCCTTGGGAAGCATTTTCGAATTATGACTACCACGCGTTGGCCTCCCCATGAGGGAGGAATGTCTTGCGTTACATGAAGCTCTCATACCTGGACCGAACTGGCTTTCTTGATCAGTTCGTACATTTCGTCCTTTAGCCGTAATTTCCTCTTTTTCAATATCTCGATATCTTCATGACTTGCCGGATCGATGCGGGCCTCCATGTTCCGAATCTTGTGATCCAGTTCATTGTGCTTGCTGAACAGGCTGTCAAAGTGACGGTCATTCGCCTTGAGTTGGGAAATTAACTCACGATATTCCGGAAACATTGCTGTCCTCCTTGGTAGTCTGGAAACCCAATACTGTCAGTGATCCGCTCTTAAAAAGCTTGGTCATGACTTCATCCCTCAAACGTGGCCAGCACGAACAGGGTGTGACGACCTTTTCCGCCAATGCGGCGAATTTTTCCATTTCGCTCCAAATTGTCGATGACCGCCTTGAGCATTGAGTTGGCGGTATCAACTCCAAGCTGGAAGGCCAGCTTGCGTAGGTCAAGTAAGGTGTCCTGACGGAACAATTTCAATACCGAATCGCTTGAAATCGAATTCAAGTGGTTTCTCCTGAGGTGTCGATGATGTCCAGCCCGATAGCATGAATCCTACGCGTGATCGCGTTGCGGTCATTATCCAGCAAGCGGTCGGTATCCATGCGCCCCCCTCCCGTGGTGGCAAGTGCGCAGCGGATCAGGGGCGACTCAAACTTCTGGCTCGTTGCGTGACACACCTTGCCCAGTTATTGGGCGAGTAAGCAATTGGTTTGATGTGTCAGTGCGTTGTTCCAGAGGTTGTGCATGGCAATGCCTCCGGCTATGGGGTCTTGACGGTCGCGAAATCTGTGCCAATGGGCCGGGGCTGAAAGAGAACACGCTCCACCCGCAGGCGATGTACCTTGCCGCCCGGTAAATCCCAGTCAATCGACTGCCCGGCGCTCAGGCCCAAGAGAGCGCAACCAACAGGGGCCAAGACCGAAACCCTGCCCATCATTGGGTCGGCCTCGTCGGGGTAAACCAACTCGACCTCACGCGTCGTACCGGTGCTTTCGTCGCGGTAGATCACACGGGAATGCATGGTGACGGTATTCTTTTGAATACGATCCGATGGAACGACAATGGCCCGGTCCAATTCTTCGGCCAGGTCATGATCTCCGACAATCTCGCGCAAGCGGACATAATCATGCAATGCGATGACCAATTCGCCTGTATTCAGAAGCGGTGCGTCTTTGTGCCGGAGGGTTGATGTGTTTTCGTGTCTCATGCTGGTGCATGTTACCGAAATCCAAAGCTACCGATTAGCCCCGGGATTGGAACCTTAATGTATCCTATAAGGAGACAATAGGACGTAAAATTCAGCTATCCCATTACTATCTTGTCGATGGTTGCGCATGCTCGATTTGAACTTGTTGGCCGTATTTGCTCGTGTCGTGGAGGCCGGCAGCTTTGCGGAGGCTGCACGGCGCCTATCGAGTTCCCGCTCGGCCGTGAGCAAGTCCGTCGCCAAACTGGAAGTGGCTCTCGGAGCGCGATTGCTCAACCGCACGACCCGCCACTTGAGTCTGACCGAGATTGGCGCGGCCGTTGCCGAGCATGGCGGTCGTATCGTCGAAGAAGCGATTGGCGCCGAAAACCTCGTGGCCAGTCTCGCTTCCGAGCCGCGCGGCGTGTTGCGTGTCAGTGCGTCAGTGGCCTTTGGCACGCTCCATGTTGCCCCCGCGCTGGCCGAGTTTCTTCCACGCTATCCGCAAATGAAGGTCGATATGACGATCACGGATCGCTTGGTTGATCTGGCCGAAGAAGGCTACGACGTGGCGATCTATGTCACCGGGCAACCGCCGCAACATTGGGTGGCGCGCAAGCTGGCGCCGATACGCCGCAAACTGTGCGCGACTCCGGAATACTTTCGCCAGCGAGGCGTTCCGCTCACCCCCACGGATCTGGTTGGGCATAACTGTCTCGACTACACTCGCTCCGGCGAGCAGGGGCGCTGGCGATTTACCGGGCCGGAGGGAGATATTTCGGTTCCGGTGAACGGACCGCTACACGTCGATGACGACGAGGCGCTATCGCAAGCCGTACTCGGTGGCTTGGGCATGGGCCTGCTGCCAACCTTCATCATCGGCAAGGATCTTCAGAGCGGAAAGTTGCAGGCCGTGTTGTCCGAATACATTCCGGTGGAACGCCACGTCTACGCCATGTACCTACCCACGCGACATCTCCCCAACAAAGTCAGAGTGTTCATCGACTTTCTCGTGAAGCTAATAGGCGAGGAACCCTATTGGGATCGAAGCGTCGCCTAGCTAGGAAAGAATCAACGAGTGTCCAGACTCTAGCTGAAGCGCCCCGCGTCGCCAACTCGCTCGCCTAGAAAGTCGAGCCACGCCCGAACCTTGGCCGGGACGTGTTTGCGTCTCGGATAGAAGGCGTAAATTCCCAATTCGACTGCCTGATACTCGGACGTCAGTTCGACCAGCGTGCCGGCGGCCAGATCCATAGTTCGAGGTGAACTTCGGTTGTCAGGCCGAAGCCGTCAATACGTTCGACGGTGACCCACTCTCGCCGGCACCTTGTCTCCGGCGATGCTCGTGTTTGTCCGCGTTGACTGATTGAGGTTGTGAGGTATCTTGAGGTCTAAAGCTCACGCATCCACTGCAACCAGTACATCGCTTTGCGATTCGGCAATCACGTGCTGCGTAACACTGCCGAGCAGCAACTCCTCCGTAACGCTGGTGCCATGCTTTCCCATCACGATGAGGTCGCAGTCAAGCTCCTGTTCTTGCTCGATCGCTTGTAGAGAAGGATCGCCATGCAGAACAAGTGGCATGTAGTCGCCGACTTCCAGGCCGGCCATACGGGCAAGATGGTGCATGCGCTTCATGGCATCATTTCGTGCCGCCACGCGGTAACGTGCAATCACGTCATCTTCGACGCCAGCAAATCTAAGTTTTGATTCGAAGGGAACTTCGAAGGCGTGAAGCAGGACGATATCTGCATCGGGGGCGACCACCCGGCCAAGACGGATTGATTTTTCCGATACCGGAGAAAAATCGACGGGAATCAGCAATCGACGGTAGGGTGCGTACGGCGGTTGCTTAACCATCAGTATGGGATGCTGAATGGTTTTGCGCAGCAGTCGCGATGCCGTGGATCCCAGCAGCAAATGACGGAAGTAGTCCTCACCGCGCACGCCGAGGATCAGCAGATCCGCCTCCAGGGCAGCGGCGTTGGCGACAATCGAGGCCAGTGGCGCGCCAGAGACGATCAGCGCGTTGGCGGTTACACCTTGATTGTGGGTGGGATCAGCCAACGAGGTCGCCAGCAATTTCCGTACGTTATTCTCAAGTTTCTGCTTCACCTCGGTGGTGTCGTCTCCGATCAGTTCGCGCAGGGCATCGATTGCATCGAGTTCGATCGCGTGCATGACGCTGTAGGAAGCTCCGGTAGTGGCGGCGATCCGGAAACCCCGGTCGACTGCATGACGCGACGGGGCCGAAAGATCCGTCGCGGCTAAAAGTTGCTTGAGTTTGACCATGTTCAAATTCCTCCCGCTTGAATGCTGTTATCTTTTTACAGACAAGTTCGACAATCCAACAAATGGGCCATGCATAAAGATACACGGAGATACCTCTCTGATGACTGAAAACCAGATTAATGGTTCCCGGCATGAAGGCTGGCACAGCCTGACTCATGAAGATGTCTTGCGGGCGCTACGAACCGAACCGGGTGGCCTGGCAGACTCCGAGGTACGCGAGCGAATGGCGCGTTACGGGCCGAATCGACTGACGCCGCCCAAGCGCCGTAGCCCGTTGCAACGTCTGCTGATGCAGTTCCACAACATATTGCTCTATGTGATGCTGGGGGCCGCCGTCATCACAGCCTTTCTCCACCATTGGGTCGATACGGGTGTATTGCTTGCCGCAGTGGTGATCAACGCCATCATCGGATTCATCCAGGAAGGCAAGGCCGAGGCCGCGCTCGATGCCATTCGTGCGATGCTGTCTCCGCATGCTACGGTAATTCGTGCCGGCAGCCGGCGCGAAATCGACGCCACCGACCTGGTGCCGGGCGACTTGGTATTCCTCGTCTCGGGCGACCGTGTTCCGGCAGACCTGCGTCTGGTTTCAGTCAAGGACCTGCGCGTTGAAGAGGCCGCGTTGACCGGCGAGTCGATGCCGGTGGAGAAGAGCATCGATACCGTCAGCGCCGATGCCCCGCTGGGTGACCGATATGACATGGCCTATTCGGGCACCCTGGTGGTCTATGGTCAGGCAACAGGCGTTGTGGTTGCGACTGGTGCCATGACCGAGTTGGGCAAAATCAATGAAATGCTCACCGGCATTCAGAGCTTGACGACACCACTGCTGCGCCAGATCGACCGCTTCGGCCGCGTATTGGCGCTGGCCATTCTGGGAATGTCCGCGGCTACCTTTGTGCTGGGTACGTTGTGGCGTGACCATGCTCCCGCTGAAATGTTCATGATGGTCGTGGCGCTGGCGGCCTCGGCGATTCCTGAAGGATTGCCGGCGATCATGACGGTGACCCTGGCGCTCGGCGTGCAGCGCATGGCACGCCGCCGCGCGATCATCCGTCACCTGCCCGCCGTCGAAGCGCTCGGGTCGGTGACGGTAATCTGCTCGGACAAGACCGGTACGCTGACCCGGAATGAGATGACAGTGCAACGCGTGGTCTGCGCCGGGCATGTATTCGACGTCGGCGGAGTCGGTTACGCTCCGGTAGGTGATTTCAGTATCGACGGCCGCATCATCGATACCGAACACTACCCATCGCTGGCCATGGCAATCCGTGCCGGCGTGCTCTGCAACGACGCTCGTCTGCGTCAGGAAGACGACAGCTGGCGCGTGGAAGGTGATCCCACCGAGGGAGCTCTGCTCGTGCTGGGTGGCAAGACCGGGTTCTGGCAGCATGCCGGCGAGACTGCCTGGCCGCGACTCGATACCATTCCCTTCGAGTCGCAGAATCGCTTCATGGCCACGCATCACCGCGATAGCGACGGCGACTCCTGGATTTTTGTCAAGGGTGCCCCCGAGCGAATTCTCGACATGTGCAGCTTCCAGTTGAGCCGCGATGGCGAACATCCGGTCGATGTCGATACCTGGCGGCGCATGGCAACTGATACGGCAGCACAGGGTTTGCGTCTGCTCGCGCTGGCCTGCAAGCGGGCAGCGCCGGAGGGCGAGCGTTTGAGCGTTTCCGACCTGGAAGATGGATACACGCTCCTGGCACTGGTCGGTATCATCGACCCGCCGCGCAAGGAGGCCGTCCGTGCCGTAGGTGAATGCCATCATGCCGGCATCCGCGTCAAGATGATTACCGGCGACCACGCAGAAACGGCGCGTGCGATCGGCGCCCAGCTCGCCATCGGCGTCGGCAAGCCGGCCATAACCGGAGCTGAAGTCGCATTGATGGACGATGCCGCCTTGCGGCGCGTGGCGATGGAAGTCGATGTCTTTGCCCGTGCCAGCCCGGAACACAAGCTGCGTCTGGTGCAGGCCCTGCAGGCCGACGGCCAGGTAGTGGCAATGACCGGCGACGGGGTGAATGATGCGCCGGCGCTCAAGTGCGCCGATGTTGGTGTGGCAATGGGTATGAAGGGCACCGAAGCTGCCAAGGAAGCCGCCGACATGGTGCTGGCCGACGACAACTTCGCCACCATCGCGTCCGCCGTGCGTGAAGGTCGGGCGGTCTATGACAATTTGAAGAAGTTCATCCTCTTCATGCTGCCGACCAACGGCGGCGAGGCCCTGGTGGTAATTGCCGCCATCCTGTTCGAGCTGGCCCTGCCGCTCACCCCAGCGCAGGTGTTGTGGATCAACATGGTCACCTCCAGTACCCTGGGCCTGGCCCTGGCTTTCGAACCCGCTGAGCACGGCATCATGAACCGACGTCCCCGCCCGCCGGGCGAAGCGTTGTTGTCCGGTTTCTTCATCTGGCGGGTATTGATGGTTTCCGTTCTGATGATGACAGGTGCGCTTGGCCTGTTTCTGTGGGAACTGGAAATCGGCACCAACATCGAAACGGCACGAACCATGGCAGTCAATGCGGTGGTCGTGGCGGAGATGTTTTACTTGGTCAATAGCCGCTATATTCTCGCGCCTGTGGTGAACCTGGAAGGGCTGACCGGGAACCGCTACATATTGCTTGCGATAGCGGCCTGCATCCCGCTGCAACTCGCCTACACCCACGCCCCGATGATGCAGTCCATTTTTGATTCCACCGACCTGTCGTTGCTGGAATGGGCCAAGGTCGTCGCCGCCGGCCTGCTGGTGTTCTGCATCGCCGAACTCGAGAAGGCCGTTATTCGCCGTTTACCCCTCGCAGCGCGACTCGGACACGCATGAAGAGGAGGAACACGAGTGACGGTCAGTTCCGTCCCGGCAATCCCGTAATGCGCCGCTAGAATGGCCAGCATGGAACTCGCACTAATTGTTTTCCTCCCCTTCCTGGGCAGCCTGTGCGCTGCGTTTCTGCCATCCAATGCACGCAATGCCGAAGCCTGGCTAGCAGGCTTCGTGGCGTTGGCGGTCGCGGCCATTGTTATTGGCATGTATCCGCAAGTGGCGACTGCGGAGGTGCTGCGTCTCAACCTGCCCTGGGCACCGGCGCTCGGGCTCGACATCAGCCTGCGCATGGACGGCTTCGCATGGCTGTTCGCGCTTCTGGTGAGTGGCATGGGACTGCTGGTGGTGATCTATGCGCGTTACTACATGTCACCCGCCGATCCGGTGCCGCGCTTCTTCTCTTTCTTCCTCACCTTTATGGGCGCCATGCTCGGCGTCGTGCTTTCAGGCCACCTGATCCAGATGGTGATGTTTTGGGAGATGACCAGCCTGTCGTCCTTCATGCTGATCGCCTATTGGCACCACCGCGGCGAAGCGCGGCGCGGCGCGCGCATGGCGCTTATCGTCACCGGCACGGGCGGCATCGCTCTGTTGGGCGGCGTGCTGCTGCTCGGCCACATCTCCGGCGGCTATGACCTCGACACCGTGCTGGCGGCCGGACCGCAGATCCGGGCTCATGCGTGGTATCCGGCGGTGCTGTGGCTGGTCGCGCTGGGCGCGCTGACCAAGAGCGCCCAGTTCCCCTTCCATTTCTGGCTGCCGCACGCGATGTCTGCGCCGACGCCGGTCTCGGCCTACCTGCATTCAGCAACCATGGTCAAGGCCGGCGTGTTCCTGCTGGCGCGGCTCTGGCCGGTGCTGGCTGGCACCGATGCCTGGTTCTGGATCGTCGGCGGTGCCGGGTTGTGCTCGCTGGTGCTGGGCGGTTACCTCGCGATGTTCCAGCAGGACATAAAAGGCGTGCTGGCCTACTCGACGATCAGCCACCTCGGCCTCATCACGCTGCTGCTCGGTATGAACAGCGAGCTGGCGCTGGTCGCCGCGGTGTTCCACATCGTCAACCATGCCACGTTCAAGGCTTCGCTGTTCATGGCCGCCGGCATCGTGGACCACGAGACCGGCACGCGCGACCTCGGTCGCCTGTCCGGGCTCTCCCGCGCCATGCCGCTCACCGCAGCGCTGGCAGTGGTGGCGGCGGCGGCGATGGCCGGCGTGCCGTTGTTGAATGGCTTCCTGTCGAAGGAAATGTTCTTCGCCGAGACCGTATTCCTCGACCGCCCCGGCTGGCAGCAAATCGCCTTGCCGCTGGCGGCCACGCTGGCCGGGGTGTTCAGCGTCGCCTACTCGCTGCGCCTGATCTACCGGGTCTTCTTCGGCAAGTTGGCACAAGACCTGCCGCATGCGCCTCACGAGCCAACCCGCTGGATGCTGCTGCCGAGCGCGCTGCTAGTCGCTGCCTGCGTCCTGGTCGGCATTTTCCCAGAGCTCGTCATCGGCCCCTATCTGCGCACGGCGGCCGGCGCGATCCTCGGTGCCAACGCACCGACCTACAGTCTGGCGGTTTGGCACGGCCTCAACACGCCCCTGATGATGAGCCTGGTCGCCCTTGCCGGTGGCGTGTCGCTGTATGCCTTCATCCTTGCCCGGCGGCGCGCGACGACAGTGCCGTTGCTCGAAGCCATCGACGGCCGCCATCTTTTCGACGTGTCGCTTACGGCACTGACCACCGGTGCGGAACGGACGATGCGGCGGCTAACGTCGCCACGCTTACAAATGCAGATGCTGCTCATCTTCGTCGTTGCCCTCGGTGGTGCGCTGCTGCTGATCAGACCCTTCGACATCGGTTGGGGCAGCCGACCCCTGCTGCCGCTCGATCCCGCGTTCGCGTTGCTCTGGGTCATCGGTGGCACCTGTGCCCTGGCCGTCGCGTGGCAGGCGAAATATCACCGCTTCGCCGCTGTCGCCTTTGCCGGCGGAGCAGGGCTGGCAACCAGCCTGACCTTCGTCTGGTTCTCGGCACCCGACCTAGCCCTTACCCAGCTCACGGTCGAGGTTGTCACCACCGTGCTGATCCTGCTCGGCCTGCGCTGGCTGCCGCGCCGCGACGAAAGCATCGCCGGTCCCGGTGGCGCCACGCCGCGCCTGCGGCGGTCGCGCGATATCCTGGTGGCGAGTGGCTGCGGCCTGGGGCTCGCGGCCCTAGCCTACGCAGTGCTGACCCGTCCCGCCATCGAAGGCATCGCGCCCTTCTTCGTTCAGCAGGCGCTACCGCAAGGCGGTGGGCTCAACGTGGTCAACGTCATCCTGGTGGACTTTCGCGGCTTCGACACCTTTGGCGAGATCACCGTACTGGGCATCGTCGCCCTCACCGTGTATGCGCTGCTGCGCCGCTTCCGTCCGGCACCAGAAAGTATTCCCCTGCCACGCCAGCAGCAGGAACAGGATGGCGATGCGACGTCCGAGAACCCCCACGAGGCGCTCCTGCCCACTGGTGCCATGATGCTGCCCGCCGTATTGGTACGGCTGCTGTTGCCGCTGGCGATGCTGGTGTCGCTATTCTTCCTGCTACGCGGCCACAACGCGCCGGGCGGCGGCTTCGTCGGGGGCCTGATCCTGGCCACTGCGGTGATCCTCCAATACCTGGTTGGCGGCACGGTCTGGGTCGAATCCCGTCTGCGCATCCATCCGCTCTACTGGATTGCCGTCGGTCTGCTCGCCGCCGCCGCCGCCGGCATCAGCGCCGCCGTCGGCGGTACACCCTTCCTCACCAGCCAGGCGTGGCACGGCGCGTTGCCCGGTATTGGCGAACTGCATCTGTCGAGCGTGCTGCTGTTCGACCTCGGCGTCTACATGCTGGTGGTCGGCGCCACGGTGCTGATGCTGGTGGCCATCGCCCACCAGTCGCTACGCAGCCATCACAAATCTGCTGCGGGGGGAGCGCGCTAATGGAAATCGTCTTTGCCATCGCCATCGGCGTCATGGCCGGCTCCGGCATCTACCTGCTGCTGCGCCCACGCACCTTTCAGGTAATCATGGGCCTGTCGCTGCTGTCCTATGCGGTCAACCTGTTCATCTTCGGCATGGGCCGGCTACGCATCGGCGCTGCGCCGGTGATCGACGCGACACGCAGCGCCGATCCGGCACTCTACGCCGATCCGGTGCCACAGGCCCTGGTGCTGACCGCCATCGTCATCGGCTTTGCCGTCACCGCGCTGCTACTCGTCGTTCTGCTTGCCGCACGCGGATTGTCGGGCACCGACCATGTGGACGGCCGCGAGCCGGAGCAGGAATGACGCAGCACCTGCTCATCCTGCCAATCCTGCTGCCATTCTTAACCGGGGCATTGCTGTTGTTCTCGAGCGAGGCGCGCCATGGATGGCGCGCCCTGTTCGCCCTGTTCGCCACACTGGCGCAACTGGCGGTGGCGCTCACCCTGCTCGCCGGCATCGACGGCTGGATTGCCACGCCCTGGCAGGACGGCGTCACCGTCTATGCGCTTGGCAACTGGGCCGCGCCGTTCGGCATCGTGCTGGTAGCGGACCATCTGGCCACTCTGATGCTGACGCTCACCTCCATCCTCGGCCTGGCCACGCTGGTCTACGCCCTCGCCCGTTGGGAACGCGCCGGCAGCCATTTCCTGCCCCTCTTCCAGTTCCTGCTGATGGGTCTCAACGGCACCTTCCTCACCGGTGATCTGTTCAACCTGTTCGTCTTCTTCGAGGTGTTGCTGGCCGCTTCCTACGGGCTGGCCCTGCATGCCTCTGGCGTGCCGCGCGCCAAGACGGGCCTGCACTACATCGTGGTCAACCTGGTCGCATCGCTGGTCTTCCTGGTCGCCGCCGCCCTGATCTACGGCGTCACCGGCACGCTCAACATGGCCGAAATAGCGCTTGCCGTGCCACGGCTCGACACTGACGCGCGCGCCCTGTTCGAAATCGGTGCACTCCTCCTAGGCATCGTCTTCCTCGTCAAGGCCGGCGCCTGGCCTCTCAACTTCTGGCTGCCCGCCACCTACGCCGCCGCCACCCCACCGGTCGGCGCGGTGTTCGCCATTCTCACCAAGGTCGGCGTGTATGCGCTGCTGCGTTTTTCCATCCTGTTCGGCCAAGATGTCGCGCCGGCACCCTTCAAGGGCGACTGGCTGTTCTTCTGCGGCCTGGCCACTATCGCAGTCGGCACGCTGGGCGTGCTCGCCGCGCAGAAGCTCGACCGCCTCGGCGGCTTCATGGTCGTCGTCTCCTCCGGCACCCTGCTGGCCGCCTTCGGCTTCACCGGCACGACGCTCACCGCCCCTGCGCTCTACTATCTCGCCAGTTCGGTGCTCGGCAGCGGTGCCTTCTTCATGTTGATCGAATTGGCCGAACGCAACCGTACCGCCGCCGCCGACCTGCTGGCCATCAGCTTCGAGGCTTTCGGCCTGCAGGATCGGCACGAGTCGGAGCATCCAGACGAAATGGCCGGCGTCGCGATTCCGGCAGCGATGGCCTTCCTCGGCTTGGCCTTTTTCTCCTGCGCCGCCGTGCTCAGCGGCCTGCCGCCGTTGTCAGGCTTCGTCGCCAAGTTCGCGCTGCTAAAGGCTGCCATCGCCGCACCGCCGGTGGCCCCCGCACTGAACGCCGGTCTGCTGTTCACCGCCTTGCTGCTGTCGGGCCTTGCCGCCCTGATCGCGCTGTCGCGACTCGGCATCCGCGTCTTTTGGGACAGCGAGCGGCCGACGCCGCGCCTGCAATGGCTGGAAGCCGGCCCGGTGGCAGGACTGGTGCTGCTGTGTTTTGCGCTGGCCTTCGGCGCCGGCCCGGCAATGGCCTATTTCGAGGCGGCGGCACGCGCGCTGCACGATCCCGCCACCTACATCGGTGTCGTGCTGTCTGGAGGCCGACCATGAAAGGCCGGTCGTGAATCGCCCACCTGTCGTGCCGCTGCTACCGGTCGTGCTGCTGATCGTCTGGCTGCTGCTCAACGACAGTCTGTCGCTCGGCCATGTCCTGCTGGGCGTCGCTTTCGCCTTGTTCGTCAGCGCCGCCGTGAGACGGCTGCGCCCGTTGCCGGCATTGCCGCACCGCCTCCATGTCGCCATCGGCCTGTGCTGGCGTGTGTTCCTGGATATCGTACGCTCCAACATCGGCGTCGGCCGCGTCATTCTTGGCGCGGCGCGACGTCAGCCGACCATCGGTTTCCTCAAGATTCCACTTGACCTACGTGATCCGCACGGCCTGGCCATGCTATCCATCATCGTCACCGGCACGCCCGGCACGGTGTGGTCCGGCCACGACCCGACGACCAACGTGCTCACGCTGCACGTCCTCGACCTGCAAGACGAGGACGCGTGGATCCACACGATCAAGGACCGCTACGAACGCCCCCTGATGGAGATCTTCGAATGAACGTCATCCTTCCCTTCGCCGTGAACTTCGCGCTCACCTGCTTCGCGCTGGCCATGCTCTGCGCCCTGATCCGCCTGCTGCGCGGCCCCGCCGCCCAGGACCGCATCCTCGCGCTCGACACGCTCTACATCAACGGCATGCTGACCATCCTGATGCTGGGCATCGGCTTCGGCTCTGCGATCTACTTTGACATCGCGCTGCTGATTGCCCTGTTCGGCTTCGTCGGCTCGACGGCGATGGCCAAGTTTCTGCTGCGCGGCGAGGTAATCGAGCCATGAGCGCTGCCGACGTCCCCCTCTGGGCTGCACTGCCCGCCGCACTGCTGCTGATCTGCGGCGGCCTGCTGACCCTCGTCGGCTCGCTCGGGCTGCTGCGCCTCGACTCCTTCTTCGCCCGCATCCACGCACCGACCATGGGCGGCACGCTCGGCGCCGGCTGCGTGTTACTCGCTTCGATGCTCGTCTCGACAGCCTTGGCGCAGCGTCCGGTGATCCACGAACTGCTCATCACGCTGTTCATCCTCATCACCGCGCCGGTCACGACGATGCTGCTGATGCGCGCAGCTATTCTTCGCAGCAAGGAATAGGGCAAAAGGAAGATTGCGCAGGTACATGAAATGTATGGCGCTATAAACTACCCTCGGGAAGAATTGTGTGCGAAGCCTGACCCGTGAGGGGAAAGAACCGCAGCGTGCGCTGCCTTCGTCCTACGATCTCACCTCAATGAACGCAAAATCCAGATGGTGCATGAATTCTCGCAGTATCAGCAAAGTCGCCGAGAACTGTGCAGTGGTCGGGATTGGGTCCATAGTGGCCGGCCGCCCCTGCACGATCGCGGCAAGCCTATTAAATGTCTGTTCCACCATATCGCGTGAAAGCATCATGTGAGATTGCTCGGGAACGCCGGCAGTTGTGGCAATGGTGCGAACGGACGCATCTGTCGTGGAAAGTGTTGAGCCGTTCACGATCGAGAGATGAATTCGAAACAGTTCGTCCTCCACCAGGGTGATCGCGTTCTCCATCTCGGCCTCGGTGGGCGGATTGTGCTTGAATTGCCTTGCGATTCTTACCGAGCCCAATAGTAGCGTAATCGGCGGTGCCGACCCAATTTCGTCTCGACTGACGACAACGGTCTGCTCCTCCCCGATATGGATGATAGTGGCAGGACCGTTGGCAGAGCGATTATCGATTTTTTGCCTACGTTTATTGCTTGGCATCTGGTTTATCTTTTCCCATGGAGTTGAACAACTCGATGGATGCCAGGGCGTTGAACGGCAAGGTTACATTGTGCTTGAGTCCTTCGCCGTAGGCTGCCTTCAAGTCCTTAAGCAAAACAGCCAAGGCAGTGTCTGCCGTCCACGCTGAAACATCGCTCCAGTTTCTGACGACCCAGCTATCACCTGTACTCACTTTCAATAGATAGCGGTTTCAAGTCCCAAGCGCTTCGCGACGGCCGATCAAATTGTCAGACATCATGCAAACCGTCGCGAAGCAAGAGGGAGCGTTGGTTGCAGCGTGCTGGCTCAGCTGAACAGTTTGTTGGCGGTTTCGGCAATCAGCTTGCCCTGAAAGCGCGCCCCATCGAGTTCGTTCGCGCTAGGCTGACGCTGCCCCTGACCGCCGGCAATCGTCGTCGCGCCGTACGGGCTGCCGCCAACGATTTCATCGAGCGTCATCTGGCCCTGGTAGCTGTAGGGCAGGCCGACGATGACCATGCCGAAATGCATGAGGTTGGTGATCACCGAAAACAGCGTGACCTCCTGCCCGCCGTGCTGAGTGGCGGTCGACGTGAAGGCGCCACCAACCTTGCCGTGCAAGGCGCCCCGCGCCCACAGTCCGCCGGCCTGGTCGAGGAAACTCGCCATTTGCGAAGGCATGCGGCCGAAGCGAGTCGGGCAGCCGACGATGATGGCGTCGTAATCGGGCAGTTCTGCCACCGTCGCCACCGGGGCGGCCTGGTCGAGCTTGAAATGGGCGGCTTTGGCGACCTCTGCCGGGGCCGTTTCGGGCACCCGCTTGACATCGACCGTGGCGCCTGCGGAGCGGGCACCTTCGGCGACGGCCTGCGCCATGGATTCAATATGACCGTAGCTTGAGTAATAGAGCACGAGGACTTTTGACATGGGTATCTCCACTTGAGGTTATTGGTTTTGCGATGGTCTGTACGCGGCACGGGCGTGAATTCGCGACAACGTCCACCACGCGGAATAATAGGCGTTATAAAGTGTTGCAGAAAATATTCATGCGCTTCGGGATTCAAGCGCGGCGCCAGTGCCGCACTTGAATCCGAAGTCATATCGGCGACTACTGCCGTTCAAGTCGTTCGGCCAGCACCGCATCGATTGATGCCCGCCCCGCGCCGCTGATCCCCAGCGATACGGTCGCGGCCAGCAAGGCGAGGCCGAACTCGATGCCGTTGTTGCTCATGAACAGGCCGTTACCGATATGCACGCTGAAGATGGCGACCAGCATGGTGAAGCCCAATATGGCCGCAGCGGGGCGAACCAGGAGACCCAGGAGCAGGGCCAGACCGCCGAAGAACTCGGCGCCGCCGGCCAGCGCGGCCATCAACATACCCGGTTCGATGCCGATCGAGGCCATCCATTTGCCGGTTCCTTCGAGGCCGTAGCCGCCGAACCAGCCAAACAGTTTCTGTGCGCCGTGGGCGGCGAAGATGATGCCAACCGGAATGCGCAGGGCGAGTGGAGACAGTCCGGCGGTGGTGGCAACGAGGTGCTTGATGATCGAAGTGTTGTTGGCATTCATGGTCATGCTCCTGGGTTCAGTTCAAAAAAGTCTCAACTCTTGCGGATGAAGGTCGGCGCGATGCTGGTACCAAGTCCGGCGCCGTAGCCGAGGTAGATGTTCAGCCCGGCCAGCGGTTCGAGATAACGCGCGTTCTTGAGGCTGCCGGCGTCGATGGTTTCGAAGCCCATGCTGTCGGCCAACTGGCGCGCCGTTTCCTTCGCTGCGGGGCTGTCGCTGGCGAGAAACACGCTGACCTTGCGACCACCGCCGAAATCAGCCCCCTCGGCCAGCACCGGCGCGAAGACGGTGTTGAACGCCTTGACCACTTCGGCGCCCGGCACCGCCTTGGCGATTTCCTCGCTGGCCGATGTGCTGTGGCCAAGCGTGAGGCCCATGTAGTCGGCCGTCAGCGGGTTGGTGATGTCGATCACCACCTTGCCTTGCAGATTGCCGACCGAGCGCAGCGCGGCAATGGCATCGTCGAAGGCGGTCGCCAGCACTACGACATCGGCGCCGGCTGCGGCGTTGCCGGCATTGACTGCCGCAGCACCTGGGTTGGCGGCGGCGACGGTGCGCGCCTTGTCGAGATTGCGTGCGGTGATGCTGACCTGGTGGCCGGCGCGGGTGAGTTGCTTGACGAAGGCCGAGCCCATATTGCCGGCGCCAATAACGGTAACTTTCATGATGATTCCTTTCTGAGCAGTGGTTGGAGTGAAGCTTTGCCGTTGCGTGTTTGTTGTGCGCTTGGCATGGATGGAACTTTATAGAACCGATTAAGATTGATAAACTGGACTCGGTGGCATAGATCGTTCCGATAAACGAGACAATAGAAGGCAATGAACAAGCTTTTGCAAATCGAGGTTCTGGTCGAGGTCGTGCGTTCCGGCAGCTTTGTCGGTGCGGCCGAGGTGCTCGGCATGTCGAAGGCGGCGGTGTCGCGCCACGTCAGCGAACTCGAGGCCCGGCTCGGCATGCGGCTCCTGCAGCGCACGACGCGCCGGCTCGCCTTGACCGAGGCGGGGCAGATCTTTCATGCCCGCAGCAAGGACATCCTGGACAGCGTGAGCGAGTCCGAGGACGAAATTTCGACCCAGACCGGCACCGCCAGCGGCCAATTGCGGATCAGCGCCCCGGTGACTTTTGGAGTGCGCCATCTGGCACCACTGTGGGGCGAGTTCCGGCGGCGCCACCCCAAGGTGACGCTGGACATCACGCTGGCCGACCGGGTGGTCGATCTGATCGAGGAGGGCTACGACCTGGCGATCAGGATCGGCCGCCTGAGCAGTTCAACGCTGGTCAGCCGCCGGCTGGCAATCACCCGCATGGTGCTCTGCGCCGCACCCGACTATCTCGCTGCGCACGGCACGCCGCGTCATCCGCACGAACTGGCGGGGCATGAAATCCTGGCCTACAGCTACTGGTCGGACAAGGATGAATGGCGCTTCGTCGGTCCGGAGGGGGCGGTCAGCGTGCGTACCCAGCCCTGCCTGAGTTCCAACAGTGGCGATACCTGCCGGGCCGCGGCACTGGCTTGCCAAGGGGTGATCCTGCAACCCTCGTTTTTAGTGGATACGGATTTGGCGGCGGGTACGTTGGTCGAGTTAATGCCAGAGTATCGGGCGGTCGAATTGGGAATTTACGCCGTCTATCCGACGCGCAAACACGTCCCGGCCAAGGTGCGGGCGCTGCTCGACTTTCTCGGCGAGCGATTTGGCGACGCGGGGCGCTTCCGCTAGAGTCTGTGCTTCTGTCTGGAACCTAAGCAGCGGTTGCCTGAAGCACACGCGGCTGACCGGCAAGTTGCGTATCCAGATCGCCTTGCCTGAAGGGAGTCCCGGCCATGATCAGCATCGAGCGCATCGCCACACGTCCGGCCGACCTCGGCGGCGGCATGATCGTGCGTCGCGCATTGCCAACCCGACAGCGGCGCATGGTGGGTGCCTGGTGCTTCCTCGATCATGCCGGGCCGGTGGAGTTTCCCGAAGGCGAGTCGATGCGAGTCGGAGCACATCCCCATACCGCCCTGCAGACATTTACTTGGCTGATCGAAGGCGAAATCCTCCACCGGGACAGCCTGGGCAGCGAACAGATCATCCGTCCGGGGCAGGTGAACCTGATGACAGCCGGGCGCGGCATCGTCCATACGGAGGACTCACTGCCTCATGTCCGTCGGCTACATGCCGCGCAACTGTGGATTGCCTTGCCGCGTGAGGCGGCGGATTGCGCGCCGGCTTTCGACCACCATCCCAAATTGCCAAACTGGACCGAGAACGACTGCGAACTCACACTGCTGGCTGGCACCTATCGCGGCCATCGCGCGCCAGTACGCCTGTATTCGCCGTTATTGTGTCTTGATCTGTACAGCATGCCTGGCGCCACGATCGAGCTTGAGCTGAATCCGGATTTTGAGTATGGCATCCTGCCTTTGGAAGGCTCGGTGTTCCTCGAAGGGAACAGCTTCGCGATGGACGAGTTTATCTATCTCGGTGTCGGCATCGACAAGCTCCGCCTGAAACTGGCGGCCGGCAGCCGCCTTCTGCTGCTGGGTGGCGAGCCGTTCGGCGAACCCATCGTGATGTGGTGGAACTTTGTCGGCCACAATAAGTCAGCCATCGCCGCTGCCCAGCGCGAATGGGAATCCGGCGGATTGCGCTTTGGGCACGTCGAGGGCGACGATGGGCGGCGACTTGTTGCGCCTACTTTGCCTTGGTCGGGTTACTGACTCTCCGGCTTCCCGGTCGCGGCACGCCAAGCATCGTACCCACCCTGCAAGGGCCGGACGGATAGATAGCCAGCATTGAGCAAATTCCGGGCAGCCTGGACAGCACCGGCATCCTCGGGGCAAGCGCATAGCGTGACGATGGGATGAGACTTCGGCCAATCGCCGACCGCCTCGCGCAGGAAATCATGCTCGGCAACCTTCGTACCGGGAATCGGGCCGGTCTGTGCAACCATCGTAGCGCCGCGCAGATCAAGCACCAGCGGCGGCTGTTCGGCCTGCATCGCCGCGACCAACTCGCCAGGGGTAATGTGTGGAACGGCGCAGAATTTCCTGAACCGGTATTTCTGCCACAGCTTCCATCCCAGCCAGATGCCGAGCACAGCCGCTGCAATCAGCGCCGCATTGCCGGCATGCTGTTCCAGAAACGTGATGGTGGCTTGCACGGTATCCTTCAGCATCCAGCCCGCCCCCAGAGCCAGCCCGGCCCACAAGCCGGCGCCGGCCCCGGCGGCCAGGAGAAACCCCGGCTGGCTCATGCGCAGCGCGCCGGCAATCGGCGGTGCCACCGTCGAGAAGCCGGGAATGAATTTGGCCACGACAAGTGATGACACGCCCCAGCGAATGAAGCGCGCCTCGGTCTGGCTGACGCAGGAGGCGGGGTTGATGGAGAGCTTGCACAAGCCCGACAACACCCGGTAGCCGAAAAGTTTGCCCGACCAATACCAGATCCAGTCAGCAATCACGGAAGCGACGATGGCGGCAGCCAGAACTTTGCCCAGGTCACCCGGCGTCGCCATCAGGCTGCCGGCCAGCAACAAGGTCGGCACCGCCGGCACCGGCAATCCGATCTGCTGCAGGAATACGTTTACGAATATGACCGCAACAGCATCCTGTCGCAAGGTTTCGCCAATCTGTGCCATCTCCACCGCAAACTCCCGCAGATATTAGCTACGACGCGCGTTAACCTTGACCAAAGCCTGCACCTGGCCATTGGCATACCGGCAGGTTTCAGGATGCTGCTGTCGTAGAAGTTACAACCGCCACCGGCCGCACTTGGCCGACTGCACGTATTGAGCATCGTGCCAGAAAGCGGTCGCACGATGTAGCAGGGCGACCGCCAAATGATGAAGACTCTAAATCTCAGTCTGCTCAGAGATCTCCAGGGCGTCATCTACTTCAATACCGAGATACCGAACGGTGCTTTCCAGCTTGGAGTGGCCCAACAAAAGCTGGACGGCCCGTAGGTTCTTGGTCCGTTTATAGATCAGTGTCGCCTTGGTACGCCGCATCGTATGGGTGCCATAGACCGTCGGATCGAGGCCGATAGCAGCAACCCAATGATGGACGATCCGAGCGTACTGTCTCGTTGAGACATGGGGCGATTTGGAAAGGCGGCTGGGAAACAGGAATTGCTCCGACTTCAACTTCCCTTTCTCAATCCACGCTGCAACAGCGGCCCTGGTGGGCTCAGTCAGCTCGAACTGTACCGGCCGTTGCGTTTTCCGCTGCACGACCATTGCTCGGGCCAAGACCTGGCTGCCGTGTGTGATATCACGAACGTGCAAATTGACGAGATCACAGCCCCGGAGCTTGCTATCGATTGCGAGGTTGAACATGGCCAAGTCTCGAACCTGATGCGCATTCTGGAGCTGAATCCGGATGGCCCAGATATCCTTCGGCTTCAAGGGTGGCTTCTGACCAACCAGCTTGCCTTTGTTCCAGGGTTCCAAGTGATGAGTGGATTCCATAACTGACTCCTACGTTGTTGATCGGAGTCTGATTGTTCTACGTCTGAGCGACGGGCGCATTTCCGATCAGGTGCTGGGTGCGTTCAACCGGTCTGAACCTGTCGGTTCCAGTATTTGAAAGAGCCATCATCAATATGGCCACTTCATTTTGATACCTGCCTGACGTTGGCCACTTGGCACCGCTTGCATATTGGCTTTAGTCTCAACGATGTCGGTAAATAGCAGCCATGACTGAAGCCAGCGAGCCCATCTGTGATAGCGGGAGCCAATCATGGACATTGGATAAATTCACTTGCTGCCGGGAAGTGCTATGGATAGGATTGGCCTATTACATTGTCAAGTCGCCGTTCCAAGGAGGAACAAGTCATGAGCAACGAAAGCAAATGCCCCTTCGCCGAACAACAAGGTGCCCGCACTACGGCCGCTGCGCAGTCGAACAGCGACTGGTGGCCGAATCAGCTGAACCTCAAAATCCTGCACCAGCACTCCTCCAAATCCAATCCGCTGGGCGAGAACTTCAATTACGCAGAGGAGTTCAAGAAGCTCGACTTGGCCGCGCTGAAGAAGGACCTCAACGCACTGATGACGGATTCGCAGGACTGGTGGCCGGCCGACTGGGGCCACTATGGCGGCCTGTTCATCCGCATGGCCTGGCATAGCGCAGGTACTTACCGCATCTCGGACGGACGCGGCGGCGCCGGCCACGGCAACCAGCGTTTCGCGCCACTCAATAGCTGGCCCGACAACGTCAACCTCGACAAGGCTCGCCGCCTGCTCTGGCCGATCAAGCAGAAGTACGGCAACAGGATTTCCTGGGGCGACCTGCTGATCCTGGCCGGCAACGTCGCGCTGGAATCGATGGGCTTCAAGACCTTCGGTTTCGCCGGCGGGCGCGAGGACCTCTGGGAACCGGAAGAGGACGTCTACTGGGGCGACGAGACCGAGTGGTTGGGCGACAAACGTTACAGCGGCGAGCGCGAGCTCGAAAACCCGCTGGCCGCCGTGCAGATGGGTCTGATCTACGTGAATCCCGAAGGCCCGAACGGCGTGCCGGATGCAGTCGCCTCCGGTCGCGATGTGCGCGAAACTTTCGCGCGCATGGCGATGGACGATGAGGAGACCGTGGCGCTGGTCGCCGGCGGCCATACCTTCGGCAAGTGTCATGGCGCGGGCGATCCGAAGCTGGTCGGCCCCGAGCCCGAAGCCGCGCCCATCGAACAGATGGGCTTGGGCTGGAAGAACGCTCTCGGCTCCGGCTGCGGCGGCGACACCACCAGCAGCGGCATCGAAGGTGCGTGGACGCCGAACCCGACCCAATGGGACAACGGCTACTTCGACATGCTGTTCGGCTACGACTGGAACCTGGTCAAGAGCCCGTCCGGCGCCTGGCAGTGGGTGCCGGTGAACGTGGCCGAAAAGGACCTCGCGCCGGCGGCGCACGATGCGTCGCAGAAGGTCACCACCATCATGACCACGGCCGACCTCTCGCTACGCATGGATACGGCCTACGCGCCGATTTCGCGGCGCTTCCACAAGGATCCGACAGCGTTTGCCGATGCCTTCGCCCGCGCCTGGTTCAAGCTGACCCACCGCGACCTGGGGCCCCGATCGCGCTATCTCGGCCCCGAAGTGCCCGCCGAAGAGCTGATCTGGCAGGACCCGGTGCCGGCCGTCGATCACCCGCTGATCGACGCGAAGGACATCGCCGAGCTGAAGGCGAAGATTCTCGCCACGGGCCTGTCGGTTGCCGAACTGGTGTCTACCGCATGGGCTTCCGCCTCGACTTTCCGCGGCTCCGACAAACGCGGCGGCGGCAACGGCGCGCGCATTCGCCTCGCGCCGCAGAAGGACTGGGAAGCCAACCAGCCGGCGCAGTTGGCCAAGGTGCTGGCCGCGCTCGCAGGCGTGCAGAAGTCCTTCAACAAGAAGGTCTCGCTGGCCGACCTGATCGTGCTGGGCGGCTGCGCCGCCGTCGAGCAGGCCGCCAAGGCTGCCGGCCACGCCATCGAAGTGCCCTTCACGCCCGGCCGTACCGACGCCTCGCAGGAACAGACCGACGTCGAGTCCTTCGCCGTGCTCGAACCCGTCGCCGACGGCTTCCGCAATTACAGCAAGGCAAACTCCAACGTGCCGGCGGAGGAACGTCTGCTCGATAAGGCGCAGTTGCTGACGCTCACTGCCCCCGAGATGACAGTGCTCATCGGTGGTCTGCGCGCGCTCAATGCCAATGTCGACCAGTCCGCCCACGGCGTCTTTACCGAGCGGCCCGGTGTCCTCACCAACGATTTTTTCGTGAACCTGCTCGACATGGGCACAGCGTGGGCGCCGGCTTCGGAGGCCAAGGAAGTGTTTGAAGGCCGCGATCGCAAGACAGGCGATTCGAAGTGGACCGCCACACGTGTCGATCTTGTCTTCGGCTCGAACTCGCAGCTACGGGCGCTGGCCGAGGTCTATGCGCAGGCAGATTCGAAGGACAAGTTCGTGCGGGACTTTGTGGCGGCCTGGAGCAAGGTGATGAACCTGGATCGCTTCGACATGAAGTGATATTGGCAGGATGTCCTGGAGCACCAGTCGAACGCAATCGTGCTGGCATCCAGGATGCCTCTCGCGCCATCACAGGCTGGGCGGCAGGGCAGCTCAGATGCCGGCCGTTGCGCAACCACCTGCACCGGCATCGCCCACTACCGGTCGCTACCTCTTACCGTGCGAGCTGTTTAGTGCTTAGACGCAAAGGGCGAGTAGCGATTTTCGATAAGCTGCCGCTCTGACTCATCGCCCTGGCTATTTACTGAGGAATTTGCGAACGGCGGCAATAAGCATTGTTGCAGCCCATCAAGCAGCAAGCGCCCAATGGCCGTTCAGGCCGATGAGCGGGCGGAGCGGTGACAGGGTCGAGCGGCGGGTTCCGGATCAGTTACCTGTCGTTCGTGTCACCCGATTTTTCTGCAGCGCTATGCCCGATTGGCCGGGTCCCGTCTATTAATTCCCGCACGGCCTCAATGACTTCTATGTGGAAGCCGACCTATAATGTTTCCTCGCACGAGAAGCCGATGGCATTATGCGCTGCACGGTAAATTATCAATCACAAGTCCCAGATGGCCGTCTTTTTCAGCTTGACTAGCGGCGTGTTTTTGGATATCTTTTATATATCTAACCAGGGGATTGCCATGCCTGCCCGTACTACCGCCAATCAGATCGCTTTTCGTTACCGCTCGGTCGACAGTTCAACCGGAATCACGCGCGAAACTGCCAAGCGTCTAGCAGGATACCTGGGGGTGGATGAAACCCAGGCGATCCATCAGGCGCTGCGTGAACTGGCTATCAAGCTGCTTCCGCAATACGAAGCCGACAATGGCCCGTTGACAGCCATCCAACTCCGCCAGATCAAGAAGATCGTTCCCCAGGCTACCAAGCGCTCAGTGCGTTCAAGCTTGTTTGAAGACGTAATCGCGTGACGCATCAGTGGTGGAGTGAACCCACGGCCGGAGAGATTGTCTGGTGCCATTTCCCGGACAACATTACCCCGCGACCGAAGCCACGGCCGGCGTTGATTCTAGTGGTTTTTGACGACGACGCCCCACATTTTGAGGTGCGTGTCGCCTACGGTACAAGCCAGCGGACGACGACCTTGCACCGAGGCGAATTCTCAATCCTGCGTGATAGAAATCGTGCCGCTTACGAAGCTGCAGGCCTGAGCTACGACACCAAGTTCGATCTGAAGCAGGCCATCGATCTGCCCTATACCACCGAGTGGTTCTCGGTACCGCCGGCCGCCCCTCACGGGCAAACGCCCAAGTTGGGCACGCTTCATCCCTCCATGGTACGAGCTGTGCAGGCAGCATTTCAGGCTGCGTCCCAATGAGCCACCGTCTGATTGCCCTGGTTCAGTGCCCACGCGGCATTTGATAGGCCAACAATCGTGGCTATTCATCACAAGCAAACCAGGGAGTTCCTGAAAACCGGTCGACACGATCCGATATTCTCGGCTTGGCCCGGCAACACGATCTTTGAAAGGTGCTCGATTGGCAGTAACGAGCTGATATCCGCTCTTGTCGCCGAAGTAATTCGACGGACGGACTGCCGACCGGAGCCGCCGGTATCGACTGCAATGAATGCGCAGTTGCTACCCCGAGATAAATTCCGCAGCATGGTCGCTGGACTGTTTCCTGGCGCCGAGCGGGAGACTGTTCTTTCCACGCTTGATCGGTCGGTCGTTTTCCTCACCCGCGAAAACATCTCAACCGTTCTGCGTGAAATGTCCATGCTGTCGAGTGCGTGGGATCTGGCAAACCTCTATCTGGGAAGCTGCGAAGTGGCTTTGCTCTCTGGCGAAGCCTCCCAACTCCTGGGGCTCAGCATTGAAACAACCTGCTATGTCTCGACCGACTATTTCCGAACCAAGGAACGATTCGCGGATTACGTGGTTCATGAAGCCGCGCACGTGTTTCACAACTGCAAGCGCGAAACCCTTGGCCTGCCTTCTTCCCGGCGTCGGGAGTGGCTGCTTGATATCGACTATCGGCAGCGCGAAACATTTGCCTATTCGTGCGAAGCATACAGCCGGATTCTTGAACTTGTTCGTGATCGGAAGGAACGACAAGCCCTGTTGGAAGAACTGACGCAGGAGCCCCTTCCCGGGGATGAGCGTGTCGATGGGGCGGAGTATCTCGACATTCTGGGTGAGGCGGTGGCGGCGCGAAATGGCTGGAAGCGCATCCTGGATAGGTGTGCTCCCAAAAAGGCGATCACCCGGCATCAACCGCTAACATCGTAGCTCGCGCGTAACCCGCCCAAGTCTTCGCTAGCCCATCCCCAAGAAGGGCTAAAGGTGGAGAGCGAAATGCGTCCTAAAAGTACGCATTTCAAATTCCAGTGATGTTGCAACGAATCCAGAATCGCATTCCATGGCGACTCTGGTGCGGCTCCTCCTGGTGCTCCTTTCATACGTAGCAATTACCGCGCATAGCGCGGAGTTGGGCGTGGTTGGGCCAACCTATGAAATCACTGAACCCGATCTCATCGAGGTGATTCAGTCCCGCTTGAAGAGAATGGAGAAGTCCGGCGAACTCGGACGCAAACAGAATGAGTACCGCGACCGTGTCATCGGCGGTATTGAAAAGCCCAATGCCGTCTCCGGCATCAACGCCACGCAGACGCCGCGCACGTTTTATGTCGATCCCACTTGGACGGTGGATCGGGATATTCGAAATACCGAAGGGAGTCTGTTGTTTGCCCGAGGGCTAAAGGTCAATCCCCTTGACCATGTTTCCCTGTCCCGCAAACTGGTTTTCTTCGACGGCAGGGACAGTCGTCAGGTCAGCCTCGCACAGCGAAATCTCGATGGACCATCGGGCAAGAGCAAGCTGATTCTGGTGGCGGGTGAACCGTTGAAGCTGATGCGGTCATGGAAGCGCCCAGTTTTCTACGATCAGGGTGGGGCGCTGGTACGCAGGCTCGGAATTAGGCAGGTTCCAGCGATTGTGAGTCAGGATGGCAAGAGGTTACGGGTTGATGAAGTCCGTCCGTAATCTCACTATCTTTTGTCTGATGGCTTTGATCGTGGCGCTCGCACGACCTGCGTTCGCCACAGCGACCTGCACCGGGCGATTTGCCAACCCGATCACCGACATTTGCTGGAGCTGCATGATGCCGCTTCGATTTGGCGGCCTTGATCTGGTCTCGCTCGGGCAGGAGGACACGCCCAACCCTGGGGGCTCTCCAGTATGCCTCTGCCCGTCGCAGTTGCGGGTGGGGTTCAAGGTGAGTTTCTGGGAACCCGTCAGGCGCGTGGATGTCGTGCGCCGGCCGTTTTGCATGACCAGTCTTGGGGGCGTCGAACTCAATCCCGGATTCGACGCGCCGCGAGGCTCACGTTTTCGGCAGGACGGTGCTGACGCTTCCTCGTTCTATCAGGTGCATTGGTACGTCGATCCCATCATCTTTTGGCTGGAAGCCATTTTCGACAACGCCTGTCTGGAACAAAGCTCGTTCGATGTCGCTTACCTCACCGAGCTGGATCCGATGTGGAATGACGATGAACTGACCTTCATATTCAATCCGGATGTTGCCTTGTTCGGCAATCTCGCGGCGCGCGCCGCTTGCGCGGCCGACTGCGTATCTGCAACTGCGGGGTTTCCGTCCAACACACTGTTCTGGTGTGCGGGGTGTCAGGGCAGTCTGTATCCCCTCAATGGCAACGTTCAAGCTCACATAGGTGGTGTGCAGGCTTCGAGCCTGGAGATGACGCGCCTGATTGCCAAGATGCACCGCGAAGGCTTGATGTGGGCCGCCTCTGGCGAGGATGGTCTGTGCGGCTACTACCCGCAGCCGATCATGGACAAGACTGGCTACAAGTACCAAATGTTGTATCCGGTACCACAGACCACCAAGATCGCCGGCAAGTGTTGCCAACCGTTGGGACGCTCGACGATTCTGTGGGGCGCGGGCAAAGAGTATCCGTTCGAAGGCGAGGACTTCGCCTACATGGTGTTCCGCAAGCGCAACTGCTGCCAGGGAGCTTTTTGACGCCATGCCAGCAAAACTCTCGAAAATCATTCTCTCCCTTGCTTTGGCGATCTGTTCGACAAACCTGGCGAGAGCCCAGGGGGCGCTGCCCACCGATTTCGATATGCGCATCGATATGCAATTGGCTCGGCAACGCATGGCGGATGCACTGAAGGGAACAAAGCTGCCTGAGGACATGAATGGATCGTCCGTGCCGCGGATCGAGATACTCCCGAAGCCTGTGGCCAAGAATCCTGACCTTTCGCAGATCGCCGAGGGCTACCGCCAATTTCCGGCGACCAACGTCGCGAGGCCGGCGGACTTACCCGAGCTGATGGTGTTCGTTTCCTTCTCGATGCCAAAGGAATCCCTGGAACGTATCGTCCTTCAGTCCGAAATGACGGGTGCGGTCCTTGTTCTGCGCGGACTTAAGGGAAACTCGCTGACCCGGATGGGGGAGGAGGTCGCCCAGCTTGTCGGAAAGCGCAATGTCACGGCGATCATTCATCCTCCGGCGTTCACCCAATTCAAGGTGACACAGGTTCCAGCTCTTGTTCTGGCGAAACCTAGTCAGGCAACCCGGATCGGCACCGACGGCTGCGCCGTTCCAACGAGTTATGTCAAGGTCGACGGGGACGTTACGCAGGACTACGCCCTCGATCTAATTGAGCGTCAGGCACCTGCCTGGGCTGAATCTGCGCGCCGCTTCACCGCAAAATTGGCTACTCGTCGCCCATGACGCGCATCCATATTCTTGCCTGTGTGATCGTGATGACCGGAACGTCCGCGATCGCGCAAGGGTATGACACCAGTAGCGCATTTTCCGATGGGAGGACGCTGGGTTCAGGATCCGTGGGTGGAGCGTTTCAGGGCATTGGTGCCGGGAATGCGACGTCCATGGTTCCGGGTTACGGGCAGAGCACAAGTCAAACCCAGTATTTTCAGGGCGGTATGGGGCAGTTGTCCGGTCCCGGTGTAGGCAAGGTGATGGATTGTTCCAGCCAGGCGCCCGATGCGGATGCGTATCGGCGACAGGAGTGTGATGCGGTCAATTTCGTTGCGCGCAATCCCAGCGTCAGGCCGGCATTTTCAATTGATCGAGCTACCGATCCGCTGATCAGTCGCGCCAATTCGATCACCAGCAATCCAACCCTGCAATTCACAGGAATCAATGTCGGATCGAGTACTGAGCAGTGTCACGTGGTGACAGATACGACTCCGGCGACGTTTTCGACTGAAATTTGTACCGAGTATCGGCCTGTGACGAGCAATTTCTGTTCGACTGCACGTCAGATCACAGTCGATCAGAACCACCTCTACCAGTGCGTCGAGCAGATGCAAACGCTCAGCAATGCGTCCTGCTATATCGGTCGCCAGATCGCGGTCAGTACGAGCTACAACTATCAGTGCAACCAGACAGTGCAGGGCTACGAAACCCTGAGCTGCCGTCGCGGAGTATCGGCCACCGTCGGTTTTGGACAATGCACGCCTGGTGCTTGGTTGGGGCGAACCGCGTTCATGGACTGCAGCTACTGCTACGACCCATATATGGCCATGAATATTTTTTGTGGCAGCGACGGGCGTTCCTATGTGGTGGAACCCTACCGATCCTACGATGGCGTCAATCGCTATGACTACAACTGGATTGGCTATCCCTGGGACGGAAGCTACGGAAGGTTTCCAGTTGCCGTAGCACCCGGACAGTCCGTCACTGACTACTACGTCAGCAATCTCGGGTTTGGCTGCAACCTTTACGTGTATTTCAGCGTCAGTTGCAATTCGACGACCTGCACGCCGTCGATGCGAAATGTCAGTTCTGGGTGCAACTCCGCTGGCGGAGCCGGAACCGGGGCACCTCTGCAACTGCCGATGTCGAAGACAGTCAGCAACTGGACATCGAATGAGTGCGCGACGTTGCAGCAGCGGGCGCAGTGATGAAGGCAATCACGTTGGCAGTTCTGCTTTTCATCATCACTTGTGGACCCGTTGTCGCAGGCGATTGCCGCCTGGAAACCTCGACGTGCGTGGATAGCACGGCCAGCAAAATGATTTCTGGGGTGGTGGTAACCCTGGCCGATGTCGGCGGATGTTGGGAGTATCAGGACACCTATACCTGTGTCAAACCGAATTCGATTGACTACTGTTCAGCCCTGACGGCGGCCGGTTGTGGGCAAACCAGTTCGTCCTGCAGTGATACCGCGTTCAATGGTACCTGCAACACTTATACCAAAACGTTTCGATGCGGCAACAGCCAGGGAGCGCCAACCAATACCGTTCGCCTCGACAATACCTATACGCTGGTCGCGGATACCACGGATACCAGCCAATGCAGCAGCTATGCGCAAAATTCTCGTTGCCGTCTGGCGGCCCACACTTGTGTCGATTCCACGCCATGCAAGCCGGATTCGAGCGGTGCCACCGTCTGTCTGGCCGGAGTCACGCCACCCGCGGGCGGATTGAATTCCACGGCAAGCTGCTGGCGCTATCAGGATGACTATTCCTGCATCGCCGAGAATCACATCGACTACTGCGCTGCCATCAAGGCAACTCAAGGCTGTGCAGTGGTCAGTTCGACGTGCGACAGCACTGCATTCGATGGATCATGCAATCAATACACTCGCCGCTATCAATGCACCAACGTCACAACCTCGACGAGCACGCCGACGGCGGTCGAACTTAATACCTCTTACACCATCACATCCAACACGCTCGATACGAGCCAATGCGCCTCGTTCGCGAGCAGCGCCAATTGCGTTCACGCCGCAACGACCTGTACCGACAGTACTCCCTGCAAGACGATCAATGGACTCCAGGTGTGTCTCACGACTGTTTCGCCCCTGCCGGTCGGAGCTCAAAGCTCTGGAGACTCCTGCTGGGCACGTTCCGAGGAATATACCTGCGCCGGGGCGGCACTGACTAATGACTGCCAGGAACTGATCAATCGCGGTTGTACCCAAGTCTCATCGCAGTGCCTTGATCAGTTGGCGTCCGGCGCGTGCGACATGAGCGAGCGAACCTACTCATGCCAGACATCTCCGGCGACCCAGACGCAACATACAGTTTGCGATCAGCGTTCCTTCTGTCAAAACGCGACCGGATGTTTCGACACCGGCAATCCTGCCGACCAGGATTTTGGAAAGGCCATGGCGTCGATGGAGGCGGCGCGCGAAGCGGGCGTCTATGGTGCGGATCAGCGATTGTTCAAGGGAGTGGGAGAGCAGTGTCGCAAGAAGCTGTTTGGTCTGGTGAATTGCTGCAAGAAAGGCGGCGGCGGGGCGGCGCGAAGCAATAACGTATTGATGGCTACCGCCATTCAAGGGGTTGTTGCCGGCGGGCAGATGGCAATCAATGCGGGTAGCAAGTACATGTTCGATTTCATGTACCCGCAATACACCAGCTACATTGAGGCCGGCGCCCAGGCCATGATTTCCTCGGAGGTGTTGTTTACTCCAACCAATTTTCAGCCATCGTTTGGTTTCTACGGATTGACGTTCTCGACCGGGACGATCACCAGCGGTCTGCTCGGCGGGCCGATCTATTCACTCGGATCATTGGGG
>JBASWL010000106.1:0-2025 GCA_049276455.1 Georgfuchsia sp. | reverse complement strand
GCTTGGGCCGTGGCAGTAATCCTCGCACCGCACTGCGTTCGGCGATACCGAGAATCGCGCCGATTTGGTCCTCGTCGGCCCCGCGCTCATACATTCGCGATATCACCGTCAGGCGCGCCGATTGGGCGCTCAGGTTCTTGAGTTCGGCATAGCGGAACAGTTTTTGGTAGATTTCCAGCATCGTGCGGCAGACATAGCGGTTCTGGTCAGGCCTGCCGTTGGGCGCAATCCGGTAGGCCGCGCCGATAGGCGACAGAAACAGCTTGCTGTTCGGGTCAAGGCCGCGGTAGGCATCCGGCTCGCCCAACCCATGCCCATTGCCGCTACGCTCGCGGAAGTAGGCGGACAATGCGTCATCAAGTCGATTGCTGCTGAAGTACAGCGGGCGCAGTTTGCCGTTGATTGCCGCCTCGGCGCGCAGTTCCGATTCCCGGCAGACGCTGCCGTCTGGGTGCAGATAGTCGCGTACTTCGAGTCGGGCGATTTCGAGGGGGCGCAGGCCAGTGGCGAACAACAGAAAGTAGAGCGCCAGATCATGCCAGGTGCGGGCGGTGCGGCCCTTGATGCGCACCGCGCCCTGGGTGACTTCCTGGGGCGACAGTACCCGTGCCCGACGGCAGCCCAGAGGGGGAAGAGGATCGAATTTTTCCAGGGCGGCGAGGATCGCGTCGCGGTGCAGCCGCAGCCGCCGCACGAAGGCGGCGCCTTCCTCCTTGAGTCCGTCGACGCCGACCACCTGGGTGAGTTGCAGCGCGATGGTTTTGATGCGCCGCTCGATGGCAGTGCGCGACAGGCCAAACCGTGTTGCTACTGTTTCGTAGGTTTCGCCGTCGATGACGGCACGTAACATCTGAATCGATTGTTGCGCGTTTTCCTGATACAGGTTTGTCTCATGACGGTCTTGCATGATGCTTTTTCTCCCGTGCTTATTCGATCGCCATAAGTCCCAATGGTCGAGTCCCTTCGTCTCGATCGCCAGGCGAAATCGCCGGGAAATACGTGGGGTTTCGTCATCAGGCCGGCAGCGGGGCAGCCGACAGCGATCGGTGGGGAATTTGCGCGGTAGCGCAATCCTTGGAGTGTGTCGGGCGCGTATTTGGTCAGAGAGTTCCAACGTCAGGGCGCATTGCTCCGTACAGCGGTGGACGATGGTCGGTAGGCTCCCTCAGTTTTGTCCGTCATTCCTGTCGGCCTTGATCGGTGATCCAGCGGCGGATGTCTTCGGCGCGCCAGACGGTCACCCGGTCCGAGAGCTTGATCGGCTCGGGGAACGTGCGCGCCTGAATGCGCCGCCACAAGGTCGATTTGGAAATGGGAACGAAGGCCAGCACCTGTGGCTGGCGCAGAAATCCGGTCTCGGGTAACCTCAGGGGCGGAACTGGCGTGACATGTGTAGGCGGAAGAGCTTTGCAAGTTGCCGCTGTTGCGGCAGCTCTGGAACGGATGTTGGGCATGATCGGACCTCGTCACGGCGGGTGCCGGTAAAGGGCATGACCTGCTCTTTGCGGCTGCGCTAGGTCAGGATGGCGCAAGGCGATAGGGAACGCGGAGCTCAATGGCATGCAGCGGGCGTCCCGGTCGCGCGGCATGGAAGGAAAGACAAAGGCGTGGCATCCATGCCCAACGGACAAGGGTGTCAGAGGCAGGGAAAATCAATTGATCCGTTATCGCAATGCGCTGGATGTGCAGAAGATGAAACAGCGGCGGATCGCCGGGCAGGGGGCAGGTATCGACTGCGACGCCGCAGTGAGAGCGGAGGGTTCCGCCCACTCGGGGATCACCTGGGCAATCGGCGCGGCGCGGAACTTGTTGCTACCTTATTCGATACCACGGGGCGACACAAGAGGCCGCGTGCGGCGCGCTGCGAAAGCGACAGGGGATACGGGTTATTGGGGATGGCGTTTGCATCCCGTGGTGCCGGATACGGGAAATCTATTTTTCCGGTTCGATGATGGGGTTGAGATTGTCTCCGGGTGCGAGAGCATGAATTATCGAAATTTCTCGATGTTCATGAAGGAGCATGAC
>JBASWL010000105.1:0-2262 GCA_049276455.1 Georgfuchsia sp. | reverse complement strand
ACCTCCTGGCTGTAATGCGTCACCGCATTGACCAGCCCATAGCCCGACAACTGGCCCTCGGCGATCAGATGGCGCAGCACACCGGCACGTTCGGTGTCGTTCAGGGTGTAGCGCTGGGCCAGCATCTCGATCGTCTTCACCGGGTCGCCCACCAACGGGATGTTGAGTGTCTTCTGCAGCTTCTGCGCCGTTTGGCGGAAAGTTGCTTCCGATACCGCTGCCTGTACTACGTCGCGCACCTTCAGGAAGAAGGCCTTGTCGTCGGCACGCAGCGTGTCGTCCTGGTAGACCTGGATGCGTTCATCCTCGGTGCCCAATGCGCGCCCCACGTGGGTCTTGCGCAGCGAGCGGTCGGCGGCGATGAGGCCATTGCTGCACACCAGCCGGAACAATAGCGGCTGCACCGATAGCGTGCCCTGGCCGACCTCGGAGTTCGAGATCATTACCCCGGCCTGCACCACATCGCCGGGTGCCATCTCGTAGCTCAGACGCGGCGTGATGCACTTCAGATACATCTTCGTCTCGGTCAGTTCGACCGACTCGAAGCGCACTTCGGGCAACTGCTGCAAGATTGGCAAAACGCTTTCAGCCAGGTCGAAGTTATCCAGGCGGCGGTAGCGATCCGACAGCACGGCGCGCACCTGACCATCCAGGGTGCGCAGCATGCGCTGCTCATCCTCGCTTTGCAGCCAGATATTCACGTTGCGATCCAGCAGCGCCGGTTGTTCTTCGCGCATGCGCTCGAAATAGGCGTAGGGAATCTTCAGCTTGTCGGCCAGTTGGCGACGCGCCAACGGGGTGACGCCGTAACGCACCGGGTTGCCTTCCTCCTCAATGACGAGGCGGGTGTCACCCAGATCGTCGGTGACATGACGCACCATCGTCGAGGGCACGATCAGATCCTTCTTGGAATGCAACTGGCGCTCCAGTTCCGTAGCCAGGCTGATGAGAGAACGTCCGTTTTTCATAGCAATTACTCCTTATCGGAAAAGAAAAGCGGAGACGGCATCACCCACTCGCGGGAATGCGCATCCCCGCCAGGGTTGATGACGGACCAGCGGTTGCCGATCCGAATAACGTGCGAAATGAATCGCGCAAGAACTCCAGGGCTGTCTTCGCGATGCCGTGAGGCGCCGCCTGGTGTGACAACTACCAGTGGAGAAACCGATGAAACCTTTTCGCCGTCACCGCATTGATGTGTAGCTATGCAGTGCCGCTGAAAAAGCGGGTGCGGTTCCATCACCACAATGGACCGCACCCTTCATCAAACTCTCAAGCCGCGCGCGATGCCTGGGCTTCCAGACGCTGACGCCACACGTCGGCCCAATCGGTGCCGGCCTGCTTGGGGATGAATACCTGCACCTGTCGCAACCCGATCTTTTTATCTTCCCGTTTCAGCCGACGTGCCAGAGCGAAGGCAAAGGCCTGTCCGGCGAAGTCGCCATCGGCGTCGTTGTCGGCGTAAATGCAAACGGTATGGGCCGAGTCCGGCAGCCACAGCTTCTCCAGATTGCCGGCGTTGAGACCGGCCCAGACCGGCTTGCCGGTCGCCAGATGCACGGCGATCCCGGTCTCGATCCCCTCGCTGATCGCCAGTTCCCCGGTCGCCTCGAAGAGACGTACAGCGGCGCCGTTGATCCCGGCCGAGAGCACTTTCTTCGCATCGTGCGCCGCCAGCTTGCCACCGTCCCGCAGATAGGTCCGATGCAGCGTCACCGCATGTCCGTCCGCGCCCTGGATGCAGGCCAGCATCGCCGGATACTCGGCTACTTTGCGTGACTTACCATCGGCATCTTTCTGGTAATAGCCGAGGGCCGGATGAAAGCGCAGCACCTTCGGGTACACCGGCAGCGCCAGTCCACGGCCGCTCAGATAGCGATCGACTTCATCGCCCAGCGTCACCGGCCGGGCCTCATTCCAGATGCGTTGAGCCAGTTTCTTCATGCGTTCGGCTGAAGGTTCGCTTGCCCTTGGTGGCGCCGTTAGCGGCATTACGCCTAAGCAACGCTCGACATCACGCAGCACGGTATTGAAGTCCGCACCCTTGACTGCTTGCAGCAACTTGAAGCCGCCGCCCGGACCGCACTGGCGGCAGTGGTAGTTTCCTTCGTCGAACTTGTCGGTGTACTGAAACCGATCCGTGCCCCCGCACAGCGGGCAGGGCATGTTGCGGCGCTTGAGGATAGCTTCATCCACGCCCATGCCCGCCAGGATTTCCGTCCACCGGCCATGGGCACGCTGCTTGACCGCTTCGATGCGCGC
>JBASWL010000104.1:0-1557 GCA_049276455.1 Georgfuchsia sp. | reverse complement strand
ACCATGAACATGGCCGGTCTTCAATTTCTTGGGGGTTACCGGCTTACCTAACGCGGTCGCCAGGTTGTTCAAAATCCCGCAATCCTTGACTGCATTCTCATCACCACACTTTTGACGAAGTTGCTTCAATTCCCGCTCCAATGCCCTCAACTCGGTGATGCGAGAAGCAACATGGCCGATATGCGAATCGAGCAAGGCATTCACCTCGGCACAGTTTTCTTCCGGGGCATCGCGAAATCTCAACAAGGTACGAATCTCATCGAGAGTCATGTCGAGAGACCGACAGCGCCGAATGATCAATAGCCGTTCAAGATGTGCCACGCCATACATCCGGAAGTTACCTTCGGAACGAACTGGCTCTGGCAATAAACCTTCACGCTCGTAATAGCGGATGGTTTCCACTTGGCAATCCGTCTTCTTGGCGAGTTCGCCGATCTTTAAACCGGTAGTCATCAGAAAATCCTGCAAGTAACTTGACTCTATAGTAACTATAGGGTGTGTAATGTGCAAATGAGTGAATATCTGATAGAACTTTTGCCATGAGCGACTCCTGTTGCGGAGGGTGTTCAGCCGTACCGAGCGAACCGACCTCCATCACGAACTTGGCTGGAGCCCGCCAGACGGTACTGCGCATCGAGCAGATGGACTGCCCCACGGAAGAGCAACTCATCCGCAACAAGCTGGGCCGTATGCCAGGTATCGCGGCGCTGGAATTCAACCTGATGCAGCGCACCCTGCATTTGAGTCATACCCCGGAGGCATTGGCCGATGCAATAGCGGCTATTCAATCGCTGGGGATGGATGCCAAGTTGGAAAATGGCGAACCCACATCCTCAGCGGAAAACATCCCTACCAAAAGTCCCACTGGTGGCCGCTTGCTGTCACCGGCACTGCTGCCACAGCGGCCGAAATTGTGCATTGGTTCGATGGTGGCGACCATACGATAGAAATCGTGCTGTCGCTGATTGCGATCCTGACGGGCGGATTGCCGACTTATAAGAAGGGCTGGATTGCGCTCAAGAACCTGAACCTCAACATCAATGCGCTGATGTCCATCGCGGTCACTGGCGCGGCGCTGATCGGCGAGTGGCCGGAAGCCGCGATGGTCATGTTCCTTTTCGCATTGGCCGAAGTGATCGAAGCCAAGTCTCTCGACCGGGCACGCAACGCAATTCGCGGCTTGATGGCGCTCGCGCCTGACCGCGCCACTGTGTGTCAATCTGATGGGAGTTGGGCAGAGGTCGAAGCAAAGACAGTGCAAGTGGATACCATCGTGCGTCTGCGGCCGGGTGAGCGCGTCGCCCTGGATGGCCTTGTCGTATCGGGCAGAACCACGGTCAACCAAGCGCCGATCACAGGCGAGAGCCTCCCAGTGGAAAAGGCGGAAGGCGATCCGGTATATGCCGGCACCATTAACGAAGCCGGCTCGTGCGACTACCGTGTCACGGCGACAGCCGATCATTCCACGCTGTCCCGCATCATTCATGCCGTAGAAGAAGCACAGGGTACTCGTGCACCGACACAGCGTTTCGTGGATCGCTTCGCCCGTGTGTATAC
>JBASWL010000103.1:0-2287 GCA_049276455.1 Georgfuchsia sp. | reverse complement strand
CCATCGGGGTGCGCAAAAAGAAATGAGTAAGTGACGTCCCGCTTTTTCGCAAGGCGCATGATCTTGCGGCTCATCAAGCCGAACACGAACTTCAGGACGAAGTTGAGCCGTCGAGCACGAGCGAATGCTGCGTCCAATGGCCCGACTAGAGAAACGATCGTGCCCCCTGGCTTGAGGATACCGAGGGATTTCTCAATCGCGTCACCCTTGACAGTGCCAAGTAACACGTCGTAGCCGTGCAGCACCTTCTCGAATTCCTGCTTCTTGTAGTCGACCACCTCGTCGGCGCCAAGGCTGCGCACCAGTTCGACGTTGCCCGTGCCGGTGGTCGTTCCCACCTTGGCGCCCAGGTGCTTTGCCAATTGGATCGCAAACGTGCCAACGCCGCCGGAGCCCGCGGGGATGAATACCTTCTGGCCAGCCCGAAGATTGGCGCGCTCCTTCAACGCTTGCCACGAAGTGAGCCCGACCATCGGGATCGATGCCGCCTGCACAAAGTCCAGATTGGCCGGTTTCAGCGCCGCAAGGCGCTCAGGTACCACCGCAAACTCGGCGATAGCGCCCGTACCAAGATCGAAGATGTTGGCGAAAACGGCATCGCCCGGTTTGAAACGGGTAACGCCACTGCCGACATCGGTTACCACACCGGCCAGATCGCTGCCCAGCGTGGCCGGAAGCTGGAAATGCAGGACCGGTTTGAATATTCCGGTCAGAATCATGTTGTCGAGCGGGTTCACGCTGGCAGCGTGGACTTGTACCAGCAATTCGTCAGCCTTCAGCGTGGGGCGGGGAACGTCGGCGAACCCGATCTCGGGCGACTTGCCATAGCGTTTGAAGGTGAGTGCTTTCATTGTTAACGTGCTATTCACAAAAAATCTCCTTGTTTCGAAGTTCAGACTAAGTCGTTGTTGATTCGCATAAAGCGAAAGGAGCCGTGGCGCAGGCGTGCTGGTTTTCGCCTATTGCATGCACCTGGACCAATACTTCGTTATTTACCAGTTTGGGCTCAGGTTTTTCGGTTACCTGCAATGCGACTTTTTTCCATGACGATTGATGACGAATACCTTCATGATATTTTTCGTTTCTTTATCGAGTCGAGCCGCAGATCTTTTCGAAGCCCTGCGTCCACCATGCGAGCAGGCGCAAATCTGCGTAGCAAACTTAAGCGGTTTGCGAGCCCTCCGGCTGTATATCGGAGCTTCGGACGAGCCGCGCGGGCTGCTCTCAGCACAACATCGGCCACGACTTCCGGCTCGTCGGCAATGGTCATCACCTCCTCCAGCACCTTGTCCAAGACCGCACGGGCTTCGTGATATTCTTCAAGCTTTGAATCTGCTGCCAGAAGGTTCGCGTCAAACTTCGTCTTTGTGTATGCGGGCTCGATGACCGAGACTCGGATTCCTCTCGTACGCAACTCGTGATCAAGCGATTCCGAATAGCCTTCGATCGCGTGCTTGCTTGCGGCATAAATTGCCATATACGGCATCGGTAATACGCCAAGCACAGAGCCGATGTTGATGATACGACCGCTGCCTTGACGCCGCATGTGGGGTGTAACGGCACGACTCATTCGGACGATACCGAAGAAGTTCGTATCGAAAACCGACTGGGACTGTTCGATCGAGCTTTCTTCCGCTCCAGCAGGAGCAACTCCGAAGCCTGCGTTGTTCACAAGCAGGTCAATGCGCCCTTCCCGTTGCATCACCTCGCTAATGGCAGCTTCGACGGAGACATCGTTAGTCACGTCGAGAGGCAGCATCTCAAAAGAACGTTGACCCGTTTGGGCACCTCGTCTGCTGGTTCCATAGACCTTGTAGCCAGCTGCCGTCAGCCGCAGAGCTGTCGCTTCGCCGATGCCTGAGGATGCGCCTGTGACCAATGCGATACCAATACTTTTCTTGTTCATAATTCAAATCTCCATGTGGATTGTCTGCTGCCTAAGTGTTACTATCATTTCGGAAGTAATGTTACTACCAATTTGAAAGTTAGTCGCTACCAAAATTGTATGAACGATAAAAATATTTGTGATAACCCTTGCCCGATCGCGCGCTGCCTGGCTTTTCTTGGCGATGCATGGAGCCTATTGATCCTAAGGGACGCTCATTTTGGCCTCACTCGCTTTGATCAGTTCCGGAAAAACCTTGGTATCGGACCTGCGATCCTGACCCGAAGATTGGCGACGCTAACGGAAGAAGGATTGTTGGAAAAAAGGCTTTATTCGGAGCGCCCTCCACGTGAGGAATATGTTTTGACTGCTGCCGGCCGCGATTTTCTGCCGGTGCTGTTC
>JBASWL010000102.1:0-14347 GCA_049276455.1 Georgfuchsia sp. | reverse complement strand
GGAGCGGGTAAGACGGCGCGGTCGAGCGGTGGGCTGGGTGTTTCTAGCGCGAGCGTCTTGGGCGTGCGTGTGGGACATGCCGGGGGTATGCAGCGCGCGAACATGGCCTGGCGACTGAAGTCGAGCTGAACCAATTGCGCAGGTGCCGACCCGCGCGTGGCCGATACATGATCGGGCGACACCGGTGCGTGGAGCAGGCTGCAAGAAGCAGCCAGGAGTGCGCAGCCACCCAAGAGGCCGAGCGTGCGCTGGCGCAGAAAACACACTGTCATGGCGCCACCCGCACCGACATCAGGGCGAGTGTTTGGCCCCGGTTCGTTGGCTTGATTCCAATGAGTTGGTCGCGGTGTTGCGCAGGCAATTGGCGGTACACCCGCCATGCATATTGAGCGCGGGCCTTGGCGCAAGCTTCATCCTTGAGTTGTGAGCAGGCCGCGTTGTAAGCTCCGACCGTATCCCAGGTCGCTCCCCGCCGGGCAAACAGTTCGGACAACAGCCAGGCGCCGACCTGGATGTTGGTGCAAGGCTCGTAGAGATTGGATTCCTTGATCCCGTGGTGGGACAGCGCCGAGAGATGGCTGCTGTTGATCTGCATCAGCCCGATGTCGTAGGATCCGGTGCGCTGGAGGTGCGAGCGGTTGACCGCTTGGGGATTCAGGTTCGACTCGACCCGGGCAATGGCATAGAGCAGGTCGGCCGACACGGCATAGCGCTGCGCAGCCTCATCCCAGCAGGCCAGCGCCCAGATGGGGGCTATCGCCAAGACAGCTAGGACGGCAAATTGTGGTTGACGCATGAATCCCTTCTCCAATGGAACCGGAACGACCCGCCGAGTGGCGGGTAGTGAGGTCTGGGCCGTCGACGATTTGCGGACAGTCAGGGTCGGGTTCGGGTCGGTCCGGTATCGATTCGGACCAGGTGGTGGAGAACGAGCGTGTCAGGAGCGAGTGGGGAACGGGTAGGTGCAGGTCGGGGTAATGCGGTTTTCAGTGGGTGCCTTGCTCCCGCGACAGGAACGTTCAGCCATGTTGTGGCGGGCCTGCTGCAAGACGCTGTTGCCCGAATTGTCTTGCGTCTGGCACAAGGCAACACAGGCGGTCGTCAGTTGGTCGAGTTGAAACTTGGGGTTGGGATGCCGGTTGGCAGGCGAGCGTTGCAGGTCGAGCAGCAACTGGTATTGGTTTCGCCACATCGATTCGCGGCGGCGCGGTGTCTGGGGCGGGCGCAGTACCAGCTCGGTACCGAGAAACTGGAAGATGCGAACCGGCGCATCGTGGTCAGCAAAGACCAGCGAGACGCTGGCGCTGATGAGATCGGGGAAGCGGAAGGTCGGGGAGACGTTGTCGTTGCTACGCAGCAGGCCATAGAGCCATTCGTGTTCTTCGAGCCACAAGCGAGTCTCGATGATGTCATGCAGTTCAACATCCCTCGTATGGGCTGTAGCGTTGTGCTGGTGAGTCGTCCGTGGTGCAATGATCATGGCGCTTACCTCGGTTCAGTGGCGGCGTATTGCGCTTGCGAGCGTATGGCCGAAGAGTAGGCACTCGAGGATGGGGTGTCTCTCGGGAATGAGGATGTTATGCAGGGGATTTCGCTATCAGCGAGAAGGTCGATAGAAATTAACCGCGAATAGTCTGATTCCAGAAATTATGAACCGTCACTTTCGACCTGTTGCGGACATGCGATTAGCTTTGAAGTGCACCTTTAAACTAAAAGTTCCGGAGCCGGTGAAACATTCAGTGTGTGCTATTGGACTATAATCGCACTGCGCTTTGTAGCAGAAAGCAGAGCGCACGTCCGCGGTGCTCGACTGCCTCAGGTTGTCGAGTGAAACGGGAAGCCGGTGCGAACAAGGAAACCCCTTGCTCAATTCCGGCGCTGCCCCCGCAACGGTAAGGAAGTGCGGCGTCATCACAGGCCACTGGGTCGTTCCCGGGAAGGCGATGACGCAAGACTTCCGAGCCCGGAGACCGGCCACGGACAAAGTACGCAAACGCTGCGGGGACGCAGCGGTCGGTGCTATTCATTTGCCCATCCGGCCCTGATCCCTTTGCGTTTGCTTGTCCATGAACTACCGGCAGCGGGGACGCTGGCCGGCAAAAGGGAGTTTTCACTCATGCAACGCCATCTCAAACCCGCCGCGCTTGCGGCTGCCATGCTTTCTGTTTTCAACGCCCAAGCTGCAGATGAAACCATTGGGCCTGAAGTGATTGTTATCGCGACACGGGACGCCAGCACAAAGCCCAATCCCGCCCAGGATGCAACGGTAATTGATCGGACCAGCATTGAACAATCTGCGTCGCAGTCAGTCGCGGAAATATTGGCCAATGAGGCAGGGATTGAAATCACCACCAACGGTGGCCCTGCTTCCACCACCGGAATATTCATTCGTGGTATCAAGCCTGCCCAAAGCGTGGTGTTGATCGACGGCTTCCGTCTGGTCAATCCGACCGATGGAACCGCGCCGATCGAGGGCCTTCCGCTTTCCATGATGGAGCGGATCGAAGTCATTCGCGGCGGTGCGAGCGGCATTTATGGTTCCGGCGCCATCGGCGGCGCCGTGCAATTATTTACCCGCAACCCCAATCAGGCGCCGGCCATGGATGCCTCCGTCACTACGGGGCGCTATGGTACCTATCGTACAGATGCCGGTTATGGCGGCAAGTTTGGCGATAACTCGTTCTACATGGCGCTGGGAGCGGATGGAAGCGAAGGTTTTTCCGCGACAAAACCTTCATCGCCGGATTTTGATCCCGACAAGGACGGCTACCGTCGTGAAAGCGTGATGGCCAATTTCCAGCATGACCTAGGGAATGGCCAGGCAATTCGCTTCAATGCCTTATCGACGGATGCCCACACCAAATACGATTCACAATTTGCGCCGAGCGCGCCATCGGTAGACAGTCAGGTTCAGTTGCTCGGCGTCACCTATGACGCGAAGTTCTCGGACACGTGGCGGGCCGAATTCAAGCTCGGTGAGACCCGCTACGATTACCAATACAAGAATGCAGGATTTGCCTTTTCTCCGAATACGGATGACTTCCAGTTCGCCTGGATGAACCACCTGACACTGCCCAGCGGCAAGCTGACGCTGGGCCTGGAAAGGGAGCAGCAGAAGGTAACCGGTACCGGCACCAGTTACCTCAAAAACGAGCGCAATATCAATTCGGCATTTGCTCAATGGCAAGGCAGCTACGGCGCGCATGAAATTCAGGCGGCGCTGCGCAACGACCGCTGGACCGACTACGGTGGACAAAGCACCGGTAATGTCCTCTATGCCTATGGCGTTGCGTCGGGCTGGAGCCTAACTGCCGCGCTGGCCAAGGCATTCCGCGCGCCGACATTCGATGACCTGTATTTCCCGTTCGGCAGCAATCCCGCCCTGGTACCGGAAAACTCCCGCTCTGCGGAAGCTGGCGCCCGCTACAAAAATGGCGGCGATGAAGTGCGTTTGGTGGCATTCCGCAACCGCATCGAAAATGCCATCGAACTGGATGCGTCATTCATACCGCAAAACATTCAGGCGCTTATCAAGGGCTGGACCGCTTCCTGGAATCACTGTGACAGCGATTGGCGTTGGTCGGCGGCATTCACTCACCAGGATCCGAAAGATCTCGGCACGGGGGATCAGTTGGTACGACGCGCGCACAACATTGCCACGGCCTCCGCCGAACGGCAAATCGGTGCCTGGCGCATTGGCAGCGAGCTTCGTTCGCAAGATGAGCGCTATACCCAGTCGCCCAACGCCGGTAACTTCCGCATGGGCGGCTATGGCCTTGTCAACACTTACGCCAGCTATGTCATTTCGCCGACGCTGACGGCCCAGGCGCGGGTGGATAATGTGACGGACAAGCGCTACGAACTGGTCAAGGACTACAACACCCCGGGCCGTTCGTTGTTCCTGACCTTGCGTTACTCGTCGATGTAATTTGACATGCCCACCCGCCGCCGCGCTTTCGTCGTGCTTGCCTGTCTCGCTGCTGCGGCGCTGGCGAGCCTGATGCTGGCGCTGGCGGCGGGTAATCTTATCTTCAGTCCTTTCGACACCCTGCACGGAAATTCTACTGGTACCTCTACTGGTACCTATTGTTCCTTCATTCTCAATTAAAAACAGCAACCCAAACGGGAGCCATCACCATGTCAGTCTCAACACGTCAGCAGTATGCGATCGGCGGCTTTCTCGCCTTGTTGCTGGTCGTCACGCGCGGGCATCATTTACCCTCCACATTGCACAACATGCTGCCCAGCGCTTCGGGGGCGGTATTTTTCCTCGCCGGCATGTATCTTCGACCGCTTGCCGGGTTTGCCGCTTTGTGCGCTCTGGCGGCATTCGCCGATTACGCCGCCATCGTATGGGGTGGCGTCAACAGTTTCTGCATCTCGCCGGCCTACGCTGCCCTGCTGCCTGCCTACGGATCGCTCTGGCTGGCGGGACGGATTTATGCCAATCGCTGTGGCCTCGACTCGATTGCGCTGCTGCCGCTGGCAGCGAGTGTCTTTATTGGCGCCGTGTTGTGCGAGTTGATTTCCAGCAGCAGCTTCTACGTGTTTTCCGGGCGATTTGCCGAGCCATCGTGGGCCGGGTTTGCGATACACTTCGCGCAATATTTTTCCGCATCGTTGGCATCCCTGACGTGCTGGGTCTCCGCCGTAGCGGGCATACAGGCACTCACCGCCTTTGTTCATGGCGGCAACGGATTGTCTTTGTTCAAGCGTTAAGCTCCAGCATGTCTGATCAAAGCTCCTCCGAACGCCACAACGCACGCATGGCGCGCAAGAAACAGGTAGTCGATGCCGCCATCGCCGCCGCCGAACAGGAGCGCGGTGTTTTCTTGGTCAACACCGGCAACGGCAAAGGCAAATCTTCTGCGGCGTTCGGCCTGGTCGCACGTGCCATCGGCCACGGCCAGCGCGTCGCTGTAGTGCAGTTCGTCAAGGGCCGCACCGATACCGGCGAGGAAGGCTTCTTCCGGCGCTTTCCCGATCTCGTCGACTGGCACGTGATGGGTGAGGGCTTTACCTGGGAAACGCAGGACAAGGAACGCGACGCCAAGGCCGCACAAGCCGCGTGGGAAGTTGCCAGACGTTATCTCACCGATCCGGCCTTTGGCCTCGTCGTGCTTGACGAACTCACTTACGCATTCAAGTTTGGCTGGCTGGATCTCGACGAGGTGTTGCAAGTGTTCGCTGCGCGTCCGCTACCGCAGCATCTGGTCATCACTGGCCGTGCCGCCCCCGAAGCGCTGATCGAAGCTGCCGATACCGTGAGCGAAATCGGCATGGTCAAACATGCTTTCAAGGACGGCATCAAGGCAATGCCGGGCATGGAGTTCTGATGGCCGCTTGTAGTGCGCTGTTGATTGCTGCGCCCGCCTCGGGCCAGGGCAAGACCACGGTCACCGCCGCGCTGGCGCGCTTGCACACGCGTCAAGGCAGGCGCGTGCGCGTGTTCAAGTGCGGGCCGGATTTTCTCGACCCGCAAATTCTCGCTGTCGCCAGCGGCGCGCCGGTGTACAATTTCGATTTCGGCATGTGCGGCGAAGCGGATGCTGCACAAAGGCTGGCAGATGCCGCGGTCAATGCAGAACTGATTCTGGTCGAAGGCGTGATGGGACTCTACGACGGCGTGCCTTCCGCGGCCGACATCGCCTGCCGTTTCAACATTCCCGTACTTGGTCTTATCGATGCATCGGCCATGGCGCAAACCTTTGGCGCCGTGGCTTACGGTCTCGCGCACTACCGCACTGGCCTTCCCTTTTCGGGTGTGCTCGCCAACAAGGTCGGCAGCGCTTATCACGCTGACCTTTTGCGCGCGAGCCTGCCGCCGGACATGGTCTGGTATGGCGTGCTACCCACAGATGCCGATGCTGCACTGCCTGAACGACACCTCGGTTTGCTACAGGCCACCGAAATCGCCGACCTCGATGTACGCCTCGACCGCTTGGCCGATGCTCTGCAAGACTCGCTCGCCGATGGTGCAGCATTGCCGCCTGCGGTTGAATTCCCTGCGCCTGCCACAACAGCGAACCCTGCGTTGTTGCGCGGCAAGACAATTGCAGTAGCGCGCGATGCAGCCTTCGGATTCATCTATCCCGCCAACGTCGACATGCTGATGGAGCTTGGTGCAAAGCTGCGTTTCTTTTCGCCACTCGCTGGTGATGCCCTGCCTGCATGCGATGCGGTCTGGTTGCCCGGGGGCTATCCAGAACTGCATGCGACGTCCTTGGCGGCACGCGGCGATCTATGGGCGGCATTACGCGCGCATATCGACGTCGGCAAACCCATACTCGCCGAATGCGGTGGGATGATGGCGCTGTTCGATACGCTCATCGACCGCGCTGGTGCTTCGCACAGGCTCGCCGGCCTACTGCCCGGCACAACGGCCATGCAGCCGCGCCTCTCCGCCATCGGCACCCAGTTCACCGAACTGCCCGAAGGCAGGCTCAGCGGCCACACCTTTCATTTTTCCCAAAGCGAAACTCCGCTTGCGCTACTGGCACGCGCAGTCACAGCAGAAGGACGCGAGGGCGAAGCCATTTATCGTATCAAGCGCCTCACAGCATCCTACGTGCATTTCTACTTCCCCTCGAACCCGCAAGCAGTCGCCGCGCTGTTCTCGCCATGAGTACGACCGGCAAGCCTGGCAATGCCTAAAGCGAGGCAGAGATTGCCGCCGTTTATCGCGTCATTCGCATGCGGTGCAACATGCGCCATTTCATCCCCGGCGCTTTACATCACCAGCTCGAACACTGTCTCGGTGTCCTCGTCCCAGCCATCCCACAGGTAATCGTTGGCCTTGCCATCGGCGATCAGGCGCAGGGCATAGTTGACCTGTTCCTTGTAGAACTCGCAGAAAGCCCCGATCTTCTTCATGCCGCCGTTCATCTCATGTGCCTCGGCCGGACAGGGCGAACCACAGAAGTGACGGATGGCGCAATCGCCGCAAGGGCTGAAGGTATCTACATTGCGCGCTGTCACGGTGCGGAAAGCTTCAGACGCGAGTGCCGCTTTAACGCCACCCTCGGCCAGAAGATTGCCGCCGTTGAAACGCGGCAAACCGATGAACTCGCTGCAAGGATAGAGGCCGCCATCAGCTGCGAGTGCAAAGAAGGCGCGCCCCCCTCCGCAGGGCGAGATATCGCACATCAACCGCCGCGCCGTCGGCGCGAGAATACCGATCAGGATGTTGGCGAAGTTGGCGACCATCAGCTTGCGGCCGGTTTCGCGATACAGTTCGTGCGTGCGATCCATAGCCGCGAAGAATGCTTTTGCCATGTCGCCATCGGCCGGCTTTACGTCGCGTGCCCCGGGCTGGGTACAGCGTACGGTATTGAGCATACAGGTCGGCACTTCGTAGGCATGGAACAACTCGACCATCTGCGTGAGATAAGGCAGGTTCTCAGTAGTGCACGTGGCGATGACACTCCACGATCCGTAGCCCCGCAGCTTGCCCATCGCCGCCAGCACTTTGTCATGTACGCTCTTGCCGCCCCATGTCTGGCGCGTTGCGTCGGTAATGGCGGCTACCGGCCCGTCGAGCGAAAGGCCAATACTGACATTGCGCGAGGTGAGAAATTCAACCGCATTGTCATCGAGCAGCGTACCGTTGGTTTGCAGACCAAAAGCGAAGTCGTCGGCAAATTTATCGATGGCGGCGAACACTGCCGCCTTGTTCATCAACGGTTCGGCACCATGGAAAATGGCGCGCGGCTTGCGCCCTTCCGGCATGACCGAGCGAAAATAGTCGCGCAGGCGGTCGAGCGAAGCGATCAGCTTCTCTTCCGACATGTGGCTGCCGCCGCTGCGCTGTGTGCCCGGCAGGTAGCAGTAGGTGCAGTTGAGGTTGCAGCGCTCGGTCGGGTTCAGGTAAACGCCGGAAGGTTTCAGCTCGAAGCGTAATGCGTGCAGTTCGCGCGCAAAGCTGTCAGCCTTTTCGCGGTAGGCATCGAGCAGTGGGCCGGCGCTGATTTCCTCCTCGATGCGCGTCTTGTCGACCAGCGCCCAGAAAGCGGTGTCAGGGTCGGTGACAGCGGCATAAATATCATGACCGATGTCCACGGGAATCAGCGCCGGGCCGGCGGCGGCCCGGCTCAAGACGGCAGATGTCATTTCGCCGCTTTCTTGTCCATCAGCACATAGTGCGAGAGACCAATGCCGTCCGGATTGCAGCTCTTGCGGATGGCGATGGTCGGGGCGGCCGCTTGGGTATTGGCGGCGGTTTGGGACGGCTGTTGGGTTTGAACGGTTTGCGTCATGGTCTGTTCCTCGAGAAAAACAAAAAAAGAAAGGGCTCCGGCTGACAACACGCGCAAGCATGTGGTCAGCCGGAGCCCTTGCCTGGACTCCGCATCGGTTCAACACGTCTTCTGGCTACCGGATCAGCCGGATCGCTGCGCCTTCCCGCCGGGGTGATCCCCGTCAGTGGCTGGTCTCTTCAACCTGGCAGCGGCCGTCCCCGGATACAGCGGCGGGCCCGCCACGGAATTGGGTTGTACACCCGCACCGTGTTCCGTTTCGTCGAACCGAACGGTGGCGAGATTTTCCTTGAGTTGGTGGAGCAGGTCAACCGGATTGGGTGCTAGCGGTTTGCCCAGGCGTTGAAGAGTCCGGACAGTTACCAGCCCTTCCTCGATGGCGACCGGCCTCAGCGAAAGAATGACCGCCGACTTGATCTCGTGCGGTTGTCCATCGCGTACCGCAGGAATTTCGGCCCCGCCCGCGCGGGCGGCGATCGTTACGGGCAATGCGTTGCTCTTCAACCAGGGCGTAAAGCACCTCAACTGTTTCGGTGGTGAGGCAGACGATGCGTTGCGGCAGACGGCTCACTTTCTGTCTCCCGTCGTAGGAAGATGCCGATTGCGTGCCGTTTCCATCCGTTTGCAGAGCTGTTCGGCACCGTCGAGCAGCCGCGGCGTATGGCGCTGGATGATGTCGGGCGGTATGAAATATAGATTGTCGCGCGCAACCGCCGTGAGCTGCGGCCAGCGCCGCCAGTCGTCGAGCCACTCGGGTCTCGACTCGCCCATGCCGCTGGCAACAATGACTTCCGGATTCGCCGCGAGCACAGCTTCCTCCGTCACTGCGGGCGCCATCTGCTGAAGCTGGCCAAACACATTCTCTCCGCCGCAGAGCCGAATCGCATCGCTGATGATCTGCGTACCGCCCACAGTCATCAGCGGATCTTTCCACACCTGGTAAAAAATACGCAGCCTAGGCTGGTTCGAGTAGCGTTGGCGCAGCGCTGCCAGACGCGCACGAAACGCCGCTGCCGCGCGAGCGCCTTCCTCATTGCCCAGTAGTTGACCATAACGCTCCAGATCGTGTGCGATGTCCTCGATATGATTCGGCTGCGAGAGGTAAACCGGAATGCCGAGCTGGCGGATCTTATCGATGTGCGCCGGCGAGTTGCCGCTTTGCCAGCCGATCACCAGATCCGGTTTGAGCGCGACAATGGCCTCCATGTCGAGGCTCACGTAGCTGCCGATGCGCGGAATTTTCTTCACGGCCTCCGGGTAATCGCTGAATTGCACCGCACCCACCAGCCGCTCACCGGCGCCCGCCGCCATCAAGGTTTCCGCGACGTGCGGCGCCAACGCGATCACGCGCTTTGCCGGCTGCATAAGATGCACTGTGGCCCCACTGTCATCCTTTACAAGGATTTCGGCATGTGCGGCAAAGTTGAGGCACAACAGCGCTATGCCAATCAGGAATGATCGAGGGAAGAGCATCGAATAACTAAGCCATGAAAGAAAGCGGATTCTAACGTGGCAAGCGCTGCGCTCATGGTGGAAGTCGCTAGAGCACGCTGGATGCGGCGTTGTGCCACATCGTCAAATGGCCGGGGTTTTGAGTTCCATGGGCAGCCCAGCCGCAACAAAGGTCACGCGGTCGCAAACCTGAGCAATGCGCTGATTGAGGCGTCCGGCTTCGTCGACGTACAAGCGGGTGGTGGCACCCATCGGGATGATGCCAAGACCGACTTCATTGCTGACCAAGATAACGCGGCCGGGTAGATGAGGAAGGCAATCAATGAGCGCCTGTGTTTCCTCGCGTAACAATGCGCAATCTACCGTCTGTCCCGCTTCGGCCTGCTGTGCCGCCTTGCCGCGAAACAGTAAATTGGACAGCCAGAGTGTGAGGCAATCAACGAGCAGGCAATGGTTGGCAGAAGCGTGCTGACGTAGTGCAGCAGCGAGATGGAGCGGTTCTTCGACGAGGCCCCACTGTGGCGGCCGTCGTGTCTTGTGGTGAGCAATGCGCACGGCCATTTCGCTGTCGCCTGCCTCACCGGTGGCGATATAGGTGACGGCGAACCCTGCTTCGCTGGCCCGCTGTTCGGCGAGCGAACTCTTGCCAGAACGGGCGCCGCCCAGAATCAGTTCGATCATGGGCTTGAGGCTATCACGCAACGCAGTCATAATGCGTCCTGCGTCAGGTGAGGGATCGTTAAAACGAGCCCTCGGGGAACACGGTGCAATCCCGTGGCGGGCCCGCCGCTGTAACCGGGGACGAACGTTGCAAGATGCCACTGGGAGACTGGGAAGGCGCAACGCAAGACTGATCCGGAAGCCAGAAGACCGACTTGATGAATTTCTTGAAACCTGTGGCAAGGGTTTCGCTGCCGTGCATGGCTGCCGGTAGCGAAACCCTGTTTACTTTTCCGGAGAATGAATCGGATGCATTCCGTCAATTTCAATATCGCGCCGCTGGACCGCAGCCTTTCGGCTTCCCTGCAGCATAAGATCGACCAGAAGACCAAACCGCTCGGTGCGCTGGGCCGGCTCGAAACGCTGGCCCTGCAACTGGGCGTGATTCAGAACACACTCTCGCCCCGCGTCAGTTCGCCCCATATCCTCGTCTGTGCTGGCGACCACGGTGCGGCCAAGGCTGGTGTCTCGGCCTATCCACAGGAAGTGACTTGGCAAATGGTGGAAAATTTTCTCGCCGGCGGCGCCGCCATCAACGTGCTGGCGCGTCAGGCCGGGGCAAAGCTGGTAGTCGCTGATGCCGGGGTGGCGCACGATTTCGGTACTAGGCCAAACCTGCTCGACGCCAAGGTAGCGCAGGGCACGGCCAGTTATCTCGATGGCGCGGCGATGAGTGAAGAAGAATGTCAGCGCGCGATCACGTATGGCGCAGCTGCTGCGAAAGATATTGCCGCACGCGGCTGCAATGTGATCGGTTTTGGTGAAATGGGGATCGGCAATACGGCATCTGCATCACTGATCATGCATTGCCTAACCGGCGCGCCATTAGCAAACTGCGTTGGCCGTGGCACTGGGCTGGACGATGCCGGAGTAGTACGCAAACGCGATCTGTTGCAACAAGCGCTGGCGCTCTACAAGGGATCGCAGGACGATGCCTGCGCAGTTCTCACGCGCTTTGGCGGGTTCGAGATTGCGATGCTCACCGGTGCCATGCTCGCCGCAGCGCAAGCCCGCATGACGCTGCTGATCGACGGTTTCATCGTCACTGCGGCGCTACTCGTTGCGCACAAAATATCGCCGCAGATTCTCGACTACTGTGTTTTCGCGCATCGCTCGGGTGAAGCCGGTCATCGCATTCAGTTAGAGCATCTCGGCGCGCAACCGCTGTTGGATCTCGGCTTGCGGCTTGGCGAAGGTACTGGTAGTGCAATGGCTCTGCCACTGCTGGATGCCGCCTGTGCGTTCATGAACGAGATGGCGAGTTTCGAGTCTGCCGCCGTATCGGAGAAACTGTAATTCGCCGCGAACTGGAATATTTCTTCGCTGCGCTGCGCTTCTTCACGCGGTTGCCGGTACCAGCCTGGGTCGGGCATTCGCAACAACAGCTCGACCACGCCGCACGCTACTTTTCATTAGTGGGCGTCGTCATCGGTGCGATCGGTGCAGGCATCACCGAAGCGGCAGCATTACTCCTCCCCATCTCGCTGGCGATTCTGCTCGGCATGGGGGCGACGCTGCTCGCCACTGGCGCTTTTCACGAGGACGGTTTTTCCGACAGTTGCGACGGTTTCGGCGGTGGGTGGGAGAAGTTGCAAGTCCTGTCCATCATGAAGGACTCGCGCATCGGCAACTACGGCGCTATCGGGATCGCCATGATGTTGTTTGCCAAGTTCAATGCGCTGGTGGAAATCGATACCGCTTTCGATCCGCCTGTATTGGCATTGGCCCTGATTGCCGCACATACAGTCTCGCGTTTCGCCTCGACCACCTTGATCTTTGCCTTGGACTATGTGCGCGAAGACGAAACCTCAAAATCGAAGCCACTGGCCAAGCGCATGGGTAAAGGCGAATTGGCGCTGGCCGCGCTGTTCGGCCTCGCACCTTGCGCATTGCTGCCACTACCACAGGTACTGGTCTCACTACTGCTGGTGGCCCTGGTGACCTGGCTCGCGGCACGCTATTTCGTGCGCCGCATCGGTGGCTATACGGGCGATTGTCTTGGCGCCACACAACAAGTAGCTGAACTAAGCTTCTACCTGGGTTTGCTGTGCGTATCTATCTGATTCGTCATCCACGTCCTGCTGTAGCGACAGGGATTTGCTACGGCCGCAGCGATCTGCCCTTGGCGGAAAATGCGGCGCATTGCGCCACCAGGCTTGTCCCTCTGTTGCCGCCATCAGCACCTGTCTATAGCAGTCCCCTGATACGCTGTCGCCAACTCGCGAAATTGCTGCATCCCGCACCTAATTATGATGACCGCCTGCGGGAAATGGACTTCGGCGCTTGGGAGATGCAGGCATGGGAGAGTATTGGGCGCGAAGCCCTCGATGCCTGGGCTGCGGCTCCCCTCGACTTTGTTCCACCGGGGGGTGAGTCGGTTGCGGCTATGCGTGTGAGAGTTAATGCGTTTATTGCCGAACGAAAAGCGGATGCCTGCCCGGAGTTGGTGTTGGTGAGCCATGCCGGCGTGATGAAGACGCTTGTCGCCGAGCTCACTGGGGTGCCAGCATCCCTTTGGCTTTCAGCCCAATTCGACTACGGTACGGTCAGCCTGATCGAAGAGGGTCGTGTCGCTTGGTACAACCGGGTTGCAACTTGACGGTTTTACTGGCGGGTTGTTAGTCCCTTACCCAAAGCACAGTTGTGGCAGAGAATTCGTGCTCTGCGGCGAGTGCTGCCATAAAGGGGATACGTAGCGGGGACTCATTATTGTTCCGAGTGATCGCCCATCAGGTGTTGGTAATTTAATAAAAAAATTGCGTTTGGCAAATCCAAAACTTCAGGCAAAAAAACGCAACCCCGAAGGGTTGCGTGGAATTCGTCCCTGTTGCAGGGACGAGGAGGAGAGGGTGCTGATCGCCGTAAAACACAGCGGCGATCAAAGTGATGAAATCATACCCCAAGCATTTGCTGCATCGCAATATAAATTGTAAGTCTTTATAACGTGATCACAAAATAATCCATCAACCTGATGATAGTAATAGGCTTTTAACACTGAGATCGGACATGCCATTTGCGCTAAATGGTGTCAAGCGACCAAGGCCATGGCAAGCAAAAGAGGGCGCGACACCATGGAGCGATTGCGCAGGTGAACTTAGCCGCGCCGATGGAAACATCCCAGTGCCCGCCCGGCCAGCACCCCCACCAGCAGCGGCACGCAAGGCAATAGGAGCGGATGCAATGTCACCGGCAGCACAAAGCAGATGACCGTCGCGCAGAACACTACGATCCCGAGGCTGGCGTAGAGCGCGAACATCTCCGGATCATGCTGCAAGAATTCCTTGGCCTTGATCAGGCGTGCGAACCCGCCATCAGCGATGGCTGCTAGAACGAATGCACCAAGCCAGGGCAACCATTCGAGTACGGTAGATAATCGGTAGCTGGCGAGCAGAAGCAGCGCGTCGACGGAACGGAAGTAGCTGTTGTTGAAGAGGCGCTGGTTGACCGAGGACATCTCCTGCGATACCGCACCGTTCACGCCGACAATCGTAGGGGCATCCTTTGCGGACGGGATCGGCGTGACACTCGCGGTCGTCGTTTGCATCCCGACCGCCCGATCCAGCATGCGCATGGCGGGGTCGGTGCCCCAGTACGTAGATGCCGCTTCATGTTCGGCCCGCAACTGCGCTACGAATCGCTCCGGCGGATGAGCCGATGGCACGTAGAGCACCAGGACGAGCAGGATCACCAGCGACAGTACGGCCACCGCGCGGATCATGCGGTTGCCTTCGCAGAAGCATGCAGGGCATTATCGGGATCGAGAATCGGAAACCTGCCCTTGATGATACGGCCGCCCGATACCGAAGCGAAGTACTGGAGGTTGGGCAGCTTGCCCAGCACGTCGGCCGGCACCATCTCCTCGAAGCTCTCCGATAACTGGGTGGAATAGCTCGACGAGAAATCGCCCAGATGGGCATCCG
>JBASWL010000101.1:0-19598 GCA_049276455.1 Georgfuchsia sp. | reverse complement strand
AATTTGCAGGAACAGACCGCTATTCGCGCCTCCCTTGTAGAGTTGCCCCGTCGAGTGCAGGAACCGCGGACCGAAGCCAAGACAGGTCGCAACCTTGTGCTTGTCGCGAACCCGGGTACGCATTGCTTGCAGCAGGGCCATGTGATGCTCGTTCATTTCCATATAGGCCAGCAAGGCGAAGTAATCGCCAGGTTTGATCTGTCCGAATAGTTTGGACAGAGCGTTCTTCAGCGATATCGTGTTTCTGGCGATGGGGCCGTAGAGGGCAAAGTTTCCATCCATCAGCACGGCAGGCGGTTGCGGCAAAACCTTGTCGCGCTCGTAAGCCGCCATCAAGGATTTGGTCTGAATCTTTGCTGCCTCAACGTCGGGCTGATCGAAGGGGTGGATGCCCAATACTGCGCCCGCAACTGCCGTCGCCATCTCCCAATAAAAAAACTCCTGGGCAAGCTGTTCGCGCGAGGCAATGGAAATAGTGACCATCGGGTATCCTGCTGTCGTCAATGCAGCTATGGCCTGGTCGCGCGCCTTGTCCGAATCGTTTTCCAGGCGCAGATCGATGAACAGTCGATCGTTGCCGTATACCGCTGGTATGCCAATATCTTCGGCATCGACTGGCACTATGCCAATACCATGCTTGCCGGCGGATTCTGCAACCAGTTGTTCGACCCAGGCGCCAAACGACACCAATGCCGGAGAAGCGAGCAACGTCAGCTTGTCATGTCCGGACTGCGCGGCAGCGGCCATGACGGCGCCCAGGATGACGCCTGGATTCTCCGCCAGCGACGATATGGCGGAAGCCGTTGTCGCGGGCAAATGCTTCCAGCTTTGAACCGGGATCGGTAATGGCAATGAATTGACGGCCAGCGGCAGGGCCAAGTGCGACTTTCACTTTGGCAAGGAAATATTGCAGCAGGATATCCGGTTCTAGCGTGCTGCCTGATTTGCTGGCAACAATGAACAGCGTATGCTTGATATCCAGTGCTGCTTCGCAACTGGATATCTGGGCCGGATCGGTCGAATCAATGATATGCAGGGGCAACCTGCCGGGTCCAGCCCCGAGAATCTTGGCGATCACTTCCGGGCCGAGACTCGATTCGCCCATGCCAATCAGCAAGGCGGTGGTGAAATTTCTGCGACGCAGTTCGGCACCAAGGTCATTCAATGCCAGCAATGCTTCGCGGCCGCGCGCTACTGCGTCGAGCCAGCCGAGCCAGCTGGCTTCGTCGCCTCCGGTCCATACTGTAGAGTCACGCGCCCAGAGACGGTGCAGCGTTCCCTGCTGTGTCCAGCCCTCCAATATTTTTTGCGTTGCCTGAGCCAGGTCATCGCCAAGACCAAGCGTCTGTATGGGCAGTTGGCTGTCACTATCGAGTGCTGTCAATTTGCTCAAAATTAAACTCCGGACAAGTTTTCATGAATGCTCTAGTCGATAGCTGGCGCTGTGCTGCCTGAATATTTGGAGCAGGAAGAATAGCATTGGTGCGGGCTGGCACCGATGACCTTGCAGGCTGGGTTATAGTCAGCCGATAACCAATACAAGGTAGAAGCAAAATATGAATAAGAACCACCATGGCAAAGTCGTGGCGTTCTCCGGTGGCGTTGGTGGCGCAAAGCTGGCATTGGGGCTAGCCCGCGTACTAGGCGCTGATGATCTGACAGTCATCGTCAATACCGGTGATGATTTTCGTTATCTGGGCCTCGCGATCTCGCCGGATATCGACACATTGATCTACACGCTGTCAGGGCTGTCAAACCAGGAATTGGGCTGGGGACGGCGCGATGAGACGTGGACATTCATGTCCGCGCTGGCGCAGTTGGGCGGTGAAACCTGGTTTCAGCTTGGCGATGGCGATCTTGCGCTTCATGTCGAGCGCACTCGGCGCCTGGCGGCAGGCGAGTCATTGTCTTCGATTACAGATTCATTGCGGCGACGTCTCGACATCTCCACGCGCATCATCCCGATGAGCGATGATCCCGTCCATACACAGCTCCGTTCCGAAACTGGCTGGCTGAACTTTCAGGATTACTTTGTTCGCTTGCGCTGCGAACCTGTAGTGCAGCAAATTTCTTTTGCGGGCGCACAAGACGCGCAACCTGCGGAGGGCATCCTGGCGGCATTGGGCAGCCCGGATCTGCGCGCGGTTGTGATCTGTCCATCGAATCCGATGCTCAGCGTAGAGCCGATCCTGGCGGTGCCTGGTATCCGCGAAGCCATCGTCGCGTGTGGTGCGCCGGTGATTGCCGTTTCGCCCATCATTGGCGGAATTGCCGTCAAGGGGCCGACGGCAAAGTTGATGCGCGAGTTGAATATGGAACCGAGCGCGACAGCCGCCGCATGGCGCTATGCCGGATTGGTCGATGTTTTCGTGGTGGATATGGCAGACGCAGGGGCAGCGATGCCAGAAGGCATGATGGCTGTTGCCGCGCCGATATTTATGCAGAGCCTGGAAGACCGCGAACAACTGGCACAAACGGTACTCGACATCGCAGACCGAATTTAGGGCGGTTGTAGTCAAGGATTGCATTTGTTCTATGTCAACCCGGGCGGCGCGGACATTACCGCAGGTTTGATAATTGTCACTTTCTCACTGATTAATGTCTGGTGATGGCAATGTATTGCTTTGATTATTATAAGAATAATATAGTATTAAAGTCATGAGCATTGCTGCAAAATAAGACTACAATCATCGCGTGTATAAGGGGGTGAGATTGCTTTTCTTGCGCACAGTCTTGTAATTAAAAGTCTTGAGGTTTAGCCAAGAGATTTTGTATTTATCATATTCAGTTTTGCGAATTCTCAAAATCGAGGAAGGGATAGTTATCATGAATACAATCAAATATCTTTTGGCAATATTTTTCAGTATTACTGTTGCTGCGTGCGGCGGAGGCGGCGGAGGCGGCGGCGGTTCTCCCGCCACTTACAGCGTCACAGGTACGGTTACATTGTCTGGTGCAGCCCTGTCAGGCGTTACGATCACCCTGACCGGCGGCAAGACCGCTACCACCGATGCGAGCGGTAACTACAGCGTCACCGGCCTCGCGAACGGCAACTACACGGTCACGCCGACCTTGGCTGGATATGCTTTCAATCCGACCAGCTCGGCGGTAAGCGTGAGCGGTGCGAATGTGACCGGCACCGACTTCACGGCAACGGTAGCGGCAACAACCTACAGCATTGCCGGTACCGTAAGCGGGGCTACGGGTGTAACGATCACCCTGAGTGGTGACAATACCGGTTCTGTAGTGACGGGCGCGGGCGGGGCTTACACCATCTCCGGCCTTCTGCCGGGCAGTTACACGGTGACGCCATCCCTCACCGGTTTTACATTTGTTCCTACAGACAAAGCCGTAACAATAGTCGCAGCCAATTCAACGGCGAATGATTTCGTTGCAACTGCGATACCGGTTCCCCACAGCATTTCCGGCAAGGTCAGCGGCGACACTTCGTCTGGTGTGACAATCACGGTGACCGGCACGGCAACAGCGACCGCCACCACCGACGCAAGTGGCAACTACAGCGTCTCCGGGCTTTTTGACGGAGACTATACGGTGACGCCGTCAAAGACAGGGTATACGTTTACCCCGTCCGGTTCAGCCGTAACCATGAGCGGTGCGAACGTCACTGGCAAGAACTTTACGGCTACGGCCAATGCTGCACCGACTTACGCCATCTCCGGTGCGGTAAGCGGGGCTGTGTTGTCGGGTGTGACCATCACTTTGAGCGGTGACGGTTCGGCGACGACCACAACAAACTCGAGTGGTAATTACTCATTCTCGGGCCGGGTGGATGGCAACTACACAGTGACACCCTCCCTGGCAGGTTATTCGTTCACCCCGACCAGTTTGGCGGCAAATGTCAGTGGCGCAGCAGTTACCGGCAAGGATTTTGTCGCGACAGCAGTCCCGGTCGCCTTCAGCCAGGCTGATCTTGAGGGACAATGGCGCGTAGTCATGCTGAGGGCCGGCACCGATAGCGGATGGATACGTGCCACCGGAACTGCCGATTCCGCCGGGGATATCACCGTCAATTCTTTCCTCGACAGTAGCGGTGCCACCACCGTGCCGGCGGCAAAATCGTTTCGCTGGACCATTGATGGCAGCGGCGTGATCTCTGAAAGTGGCGTCAACGGCGGAGAACTGACGCAGATGACGATGACGTCGAACAAGAATTTCATCGCCGGCACAGAGGGTCATAGCGGCGATGAACGCCAAATACAGATCGCCCAGAAAGTGGTGCCGGGGACGACGTACAGCAACGCCGATTTGCAAAACAAGACTTTCGTCATTCATGGATTAACGGTCAGCGCGACCAACAGTGGGTGGAATTACCAGCATGGGAGCACTAATGCGAGCGGGATGGCCAGTTTGTCCGACGATTGGAGCCCGAGTGGTAATGCCGGTGGCGAAGCCAACGTCGGTACATTCTCGGTAGATGCCAGTGGGACAGTCAGCATCGACACGTTCCCCGAATTCAAGGGATTCCTTTCGGCCGACAAGAAGACGATCGTAGCAGTAGTAACGGAGGGCGGCGGCCCACCTGATTACTACGACTTGATGATTTTCCAGATTACCGGGCAAACTTATACTGCCGGCGCGATGCCCGCCGGAACATGGGCTGCACATATGCTTGGCATCGGTGACGCACCTGCGCCTTTCTGGGCCCATTTCACTTCCACAGTGGCCGGCGGCGGCGTCATCAGCTTCAGCGAATGGGTGTCCGATCCTGCGGCTTTTACTGAGCCTGCCAGCACCACCGGCTCGATCACAGCGTCGGGTACGCTGACCGTCGCCGGACTTCCTACGTTCCATGGGCAAATGTCGGACGACGGCAAGTTCACGGTGGGTACCATGACGAATGGCGCCGGCATCTATTCGCTCCAGATAACGACGAAGTAGAAAAGCCAGACTGGTTTGTGGCCCAACCCCGGTCGGGGTTGGGCCTTTTTTCATGGCAGTTTTAAGCCCGTAACAGATTCAAGCAGGAAGATTTATTGTGCTGCCAGTCGCCACAGCGACGTCAGTTCCTTTGCGCGCGCCGCATGCAACGGATCCACCTTGTCCATGGCGCGCGGGTGTTTCGGTTGAGCTTCGAGTCGACCAATGACTTTCAATTCTGCTGCTGCGATCATTGCAAGCAGTTCGTCTCGTGTCCGCAAGCCGAGATGTTCGGCCAGATCGGAGAGTATCAACCAACCCTCGCCGCCCGGCGCCAGATGCGCAGTGAGCCCGGCAAGAAAACCGCGCAGCATGCGACTGTCGGGGTCGTAGACCGCATATTCGAGTGCAGAGTTCGGCTGTGCCGGCACCCAGGGCGGGTTGCAGAGGATGAGTTCAGCCTGTCCGGCGGGAAAGAGATCGGCATTCACTACATCTACTTGCTCGCCAAGTCCCAGCCGTGCAAGGTTTTCACGCGCACAGTCCAATGCGCGTGGGTTTATGTCGGTGGCGATGATGCGCCGGATGCCACGTTGTGCCAGCACGGCAGCGAGGACGCCGGTTCCGGTACCGATGTCGAAAGCGGTAATTTGTTCAGCAGGGGCGGGCAGGGGGGCGGTGGCCACCAGCCCGACATATTCGCTGCGAATCGGCGCAAAAACTCCGTAATGCGGATGGATGCGTGCATCCAAAGTCGCAACCTCGACGCCTTTCTTGCGCCACTCATGCGCGCCGATCAGGCCTTGCAGTTCGCGCAGTGAAGCGACGTAGGGTTCATCTGCAGTTCCGTAAGCCTCATTGCAGGCCTGCCGGACATTGGGCGCGCGGCGCAGTGGAATGCCATGATCGGCGTTGAACGGCAACAGCAACATGCCGAGTATGCGGGCACGCTGGCCTTGTACCTGCCGCTGTTGATTGAAGGCTTCAATCGGATTGAGCCGGATTGCCGGCACTGCGCGTTTTCCCGAACTCCTTACCAGTCCTTGATTGCGCTCGGTTCGCCGTGCCATAGCCTGCAAAAGTTGGCGTGCATTGTGAAAATCTCCCCGCCAAAGCAAGGCAGTACCTTCGCAGGCCAGCCGATAGGCGGCGTTGGCAGTCATCGTGTCGTCGGCTATTTCGACATGTTCGGGCGGTGGCAGGTTATTTTCGGAGCGCCAGCGGGCAATGTGCTGTCCATCGCCTTCGTTCCAGGTGATGACGGGGTGTTCAGTCATGGAAACCATTAACAAAAAATCAGGATGGCAACAGGGTAACAGTCTGCGCCGGATTGATGGTTTCGATTGTGCTATCTCGGGCAACCTCACGGCTGGTAAACTTCGAGTCATGAAAACAATCCATTTTTTAATCCTGTTTTGTCTGGCAGTTACTACAACACCGACTTTTGCGAAAACCCCCGGTGAAGTTGCGGTGAGGGGAACGCTACGCGAGGCGACAATGCAGGGGTTGAACGGCCCATCGCGAAAACTTTCAGATTTTCGCGGCAAGCCGCTGATCATCAACGTGTGGGCCAGTTGGTGCGGTCCTTGCCGTGAGGAAATGGGGTCTTTGGAAAGGCTCTCCCGCCATGATGGCGGAAGTAAATTTGCAATGATCGGCATATCCACAGATGACTATCCCGAAGCCGCCAAGGCGTTCCTGCAAAAATCCGGAACCACCTTCAGCCACTTCATCGACAGCAAGCTGCTTCTGGAAAACATGCTAGGTGCTGACCGGCTTCCCTTGACACTGCTGGTCGATGCAAAGGGCCGGGTACTTGCCAAATTCTATGGGGCCAAGGTATGGGATAGTCCAGAAGCCCTGGAGGTGATCGGGAAAGCCTTCCGCATTCTGAAGTAACCCAAACCAGGGGACGGCGTTTTGGCAGCACTGCCGTGGCTACTTGCCTCTACAAGGCTACAATAATTGCATTCGCGGTTTGATGTGATTTGCTCTGGCATCAAGTCAGCACATGGTTTTCGCGGTACACTCTTATGTATCAAGTTTGCAGTACTTCTCTTTGCTGCAATTCGGATAAATAACTCCCCACTGTTACCATTATTTCCACGATATCTGCCGTCATGCGCATTCTGATCAGTAACGACGACGGCTACTTCGCGCCAGGCTTGGAGTCTCTTGCGGCTCATTTCAGTAATCTAGCCGACGTCACTGTTGTTGCCCCGGCACAGAACTGCAGTGGCGCAAGCAACTCGTTGACGCTTGATCGACCGCTATACCTGCGTACTGCACCCAACGGCTTCCATTTTGTAAATGGTACGCCGACTGATTGTGTCCATCTCGCCGTTACCGGCATGCTTGATGTGACGCCAGACATAGTGGTTTCTGGCATCAATAACGGTGCCAACATGGGGGACGACACGATTTATTCCGGCACCGTGGCCGCAGCGACCGAAGGCTATTTGCTTGGCATCCCGTCAATAGCGGTATCACTGGTTTATGAGGGAGAAGTGAAGCATTACGATACTGCTGCACTTGTCGCGCGTGACTTGGCCTTGCGTTTCCAGACACGTGCCTTTGGTCAGCCGGTTTTGCTTAATGTAAATGTGCCCGATGTTCCCTACCAGCAACTCAAAGGCTTGAAGGTCACACGACTCGGACGCCGGCACAAGGCAGAACCGGTGGTGCGCCAGAAAAATCCGCGCGGCGAAACTGTGTATTGGGTTGGCGCGGCTGGAGGAGCAGCCGATGCGGGCGAGGGCACTGATTTTTTTGCTGTCGCCAATGGCTATGTGTCGATTACGCCGCTGCAGGTCGATCTTACGCATGCCGTCCAGTTTGGTACGCTGGAAAGCTGGTTGAAGCATGAATAGTGTTCAAGGTGTCGGCATGACTTCGCAGCGCACGCGCACGCGAATGGTTGCGCGTCTGCGTGAACAAGGCATTCGCGACGAACGAATACTCACGGCGATGGGTGCCGTGCCACGCCATATTTTCGTAGAACAGGCACTGGCTCATCGCGCCTATGAAGATACAGCGCTACCGCTCGGCTTCGGTCAGACCATCTCGCAACCCTATGTCGTAGCGCGAATGATCGAGCTGCTGATAGCAGGCCGCAATCTGGGCAAAACGCTCGAGGTTGGAGCAGGATGTGGTTACCAGACTGCCGTGCTGGCCCAGTTGACGAAAGATGTCTATGCCATGGAACGCATCGCACCACTGCTGGCGCGTGCCCGGGATAATCTGCGTCAGTTACGCTTGACGCAAGTGCGCTTCAAACATGGCGATGGTCACCTGGGTATTCCGGAAGCAAAACCTTTTGATACCATTATCCTTGCGGCAGCTGCATCGCATGTGCCGCAACCGCTGCTGGACCAACTGGCTCCCGATGGGCGGCTGGTCATGCCGCTGGGCAATGAAAATCAGGTGTTGTTGCTGGTGGAGCATGATCCGAAGGGATATATCGAAACACGGTTTGATGCAGTACGTTTTGTACCCTTGCTGTCAGGATTGGAATGAATTTTCGTGCGAGTTTTTTTCTGCTTGGTTGTGTGACGCTACTGGCGGGCTGTGCCAGCAGCGGGCTGGCGCCTGTCATTAATCGTGCGCCACCACAAGTCATTGAACCTGCTGCATCTGTTGAACTGAAACCCGGCGACTACCTGGTTAAAAAAGGCGACACGCTCTACAGCATCGCGCTTGATCATGGCCATGACTACCGGGAAATTGTCGCATGGAACAATCTCGCCAATCCAGACCTGATCAATATCGGTCAGGTCTTGCGCATAGTGCCACCGGATTTACCAAATGAGAGGGAAGTAACTGGCTCTGAAACCCGGCCGATAGCGCCTCCGCCGCTGATTGAGACGCGTCCTGTCGATAACAGACCGGCCGCAGTGGTGGAATCACTCAAACGCGAACCCAAGGGTGGCACCGAGCCCTATACCAACGAGGCGTGGGCGCGGATACAAAAACCTGCCCCCGCCGTGGCAGCAGCACCAGCGCCGCAATCCAGTCCCGTCGAACCCGCAAAAATCGTACCGACAACTGACGTTGAATGGGCATGGCCAAGCAGCAACAAGGTTGCGGCAACCTTCAGTGTCAACAACAAGGGCATCGATTTCGATGGCAAGACCGGTGATCCGGTGTTGGCGGCGGCATCAGGCAAAGTCACCCTGGTCACAGACTCGCTGCGTGGCTATGGCAATCTCATTGTGGTCAAGCACAACTCGACCTACCTTTCAGTCTATGCGCATAACAGCAAAATGTTGGTGACCGAGGGGCAGACCGTAAGTCAGGGGCATAAGATCGCCGAGATTGGCAGCAGCGATAGTGATCACCCCAATCTGCATTTCGAGATACGCCGTCAAGGCAAGCCTGTCGACCCGGCAAAATTCCTGCCGCAACGCTAAAGGACCCGCATGACCGACAACACGGCGCCAGAAGGCGAAATTGAAGGTATTGCGTTATCGGTGCCCGAGGAAGGCGCACAAAGCGCTGAACATGATTTCCTCGACGACATTACCCAGATATATCTTAATGAAATCGGTGCCAGCCCGCTGCTGACGGCCGAGCAGGAGCAGACGCTGGCGCGCGCCTGCGTGGCTGGCGATTTCAGCGCACGACAGCGCATGATCGAATCCAACCTGCGCCTCGTGGTGAGCATTGCGCGGCATTACCAGAATCGTGGCATACCGCTCGACGACTTGATCGAGGAAGGTAATCTCGGCCTCATTCATGCGCTGGAAAAGTTCGATCCCGAGCGCGGCTTCCGTTTTTCCACCTATGCCACATGGTGGATACGTCAGAATATCGAGCGTGCCATCATGAACCAGTCGCGCACTATCCGCCTGCCGGTACATGTGGTGAAAGAACTCAACGTGGTCTTGCGCACCTTGCGCAAACTCGAAGCTGTCGGCGGTAACGAACATTGCATGGCAGAGAGAGTGGCGCAGATACTCGACCGCCCGGTGGAGGAAGTGCAGCAGATACTCAATGTCTCCGAGCGTACGTTGTCGCTCGATGCGCCGCTTGATATCGATCCGGATCTGTCTATGACAGACGCCATTTCCGCTGATGACCACGCAGGGCCTGAAGCCCTGCTGGCACAGCACGAAATCGAAATCCACATGCACGAATGGGTGGATGAACTTTCCGATCGCCAACGCATCGTGCTTGAACGTCGTTACGGACTCAATAACAACGATGTCGCCACGCTTGAAGTCATTGCTGTCGACATGGGTGTCACACGTGAACGCGTCAGGCAAATTCAGATGGAGGCGTTGCAAAGTTTGCGCCGTCGGCTGGCACGGGCTGGTGTTCGCCGTGAAGCGTTGCTTTAAAGTGCTGTAAACCCATTTGCGCATCGAACTCTCGTGCAGTTTAATGAGTGGAACTTACCGGGTAGGGCAGTCCAATCAGTGGAACAGGATTGAATCGGCGTTTCCCCAAGGAAACTTGTGTATCCTGTCCCTGTCAAATGTATTGTTCGCAAAGTAATCAAGGAGTAAAGCACATGAAATCGGATATTCGTGTCATCAACCAGACAACTACCACGCTTCTCCCGGAACAAAACCGGGTTCTACGCAACACTTATGCCCTGCTTGCGCTATCAATGGTCCCCACGGTCATCGGTGCCCTCTTCGGGACTATCATCGCTGCGCCACTGCTGATGGGAAGCCCGATGCTGTCGATGATCATTTTCCTCGGCGGCGCCTTTGGTCTCATGTTCGCTGTTCAAAAGACCAAAGACAGCAGCATGGGTGTTGTCTTCCTGCTCGCCTTTACACTGTTCATGGGCGCCATGCTCGGCCCACTTTTGCGTGTCGCGCTGGGGTTTTCAAATGGCGGCACGCTGATCGCCATGGCAGCCGGTAGTACTGGTGCGATTTTTCTGGTACTAGCCGGTGTGGCATCGAACACCAAGCGTGATTTCAGCAATCTGGGCAAGTTCCTGTTCGTCGGCCTGATCCTTATGATCGTGGCCAGCATCGCCAACATGTTTTTGCACCTGCCCGTGCTGCATCTGGCACTTGCTGCGGCTGGCGTGCTGATCTTCTCCGGCTTCCTGCTGTTCGACATCAATCGAATCGTGCGCGGCGGCGAAACCAACTACATTACAGCCACGCTGTCGGTATATCTGGATATCTACAACCTCTTCGTCAATCTGCTGATGTTGCTGATGGCCTTGACAGGCGATAGGCGCTGAAACTGGAGGATTACTTTATATGAATAAAATGTTATTGTTGTCGCTGGCATTGGTTATATCGGCCACAACAGTTCTGGCAGCGGCGCCCCTGAAAGGAAGTGCGACGGGGGGGCAGGCTGCTGTCAGCGAGTCGACCCTGATCGATTTTCTTATGACTGATCAGAGCAAAATGCCTGATGCTTCCAAGCGAAAAGAAGTTCTTCAACGTGAGCTTTCCGCGCAAAACACCATTCTTGCGGAAGCCAATAAGTTGGGGCTTGCCTCGACTTCAGCCGTCAAAGTGAAGCAGGAGTTGGCACGGCGGCAGATTCTGGTGGAAGCATACTGGACAGATTTCTTCAGCAAGCATCCAGTTTCAGAAGCCAGCCTGCATGCCTCCTATGACAAAGCCAAGTCAGCAGCTGGTGCGAAGCAATACCATCTGAGCCAGATAGTGGTCAAGGATGAAGCTGCTGCGCAAAAGGCAATTGATCTGCTCAAGCAGAACAAGAGTTTCGATGAGGTGGCAAAGTCATTTGTTCCTGCGGGCGCCAAGTCGACAACTGATCTCGGCTGGAGGTGGCCCAATGCGATTTTCCCGCCGGTAGCAAAAGCAATTGATTCCCTCAAGCCTGGCGAATATACGACACAGCCGATCCAGATGGCTGGTGGATTTGCCATTGTCAAACTCGAAGAAGTGAGGGACCAGCAGTTTCCCGCCTTCGAGGCCGTCAAGTCTCAAGTGGCAAACGGAGAACGCCAGCGGATGCAGGCTGAAGAACTCAACAGGTTGAAGTCTGTCCGCTAATCTGATTTGTGGGAAAGGTTGGAGGAAACGGGACATAAATCCCCCCACTTTTACGCTCAGCAGCAAGCATGGTTGAAGTTGTCAATAATTTTCAAATCAGCAAAAATCAACTCGACATCTGATTCTTGATTTCATTTTGGATTATTTTTATGCACGCTCGAACAGAGCGATAGATTCGACGTGCGAGGTATGCGGAAACATGTTGGCGATTCCAGCACCGCGCAGTTGATAGTCCTTCTCGCGCACCAGAATGGCCGCATCACGCGCCAGCGTAGCTGGCTTGCAGGATACATAAACGATGCGCCGCGGCGCATCTGCGCCCAACGCATTTACCAGCGCAACAGCGCCGTCGCGTGGCGGATCGATCAGCATTTTGTCTAAATGGCCCAGTGCTGCAAGGCTTTCGCCAGTAGCTTCAAATAGATTTGCAACGGAAAACTCGACTCGTGTCGAGAGACTATTCAGCTCGGCGTTTGAACGGGCGCGTTCCACCAGTTCCTTGCTGCCTTCGATACCAATCACATTCGCGCCAAGCCTGGCAATTGGCAGCGTGAAGTTGCCTAGCCCGCAAAACATGTCTGCGACGCGCTCGCCCGATTGAGGATCGAGCAGGTTCATCGCGCGCCGCACCAACAGCCGATTGACATCGGCGTTCACCTGCGTGAATTCGACCGGACTGAAGCGCAGCGTGAGGCCGAATTCCGGGAGTGAATACACCAGTGGCGGCGCATCTGACGGGTGGAGCAGATGCACTGTAGTTGGTCCCTTGGGCTGCAGATACCAGACGATGCCGTGCAGGTCGGCAAAGGCGCGCAACTGTTGCTCGTCGCTACTTGTCAGCGGTTCGAGATGCCTTAGCACCAGCACTTTCTGACCACCCCCGAGCGCTATCTCGATTTGCGGCAGGCGATCCGGCATCGATAGGCCTTCAATGAGTGTTTTCAGCTCCGGAAGCAAATCCGATATTTCGCGCGGGAGTACTTTGCAGCTATCCATGAGCGCAACGAAGCTTTTGCGCTTTTCGTGGAAGCCAACGAGAATGCCGCCTTTCTTCGCCACCAGCCGCACAGAAAGTCGGGCGCGGTTTCGATAGCCCCAGGCCGGGCCGGTGATGGGTGGATAGAGTACATCCGGCTTGAGCCGAGCCAGATGCCAGAGGGCGTCTTCCAGCACACGCTGTTTCGCCGCCAGTTGCGCCGGGACTGCAAGATGCTGCATGCTGCAACCGCCGCAGACGCCGAAATGAGGACAGCCCGGCGTGACACGCTGGCTCGACTCGCTTAACACTGCCGTAGCCTGCGCCTGCTCATAGCGTGCCTTGCGGTGGTAGCTCGCATATTCCACGCGCTCGCCCGGCAAGGCGCCCTCGATGAAAATGACTTTGTTGTCGACGTGGGCGACGCCGCGACCTTCGTGGTCAAGGGATTCGATCAGAGCTTCAGGCATTGGCTGCGGGCAACACGGGAAAGTTGGCGATTATAATCGGCAACTAGAGGTACAAGATTCAGGTCGGAATGCATCAACCTTGCCCCTTTAAGCTTGAGCCTTGAATATTGATTTGCCATGATGGTTATGTCTTCGATGAGGTGAACCCATGAGCGAACCCAATGCGAGTGAGTCAATCGAAACTCCGTTTCTCAGCGAAGCAGAATTTCACGCTGCGCTGGATGCAGTCATTGCAGTAGCAAGCCGTGAAATACGGATTACTGACGACAGACTGGAACGGATGATGCTCGACGAGATAGAGCGTGCCGAATCACTGGTGCGGTTTCTCTCCGCCTCACCGGTGTGCCGCCTCCATATTGTCCTGCATAACCCGCAATATGTCGCATCGCGCTACCCGCGCTTGCACACTCTGATCCGCCGTTTCCCGAATTCGGTTGAGGTGCGTGAATCGTCGGCTGAATACAAGCATATTGCTGACTGTTTTCTTCTCGCAGATGAGATGCATGGTGCTATCCGCTTCCACCGCGATCATGCGCGAGGCAAGCTGCTACAGAACGCAGTGGATGAGATTCGCCCATGGTGGCTACGCTTCGATGAACTCTGGTGTAGCGCAACACCTTGTCTTGCGCCGACCAGGATCGGTTTGTAATATTTTTTTTGCATTACTAACTACCTGACTGTTACAGTCGCATAGATCAACTTCAGGTGGGGAAGGGTGTCAGTGCGCATACGCTCTTTTTTCAGAACCGTAGGTCCATATGTGGCAGCGCTGGCGGTAATGATCCTTGCCGTGCTACTTGTTGTTGCAATTTATCTCACTCAATTCAGTCTGCCTTGGGTCGCATTCCTGACAGGTATCCTTGCCGCTGCCGTACTCAGCATGGTCAGTCGGGCATCCAAGGCAGAATGGATCATCGTACGCCGCGAAGCAAAAATTAATGCATTGCAGATCAAGCTTGCCAATGAAATACGCTTAAGACGCGATCTGGAGTTAAAATTTGCTGCCATCAGCAAGGCGGTAACAGTGACGGAAGTTAGCCTTACAGAGACAACCGGCATTGCAGCACAGGACTTGTTTGTTCAGTCGCTGTCAGAGCAGGTGGCCGGGCCAAACGATGCGGTTATCCACATTCTGTCCGCCATCGAGCACAATGAATTTTGTCTCTACTGCCAGCGCATCGCGCCACTATCGAAAACTGCCATACAAAGCGATCATTACGAAGTGCTGGTTCGCCTGATAGAGGAAGAGGAAGGCATGATGCCCCCAGGCGCATTTTTTCCCTTGGTCGAGAAACATGGACTGATGCCACAACTCGATAGATGGGTTGTGCAGCATGTTATCGAATGGCTGTCAGTTAACACTACACCTAAGCCGCCAGGAAACAGTTCGACATTCTTTATCAACATTTCCGCTGAGTCGATCATTGATCCAACTTTTCCAGAGTTTGTCTACGATCAATTACAACAACACAAGGTCTCAGCCTGGAAACTATGCTTTGAAATCACTGAAACTGATCAGTCTCTGCTGCGCGAAGAGGTCATCCTGTTCTCGAAAAAAATACGAGATAACGGCTGCAAGGTGGCCATCAGCAATTTCGGTAGAAATGGCGTGTCGTTTGAACCTCTATACAATGTACGGGCAGATTTTCTCAAGATAGATGGCAGCATCATTCTCGACATGCTGCGCGATCCTGCCGATCTGGCGCAAGTTACTGCCATTGCAAGAGTGGCAAAAACCATTGATATAAAAACCATTGCCGAAATGGTCGAAAGCGAGGACTGCACGACAAAACTGTGCGAAATTGGCATCGACTATGCCCAAGGGTTTGGTGTTTCGACGCCGGCATTGCTGGATGATCTTGACTGAAGTAGCCACTGCCACAGCGATATTGGGTTCGCTACGGCGCTTTGCTGTTAGTAATTCAGTGTTTCCTCAAATGCTGCCTGTCGACGAGGCGGTAATCTGGATTGCCATGGGAAAAGAAAATATCGCGGTTGCGATACCCATGCAGTTTCCATAGAAAGTTGAGCGCCGACGAGGGACTCCCTTCAGATTAACAGCTTCGATAGTGTAATAACGAACACAAACAGACAAAGCCGATATCAAGACAGCTATTACCAAGAGTGGTCTGGGGGCTACTAGATGCAGCAATATGTCAAGTAACATTGTGAGGGCCCATTTTTGGAAAACTAACAACTATCTTGAATGTATTCATGCATTTTGCTAGCACTTTAAATGTCCAATTGGGTCTATTGTGTCGAAAACCCCGTTTTCATTGATTCAACACGTAAAACAAGAACAACCTTGCCGCACAGGATAACCGATTTTGGAGCCAATCAGCACATCCAGTCAAAGCTTGCACCCCTGCGCACTACTGCTCGCCATGGCTCGATTTTCGTTTTAGCAGCTTCTGTCAGTTGCACTTCACTTTAGACTTGAATCAGCAGTCAGGTTTTATCGATAAATGTCTTGAGCAAACGCAATTTGCTCCATATCCTGCGGGGGTGTTGACGTTACTGAAAGCTGTTTCATCGGTGAAGGCGACTTCAAATTGGTACGGCTCGCAGGGGCAGGGCAAATGGGCCCGAGCACACATCGGCAGAGCAGGAAGGTAGGTTGCAGACCGCTAAACGTACGGACTACTGCGATATCTGCATCAGCAGTCAGCGCCTGATGCAGGCGTGCGACAAGATCGCATGGAAGCAAGGGTGCATCGCAGTTAACACAAGCCAGCAGTGCTGTTTCAGCGTAGGCCATTCCTGCATGCAAACCTGCCAGCGGACCAGGATAGCCGGCAATTTTATCGGTAATGATTGGGTAGCCCAGCGCCGCGAATGTCGACTTGTCACTGTTGTGACCTGACCCGATATTTTCGGACCAAGCTGATCTAGAGATAATGGCTCCTCAGACGAGGAGTTGGCATGCAGTAGACGCAGCGGAAGTTGCAACGATCCGTGACCGAAATGCGTAAATCGCGCAATGGTCGTTGCGGACGATCCCTGAGAGCGGTGGGGTTAACGACTGGGATGTCCATGGTTGGGTTTGTCCAGTGTAAATCTGAAACGCTGCCGATGGCTCTGGCTGGCATTGGTGTTCCATTCCTGTTCGTCGAAGAATACCTCGTTGTTCCGCCCGACCACAAGTACCGTCGAGCTACGGGTGCCGTAAGCCGAGTCTGCCGTAGCTCGCACAAAAATGGCAGAAAGACGGCGTTCCATTTCGAGCGGTATGCCGGTATTCGGCAAATCGGCATCGCCGGCAATGGCCTCGTTGCGAAGGAAGTTAAATAGCTCGTCCGTATCGGGCAAAGCATGCAGTGACACCTCCAGCGCGCTAGTCGCCGTGGTTACCTTGGGCCATGGTGTATTGATAACGTGATTGGACAATCCGTGAATACCTGGCTCCAGGATACGGGTCTGATGCTCAATGTTGTTATAACAGGCCAACGTTTCGCCATCGCTAACCATTAGATTGAATCCGTTGTAACTGTCGCCGATTAGTTCTACCTCTGCCAGGTAGTCCAGCGTCTTTGTTGTGTCTTGCAGGAAGCCCGTCACCAGAGACCCACGCGAAGTGGCAATTTGTTTCTCGCGTTGTGGGTCACGATAGTTGGTCAGGCTGGCAAAGCGAAATGAGCGATCGCCACGGGTAATGCCAAGCCAGGTGCCTCCCCCCGATAGATCACGTCCAGCCAGCAGATTTGGCGCTTCCGGCCAGAAGGCGGCAGAGCAGGTAGGACGGGCAAAATTTTCATCACGATTGGCGGCAATAACCAGCGGGTATTGCGGATGAGTCTGCCAGGCGGCAAGTATCAGACACACGGTGCTATTCGACTAGGTATGGCAGAGGCAATATCCGGGACAGAGGGCCAGAGGGGTCGCCCAGATGAATCTCACCTGCTGCAACACAACTGGACTGGGCTACCAGCAACAAATCAAGTCCGCCCAGCGGTGACGGGGCACTTGACACGACGTTGCCGCAAGCCTGCTCGCCCGTTTCAGGCGCATAGACCGGGGTACCGGGAGCTAACTTGTCCAATCTGGTGTGGCCACGGTACATGCGGCGTTTGATTTTGCCTAGATGCTGAGTGCGAGCGACGATTTCCTGGCCCGGATAGCAACCCTTCTTGAAGCTGACACCACCAATCAATTCGTAATTCACCATCTGCGGCACAAACTCTTCCATCGTCCCGGCTGTTATGAGCGGAATGCCCGCTGCAATGTCCAGCCCGCGCCACGCCGCAATGCCTACTGGCTGCGCATCTGCGCACAGGACCTTCCACAGTGCTAAGGCTTTGCCAGCAGCAAGCACGATTTCAAAGCGCTGGGCACCAAGGCAGAGGACAGTGCCGTCTTTGAAGGCTTGCTGCTGCATTGAGCCAGGTTGCGGGAGGCCCTGTAATTGAAGTAGAGCAACAGCCTGCGGCCCGGAAAGGCCAAGGCATGCCAAGGATTCACTGGCATCTGCAAGTTTCACTTTTGAGCGCAGTACATACATCGTCAGCTTTTTCAGGATTGCTGGCAGCAAGTCGGCCGAAAATTGCAAAGTGATGCCCCCTGTATCGTGCCAGAGAAGAAAATCAGCCAGCATGCGGCCCTTGGGGGTGCAAAGGGCAGCGCGGCGCAATTCGTTCTCACCAAGGCTGTTGACATCATTGGAAAGCAAATTGTGCAGAAAGCAGAGAGCATCATCGCCCCGCGCCTTGATCAGGCCAAGGTGGGAGAGGGGGGCGATTATTGTTGCATCGACGGCATGCCGGGCATCGAGAATCAGGTCTCCTGTTGATTCCATGTCCAGATCAAAGCCGGAGGCATGCAGTGATTCAAGCCAATCGTTATCCATAAATTCTGATGAAGATTTTTGCGTGGAGGTTGGGCTATTATAGGGATTCATTCGATCAAATTTCTCCCTGCGCGTGCTAAGACGTTTACTCATATTAATGGTGCTTGGCGCTGTTTGTCTTGCCGCATTGACTTATCTGTTTGTGACTCGGCCTGTCGATCTTATAACGTCACCGCTTGACTTCGAGATTACTTCCGGCGTCAGTTTGCGCGGTGCGGCGCAACAAATGGTCGAGGCCGGTATCGACATGCCGGCGTGGCAATTTACCTGGCTTGGGCGGGCGCTGGGCAAAGCTTCACAAATCAAGGCTGGGAGTTATGAAGTCGAAGCGGGTGTAACCATATGGCAGTTGCTGCAAAAGCTTACCCGAGGCGACATCAGCCAGGGCGAACTGGTGCTGATCGAAGGTAAAACCTTTGCCGACCTCAGACAGTTGCTCGATGCTCATCCCGATATTCGTCATGAAAGCACTGGCATGCGCAATACCGAATTGCTGGCCAGGCTTGGCATCGATGCGTCACATCCGGAAGGGCTGTTCTTCCCCGATACTTACTGGTTTCCGAAATATACTTCCGATCTGGACATTTACCGACGCGCCCACCTCGCGCTCAACCGTCGTCTGGAAGTGGAATGGAACAGCCGTGCACCGGATTTGCCTTACCGCAACCCCTATCAGGCGCTGATCATGGCATCGATCATAGAAAAAGAAACTGGTCGTGCTACCGACCGCGACCAGATTGCCGCCGTATTTGTAAACCGACTGCGCTCCGGCATGCTGCTGCAAACCGATCCCACAGTGATTTACGGCTTGGGCCAATTTGACGGCAATCTCCGTAAAAAGGATTTGCAGGCGGATACGCCTTATAACACCTACCTGCGACCAGGCCTGCCCCCGACCCCGATTGCACTACCGGGGCAATCCTCCCTTCATGCAGCACTGCACCCAGCGGTGAGTGACAATTACTATTTTGTTGCGCGAGGCGATGGCAGCAGCGTGTTTTCACGTACGCTCGAGGAACACAATCGGGCAGTGGCCCGCTACCAGAAACGAAAGGGGAACCCGTGATGAGGGGGCGATTCATTACCTTCGAAGGCATTGACGGCGCCGGCAAGAGCACGCATCACACTTGGATGGTCGAGTATTTGCGCTCGAAGGGGTTTGATGTCGTTTCAACACGTGAACCGGGCGGTACGCCTCTTGGAGAAAAGCTTCGTGGCCTGTTGCTGTCTGAGGGCATGGATATCGAGACCGAAGCGATGCTGATGTTCGCAGCGCGGAGGGAGCATATCGTCAAGGTGATTGAACCGGCGCTGAACCAGGGCCAGTGGGTAGTATCAGATCGTTTCACCGACGCATCTTTTGCTTATCAGGGGGGTGGAAGAGGACTGGCCAAGAACAAAATACAACAACTCGAAACCTGGGTGCAGGGAACCTTACA
>JBASWL010000100.1:0-18633 GCA_049276455.1 Georgfuchsia sp. | reverse complement strand
GTCGGGGCCGCCGTGGTGGTCGTCGTTGTCGGAGCCGCCGTGGTGGTGGTGGTCGTCGGGGCCGCCGTGGTGGTGGTGGTCGTCGGGGCCGCCGTGGTGGTGGTGGTCGTCGGGGCCGCCGTGGTGGTGGTGGTCGTCGGAGCCGCCGTGGTCGTTGTAGTCGTCGTGGTTGGGGTCTCACAGGTCGACGTCATCATCGAAACTTCTTCTGAAGGAGGACTTCTGCGACCATCATCAATCGCCCTGACCATGACATAGTAAGTCGTGTTTGCAGCAAGCCCTGTCAATGTATACGGACTCGTGACATTTTTCACCCGCTTGGCACGCACATGTTCGTCGTCGTCGTCTTCTTCATCAGCGACATTGGCCTTGGTCGTATAGAACAGGTCATACGAAATCGAATTGGCAACCGGGGCTACCGCATCCCAGAAGACAGACAACTCGGTATCGCCGCTGCAGATGAGCGTCACATTGGTAGGCGCACCCGGACGAGGACCGTGCCTGGGCATATGCTCGTGATGGCTGGTAAATTCACCGTGTTCGAGGTCCTTTACCCGCGAGCTGTATAAGTGGTTGTCAGTCGTGGCATTCCTGATCGTGACTTCACCGGCGGAAAGCTTGATTTTCACGTTGTCGAACATGCCATCGAGTCCTTCACCGTTTGCCGGAATGGAGTCCGTGACCGGATTGACATGTTCAGCATTGAAATTGCTGAGAAGTGGCTGGAGCTGCGTCTGCAATGAAGAGACCGCGCCATGCATGCGGGACTTGACCTTCTCGAGTGTCGCTGCATCAGGTTGGTCAAATACAGTTGCAGGATCATCGACGCCTGCAGCATTGGCCACGACCACGGTGGAGAGCGGGTTGACGTTGGCGGTGCCATCCTTCTCGTTAAAGGAATAAAGAGTATGGCTAACGCCTTCGGATTTACCCGTCGCTTTCAAGACGAACGGAGCATGCAGATCAGTGACATCTACAGAGAAAGAACCGTCTTCGGCAATGTTGGTTGTCCTGTCCCTTGATGAGGAATCCCTGAGGGTTAATTGCCCGACTAATGGTGCGCCTGCCGCGGCAACGCCACTGACAGAAGACTGAGGCGAAGTGCCGCCACCTCCCCCGCCACCACTGCCACAACCAGCGATCAAGGCAACGGTACCGAATGTTGCAAACAGGCCGACTGCTGTAAGCCTGGCGCCCGTCCGTTTCATCAATCGTGATGTTATGGCCTTTACAGAGCCTTGTTTGGCAAAACCTTCCCCAGATTGCGCTTGCATATAAAAAACTCCTTTTACTTGAACATTAAATTCTTTTAATCAAAGATTTAGGGTCAAGACTGATCTTCATGCGAAGTTTGAATCCGTCTGCTGGTTGCTGGTGATTCGCGACCCCGGCTACAAATACTTGTAGTCCTAACGCAAGCGCTATGCCATCAAAACCTGGCCCTTTCAGATCATGTGGTTATCGCAAAGGATTGATTAATGGCACCACACCCAATGAGAGATTTGTCGTTGTTGCGAGACGCAAATAAGGCTAAATAAATCAAATACCTGATAAATATAGATAATCTATGTCTCTAATCGGCGACATAGATCAACCACTTAAATAGAGACGGTTTTTTGTCTTTGCGGCGCGAGAAACAATTTAAGGAAGTTGAAGGCAAGCTCTGGTGGCCTATCGCGCCATGATGAAAATCCAGACTTCATGATATTTGCGCCCAAAAACATATTGCCCAACGAGGCAAGCCCACCACAATCTCCATCTCAAAAGCCTTGCGAGCATCCAGAAGTAGCTTATTGAATCCTTGAAAATCGGACCCTTCGGCCCCATAATCAACTCATAGTTGTAATTCCGGCAATCTGGAGGCGTCTTGGACGCGGGTTCGATTCCCGCCACCTCCACCTAAGCGCATCGGAGTGTTCTTAGGTGGGGGTGTACTGGTTTCGACAGGGCGGACAAAGGTGAGCAGGCAACTCGTCAGGCGATCGACGTTAATGAAGCAAATCTCTAAACGCCAACGATGAGCGTTTCGCACTGGCCGCTTAAGGCCTATGCCGAGGCTGCTTGAGCCTTGTTACCAAAGAAAAGCCGGTGGGGACTTCGGTCCCCATCGTCAATTGCACGATAACAAAAACAAAAAAGCCACCTTGCAGCGGCTCATCCAAGATATTCAACCAATCAGCTGCCAAACCTTACGGGTTAATATCTTGCGCGCCGCATCATGCGAAGAAGGTATCGATCCCGGATTACGGATAGCTCTTGTTTCTAAGGTACGCGTCCGCCCGACACGCGCAATATCCCGGCAATGTCGCGATGCTGCTCTATGGCGCAATAGCGGTTCGCTTCGAATAATGCCCGCACCTCATCACCCTGGTTGTAGCCATGTTCGAACAGTAGCCAGCCCTGGGAAATCAAATGGGCCTGTGCCTGTTCCACGATATGCCTGATCGCATCGAGTCCATCCATGCCAGATGTCAGCGCACACAAGGGTTCAAAACGCAAGTCACCCTGTTCGAGATGAGGATCACCTGCCGCGATATAGGGCGGGTTGGCCACGATCAGGTCAAAGCGCTCGTTGGCAATTGCGGAGAACCAGTCTGATTCAAGCAGTCGCACCTTGGCGCCGAGTCGCTTTGCGTTTCCTGCGGCGATGACCATGGCATCACGCGAGACATCAAGGGCGGTGACTTCGGCTTGCGGCAGTTCCAGTGCGAGCGTGATCGCGAGGCAGCCGGAACCGGTACCCAGATCCAAAACACGTGGCTTGGCGTTGCGCTCGAACTTGCCCAGTACGGTATCGACCATCAGCTCGGTTTCCGACCGCGGGATCAGGACGGCAGGCGCCACGACAAAGGACCGCCCATAAAACTCGCGGCTTTGCGTCAGATAGGCAATCGGTTCGCCCTGCCAGCGCCGCTCGACCCATGCTTGGAATGTTGCTTCGACAGCCGCGTCGAGTTCGTCATCGCGATGCGCTTCGATATGCGCAGCGGAACAACCGAGCAGGTGCCGTAACAGCAGTCGTGCTTCGCTCGCCCCGATTTTCTGCCGCGCGCCTGCAAGGGCAGCGCTGATCGCGCTCACGCTTCTTCTTCGCCAAGGGCGGCGAGCAGGTCGGCCTGATGTTCAGCGGTCAATGCCTCGACGATTTCATCAAGTTCGCCAGCCATGATTGCATCAATCTTGTACAGGGTAAGGTTGATGCGGTGGTCGGTGACGCGGCCCTGCGGAAAATTGTAGGTGCGGATACGCTCGGAACGATCGCCACTGCCAACCAGGCTCTTGCGTGTCGAGGCAATATTCTGCTGCTGTGCCTGCGTCTGAGCATCCATGATGCGAGCAACAAGCACACTCATCGCCTGTGCCTTGTTGCGATGCTGCGAACGATCATCCTGGCATTCGACGACGATACCGGTCGGCAAATGGGTGATGCGCACTGCGGAATCGGTCTTGTTGATGTGTTGGCCACCGGCGCCTGAAGCGCGATAAGTGTCAATGCGAATCTCTGCGGGATTGATGACCACCTCGCTCAGTTCGTCGGCTTCCGGCATGACAGCGACAGTACAGGCGGAGGTATGGATACGGCCCTGCGCTTCGGTTTCCGGTACACGCTGCACGCGGTGCCCGCCCGACTCGAACTTGAGTTTCGAATAAGCGCCCTGCCCCACGATACGCACAATCGCTTCGCGATAACCGCCCAGGTCCGACTCGCTGGCTGATATCAGTTCCACCTTCCAGCGCTGGCGTTCTGCGTAACGCATGTACATACGCAGCAGATCGCCGGCAAACAGCGCCGATTCGTCTCCACCAGTACCGGCGCGGATTTCGAGAAACAGGTTGCGCTCGTCGTTCGGGTCTTTGGGCAGGAGGGAACGCTGCAACTCGGCTTCGAGTCGTTCCATTTCTGTTTGCGCCGCATCGATTTCTGCTGCGGCCAATTCTTTCATCTCGGGGTCATCGAGCAAAACGCGGGCACTGGCTTGCTCCGCGTTCGCCTTCTCATAAGCGAGATACAACGCCACCACGGGCTCGATATCCGCCCGCTCGCGCGTGAGTTTTCGATAACCGTCCATGCTCTTTGCCGCCTGCTCAGTGGCAAGCAGAGCATCTATCTCTTCCTTGCGCTCAGCGAGACGATCAAGTTTTTCGCGAATACTGGACTTCATCAATCGCTTGGCTTGAGCGCATAAATGCGGGCAACCAATTGCGCAAGCTGATCACGTTCGCTGCTGTCTGCACGATTGAGCAATTGCGTCGGCGAATGCATCAGCTTGTTGGTAAGACCATGCGACAGCATTTCCAGCACCTTGGCTGGATCATCGCCGCGCGCGAGGTGACGCAGAGCCTGTTCCACCTCGGCGCGACGTGTATTTTCCGCAGCTTCACGCAGGGCCTTGATGGTCGGCACTGCTGTTCGTGCATCAACCCAGTGCAGGAAGCCATCAACGCGGCTGGCGATGATCGTCTCTGCCTCTGCCACTGCCGCCTGACGCGACTCCATCCCCTCGGCGACAAATTCGCTGAGATCATCAAGCTTGTAGAGAAAGGCATCGTCGAGTTCGCCGACTTCACTCTCGATATCGCGCGGAATCGCCAGATCAACCAGCACCATCGGCCGATGACGCCTGGCTTTAAGCGCGCGCTCGACCATGCCGAGGCCGATGATCGGCAAAGGACTGGCCGTACAGGAAACGACGATGTCGTAATCGGCGAGGCGTTCGCCCACTTCTTCGAGCAGCAGCGTATCGGCGTTGTATTTCTGCGCCAGGGTTTCGGCCCGCGCCACGGTGCGATTGGCGATGGTGATGCGGCGCGGTTTTTCGGCGGCGAAGTGGGAGAGGCACAACTCAATCATTTCACCGGCACCAATGAACAGTACGCACTGTTCACCAACACTTTCGAAAATGCGTCCGGCAAGGCGTACCGCTGCTGCTGCCATCGACACCGTGTTCTCACCAATTGCCGTGGTAGTGCGAACTTCCTTCGCCACGGCAAAAGTGCTCTGGAACAGTTTGTTCAACAAAGTGCCCAAGGTACCGGCCTCATCGGCCACGCGCGCGGCCTGCTTCATCTGGCCGAGAATCTGCGGCTCGCCAATGACCATCGAATCAAGGCCGCTGGCAACGCGAAACATGTGACATACCGCTTCACGCTGCGGGTGCACGTAGAGATAAGGTTCGATGGATGTCACCGGTAGTGAACGATAGCGCTTGAGCCAGTCGGCTACGGTAGAAGCGCTATCTGCGGCGCAGTAAATTTCGGTACGGTTGCAGGTGGAAAGAATCGCCGCTTCGCGCACGGAATGCTGACGGGTCAGGTCATGCAGCGCTGTCGGCAATCCGTTAACGTCGAACGCCAACTGCTCACGCACGGCTTGCGGAGCTTTGTGATGGCTGATCCCGAGAGCAAAAACCTGCATCGGCAATAAGAAATGGGGAGAAACAGGGATTATAAGGCCCGCCGCGTAAAGCTCTCAGGGCTGGTTGGAAGAATGGTGACGAAAATACGGAACCGAAGCGCCGATACAGCAACTTTCAGCGCAGGTTAATTGACGTTAAATCAACAGATTGGCCTGCCTTTGCGCGCAATTGGTTGGCACCGAGGGATAAGGTCTGGGGATATTCGACAAGTGTCAGCCAGTTTCACGGCATGCCGCGCAATGACCCATTCCTCGTTGGTCGGCAGCACGAGTACATCAACCTGACTCTTCATGCTGGAGATGCGTTTGGCGTCAGCCAGATTTGCGGCTTTGTCTAACTCAATGCCGAGCCAATGACTGTCGAGACATATCTGCTCACGCACCGGAGCAGCATGTTCGCCGATGCCGCCGGTAAATACCAGCGCATCGAGTCCGCCCAGCGCAGAAGCCAGTGAGCCGATCTCGCGCACGACACGATAGCAGAACAAATCAACGGCTTCCCTTGCTTCTTCTGTGTCTGAGGCAAGCAGGGCACGCATGTCCTGCGACAGACCGGAAACCCCAAGCAATCCGGATTCCTTGTAGAGCAGATTAGCCAGCGCATCTGCATCCATATGCTCAGACTGCAGCAGATAAAGCAGCACGCCGGGATCGATAGTGCCGCTGCGCGTACCCATCACCAAGCCGTCAAGCACGCTAAAGCCCATCGTCGTGGCAATGCTGGCGCGCTGTTTCATGGCGCACATAGAAGCACCATTGCCAAGATGAGCAACGATGACCCGGCCTTCAGCCCGGTCGCCAAGGTATTGCGGCAGCTTGCCAGCGATGTACTCGTAGGAAAGGCCGTGAAAACCGTAGCGGCGAACCCCTTGCGCGCTGATGCGGCGCGGCAGCGCAAATGCGCTGGCAAGTCGGGGTTGCGTGGTATGGAAGGCGGTATCGAAACAGGCGATTTGCGGCACGCCGGGCAGCGCCGCACGCAATGCGTCGATGCCGGCCAGATTGTGCGGCTGGTGCAGCGGTGCGAGGGGAATGAAGCCGCGCAGCACGTCAAGCGATGCATCGTCAATCAGCTCCGGCAGTGAATACCTGTCCGCGCCGTGCACGACACGGTGACCGACCGCAACGATGCGCCATCCGGCTTCGTGCGCATGCAGCCAGTCGACAAGAAAACCAAGCGCTGCATGATGCTGCCGCTCACGGTTTCCATCGGCGGGTATGTCCACGTTATCCAGCGTGCGTCCATCCTTGTCGCTGGCCTTGATATGCGGGCTGGCGCCGATACCGTCGATCTGGCCGCTGATCTCGGGTTGTTCCGGCAGCACATCGACGTTGGCAAAAAGTGCAAACTTGATCGATGATGAGCCTGCGTTGAGAGTGAGAATCGCATCCATACGTTGTCGTGAGAGTCGGGCCGGACGCGAGGTCAGCGTACCTGGGGCGCACCGAATATCACATTGTTTTGTCGGCTCTCGGCTTTCGGCACTGCTTTGCGCCTGGCGTGGGCCATCACTACGGCGATCGCGGTCGAGGCGGCACGCGATTCCGCCGTGTCGGCGCGCGAGGTAAGCACGATCGGCACCTTGGCACCAAGCACAATGCCGGCCGAGAGCGAATCGGCCAGGTATTCGAGCTGCTTGGCCAGCATGTTGCCCGATTCGATATCGGGCACCAGCAGGATATCGGCCTGCCCGGCGACCAGTGAATGTATGCCCTTGGTCTTGGCCGCCACCAGCGAGATGGCGTTGTCGAAAGCCAGCGGGCCGTCGAGAATGCCGCCCGTGATCTGGCCGCGGTCGGCCATCTTGCACAGCGCGGCGGCGTCGAGCGTGGCGCGCATTTTCGGGTTGACCATTTCCACCGCGGCGAGAATGGCGACCTTGGGCTGGGCGATCTTGAGCATGTGCGCCAGATCGATGGCGTTCTGGCAGATGTCGACCTTGTCCTCCAGCGTCGGCTCGATATTGATCGCCGCGTCGGTAATCAGCAGCGGTCGCGGGTAACTCGGCACATCCATGACGAAGACATGGCTGATGCGGCGCGCGGTGCGCAGGCCAAGCGTCTTGTCTACCACAGCGGCGATCAGTTCGTCGGTATGCAGCGAGCCCTTCATCAATGCCTCGGCTTTGCCTTCGCGCACAAGTTGCACTGCGGTTTCAGCGGCACCATGGCTGTGCGGCGCATTGACCAGGTCGCAGCCGGCCAGCTCGAAGCCCTGCTGCTCGGCGATGGAGCGGATTTTATCCAGGGGGCCGACCAGTACCGGGATGATCAGGTTGCGATCGCGCGCTTCGAGCGCGCCCTTGAGTGATTCGGTATCACAGGGGTGAACCACGGCCATGCGGATCGGCGCCAGACCTTGCGTGATGGTCAGCAGATGTTCGTAGCGCGACAGCCGGGTCTGTGCGAGCCGGATTTCCTGCAGCGGCATGGCGGCGCGCCGTACCTTGTCCTTGGGCGCCTTGACTTCGGCGCTGCCGCGGATGACTTCAGCGCCATTCTGGTTATGGCAAACGCAGTCGAAAATGATGTGGCGGTTGTGATCGAACTTGCGCTGGCAGGTGACGGTCGCGGTAACGGTGTCGCCGATCTTCACCGGACGCGAGAAATGAATCGACTGGTCGATATAGATGGTGCCCGGGCCGGGCAAGCGGTTGCTGAGCACCGTGCTGATCAGTACGCCGGGCCACATGCCGTGGACAATGACCTCGCCGAAAGCAAAGGTCCTGGCATAGTCGGGATCGAGAAAGGTCGGGCTGTTGTCGCCTGACATGATGGCAAAGGTCTGGATATCCTCCGGTCGCAGGGTGCGCGACAGGCTGGCGCTGTCGCCGGGCTTGATTTCGTCGTAGGTGCGGTTTTCGACGACGAGGCTGTCATCCTCTCCGGAGTTACTGGTATTCAAAACGATATTCCCTCATACGGACAGAGTATTGATTCTGCAACTTATGCAAAGCAATCACAATGATTACTTATGGCGGGATTGATTTGAGTCAGTATGATCCGGCGCAAGAGGGCAAATTTTCATCCATTGCCTGCCGCTGCTACGCATGACAGTCTGGGGTAAGAAAAACGCAGTGTAAAATCGCCCAACGCCAGCCTTCAAGGCTGTTTTACTTTTCCATTCATGCATTCTCCGCGTTTTTCGAGGAACCCGCACGCCTTGCTGACACGCAGCATGGCTGCCGTCTGGCACCCATGCACGCAGATGAAGCAGCACGAGCAATTGCCCTTGCTGCCGATTGTGCGCGGACAGGGCCCCTGGCTTTATGACGCCGATGGCAAGCGCTATTTCGACGCCATCAGTTCCTGGTGGGTCAATTTGTTCGGCCACGCCAACCCGCGCATAAACGCCGCCCTCTCCGAGCAGATGGAAACGCTGGAACACGTCATGCTCGCCGGATGTACGCATGAGCCGGTAGTCGCGCTTTCCGAGCGGCTCTCAAGGCTGACCGAAGGCGCCCTCGGGCATTGCTTCTATGCCTCCGACGGCGCCAGCGCAACCGAGATCGCGCTGAAGATGAGCCATCACTACTGGCGCAATCTCGGTCACTCCGAGAAACAACAGTTCCTCTGCCTTGAAGGCGGCTATCACGGCGAAACCATTGGCGCGTTGTCAGTCACCGATGTGCCGATCTTCCGCGATGCCTATGCACCGCTGCTGCGTGCCATTCGCACCGTCCCTTCGCCCGATGCCCGTTGCGCCAGCAGCGGCGAGACAGCCGTAGATGTCGCCCGCCGTGCGGCAGCAGCGCTGGAAAAAGTGCTGCAACGCGAGCACGCAAACATTGCCGCGCTGATCGTCGAACCGCTGGTCCAGTGCGCCAATGGCTTTGTCATGTATGACCCCGAGTACCTTCGCCTGGCACGCGCCCTGTGCGACCGCCACGAGGTGCATCTGATCTGCGACGAAATTGCGGTCGGTTGCGGTCGCAGCGGTACCTTCTTCGCCCATGAGCAGGCACAGATCCGGCCCGATTTCCTCTGTCTGTCGAAAGGCATTTCCGGCGGCTATCTGCCACTTTCGATCGTGATGTGCACCGACACCATCTATCAGGCCTTCTACGACGACTCGACAGCGCGCGGTTTCCTGCACTCGCATTCCTACTCCGGCAATCCGCTCGCCTGTTGTGCTGCCCTGGCCGTGCTCGACATCTTCGATGAAGACAATGTGCTGGCCGCCAATGAAAAACGCGCAGCCTTGCTCACCGAAAAATTATTGCCGCTACAGGCACATCCACACGTGCGTCATTTCAGGCAACGCGGCATGATCTGGGCCTTTGATGTCGCGGATGCGCCAGCCGACTTCTCGCGCCGTTTCTCAGCGGCCGCACTCGAACATGAATTGCTGCTGCGTCCGATCGGCAACACGGTGTACCTGATGCCGCCTTATGTGCTCGATGACGAGAGCAGCGCCTGGCTGGCGCAGGGCGTGATCGATACACTCAACACTGTAGTGCCGGCATGATCTGGCTGGAGCTGGAAGACAAGCTTGCCGCGCTGGATCAGGAGCGTCTGCGCCGTCGCCGTCGCATCATCGATTCCCCCTGCGGCACCCAGCTGACGGTTGATGGCCGCGAAATGCTGGCTTTTTGCAGCAACGATTATCTCGGCCTCGCCAACGATGCGCAGATCGTTGCCGCGCTGTGCGCAGGCGCGCAAAGCTGGGGTGCGGGCAGCGGCGCCGCGCATGTGGTGAGTGGCCATCTGCGGCCGCATCAGCAACTCGAAGAAGCGCTGGCGCAATTTGTCGGCCTGCCGCGCGCGCTGCTGTTCTCCACCGGCTTCATGGCCAACCTCGGCATCGTGCCGGCGCTGCTGGGACGCGACGATGCGGTGTTTGCCGATCGTCTCAATCATGCCTCGCTGATCGATGCCGCACTGTCATCCGGTGCTGAGCACAAGCGCTATGCGCACAACGATGTGGCGGCGCTGGAAAAGCTGCTGACGCAGAGTACGGCGAAACACAAGCTGATCCTGACCGATGCCGTGTTCAGCATGGATGGCGATATTGCGCCGCTCGACAAGCTGTATGCGCTGGCCGAAACCCACGATGCATGGCTGGTCATCGACGATGCCCATGGCTTCGGTGTGCTTGGCCAGCAGGGACGCGGCAGCCTGTCGCATTTCGGCCTGCCACTATCGCCCCGCATTATCTACATGGGCACGCTGGGCAAGGCCGCAGGCGTCGCCGGCGCCTTTGTTGCAGGCGCTGCGACGGTAATCGAATGGCTGCAACAGCGCAGCCGTACCGCAATATTCACCACTGCGCATCCTCCCGCCGTATCCTGCGCCTTGCTGAAAAGCCTCGAACTGATCGCGGCAGGCGATGCACGGCGCAAACATTTGCATGCGCTGATCGCCCAATTAAGACAGGAACTGGCGCCCCTCGCCGTACGGCACGGCTGGCAACTCACGGATTCGCAAATGCCGATCCAGCCGCTGATTGTCGGCAGCAACCAGAGCGCACTCGAGCTTTCTGCCGCTCTGGAAGCGCAAGGCATCTGGGTACCCGCGATCCGTCCGCCCACCGTGCCGCATGGCAGTGCAAGGTTGCGCATCTGCCTTTCGGCCGCACACAGTCAGGACAATGTGGCAGCACTCGTTTCCGCATTAAGGAAAATGTGACGATGCTCGCGACCCATACCAGTGGCGATGGCCCCAACCTGACGCTGGTGCATGGCTGGGGACTGGGCAGCGGCGCGCTAGGCAATATTGCGCAGGCGCTCGGTGAGCATTTCACCGTGAATCGCGTCGACCTGCCCGGCTATGGCGATAGTCCGCCACTCGAAGCCGACACTATCGAGGCAGTCGCCGATGAGTTGGCAGCAACCCTGCCGCCACGCGCCATGCTCTGTGGTTGGTCGCTGGGCGCCATGGCCTGCCTGGTCTGCGCCGCGCGCTATCCGCGTCTCGTCGCGCGCCTGGTGCTGGTCGGGGCAACTGCAAGTTTTGTGACCCGCGAAGGCTGGACTGATGCCATGCCCACAATGCAACTGGATGAATTTCGCAATGCATTGGTGTCCGATAGCGCACAGTTACTTAAGCGTTTTGCCAGTCAGATACATCAGGGTGCCACGCAGCCTCTGGTGGCGCAGCGCTACCTGCGCGGCGATGACACGCCGACAGCGAACGATGCCGCGCTGCTGGCCAGCCTCGACCTGCTTGCGCAAAGCGATTTGCGGCCCCTGCTCGATACCGTGCGGCAGCCCGTGCTGCTGGTGCATGGCGATGCCGACCCGTTGATGCCGCTCGCTGCGGCAGAGCGGTTGATGATGGCCCTGCCCGCCGCGCGGCTCGAAGTATTCGGTGGCAGCGCCCATGCGCCGTTCGCTTCCGATCCGGCGCGCTTTGTCGACAGCGTGCGACGTTTTGCCGGAATGCTCGAATGAAGCCGGAAAAGCTGCTGGTGAGAAGCGCCTTCGCGCGTGCTGCGGCACATTACGACGCGGTAGCGGATTTTCAGCGCGAGGCGGGCGAACGTTTGCTGGCAGAATGCCAAATGGATTCCTTGCCAACTCGCGTGCTCGATGCGGGTTGCGGCACCGGCCACGGCCTGCAATTGATCACCAGACGCTGGCCCATGGCGCAAACGATCGCGCTCGATTTTGCCGAGCCCATGTTGCTTAGTCTTGCGACTGCATCACATCAGAGCATCGTATGTGGCGATATTGAAGCCTTGCCCCTGGCAAATGCCTCTGTCGGCCTGGTGTGGAGCAACCTCGCCATGCAATGGTGCGATACGTATCACGTGGTGCAGGAATTTCGGCGGGTGCTGCAGCCCGGCGGCCATCTTGCCGCCACTACGCTGGGGCCGGACACCTTTGCCGAACTGCGTCGCGCCTTCGTCGGTATCGACGAGTTTCGCCATACCAACGATTTCATCGATGAAGCACACTTGCGCGCGACGCTGGGCAGTGCCAACTTCAACCTGCTAACGCTGCGTCGTGTGGGAATACAGCGCCATTTTCCCGATCTGCGTTCGCTGCTGGCAAGCGTACGAGAACTTGGCGCCAACCACGTCGTAGCGAAAAATCGACGGCCCGGCCTGATGGGCAAGGCCGCCTGGCGGCGCTTTGTCGACAACATTGAGCGCATGCGCACGTCGCACGGGCTGCCTCTGACCTACGATACCTACTTTATCCTTGCCCGAACATGAGTGCATATTTCGTTACAGGAACCGATACCGGCGTCGGCAAGACTTTCGTCAGCTGCGCATTGCTGCTTCGCTTCGCCCAAGCCGGCTTATCGACGATCGGCATGAAGCCGGTTGCAGCCGGACTGGACGCCAGCGGTTGCAATGAGGATGTTGCGCAATTGCGCAGCGCTTCATCCGTGGCTGCCACGCCTGAACTGGTGAATCCATTTTCCTTCAGGAACCCGATTGCGCCGCATCTGGCGGCGGCGGAAGAGGATCGGGAAATTCGTTTTGCCCCCATCCACCATGCACTCGACGCATTGCGCCGCCAGGCGGATGTCATCGTCGTGGAAGGCGTCGGCGGTTTTCGCGTGCCGCTCGGTCCCGAAGGCGACAGCGCCGACCTTGCGCAAACACTGGCGCTGCCTGTGATCCTCGTCGTCGGATTGCGGCTGGGCTGCCTCAATCATGCGCTGCTCACGGTGGAAGCAATCCAGACACGCGGACTGATACTCGCGGGTTGGGTAGCCAACAGCATCGATCCAGCGATGCCCAAACGCGCGGAAAACATTGCGGCCTTGCGTGAACTGATTGCTGTGCCCCTGCTCGGAACACTGGATTTCCAGCTGCAACCGGATGCTGCCCAGGCGGCGAAGGACTTGCTCCTGCCCTGACATAATCAGCGGCTGGCGCTTGCCGCGACATCCTGCGCAGCCGGGAAATCCTTGGTTTGTTGTTTACTTTTTGGCGCAGGGCTCTATAATTCGCGCCTCTTGTTGTGCGGGGAATAAACCGCACAATCGTCCTGATAGCAGGGCTGCATTTTTTAGTCGGCTATTGGGCGCCAGTCTTACCGGCCCGTTGTACTGCGCGACAGCGGGCATCAGTTTCAAGCGCGGAGCGGTAGTTCAGTTGGTTAGAATACCGGCCTGTCACGCCGGGGGTCGCGGGTTCGAGTCCCGTCCGCTCCGCCAACAATGTAGCAACCACGCCCCTTTCGGGGCGTTTTTGCTTTCCGGCCATGTTCCCGGCCACTACCAAAGAAAAAAGAGTGCATTTTTGGTTTCGTGGAAGCGGGCTAGCTATAACGCGGTGACAACTTTACCGACAGCCAAATAGCTACCCGTTTGTAGATTGGGGCGCTGGAAGAAAAACGAAGTGAGGGCCTAAGCTGTGTTGCGCTTATAGCCCAACTTCCTGCGACAGTCCCTCTAGCCTCAACCCCTGCCGTGAGTCTCCCCCTCGGCTGCATAGTCAAATCGCCTGACTTATAGCTGTGTGGATAGTCTTCGCCCAAAGGTGGCTCTTCCCAACTGATGGGCAGAGACCACAAGCGCCCATCATTAAGAATAAATCCGTAATCGCTCAGTTCAAGGGTATGTGGCTTAGATTGATAACGTAAAGATCATTGGTATTTGAGATCGTTGGCACCATCGTCCCAAATCCTACAAAAATCCGATCCCGGCGATCAATCCACTGCCAGAAGAGCATGATCGTCCCGGTAATGCCGCCTGTAACTGCTCCGAACAAGGTCAAGGTATCTCTATCCATTTCATGTCCTACTTGGTAATGTACTCGCGCAGTTAAGCAACCATTTCGGTTGCGTCTGGATTACAGGCAAGCGAGTTGCCACAGCCAGCCCAAAAGGAAATCGACTCGTTCCCGGCCCTGTCTATTTCGCGAAACAGTTTGAAAGCAACACGCATCGTGTTCGTTGGGCCGAGCGTCTGAATCAGAGCATCGTTTGCAATGTCGATCTTGAAGGGCAAATTCATCGAGAGCCAAACCTGCGCCCGCTTCCATTGGCGATCACAGTCAGCCTTGTCGCTGCATATCACGGGACGCGTCGATTCGTTTTGCTCCGCCACCAGACCGGCGAAGGCGGAAAGCGACAGGACGGCAAGCAGGGTAGCGGAAGCTGTTTCATCATCGGCGAACCGATGGCAATGGACGGCCTGTGGGAATCATGGACGACGCCAAACTGGCTATATCTTCTGTCGGTTTCCATTACAATTCATGTTCAGTTTAATTTGTTGCATGCGTAAACATGGGGTGGAATTGTGACTGAACTGCAATCCGCCCATACATTCGCTTTCACCATGAGTGGTGAGTGAAATCGTCTGTCTCTTGCTGATCGGAGTGATAGATGGTCTTCAAGAGAAGAATTTTTTTATTCTCTTGAAGACCAAAAATAATTGTTGGAGGTCCAATGAAAGTCATCGGTATCGTATGCAGTCCCCGTAAAAAGGGAAACACTGAGATTCTAATATCGCGGGCACTGGATGGAGCCAGGGAAGCTGGAGCTGAAGAAACGGAAATGATTTGCCTGGCAGGCAAAAACATCAATCCGTGTGACGGTTGCGAATCCTGTACGAAAAAGGGGAAATGCCGAATAGATGACGATATGCAGGAAATATACCCCAGGCTTCTCGAAGCTGATGGCATTATTTTCGGCAGTCCGGTCTATTTCTGGGGCGTCACTGCTCAAGCCAAGATGGTAATGGACAGGTGTCACTGCTGGATGCAGGCCCATCGCCATCTCGTGCGCGATCGCATTGATACCTCAAAACTTGTTAAAGATAAAACGATACCCTGGCAACCCTTAAGAAATAAGGCCGGCGGTATTGTTGCCGTAGCCACCAAAGTTGGAGCAACCCAGGTCATTCAGCAATTAAGCAACTTCTTTCGCGTCCTGCGCATTATCGAAGCCGGATCAGCCATCGCCTATGCCGATAAAAAAGGAGAGGTCAGGAAAGACGAACAGGGCTTGCGTGAAGCATGGATGGTAGGCAGGGCTGTGGTAAGAACTATTAAGCTTGTAAAAGCAACAGAATCATAATTAACGTGATGTGCATTTCCGAGGGTGAAAGCTGCTATGTTGAGTGGAAGGCGGGCAAGGTCGTCGCCGTATTGTGGGTTTGTCTGGAACCAACGCTAGAGGGGCAATTGGCTCTTCCAGTCTGTAATCTGATTCGGATGAAATCAAACTGCTGTGCAACTCTGCCAGCGTCTTGTCGCCTTTGAGCGCCGCTATCGCCACTTGTGCCATAAACGTGGCGGAGTGATTCCGCCGTTTCCTTCTTGCAATGGGCTTGCTCCATTTCATGGCCCTTCCGGGCCGTGGGTTGAGCAAAGCTATCACTTATCGCCCTGTCCGAATTCCCGGGGCCGGCTCTGGAGAAGAACTTCTCAGGCAAATAAGCTAACAATTGCCACAATAATGTTTATATAAAACTACCAAGATTTCGCGTGCTGTTTCACTCTCTAAACTGTAAGAAATTGCTTGCCCATCCCGTCGATTAGTCAGGATCCCATCGCGCCTTAGCAACGAAAGATGTTGCGATGCGAGGGAATCCCGAATATCGATTTGACTTGCAATATCTCCCACTGTTTTTTCGCCGTCGATGAGTTGACATAGTATTTTCAAACGAATTGGGCTAGCCAAAGATTTTAGAAAATAGCTGGCCAGTGTTGCCTGTTCATTGAGCTTGTTGATATCCATTTTTGTATTTTTTGTATTGTTTGTTATAAGCCATATGAGTGGGCCTTCAATAGTAATAGTGTCTGTGCCTAATATTGTACTGAATGAACCGGCAGTATTAATCTATGACTAATGTCCAATACGGTACGGATAGTCATTTTAATTCAGCTTCAAGAATATTGGATATTATGACCCTATCCTCCTGTGCTCCACCAGCACCCAAAAAGGCTTGACAACGGGGGTGGGGATCTATCGGTTGCCATCGGACTACAGCGATCCATTGCACTCCACGACAGCGTTTGTTCAACATCATGGTAAACAGTTACCAGTATAGTATGAAGTGGAAGACGGTCAGACGGATGATCCACCAGCCATACCAGGAGCTAGGCTACTTGTACTGCAAATCTTTTTTCCACTCAATCATGGCTTGTATGAGTTTCGCTGAGATCGCGGTGAATTCATTGTAAAGACGCACAATTTCATCGCCTTCTTCCCTATTGCCATCCAGGATTTTCATAAGGATGCGTGCCACGGCATCATGGAACTCGCTATGGAGGACCTTCACTATCTCGTAATGGATCGATACTTTGTCCATGGATGTGAATGTGGGGCCATACAGCCATTCACCAAAGTGACATTGGTTGTCCTGCTGAATAGCTTCTACTGACACGTCAATCTTCCCGCTGGCGATAGCCATCTGGAGAATTAATTTCTACTCTGTGTGAGCAGCAATTTCCTTGTCAAGTACATCTATGTCTGCCATCTGATACCAATCATATGAGTTTGGTGAGCAGCCAATTTGAATATTGTAAAACATTAAATATGATATTAACCTATCTTAAGGCAGAGCACCATAATTCCAAATGCACCGTACCACTGTCGAGATAATACAGCGTGAAGTTCAGACGATCTCATCTATGCTGTCCTATCTGAAGTTATTGCTTGTCTGGCGGACCCAACCATTTGATTTGTGATGATTTACCCATTGGTCTTTCAATTTGTTGCCTCTGCCTGTCCACCCTAAGAGCGTCTAACAAAATGATTTCTTCAAGGAACGCCAGCAGATGATGGCGCAGCCGAGTCGGAGGAAAGCCTCGTGAATGGAAGGCAATCGCTCATAGCGCATCCGCAGGTGGCGGAATTGGTGGAGCCAAGCGATGGTTCGCTCGACCACCCAGCGTGTCTTGCCCAAGCCGCTGCCATGCTCGTTACGACGCTTGGCGATCAGGCTGTCGATGCCTTGGGCCTTCAAGTGGATACGAACTTGCTCCAAGTCATATCCCCGGTCGGCCTCAACGCAGCGCTCCCCTCGTTGCGAGCGCCCGCGCGCGCCGTCCAATCGGCGCAATGCCATCAATCAGCGGCAGAAATCGAGCTGGTCCGCACAGCGCAGTTCGTTCAACAGCACAAGCTGCAGGTGCGTCCACACGCCGGCCTTCTGCCAAGCATGCAGGCGTCGCCAGCAGGTCATGCCCGAACCGCAACCCATTTCCTGCGGCAGCATCTCCCATGGAATCCCCGACTGCAGCACGAACAAAATGCCCATCGATACCCGTCGATTGTCCAAGCACTTTCGACCCGGGTATCGCTTGCGCCGCCGCTTGACCAGCAATAGTGGCTCGATCAGTGTCCATAATCTGTCATCCACCAATTCACGTGCCATGATCTCTCATAAGAACAATGCCTTGCGAGTAACTGTGACAGCATTACCTTCATTTTGTTAGACGCTCTAAGGGTTTGCCGGCAAAGGTGCCCCCCTGAGTCAAAGTGCTTCAGTGCAGAAATGAACTTCTCGCCTGTCACCAAGACTACACCCCGAAACGAGCAGTACATTAAAAATAGAGGGCGAAGCACGGGGCTGCTTTCCCTGCACCGCCCTCACAAGGGGAAACCTAGCAGCCAGCCGTCTTCTTGAAGGACTTGCTTGTGTTCTTGCCGTCCTTTTCAAAACGCGCGCGGATTTCATCACCCTCTCTGATGCGCTTGTCCTTGAACTTATCCAGTGTCAAGTCATCAGTGATGGTCAGTGTTACCGGCTCGCCCGTCTTGCTATGCTTGAGAACGACAGTAGCCGACTTGCCATCGGCGGACAGCGTGATTTTTGTGACCGGACCGACCATCTTGCCTTCATCGGCTGAGGCATTGCCCATGTAAGTTGCAGTTGACAGGGCAAGCGCCGCTGCCATGACAAGTGTAGATAGTTTCGATTTCATTTGAATACTCCTATAGAAAGAAGAATGTTGACCAACAGCGCCAGCGCCGCTGGCAGTTGAACCTCGTCAGAACTTCACCTCGAAAGTGGCATACACATCCGTGGCGTACTTCAGCGGCGTTGTGGTCATCATCTGTCCATTGACTTCGGACATCTTGAGCGGCGCGCCTACCCAGTTATTGCTTCCCGTGTATTTGAAGTTGTAACGTTGCACGCCAAACCGGAAGAAGGCACTACTGAAGTATGAGGAAATCGGCATCTGATCGAGTTCCTGGATGATGTACGCCTCATAAACGTCGCCGCGTGTACCCACTTTTGCCGTCCACATGTCGTCGGCAGCGGGCGCGAAGGTAATCCAGTTCTTGGAGCCATGGTTATACTCAACA
>JBASWL010000099.1:0-4822 GCA_049276455.1 Georgfuchsia sp. | reverse complement strand
TTCCCGGAGTTGCTGCATTTTGACGATGGTGTCGTCAATATCATTGAGCACCAAACTCTCTGTGAGTTCAAGCTTGAGCCGGTCCGGGTTAAGCGCATGATGCCGCAGGGTTTGCCGCACTTGCTCGACAAAATCGGTTTGATGAAACTGGAATGCGCTGACGTTGACTGCAAGTTGCAGCGTAGACATGAACGGATCGGATTACCAAATTTTGAGCTGTGCGCATGACGTATCCATAACCCATTTGCCAATCGGCAATATTAGGCCGGTTTCCTCGGCTAACGGTATGAATTCCAAAGGAGAAACCAAACCGCGCTGCGGGTGCTGCCAACGTATTAATACTTCCGCCCCAATAATTTGCCCCCTGTGGTTGACTTGCATCTGGTAATGGAGGGTGAACTGCTTTTCTTCGACGGCGCAACGCAGATCATTTTCCAATGCTGCGTGAGTTTCCAGTGTTGCCTGCATCGCGGGATCATAAAACAGCAGAGAATTACGTCCGCCGCGCTTTGCCTGATACAGGGCGGTATCCGTGTATTTGAGCAGTTCCTCCACCGTGCTTTCCTGATGACGAAACAAACTGATGCCCATGCTGGCCGAACAATGGTGTGCGTATCTCTGCAGTAAATAAGGTTGGGCGATGGCCGAAAGAATCTTGGTGCCGACCATTTTGGCCTGGTCGGATGCTTGCGTGGGTTCTTCGTTCAGCCCGTTTAAAATCACCACGAATTCATCGCCGCCCAATCTTGCCACGGTGTCACCCTCGCGAACGCAACCTTCTAGTCGTTGGGCTACCTCGATCAGCAACAGGTCGCCGATGTTGTGTCCCTTGGTATCGTTCAGCGTTTTGAAATTATCCAGGTCGATAAACAAGGCCGCGCTGTGGTTGGCATGACGGGCGTTGGCGGCGATGGCCTGTTGCAAGCGGTCGTAAAGCAGGCGGCGATTGGGCAGGCCGGTAAGCGGATCGTAAAAGGCCAGGCGCTCGATCTCGGCTTCTGCTTGCTTTTGGGCCTGCGCGCGGCTGAAATTTTCCAAGGCAAAGTTAATATCCATCGACATTTCGCTCAACAAGTCGCGGGCCGCATCGTCGAACGCGTTAATCTCATCGGCATACAGCACGAATGCGCCGGTGACGATGTCGTTCCGGCGCAGCGGCAGCGAGGCGGACGCAGCCCAACCGGCGCGCAAGCCTTGTTTTCGCCAAGGAGCGGTGACCGGGTCGTTGCTGAAATCCTGGCACCAGTAGGGACGCTGTTCGCGAATTGCGATGCTGGTAGGGCTGTGGCCGAAAGCGCTTTCGGCATCCAAGGACATATCGATCGTTGCCAATTCTTCGGTACCTTCGCCGAAACTGGCAACCGGGCGTATCGTACGTTGATCGGCGCTAAATAGCCCGACCCATGCCATTTTCATGCCGCCGAATTGTACGGCGGCACGGCAGATTTCCATGAACAATTCGGCTTCGTCTGCGCAATGTGCGATGGCCTTGTTGCATCGACTCAAGGCGGCATACAGCTGCATGTGGCGCAGGACTTTCGCTTCGGCCGCCTTACGCTCGGTAATATCGCGGGCGATACCCAGAACCCCGATCGGCTTCCCGTCTTGATCCAGCATGGGTGTTCTTAGGGTTTCGAAGAACCCGTGATAGCCGTTTTCGGCAAAAGTCAGCCATTCTTCATTGGCGCAAACCTTGCCGGTTAATACGGCATTGCGATCGTTTTCCCGGAAAAAATCGGCTCGTTCCGCGGGCGCAAAGTCGTAATCGGTTTTACCGACGATATCCGCTTCCTTGACACCGTACAAACGTTCGAATTGGAGATTGCAGGCCAGATACACCCCCTGCAGATCCTTTAACCAGACCAATTCGGGGATGGTCCGTAATAGGGTGCGCAATTGGGTATGGGCCGAAACGAAATCGTTCAGGCTGGCTCTGAGCTTTTTTTCGCTGTCCACCAGCTTACTGCTGCGCTCTTCCACCAGCTCTTCCAGATGATTGCGCAGCCGGTCGATTTCCAAATGAGTGCGCACGCGCACCAATAGCTCTTCGCGCTGAAACGGTTTGGTGACGAAGTCCACCGCTCCCAGCTCGAAGCCTTGTACCTTTTCATCCGTTTCGGACAGGGCGCTAATGAAAATGACGGGCACATTGCGGGTATCGGGATGCGCCTTGAGTCGACGGCAAACCTCAAAACCATCCATCCCCGGCATCATAATATCCAGCAACACCAAATCCGGCGGATTAGCGGCGGCGAAATCAACGGCCAGCTCTCCGCTAATCGCTGAACGCACCATATACCCTTCGGCCTTTAAAAGATCCGATAGCAACTTGAGAGACGCCAAGGTGTCGTCTACAACTAGAATTTTTCCTGTGGTTGTCATGATGATCTAGTTAGCCCTCAGCATCTTAAGAATCGTCGGATAATCATAATTATCGGCAAGCCGGGTCAATGTAGCGGTCAATTGTTGATCATACGCCGCAATCTGGTGAATGATGGACACTATGCGCTCACTATCCAAATTTTTCACCGCCAATTCTAAATCCCCTCGTAAATCTTTCGGTAATACGGTGAGCATTTCCGGGGTCAAGATAACGGTTTCCAGTCTTGTCACCTGCGGGTTGGCATGAACATACTGCACACCCAATTGCTTGGACAGGCAGTCATAGATTTCGTTAGCTCGGTAAGGCTTACATATAAAATCGTCCATGCCTGCCGCCAAAATATCCGTTCGCTGCTCCGTGAAAACCGATGCCGTGACCGCGACTATTTTGACTTCTTTGCCACCCGGCAGCGTGCGAATGATCCTTGTGGCTTCCAAACCATCCATGACCGGCATCTGTCTATCCATCCAGATCAAGTGTGGATGCCAGCTTTGGAATAATGCCACGCCCAACTTACCGTTCTCCGCCGTTTTAACCTGAAAGCCCACTGACTGCATCAGATTAGCAAGCAACAGTTGATTTTCGAGCTGATCCTCAACGATCGGAATCCGGTAATCGGCTTGTCCCGACATCAGCCCCAAAACCTCTCTTTCTTCGGCACGATGCAGGTTGCAGATATCGAATTCCTGTGCCTGCTTCAGCGGCACATCAATCCGAAACAGCGAGCCCTTTCCGAGTATGCTTTCTATACTGATGTGGCCCTTCATTAACTGTACAAATTGCCGGGCGATGCTTAATCCCAAGCCGGTTCCTTTGTTATCCGCCAGGTGGCCTATTTGCACAAAGGGTTCAAAGATACGGTTTTGGTCTTCCAGCGAAATGCCCGGGCCGGAATCCTCTACTTCGATCAGTAGATGGGAGATGGCGTTGTTTTTGGTCGACAAACGGATGGTCACGCTGCCTTGCTGGGTAAATTTCAGTGCGTTGCCTACCAGATTGATTAACACCTGGCGCAAGCGGGCCTGGTCACCAACGATATAGCGCGGAAACGCCGAAGACTGATCGATGAGCAAGTGCAAGTTTTTCTCGACAGCGCGTACCTGCATCATATTCATCACATCGAGGACCATTTCCCCCAAATCGAACGCGGCTTCATCCAGTTGTACTCGTCCCGCTTCGATCTTGGCCATTTCCAATACGTCATTGATCAGGCACAGCAAGTGCTCGCCGCTACGATTAATGATATCGATGTTGCGCCGATCATTGGCCTGAAGCAGCGGGTTTTTACGCAGGATGCTGGAGAAACCGAGAATGGCGTTCATTGGCGTGCGCAGTTCGTGGCTCATGTTGGCCAGGAATACACTCTTGGCCTTGTTGGCCGCTTCGGCTGCGTCGCGGGCCAGTATCAATTCGGCTGTCCGTTGCTGTACCGTTTCTTCCAGTTGAGCCCGGTAGCGCTTGAGTTCGTCTTCCGCGCGTTTGTGCTCGGTAATATCACGCGCAATTTTGGAGGCCCCGATAATTTTACCTTGCGGATTTCGCAAAGGAGAAACCGTTACCGATACATCAATCAAGTGCCCATCCTTGCAGCGACGGACGGTCTCATAATGCCTGACGGACTCTCCGCGGCCGATTTTATCCAGTATTACCTGCTCCTCGCCACGGCGCTCATCGGGTATCAGAATATCTATCGAACGCCCTACGATCTCGTCGGCACGATACCCCAGCATACGTTCCGCTCCCTTGTTCCAGCTGGTGATGACGCTATTGAGTGTTTTACCAATGATGGCGTCGTCGGTGGATTCGAATATCGCGGCATATTCCAGCAGTAAGTTCTCGGCTTTTTTGCGCTCGGTAATATTCCGGCAAATCGCCAGGTTGTATATCTTCTCGTCGAACTCAAAGTAGCTGCTGGTCACTTCCACAGGGAAAACGCGGCCATCACGGGTACGGTGTATGGTTTCGAATTGCATCTGGCGGCGAATGGACAACTCCACCCAGAATTCCTTCCAAATTTCCGGCGACCAATCTGGGTCGATGTCGAACACGCCCATACCTTTGGTGAGCTCATCACGACTATATCCCAGTGTGTCGGCGGCACCCTGGCTGACATAAAGAAATTGCGGATCGTTTTCGCGCATCAGGAATATGGATTCATTCACCTGATCCAACGCATAGGTCAGCAATTGGAGTTGGTGCTGGTCATGCTTGCGTTCGGTAAGGTCATAGATCATGCCGACGAATCCGTTGATGCAGCCGCTCTGGTCGCGCAACGTAGTCACGGATAGATTCACGGGGACGCGCGTCCCGTCCTTGCGAATGAAGGTCCATTCGTTTTCCTCGGGAAGATTGCGTTTGAGGCGGGCCGTGAATACATTGAATCCAGGTTGGATTTTTTCGCCCAGTTCTTCGGATAGCCGGAGGGCGTGTTGCTCCATT
>JBASWL010000098.1:0-2290 GCA_049276455.1 Georgfuchsia sp. | reverse complement strand
ACTCCGTGGCTGACGCCAGGGCGCGTATTGAGCAAGCCAGAGCCAAGCTCGTCGGCGCCGAGGGTGCATTATTGCCCACTTTAGACTTCAAAACAGGCGCCACACGATCTTCTTCTTCCTTCGGGGGCGCGCCGTTCACATGGAACCAAGTTCCGTTCGGGCTGCAATCCAGCTGGGAAATCGACCTGTTTGGTGGTTTGGCACGGCAGGAGGAAGCGGCTCGCAGTCAGCTGGAATCGAAAAATGCCTCCTGGCACGATGCCCGTGTCGCGGTGGCAGTGGAAGTCGCCAATGCTTATGTGCTTTATCGTTATTGTGAGGGGCAAGTGCAAATATTGCAGGCCGACACCGATTCGCGCCGGGAATCGGCACGACTCTCAGAAATCGCAGGTAACGCCGGATTCCGGGCGCCTGGGGATGTCGCGCTTGCTAATGCCAGTGCCGCTGAAGGCAATAGAATCTTGTTGCGGCAACAAGGTCAGTGCGAGCGGTCGATAAAAGGCTTGGTCGCAATAACCGCCCTCGAAGAAGCGGTGGTTCGTAAATTGTTAACCGAAGTGCCGGACAAGGTCGCAAAGCTGCCCAGTCCGCCGGCGTTCCGAATTGATTCGCTGCCTGCCCATGTGTTGCTGCAACGGCCCGATGTGGCTGCTGCCGAGCGCGATGTCGCGGAGGCCAGCGCCAATATCGGCGTCGAGCAGGCCAAGCGGTTTCCGAAGTTGAGTCTCTCCGGCAACATCACGCCGACTTTGCAAAACATGAACGGGGCAGCCTTTTTTCTCGCGGAAACCTGGTCGATCGGCCCGACGTTGAGTTTGCCGCTGTTCGATGCGGGTAAGCGGGCGGCCGATGTGGAAGTGGCGCGCGCCCAATATCAGACCGCCGAAAGTAAATTTTGCAGCAAAGTGCGCACCGCGGTAAAAGAAGTAGAAGAAGCCTTGGTGCAATTAGATAGCGCGAGACAACGCCTGCCCCAAGCCCGCAAGGCGGTCACCGGTTATCGGGCAAATTTTCTGGCGGTCCAAGAGCTTTACCAAGTCGGTTTAGGCAATTTGATTGATGTCGAAACATCCCGGCGTAACGTTCTGACTTCTGAGCTGGCACTTAAAGAAATAGAGCAGGAGCAAGTGAGCGCCTGGATCGCTCTCTACCGCGCAGCCGGCGGCAGTTGGGACGGCGAAGAGACAACAAACGCCATCCCCGGCAACAGCGAAAATCAAAATCAATTATTAAACCATCAAGCCGATTTCACCGGAGGAAACTCATGACAAAAGGAAACATAGGCGCTTTCCTGAGCGCCTTAATTATATTGCCCGGCATTGGCGTTATTGCCGGATGCGGTAACGAGTCCGGCGCCGCGGACACTGCTTCCGCGCCCAAGCCTGCGCTCAGTGTGACGGTAATCCAGCCTGTCATGCGTGATATTCCTATGACACTGACCGCTAACGGTTCGATAGCGGCATGGCAGGAAGCCGTTATCGGTGCTGAAGTGAGCGATCTGCATTTAACGGAGGTCAACGTGCAGGTGGGCGAAACCGTCAAGAAAGGGCGAGTGTTGGCGGTTTTTTCTGACGAAAGCGTATTAGCCGATGTCGCGCAAAGCCGGGCAGCGCTGGCCGAGGCCGAGGCAAATATGGCTGATGCGCGAGTTAACGCCGAACGAGCCCAACAAATCTCGGCTTCGGGGGCGCTAAGCAGTCAGCAAGTAAATCAATATCTCACCGGCGAAAAAACGGCTAAAGCCAAAGTGCAGTCGGCCAAAGCGCAACTGGATTCGCAATTGTTACGACTGAAATATACGCGGGTATTAGCCAGTGATGATGGCGTTATTTCTTCCCGCAGCGCCACCTTGGGAGCGGTGGCTGCAAAGGGCCAGGAATTGTTTCGAATGATCCGGCAAAATCGGTTGGAATGGCGGGGCGAAGTCACCGCCTCCGAAATGGCACAACTCAAGCTCGACATACCTGTTAGCGTCGAGGTGCCCAATGTGGGCGGCATCAAGGGCAAGATTCGCGCACTGGCACCTACCTTGGACGTCCAGAGCCGTAATGGCTTGGTCTACGTGGATTTACCCGACGCAGCCCGGCATGGCTTACGCGCCGGGATGTTTGCCCGGGGTGAATTCCAGATGGGCGTCAACGCCGGCCTCACTGTTCCTCAAACTGCGCTTTCTCTGCGAGAAGGCTTCAGCTATGTCTTCAAACTGGGCGAGCAAAACGGCGAACTAGCCAAGGTGTCCCAAGTCAAAGTGCAACTGGGGAGAAGAAGCGGCGACAGTTTGGAAATACTC
>JBASWL010000097.1:0-5755 GCA_049276455.1 Georgfuchsia sp. | reverse complement strand
ATGAAATGTCCAGTTTGCGGTGCGGCGAAACTGATCCACGACACCCGCGACCTGCCCTATATCTACAAGGGCGAAACCACCATCATCCAGGCAGTGACTGGCGACTTCTGCCCGGCCTGCGCTGAATCCATCCTTGATACGGCCGAATCGGATCGCGTCATGAAGGAAATGCGCGGTTTCTCGAAACAGGTGAATGCCGCCATCGTCGATCCGCAATTCATCATTGGCGTACGCAAAAAACTGAAGCTCGACCAGCGCGAAGCGGCGGAACTCTTCGGGGGCGGAGTAAATGCTTTTTCTCGTTATGAAAACGGCAAGACCAAGCCGCCGCTGGCATTGGTGAAACTTCTCAAGGTGCTGGATCGACACCCGGATTTGCTGAACGAGGTAAAGGCGGCATAGAGGTAGGCGTAGTGGCGGGTTCGTGACGGCCGACGACATGCTGGCGAAGAACGCAAAGGCAAGAGACCTGAACGTCATCCGGTTTTGATGAATTTTGCAGGGCTGACGTAATATTGGGGTCTGAGAGGGCCTTCGTTTGGCATAATGCTGCCATCGGCGTTTAACAGGTTTCACACTAAGGACGGGGCTGAGGGATGAACCGACGACTGGATTGGCAGGGTTGGTTGACGAGTGGTCGGGGGTTTTTGTGGCTGGCGTTTGGTCTCGGCTTTGCCGGATTGATGGTCCAGTCTGGCCTTCTGCAGATATGGACGCAGAGCGAGGAATATGGCCACGGCCTGATGGTGGTGGCGGTTCTGGCATATCTGGTGGCGCGGCGCTGGGGTTCTTATCGGCCCGCCATGCCTGGCCAGGCCGGGGTGGCGATTGCGCTGGCCCTTGCGGCGTTCATCTTTGCAGTGCTGGGCAAACCATCGGGCATCCCCTTGATCGGCTATTACGGTCTTTGGCTGTTCGCCTTGGCGGCGGTGATGGCGGTGGGGGGCTTCGGGTTTTTGCGCAAACTGCTGGTGCCACTGCTGATCGTGCCGCTGTTGTTCCCCTTGCCCAATCCACTGGGGCCCATGGTCACGTCGGAATTGCAGTTGATTTCGTCGAAGCTGGGGGTGGGGTTCATTCGCCTGCTCGGCGGCAGCGTCTATCTGGAGGGCAATGTGCTCGACATGGGCGGGACGAAGCTGCTGGTGGCGGAAGCCTGCGCGGGGCTGCGCTATCTGTTTCCGCTGATGAGCCTGGGGGCGATTGCGGGCTTGATGATGCGTGCACCCTTGTGGATGCGCTGGGCAGTGTTTCTGGTAACCATCCCCATCACGATTTTTATGAACAGCTTTCGCATTGCCGTGACCGGCATGCTGGTGGAGGGGGGCAGTACGGCCCATACGGAAGGGTTCCTGCATCTCTTCGAGGGCTGGGTGGTGTTCATCGTTGCTGCCGTGTTGCTGCTGGGGGTGATCCGGGTGTTGGTCGGGCTGCTCCCGGGCCGGCGGCGCCTGTTCGATGTCTTGTCATGGCAGGTGGAAGATGCCGTACCTGCGCCGGTGCGGGTTGGCGAATATCGTTTGCCCGCAGTGGCCCTGGGGTCGATTATCGCGTTGATGTTCTTGGCTGTTGCGGGTTCGGGCATTCTGTCCGGACGCGGAGAATGGGTGCCAGAGCGCAAGTCGTTAAATGATTTCCCCGTAAACATAGGGGAATGGCAGGCGCGTGTGGAGCGCCTGCCTTTGGTGGTCGAGGAAGTGGCCGGCGCTTCCGAGTATTTCTATGGCGATTTTTCGGCGCCTTCTGGCGAGGTGGTGAATGCCTATGTCTCGTATTACGAAAATCAGCGCCATGGCCAGATCCCCCATTCGCCGAAGGTGTGCATTCCCGGTGGCGGCTGGGTTATCGAAAACCAGGGTACCGCGACGATTCAGGGCCAGAGGGGTAGCTCTTTTGCTGTGAATCGCATTGTGACTGGCATGGGCGGGCGCAAGGTGATTTCGTATTACTGGCTCAAGCAGGGGGCACGTGTACATCGTCAGGAGTTTCTGGCCCGACTGGATCTGGTGCGGAGTTCCCTGCTGGAAAACCGGACGGATGGCGCCCTGGTTCGTCTTGTGACCGAATTGCGGCCGGGTGAGGGGCCGGATGCCGCCGATGCACGGCTTAAGCGCTTCGCAGCAGAATTTGTCGGGTTGATTCCGGGTTATGTGCCGGATTAAGTTATTTCAACCCGAAATCTTCATCGGCTGAAGTGGAGTCGATTCGCTTTGAAACAAACCCGTCAAGCGGGAGTGTTCAATGAACGACGTTTCGCGAGAAAGATGCTTCCCAACCCTAATGCGGATAGCATCAGCAGACCGCTGCCGGGTAGAGGCACGGGCGACATTGAAATTAGGTTTTGGGTTGTCCTGTTAGGTACTGGACAGTGACACTTTTGCTGCTCAGTCAGGAGTCTTTTTTGGCGAGCCGAAGGTTAGAGAGTTCGGTGGACAAATCGATCCACTCGTCCATGAGCTGTTTCATGCGCTCATAATTTTTTAGTTGCTTTTGGATGACGCGCAAGTCCTTCTCCTTGATGAACTTGCTGCTGCTTTTCCCTTTGCGGGTAAAGCTTACCTGATAGTAGGGTCCATGTTTCTGCGGAGGGGTTGCCTTGCAGTGGCAACCTGGCGAGCCGCAGACGTTGTACTGGGTGGACAGGCTGCCCGGACGTAGATCGCCCAACGCAGACAAATCCCGCTTGATCTTTTCGATCTGCTTTTGGATAGCGGCTTCACGCTTCTGATTCGCCTCAGGCTGCGGATTCATGGAGGAATTATAGCTTTTCTCAGTCTATCGCTCCAAGCCGATAGCAGTATGATGCTACCGTCTATCGGAGGATCACTGACATGACACTTTGGATCGAATGGCTTAACGCCGTACGCACCCTACGTCCTGCTTGCCACTGCTTGCGCAACTTCTTGTGGATGGTATTGGCACTCATGGGGCTCTGCATCCGGGAAGACAACGCCGGGATCACCAGCTTCGTCCGGATCCTGAATTTCCGCCCGGCGGCCTATTCCCGCTTTCTGCATTTCTTCCACAGTAACGGCCTCGATCTTGACCAACTCACCGCCTGTTGGGCCCGCCTGTGCTTAACCTTGTTTCAGCCGGTGGAGGTGGGCTCACGGCTGGTCTGTCTGGCCGATGGCATCAAGGCGCCCAAGGAAGGCAAGCGCATGCCGGCGGTGAAAGGTCTGCACCAACAGTCCAGCAGTAATTCCAAGGCGGAGTTCATTATGGGTCACTCACTCCAGGCCATCTCGCTCCTGGTGCATAGCGCCGGTAGTGTGGCGGCCGTGCCCCTCACCTCGCGCATTCACGAAGGATTGGTCTTCTCGAATCGCGATCAACGTACTCTCCTCGACAAACTCGTGGCCTTACTCTTCTCGCTGACCCGCATCTGGAATCGCCAGGTACTGCTCGTCGCCGATGCTTACTATGCCAGCGGCAAGATCATGCGCCCGCTCCTGGCCCAAGGCCATCATCTCGTCACCCGTGCCAAACGCAACGCCGTGGCCTACTGGCCGGCTGCCGTCGCCCCGCACCGCGGCAAAGGCCGGCCGCGCCGCTACGGTGCCAAGGTCAGCCTCAAAGACCTGGCCAAGGACGCCGCCTCGTTCACCGCTGCCCCCAGCCCCGTCTATGGCGAGAATGACGTTATCCTTCGCTACCGTACGGTGGATCTCCTCTGGCGCCCGGTCGCCCACCTCGTCCGCTTCGTGATCGTGCATCATCCGATCCGTGGCACCATCTTCCTGATGAGCACCGATCTTTCACTCCAGCCCCTTGAGATCCTCCAGCTCTATGGCTACCGTTTCAAGATCGAACTCGGCTTCCGTCAGGCCGTCCATGTGCTGGGCACGTTTGCATACCATTTCTGGATGTCGCGCATGAAACCCGTCCGCCGCGGTGGTGGCGACCAATACCTGCACCGAACCAGCGATGCCTACCGCACCGCCATTCGTCGCAAGCTATGCGCCTACCACGTCCATATCCAACTCGGTTGCATCGCGCAAGGCCTGCTCCAGCACCTCGCCATCAACTTCCGTGTCGAGGTTTGGCAAGGTTTCCGCAGTTGGCTGCGCACCATGAATCCGGCCATGCCACCGTCCGAACTGATCGTCGCGAATGCGCTCAGATCAAGCCTTGGCGGATTTTTTGCATTTAGCCGATTGGACCCAAACCTCAAGAAAATCGTCGCCGAATACTCGAACCAAGATCAAACCCTGATGTCAGAGCGCATGGCGGCATGAACAACAATCGGTAAACTGGCACTGTCCAGTTAGGTATAACACCGTTGCCATATTGAAAATAGGCGATGTTGTAGTTACCTGTGTCAGCCTCGTCGAGTTGCAGCCAATCATTGGCCAGGAGGATGGCGTTGCTTAGCCCGGTTCCCGAGGCTTTGAAATTGCCAGTGCTCAGATTGAAAGATGTGGCGTCTGACGCTTCATTGACGATATCCCACACTGCCAGCTGAAAGGCCGCAGAGGTTTCTTTATCGTTTACTTTGGAGTAGTCCTGATTGACCAACTGCTGGAGTTTGTCGATATTATTGATGCTGGAAGCGTTACCGTTGTTGTATGTAGCTGATTGAAGATTATCAAAAATATCTACGCACCAGGCTATCAAGGACTTGTTGGTGCTGGTGTTCAGCATGTTGAAGCCACCGACATAGGCACCTTCATTGACGCTGGGATATCCACCTGGACCGTCATTGTAGGTGATGGTGCCAGAAAGGTAGCTAGGATACGCGGCACCTTGATAATTGAGTGTCGTGGTTGATGAAAAAGCGCTCTGTGTGCAGCAGGCCAAGCCGCAAAGAAGCATGGCGTTCATCAGCTTGCTAGTTTTGAAAGTCATGGCGTGCCCCAAAAAATTCGTACATATATGAGCCTCTTGCAAAAATCGGCGTTCGTGAATCCGAAGCCGGGGATTTCGCCCGCGAGGAGCGATTTTTATCGTGGGCTGAAGCATTTTCTGTAGGCGCGTTAGCCTGTTGGCATGTTTTTCATAAATTAGCGCGAAGATTGTCCTGCATCATCAAATGCACATGGGCGAGTGATAAAGCGCAGCGTGTCATTGTCGCAATCGCATCAACTGGTCAGCAGACAGCGCCAGGACGCCAAACATCAAGTGCCCCATCACCTTGGTGCCGCCTTTGACCCTGAGGGTGTTGCCGCCAAACTCATCCTTGAGTCGCGCGTTGCTGCGTTCGGCGGCAGTACGTTCGTTGTATCGGATGGCCTCGGCTGGGGCGAACTCGATTTTCTCGCCGCCACGCGGGTTGTGGTCGATCAGGGGAACATGGCCCAGGCTTTTGCAGTGATCGCGTAACTCTGCGCTGCAATAGGCGGCGTCCATCAGATCGTACAGGTTGGTCACACGTGCCGCGCTCATCATCGACAATGGGACGGCGGCACGGCTGTCGTGCATTGATGCGGAGGACAGCAGCGCGGCGATGGGCACACCACAGTCGGCGGTATCGATGTGCAGCTTGAAACCATTCCAACTGACCTTGTACCCTTGGGCATTGCACTTCGTGCCGCGATCACACACCCTGGGGATATCTTCGATCATCTGCGCCAACGTCTGTTGGCGCTGGCGATGAACGGGCGATTCCTTGGCTGGCGCACGCACTTCGCCGCGCCGCGGACGACCACGCTTTCTCGGTGACGCTTTCGGTGGTGCTTCAAATTTGGCTGGTCGCTCGCGTGCTTCGATGGCAGTACCGTCACGACTGATGTGCCCGATCAGTTCATCCCCAAGG
>JBASWL010000096.1:0-1565 GCA_049276455.1 Georgfuchsia sp. | reverse complement strand
CTATAACAATTATTATTGATGACAGCATTATTGCAGTCTAACAGCATGAATTGATTCTGGATTATTTTTTCGGGGTCCGCATAACAACTCTTATATTGGGGGCGCCAGCTTTGGGGTTTTGGCACTCACGAATGACCGCTATGGGGTGAGTACATAAAGTACCGCTTGTGGCCGATTGTACTCACCGGGCATCGCGCCGAAAATGGGCCCTTCGCCCAGGAGGAGAACAATCAGACTCCGATCAACAACGAAGGAGTCTGAAATGGAATCCAATCACCACCGTAATGGGATGGTCGTCCCCTCCTGAAACGGCATCGAATGTGCCAAAGTGGAAGTGCTGTAACAACCACTTGATAGAAAGGGACGACCGAGATGAAGCTTACGACGATTGGGATTGATTTGGCAAAGAACGTGTTTCAGGTACATGGCGCTGACGACAAAGGACGGACGGTGCTGAAGAAGCAGCTCAAGCGCGCTCAGGTGCTGCCCTTCTTCGCCAATCTGGTGCCGTGTAAGATCGGCATGGAAGCCTGCGGCAGCGCGCACTACTGGGCGAGGAAGCTACAGGCGCTGGGGCATGCCGTGCAACTGATCGCGCCGCAGTATGTCAAGCCGTTCGTGAAGCGGAACAAGAACGATGCCGCCGACGCCGAGGCGATTTGCGAAGCTGTGACGCGACCCAACATGCCGGCGGTGCCAATCAAGAACGCCAGTCAGCAGGCGATCCTGAGTGTCCATCGGGCGAGGCAAGGATTCGTCAAGGCGAGAACCGCGCAGGCCAACCAGATCCGCGGACTGTTGGCCGAGTATGGCATCGCCATCCCGCAAGGCATCAGCCACATCACCAAGCGAGTGCCGGAGATTCTTGAAGATGGCGAGAACGATCTACCTGGCAGCTTCCGCTTGCTGATCCAGCGCCTGGTGGATCACCTCAAGGAACTGGATCGTCAGGTAGGAGAGCTCGAAGTCGAGATCCAGTTGTGGCACCGGGAGAACGAGGCCAGCAAGAAACTGGCGAAGATTCCTGGCATTGGCCCGATGACCGCGAGTGCCTTTGTAGCCTCGATCGGTGATGCGCGAACCTTCAAGAACGGCCGGCAACTGGCGGCGTGGCTAGGCATTGTTCCGAAGCAACACTCGACCGGGGGAAAATCGACGCTGCTGGGTATCAGCAAGCGCGGCGACACCTACTTGCGAACGCTATTGATCCATGGGGCACGAGCCGTTATTCGCGTGGCGGAGAACCGACCGAACAGCGATCCATGGCTCAAGAATTTGCTGGCACGGCGAAACAAGAATGTGGCCGCCGTCGCGCTGGCAAACAAGAACGCGCGAACCCTTTGGGCATTGCTCGCACATGGCCGGGAGTACGAACCCGATTACAGGATGGCGACATGAACACGGGTTTCCCACAGCGCCGATCACCTCTGGTTATAGAGGAACCGCCGGTGATCGGCGCCATGGAAAACCCTGCACCGTAGCAGAACGACGTAACAGACTTCGAAAGGAGAACCTCCACCGATTGCACAGGCAATCATGACGTGATGGCGAGACAGGTCAGACCG
>JBASWL010000095.1:0-2040 GCA_049276455.1 Georgfuchsia sp. | reverse complement strand
GAACAGCCCGTTGATGATGGCCTGCCGGGTTTCTTCGGGCTTGATCACGTCATGAAGGGATACCTGTGCGGCAGCGGTCCACGGTGCGTTGTCGCGCGCGAGTTTCGATTCGAATTCATCGATCAGCCTGGCAGCGGCTTCCTCGCCCTGAGTCTGCCGCACTTCCAAAATCTCCCGGCGATGGAGTATCTCCGCAGAGTTCGATGCGGCCATGAAGCCGATCTGGGCACCGGCCCAGGCGCAGATGTAATCGACGCCCATCGGCGTGCCGCCCAGTGCCATCCAGCCGAAGCCGTAGGCCTTGCGCAAGATTACGGTGACGCGGGGCGCCCGGGCCTTCGCCAGGCGCTTGAACAGTTCCATCATGCGCATGGCAAGACCGGTGCGCTCGGCAGCGTTGCCGATGATCACGCCGGGCAGGTCCTGCAGGAATACCAGCGGCAGGCCAAAATCGTCGCATAACCCCACCAGCTTGGTCGCCTTGATAAGTGCATTGGAATCCAGTACGCCGGCCTGCTGCATCGGCTGGCTGGCGAGGATACCGACCGGTTTGCCCTCGATACGGGCAAAGCCGGTAATCAGGCACTTGCCGAACATGGCATGCATTTCAAAAAAGCTGCCTTCATCGACTACGGCATCGATGACCTTGTGCATGTTGTAGGCGCGCTTGTGCTCTTCAGGCACGATGTCGTAGAGGGCTTGCCCCGGGGTCTTGGGGGGGCAAGGTTGCGTCACCGGCGGCGGTTGCGTCGCATTCGAAGGCAGGTAGCTCAGGAAGCGGCGGATCTGGTCCATGCAGTCCTGCTCGGTCGGGACGACATTGGTGACGATGCCGGTCAACTTTGCGGCTACGGCCGGCCCGCCCAATTCTTCATGGGTGGTTTTTTCGCCGATGGCGGCGCCGACCAGTTCCGGCCCGGATAGCCCGATGGTGCAATTTTCCGGCATGACAACGAAATCGGACAGGGCCGCCCATAGAGAAGGATCGCCGTACGAGTTGCCCAGCGCCGCCGTTACGCGCGGGATGCGGTCGGTTTCCTGACGCACGCCGAACATGGTTTCGCCTTCGTGGTTGCCGCCTTCAATGGTGAACCCGGAGCCCAGGAAATCCGGCAGGCGGCCACCGTTGGCGTCGCCCAGCACGACCAGCGGATAGCCTTTCCTGGTCGCCAGCGCTGCGATAATTCCCTGTTTGCGCCCTCCCACCGATCCCGTGGAACCGGCCATTACGGTCGCGTCGCCGACGATGATCGCCGCCTTGCGCCCGTCGATCAAGCCAATGCCGGTGATCAGGGCATCGCAAGGCGCCTGTTCGGCCACTTCTTCGCGGTCCGACAAGGCAAGCTGGCCGATCTCGACAAAGCTGCCGGGATCAACCATCATGGCTAGGCGCTCTCGCGCCGTCAAACGGCCTTTGCCATGCTGTACCGCAATTCGCTTCGGCCCGCCCTGGCCCAGTGCCAGTGCACGCCGACGATCCAGTTCTGCCAGTGCTGCATCCATTGCCTTGTGGGATTTATGAGTCATATTGCATTTTCTCCTTTTGTTCCTTTTTTAATACTCCATCCCGCTAGAACCATCACTGTATTTTTACAATTTCCTGCTTAGACAGAATTTCTGAATCAGGCTTTTATTCGCCCATAAGGCCAACCAAACTATAGATGTAACGATCCCCACCAATAGCGCTAGCGCAAGCAAGCATGCCTTGTGCATAGCGAAGAGCGCCTAGCCTTCTGTGACGTAGTGTATCAAGAAGTCGAGAAACGGGAAGAAAGATGATTGTCGTAATCTGCGATCAGAACTCAGTGTCAGCATCGCCTTGCAGGGCAGTGGCGATATGCTCCCCGAAACACTTCTGTTGCCAGCGTGAGAAACACACAAAGTTCAGTATCAATGACCAAGCTCAGCGGGTAGGTCACGCCGGGGACAGCCCCCCCCCGCTATGTCACTAACCATCAACAATTAACAATTAACAATTAACAATTTCTTCGCCCATGAATGCATTTAGCATTTACCGGATCGCTTGATGAGGACGCACAC
>JBASWL010000094.1:0-3285 GCA_049276455.1 Georgfuchsia sp. | reverse complement strand
ACGCTGTGACCCGGCCCGGCCGTGGGCGGCTCCCGAACTGCGTCAGAGACGATGTGGACGTGACGATAACGGGACTTCAACAGGTCCAGAAAGCGCCTCCCTGAGAGACCGCTGCCCCCCCCCCGTTTCGTGCCGATCGAGTCGGTTAGATAAATTACGCGCATGTGCGATTTAGCCATTCGTTAAGTACATGTAAGCGGTAGTAACTGGTCGCATCGGTCCGACGAGGATCGGATGCTGCCTGAATAACAGCAGAACCGCAAAGGTCCGACATTCGCGGATGCCAAATCGCGCCGCGCGCCAGGGTCTCTTGGCCGGACGCGAAGAACCCCCGCTTGGTGAAGCCAAAGTCTTCACCGATCAAGGAATTCAGTCGCTGCGTGATATGCGACTTGCCACCGAGGGCAAGCGTCTCCGGGTCGCGGCCGACGAGATACTGGAAGAGTTCCCTGTTCAGGTATGGAGTGCGCGACTCGAACGAATGATGCATCGATGCGCGATCGGCCTTGACGAGCAAGTACTCCGGCAACTCAAGCTCGAGCGAATACCGCCACAACGCCACCTCGTTTCGATCGTCCGCTCTTGCAATCGGAAACTCTGACTGATACATGCCGGCGGGACCGCCAAGGGCAGCAAGCATGTCCAACCGGTGAGCAACCGGCAGCGATGATTCGATCACCATGCGCCTTGCCAAGCGGACCCCTAGCGCTCCGATCATCGGGCTTAATCGGCGCGTGGCAGGAAGGATCATCCGAGCAAGCATTCCGTAAGCCCCGTGGCCGCGCCGAAGAAGCCGACGATAATTGGTATAGGAGAGAAACAGCTCATCTGCCCCATCGCCGGTCAACACCACTCGTATGTCACGGGGAACTTGGGAGAACAACTCCACGAGTACGGGGTACGCCGGATCCCCGATCGGCTCGTCCATTGACGGCAAAGACGCTGCGATAAGCTCATGGAGCGGCTTGCTCGGATAGCGAAGGATCTGGTGTTCGACCCCGAATCTTCCGCAGACCTTCGCCGCCCGGTCGATCTCCTCAGTGGAATCGAGGCGATCATGGATGGTCACGGCCGTCAGGCGCCCCGAAAGGTGAGACCCAATGAGTGCCGTAAGGTAAGCGCTGTCGATGCCACCGCTGAGCAGGATCCCTAACGGTACGTCCGCCCTCAGCCGACGCTCGATGGATCTAATCAGCAGCGCTTCGAACTCCATGATGTCGAAACCGCCCCCGCCGATCGGCTCATCCAGCCATGCTTTGGCGGCGTCCTCCCAAGTGGTTTCTTGGCCGGTTTGCAGGTCGATCTCGCGGACTTCTCCTGCTGAGAGCTTCTCGATTCCTTTCCACACCGACAGCGGAGCCGGCGCGAAGCCGAGCTGCAGATAAGCCGCAACCCAGCGGGGATCAATATCGAGGGAACGCTCGCCGAGCAACAGCCGAAGAGATTCCGCGGTGGACCCGAACGCGATCAGGCCCTCGGCCGCCGCGACATAAAGTGGTTTCTCGCCGAACGGGTCCCTGGCCAGCGTCAATCTGCCGCGCTGGTGATCCAGAATCACAAGCGCGAACATCCCGTCGAAACGTCTCACGCACGCGCTGCCCCACCGTTCATATGCGGCGGCTGCAACTTCCGTGTCCGACTGAGTGACGAACGTCGCGCCTTCCATGAGCAGTTCTTCGCGGATCTCCACATAGTTGTAGATTTCCCCGTTCAGAAGCACCACGACGTCGCCGCGCCGATAGGGTTGGGACGCCCGTTCGTCCAGATCGATGATCTTGAGTCGCCGGTGGCCGAGGGCAGCCCGCCATGCCCCGACCTCCTCGATCAAAGCTGCCTCGCTGTCCGGGCCTCTCCGGGAGAGCGAATCCAGCGCCCGTCGTAGGCGTCCCGCCACGTCCTCCCGGGTCCCCCGCTCCAAGATTCCAACGAAACCACACATATCTCTGACCAATCCTATGTCTTTGAAGCGCCGACGTACCTAGAGTCCCTTGTGGCCGCGACAACGACGACGACCATGAGCGCCGCCGCTGCCGTTGATATCAGAATGAATGACAACGAAAGCCCCCAGCCGAGCATGCCGCTGAGAACGACGAGCAATGCGAAACCTGCAAGCGTTGCACTGTTAAGAAGGATCACAAACCGGTGCCTGCCTTCGTAAATGAAAACGTTGAACATGTAATAGTTGAAGACCGCGTGAACCGGAACATAAAAGGCCAACACCCAGAACTCCTTGGCCATGACAGGATCCGGTCGATTGAGCATCAAGATGTAAATCACCTTGCTGACCAAGATCAACCCCAGTGTCGCGAGCAATGCGACCAACGCCGTCCAAAGCAACGCGCGTTTGTCGAGTTGGCCAGCTTCTGGCGTTGCTCCGCGGGAATTCTTGAACGGGTAGAGCACCATGACCGATGACGTGATGAATCCCGTGACGAGATTGACGATCTTCACGAGCACGGAGAACTCTGCGAAGTACTGCTCCCCCACGCGACCTACCCCAAGAACCACCGCATAGTGAGGCAGCACTCCGTACGTCAGGTTGAAGTGGAGATACTTCATCGATCCGAAGAGAATCTCTTTCTGGCGCGCCACCGTGACCGATCCCAGATCAACGAGCCGATGCACCCGGGCGTAAGCGAGAAAGTATTCAAGCACCATGACCAGGGAGAAGATGACGCCATAGGCGACCGCATCGTCCGGCTTTTCGATAAACAAAAGGATCCCGACCAGAAGCGCAAAGCGTGAAACCACCCTTCTGGCGAACATCTGCCGATTCAACAGGCGCGCCTGAAAATAATAAGAATTGCCTAATGGAGCGACGAGGATCGAAAAGGCTACCGCAACGATGACGGCCGTTTCGCCAATCCTTGCACTCAACGCCTCCGAGGTCAGTGCCACGACCAAGAAGAGGAGTGTCGACGGAATAGCACAAAGAAGCCCGAAGACAGTTCCATTCGAAACAACCACATAGTCGTCCGTCTCACCCTCCCGGCTGGTCACGACGAGTAGATGAAGGTTGGCCGCCGCAACCACCAGCGCAAATAGCGCTTGAATGGAGAACAGAACGTTCAGGCTACCGATGTCGACCAGATCCAGTCTGCGAACGATCAAATACTGAATCAGCAATGGCAGGAATGCGTTGACACCCTGTGTTAACGCATTGAAGACCAGATTCTCCTTGAGGCTTGCGTACCCACTCATGAGCACGCCCTCGATACGGTTGAACAAAAATTCATATTGATTCTGCGTGCCACGAACACCGCTAGCAGATAGAGGCACGCATAC
>JBASWL010000093.1:0-5708 GCA_049276455.1 Georgfuchsia sp. | reverse complement strand
CGACATGTCTGGAAACCTGGCAACCGTCTCCTATATCGGAGCAACGATACTTTTCATCCTCAGCCTGGGCGGACTTTCCAATCCGGAAACCTCCCGCCGTGGCAACCTATACGGCATCATTGGCATGACCATCGCCGTGCTGGCGACAGTCTTCGGGCCGCGTGTGGCCGGAGGCTATGCCTGGATCGTCGGCGCCATGGTGGTGGGCGGCAGCGTTGGCCTCTATGCATCTCGCGTCGTGAAAATGACGCAGATGCCCGAACTGGTGGCGCTGATGCACAGCCTGGTCGGTCTCGCTGCCTGTTTGGTCGGCTACGCCAATTATATTGATCCATCATCATCGTTTCATCTGGTGGATGGCAACAACATTCCTCTTGATGCGGCCGAAAAAGCCATCCACGAGATAGAGATCTATGTTGGCATACTTATTGGCGCGGTGACTTTCTCGGGTTCGCTGATCGCCTTCGGCAAGCTCAATGGGAAAATCGGCGGATCGCCGCTGCTGCTGCCGGCGCGCCACTGGCTCAACCTCATTGGTCTATTGGTGGTCATCTACTTCGGGCGGGAATTTCTGCACGCGGAATCGGTGAGCGCCGGCATGACGCCTCTGATCGTCATGACCGTGATCGCCCTGTTGTTCGGCATCCACATGGTGATGGCCATCGGCGGCGCCGACATGCCGGTAGTGGTTTCGATGCTCAACAGCTATTCGGGTTGGGCGGCTGCGGCAACCGGCTTCATGCTCTCAAACGATCTGCTCATCGTCGTTGGCGCCCTGGTGGGTTCCTCTGGCGCGATCCTGTCCTACATCATGTGCCGCGCGATGAATCGCAACTTCATCAGCGTGATCGCGGGTGGTTTCGGTACGGGTGGAGGGACACCAGCAGCCAAGGGCGATGCAGCACAACCGGCCGGTGAGGTGGTTCCCATCAGCAGCGTTGACACAGCCGAATTGCTGCGTGATGCCAAGAGTGTGATCATCGTTCCTGGTTACGGTATGGCGGTGGCGCAGGCCCAGCACACGGTGTACGAAATCACCAAGCATCTGCGTGACAAGGGCGTCAACATCCGCTTCGGCATTCATCCGGTGGCGGGTCGCATGCCTGGCCACATGAACGTGCTTCTGGCGGAAGCCAAGGTGCCCTACGACATCGTGATGGAAATGGACGAGTTGAACGACGACTTTCCGCAGACCGATGTGGTGATGGTGATCGGTGCCAACGACATCGTCAATCCGGCGGCGCAGGACGATCCGACCAGCCCCATCGCCGGCATGCCGGTATTGGAGGTCTGGAAGGCGAAGACCTCGATCGTCATGAAGCGCAGCATGGCCTCCGGCTATGCCGGCGTCGACAATCCGCTTTTCTACAAGGAAAACAATCGCATGTTGTTCGGCGATGCGAAGAAGATGCTGGATGAAGTACTGGTTGCGCTGAAGAGCTGATAGTTGCAGTTGAATGGAAAAACGCCCGCGATAGCGGGCGTTTTTATTGGCGAGAGCCTCCCGTTATTTTCCCCCTTTCGATGCCGAAACGCGGGACGAATCACGTTGACTGCCAGTGAGGCGTTCTCTTTCCGAAAAGGTGAATTATCGCCACGCCAATGACGATGAGTCCTGTTCCGATCATCGAAGCGATGTCGAGCCTTTGCTGGTAGACGACTCAAGGCGATTGCATCAAACTGAGCAAAGCCCGAGGAGGGCTTCGCGGTAGGAATCAGAGGAAGCGGCAAGAATGCGGCGGGTGTGGATGCCGCCTTTGCGCTTTGAGGCATCAAGGCGAAACAAATTGAGGACGAGGCGGCGCTCGTGACTCGTTTTGCCATTGATCGTGCGTTCCGTCTCGATCACGCCGAACATCTCCAGATCGACCCATTGCCGGGGAGCGGAAAGACTTTCCAGTTGGGCGAACGCCCAGCAGCGTCTGACCTCCAGCCGCCCGTGATGCTGTGCATCGCATTTCCATCGTCCGCTTTGTGACGTTACAATCAAACGCGTGCAATCGGCCACTTGCTGACGTTGATGTGGTTTCCTGAAAGCCAACATAGAACGGTTAGAGAACGGGTCAAATGTTGAGGGCGGAATGTGTATACCATCTGGCCCTTCGATTAACCTCAGCCTATCGAACCACATGAATATGCGGTATCAATTCGCTAAATTCATATCGTTTCTCCAGCGTATACCAACCTGGCAACTTTGTTTGAGCGGGGTGGTTACCTCATTGGTTATCAGCGAAGCTATCGCCATGCTGATGGAGGGACTACTTCTTGGCCACATCACTGTGGATTACTTGTTTACCGGCATGGTGACATCTGTTTTGGTCGCCTCCTTGGTGGTAGCGATCATTCTTTGTTCCAGCCATCAGGTACGTACACTTGCGTCCGACCTGGCGGCAACTTTGCAAGCCATCCCAGACCTGCTTTTTGAACTGAGTGAAGAGGGCAAATACATTAACGTCTGGGCTAATGATCATGGGCTTTTGACCGCGCAAAAGAAAACTCTTCTTGGTCATACTGTCAGCGAAATGCTTCCTCCTGATGCAGCGAATACGGTCATGTTTGCAATCCGAGAAGCCAAGAAAGATGGTTATTCTTTAGGGCAAACCATATATCTCAACCTGCCTCATGGGGGGCATTGGTTTGAGCTTTCCACTTCGATAAAAACAACTAATGGCAACTCCAGCAAGCGCTTTATTATGCTGTCCCGCGATATCACTGATCGTAAGCAGGCAGAAGAATCGGTGCGCAACTCAGAAGAACAACTGCGTACGATCTTCGATGGAGTCCTTGATGGTATTCTGGTTGCGGACATCGAAACCCGCAAGTTTCTGACCGGAAATGCGGAAATTTGTCGCATGCTCGGTTACGGGCCAGAAGAGATCGTCCAGCTTGGCATCTTGGATATCCACCCAAATAATGAACTACCGCAAGCAATAGAGCCATTCGAAAAATTAGCGCGCGGTGAAATTGATACTGCAAAGAATATTCCGATACTCCGCAGGGATGGTTCCATGTTTTACGCTGACATCAAAGCCAGCCCAATTCGCTTTGGCGGCAAGGATGCCTTGCTGGGCGTATTCCGTGATATCACCGAGCGGAAGCATTGGGAAACCCGGCTGCAAAAGTTATCTCACGCCATTGAACAGAGTCCGGCAGCAACGGTTATCACGGATATCTACGGCCGCTTCGAGTACGTGAATCCGAAATTTATCGAAGTCACTGGCTATACCCAGGAAGAGTTGGTTGGGAAGACACCAAAATTAATCAAATCAGGCCTAACGCCTCTTCAGGTTTATGAAGATCTTTGGTCAACGATTCAATCTGGGAGGGTATGGCGAGGAGAAATGCAAAACCGGAAGAAAAATGGTGTCTTATTCTGGGAGCACCAAATTATTTCTCCCATGCATAACGAGCTTGGCGAGATTACCAACTATATCGCCATCAAGGAGGACATCACCGAACGTAAGCTGGCGGAAGTAGCGCTGGAAGAGAAACACGCCATGCTGCTGGAGACCGAGCGGGAGCTCCTCATAGCGCATGATTCTCTTGCCGAAGCGGATCGTTTGGAGTCTGTCGGGCGCTTGGCTGCCGGGGTCGCTCATGAAGTCAAAAATCCATTGACAATTATCCGCCTCGGTATTGACTACCTGGCCAAACAGTTTTCGGAGGAATGCAATCGAGCGGTTCTCGATGACGTCAGGGGCGCGATTGATCGCGCCGACCTCGTCATAAAGGATCTTCTGGATTTTTCCAGGCAGAAACCATTTGCACGGCGCCCGATCAATATCAACCAGGTGATCGACAATGCCATTTATTTCATAAAGCACGAGACAAAGCGTCGCAACATAGCAATTGTCATAAACCGCACCGATCCGGTTTCCCTTATATATGCCGATCCTGACCGTCTGGTGCAGGTTTTCATCAACTTGCTTGTCAACGCATCGCAGTCCATTGGACAAGACGGCAGCATCGAAGTCGTCACACGCTCGACACTTCTCGGCGAGCGCGATTTGGAACGCTCTGAAGAGAATATCTTTCGCATCGGGGAGCCGATAATTACCGTCGACATCAGGGATTCGGGATCGGGAGTTTCAGCCGATAACGAAAGGAAGCTGTTTGAGCCCTTTTTTACCACCAAGCCGGTGGGCGAAGGCACTGGGCTTGGACTTGCCGTATCGCGCAACATCGTAATCATGCACAAGGGATCCATTAACATTTCCAACCGTACTGAAGGAGGTGCTTCGGCGCTCCTGATGTTTCGGGTGGCTAGAGAGAAATTCACCAATGAAAAAGCGAATACTGGTAGTTGACGACGAACCGGCGATGACCCGCATGCTCAAGCTCATCTTTGAGCAGACAGGGCATTACGATGTCCGTATCGAAAACTTGGGGCGAAATGCAATCGCAACCGCCCGGGAATTCAGGCCAGACCTGATGCTATTGGACGTGATGATGCCCGGCATACTCGGCTCCGAAATTGCTGAAAAGCTACAAGCAGACCCTGAGTTGCGGGCAATCAAAATTATCTTTCTCACGGCTATGGTGTCCAAAAACGAAGAGTTAAAGTCAAAGGGGCAGATTGGCGGGCATACTTTCGTCGCCAAACCCATCAGCGCAGACAAACTTTGTCGGGTCGTCGAGGAGCACATTTCCCTGTAAATTTGGCGCCCCATCTTTTATTTCTGAATGACCGCTTCGGCGGTCGCTTTACTTCCGCTTAGGGCACAATTGCGACCTTCCAATCCATCCTTCGATCATCGCGCCACACATTTCTCCATCAGGCGCGAACTGTCGGGCTTGATTTTACAAAGCGTGGGTTCGATCCCCGCGCACAAAACCGATCAGCGGTTTGTCGATTTCCTTGGTCAATGCGATCACTTTGAACAACTCGCCCATTTCGTTGGGCGACAGCAGCACATTGAGCGCACCTGATGCACGAGCGGCGGAGGCCGCATCGTCCTCGCGCTGACGTTGCGCCATTAGCTCGGCAATGCCGCAATTCATCAAAAAGGCGGACTGCGAACAGTAACCCGCAACTTCGGCGCCTGCCTCGAAGCTGGCTTCCGCCACTGCCGTGAAATCGACATGAGCGGTGATGTCCGACAGCCCCGGCCACCAGAACGGATCGTCATGCAAGTGCTGCCGGTAGTGGCAGCGCACTGTGCCGCCATCGCGCTGCGAGTGATAATACTCGTGGCGTGGCAAGCCGTAATCGATCAGCAGCAGCGCCCCGCAATTCAGGCGGTGCGTCATTTCGGATACCCATGAGCGGCCGGCTAGACCCATCTCGCTGCGAAACGGCGCCGTCACATCGATTGCCTGTGCAAGCCCGACCAGATTGGCGTCTGCATTCTGTTCGGCGTTTATGAATCCGCCTTCGGCATCAAGTGCGACGCCGACTTCCTTGATGCCGTCTTCATGCCATGCCACTTTGTGCGTCGGCATGGCGTCGAGCACTTCGTTGCCGACCAGGCAGCCGGAAAAAGTTTCCGGCAACGCGTCGAGCCATTCGACCCGATCAAAAAACCCCGGCGCACATTGTTGAATGGTTTCGCGCTGACGCGCCTGCAACTCGCCGGAGAGTTCGAGTATCTGATAGCTTTTTGGCGCACAACCCAGTGCATCCAGCGCCAGCAACAGATCGGCGGCAAGCTTGCCGCTGCCGGCCCCAGCCTCGATCACCAAGGGTGCGGAGGCCCGCATCACCTGTG
>JBASWL010000092.1:0-8217 GCA_049276455.1 Georgfuchsia sp. | reverse complement strand
CTACCAGGGAACCTATCCAACTGGCCTGATTGGCGTCGGGATCTCCTATGATTTCATCTTCCACAGCATAGGCGAGTAATGCTCCGGCGTGACGCTTGGCCGATTGTGGCAAATGCGCACGTGCGATCAGAACGTCGGCAGCGGGGAGTACCAGTTGTACGCGGTCGGCACGTTGAGGCAACTGTGCCAGCGTTCCTTCACCAAAAACCGATCCCTGGCCGTCGCCAACCAGCCCAAAAACCGGTTCTTGGCCGTCATCAAGTAGCGTCCATTGACATTGAAGTGGCTCCTCACGCAAAGAACCGTAAATTCGAAGCAAACTCATAAAATAGCCCTGATTAAGGTGATCATTGTATTAGAGAGTGACCGATTTTGTTTCCATTCCTCAGTGCTGACCGTTCATAAATACTTGCGCCACAAGATATCAGGCCAGCCGGCACTGCCGCGCGAAAGCAATGCCTTGCCGCTTGCCTGCGCACCACCAATAGTCACACGCAGTGTGGCCATGAAATATTGGCTGTTCACACTGATGTCGCCAGAAGCCACTTCTGCTCCGCCAGGAAGAAGCGAAAGAAAATCGTCTTTGCTGCGAAAATATATCCGATCCCGTTGTGCGACCAAAACCTGTGCGCTGCCAAGATCGAGATTATTGATTGTGGCGGCTATCACTTCTGCCGGGGCAGTATTTACATTGATGGCAGTGAATGAGGGTAAAGCCGTTATGTAGGGACGCAGGCGCGCCCGTACGTTGTCGTCGAAACCGCGTACCAAGGCAAGTTCATCCACGTCGATCAGTGGCTGATTTGCAGTGACGTAAGGGGAATCCTTGGCAAGATAGTAGGCATCTTCAGCCCCATCCGGTTGTGGCTGACTGTCGGCATCAATCCAGTCACCGAGAGCGTCTGCCAGCTCGGCAGGTAAGCCGAGGATCGCGAGCAGAGTACGGAAATGGGCGATTTGAGCTACGTTCACCTTGCCTTCCGTTACTATGTTATTGAGATTGAATTTACCCTGCTGGTCATCGATCTGACCAACAAGTTCACCGTTTTCGACCGGCATCGGCGGCAACTTCAGAGCCCAGGGTTCTCCCAGATGATCAACGTTACTAATGCGGAGGTCATCACTGAGCAAAGCGCGAGCCCAATCGGCACCTGCCAGCAGTACCGACCGCGCCTGAATATGATCTGTTGTGAGTTCAACCTGACGCCCCCAGGTGCTTTGCGAAACCATGATTGCTGCAGCGGCTATGACGGCAAGTGCGACCACGCCCATGGCGAGAATGATGGCGACGCCGCGTTGCTGTACTCTCATGTTCGCAGCACGAAAATGCGCACAATTTCCTCGCTCGATGCGAGTACGATGCGCAGGCGCACAGCACGCGGAATGGCTTGATCGGATGCCGTCGTGGGCCAGGCGTTGACCCAGACAAGAGCTGTATTCAAATACTGCAGTTCAAATGTTTTTATTCCCTCCAGTACCGGGTAGCGCTTGGGCTTCGCCTCAGGTGCCGCATCCAGTCCCGGCCACAGCCACAATTCAATTTCATTTTTTTCATTAAGCCGGTAGCCAATCCGGCGCGCCGTGTCAACGCCATCAGCCGAGGCAAAGCGACTGAACTCAAGGCTCGCCGCACTAGTCGTGGCCGCCGTGCCGAGCCATGCCGGCGCACGACCATTGGCACTGCGTACCGACCGCGGCGCAGCGAGTTCCACATCGCGCTCGAAACGCCCGAGGAAAGCGGCTACGTGCCGCCATTTGTCTGTCTCCTGCCTGACATGTTCTCGCGCGTCTAGTACCGCGCCCAGTCCACGGTAGGACATCAGCGCAAGTAGCGACAGCACCAGCAGTGCGGTCATGATTTCTATCAGGGTAAAACCGCGTTCTGACATCATCTCCGCGAACCAGGCATATTGACGATGAAACCGGCAAGGTGCGCCAAAGCATGGGTTTCTTCGGCAGTCGCAAAAACCTTTACATCAACGCGACGGAAAGCGGCGTTCGGCGTAGCGATAGTTTCCTCGCGCCAAACAAAATCAAGCCCTCCTTCGCTTGCCTCGCCACGCCGTATCCCCTGCGGCAACCACTCCGCCCGTGCGCGGTGCTCCGCCAGCAAGTTTTCTGCAACCCAACCAGCAAGCAGGCGCGATCGCAGTTCGCCAACGTTGTTGGTGCCTTGTCCGGCGGCGCGTAGCGAAGCCATCAGTGCGATCGAGACAATGGCCAGCGCGACCAGAACTTCGACCAGTGTGAACCCAAAGTTCCTAGCGTGGTGCCACTTCGCCATTGCTTATTCCTTGCCCAGACTCCACTCGCACGTCACCTACCGGCGATCCTGTGACAGCATAATGCTCAACGCCCAGCGACATGACAATAGTGAAAGCCAGCGGCGATCCCTGCGGCGCAAATTCCAGACGCATGGGTCCTTGCGGGCGCATGTTTTCGACGCGAAAATCGGAAATTGCCACACCTTGCGGTAGGGTTAGCGCACGCAATACATCGCTGTCGCGGATTTCGGACCAAGTGCCAACATCGTCTGAGCGCCAAAAGCGGTAGCCTGATTCGTCGGCGGTCCAGGCGATGGATTTCCCTGTCAGCCGCGCTTCCGTGGTAGCGAAATCCAGGAATTGCGCAAGGCGGTCTGCCTCGAGTTTCAACACGGCGCGATTGTCGGGCATGGTGATGACACTGACCAAGCCGATAAACAGCCCCATGATCATCAGCACCACAAGCATCTCGATCAGCGTGAAACCTCGGCTTTGCTCCGAGACAATCACGCGGCTCATCGTAGCCGACCTAGATATCCCATGAGCCGATGTCGGTGTCGTTGCCCTCGCCGCCAGGCGATCCATCAGCGCCATAGCTGAAAACGTCAATTTCGCCATGCACACCGGGGTTCAAATACTGGTAGAGACTACCCCAGGGATCTTTGGGGAGACGCTCGATGTATCCACCTGGCTTCCAGTTGAGCGGAATTGGAGCAGTAGTCGGTTTGGCCAGAAGTGCCTGCAATCCCTGTTCGGTTGTGGGGTAGCGCTGATTATCCAGGCGATAGAGCTTGAGCGCTTGCATCAAGCTCGCGATATCCTGCTTGGCAGCAATCCTGCGCGCCTCGTCCGGGCGACTGATAATCTTCGGCACCACCAATGCGGCGAGAATGCCGAGAATGACGACGACCACCATTACTTCGAGCAATGTGAAACCTCGTTGCCCGCGCACTCTGATCAGCATCGTCAAATCATCCTTGTCAAATTGGCACTTCCGTGTCTCGGAAGCGATAACATCCATTATATAATGCTTCCAAAGATGTTCTCGCAGTGTTGAAAACAACTTCCCATATAGAAGATAGATGATGCGCCAATACATGCATCTAGCCGAATACAGCGCCCGGCCTATTTCCAGCGCGCGGAAGGCAATTAACAAAGAATGCAGGCGCTCCCTCGATCCAGTCTAGTACAAACGGCTCTTGTGTCCTCACTGACCTTGGTCGCGATCACGCTGCTTGGCGTGGTGCTCTCCTACTGGACTTGGGCCTGGTTCGCTCCGCGAGCCGAACCTCGGATCGAGACAAGCGCGATGCAAAGCGGCAACGTTGCCACCGCAGGTACCATTTTTGGCAATCTGCCACGTAGCCAGAAGGCTGCCGCACCCACCGGAATTGCCATCAAGCTGTTCGGTGTAGTGGCCGCATCAAGTGGCCGGCTCGGCTATGCGCTGATGCAACTTGAAGCCAAGAAGATTCTTGCGGTGGAAGAAGGCAAGGATGTTGCTCCCGGTATCCGGCTGGCTGAAGTCCATGCGGATCATGTCATACTTGAGCGTAGCGGTTTGCAGGAAACGCTCACATTGCAGCAGAAAAAGGCATCTATGTCCCCCGCACCGCGCGCCCCGATTCCATCTGGCGGACAGGATAATGATGAATAGAAACTGTAATTTTCAAATAATGTCGCCATTGCAAATTCATGGCGCGCTCAAGGACCATCTATGAAGCATTATTGGTTACGAACTGGTTTTCTGTGGCTGGCCATTGTGGTTTCGAGTGGTCAGGCGTGGTCTAACGATACCGACTCCTCTGGAAGTGCCGCCGCCAAGGCGGTCGAGCAACCAGCGGGCCCTGACTTGGTCACACTTAACTTTGTCAATGCAGACATCGAAGGCGTAGTGAAGGCGGTAAGCGAAATCACTCATAAAAATTTCGTTCTCGATCCTCGTGTCAAGGGTACGGTCAGCATCGTCTCGGCCAAACCGATGTCGAGATCGCTGATCTACCAGACGTTCCTTTCGGCAATCCGGATGCAGGGGTTTACCGCTGTCGAGGGAAGAGGCTCCATTCTGATTGTTCCAGAGGCCGATGCAAAACTTTATGCGGGTTTTGGATCTGCCATGACTGACAAAACGAGCAGATCGAATGACACGATCAAAACCCAGGTGTTCAGATTGCAACACGAATCAGCAGCGCAATTATTGATGGTATTGCGCCCGTTGATTGCCCCCAACAATATGGTTACCGCCTATCCAAGCAACAACTCACTGGTGGTAACGGACTATGCCAGCAACCTGAAGCGCATCGAGCAAATCATCGAATCGATAGACCAACCCAGCGGCTCCGAAGCAGATACGGTCATGATCCCGCTTCACTATGCTTCTGCGCTGGATGTCGCCGAGACCATCAAGCGACTGCTTGCCGAACCCGCGCAAGCGTCTGATCCAACCAGCAAGTTTACGATTACCGCTGATGCACGTTCAAACAGCATACTGGCGCGCACTCTCGATCCATCGCGATTGCAGCGAGTGCGTGAATTGATAACAATGCTGGATACGCCCACAAGTAGCGCCGGCAATATCCATGTGATCTATCTGAGGAATGCGCAGGCAGTGAAAATGGCGGAGATACTGCGAGCGATCTACAGTGGAGATACTGCAACGGCCACACAAACAGCTTCGCCTGCGACTGCCGGCACAACGGGATCGGTACAGGGGCAAAGCAGCAGCATGTCGTCGCCCGGCATTATCCAGGCCGATGCGGCCACCAATTCGATCATCATTACTGCTCCCGATGCCATCTACAACAATCTGCGTGCTGCAGTAGAAAAACTCGATGTGCGCCGCGCCCAAGTGTATATCGAAGCGTTGATTGTCGAGGTTACTTCCGACAAGGCTGCGGAGTTGGGCGTCCAATGGCAAAGCCTGTCAGGGCTCGGCAAGTCGGGAACACAAGGTTTCGGCGGCACAAATTTTGGCAGCAAGGGAAACATCATTGGCGTTGCTGCGAGTCCTGCGACATCTGTAGCCAACCTCGGAGAGGGGCTAAATATCGGCGTGATAAAGGGGACGCTCAAAATTCCGGGCACGGATACCGAGATTCTGAACCTCGGTATGCTGCTGCATGCATTGGCCTCTGATTCAAGCACCAACATCCTCTCTACACCAACGCTGTTGACCCTCGATAACGAAGAATCGAAGATCGTCGTTGGTCAAAACGTCCCGTTCATTACTGGCTCGTACAGCAACACCGGCACAAGTGGTGGCTCGGCCAGCCCGTTCCAGACCATCGAGCGCAAGGACGTCGGCCTCACGCTGAAGATCAAGCCGCAGATTTCCGAGGGTGGCGCGGTACGGCTGCAAATCTCCCAGGAAGTATCCAGTGTGCAGCCCGCTACCGCCGCTACCGCCGCTACCTCCGACATCGTTACCAATAAACGCTCGATCGATTCAACGGTGCTGGTCGATGATGGCAAGATCATCGTGATTGGCGGCCTGATCCAGGACTCGGTCAACGATGGCGTGAGCAAGGTTCCACTGCTGGGAGACATTCCCTTCATTGGCGGTCTGTTCAGATACAACAAGCGCTCGCGCAGCAAGACCAACCTCATGGTGTTCCTGCGCCCGACAGTTCTACGAGACGAAGAAAGTGCCAATTCGCTTAGCAGCAACCGTTACGACTACATTCAGGGTGAGCAGGCCAGGGTCAAGACCACATCCGGCATTCTTCCCGATTTCGGATCGCCCAGTCTGCCGCCTGGCCCGAGCACACCTGTTGCCGAAGTAGCCACGCCCGCGACGCCATAATGAGCAGACCGGTTGTTCCATACGCCTTCGCCAAGGCCAAGGGTGTCGTCGTTACCAGCGTGGGTGACGATATGGCGCAGGTGGCAGTGCGCAATAACGCACAAGCGAGCGCTCTTGCGGAAGTGCGCAGAATACTGGGCGTACCGCTGCAGGCGAAACGCTTCGACGCCGATGAGTTCGAAGATCTGATTTCGTCCCTCTACAACACCGAGGATTCCGGCGCTGCCGCCCTTGCCGATGATATTGCGCAGGATCTTGATTTGTCCAGATTGTTGCAGGACATCCCCAAGATCGAGGATCTGCTCGAAAGCCAGAATGACGCACCGCTGATCCGCTTGATCAATGCGCTGTTTACGCAGGCGTTGCGTGACGGCGCATCAGACATTCACATCGAACCTTTCGAAACACGCTCGGTAGTACGATTGCGCATTGACGGCACGTTGCGCGACCTGATCGAGCCAGCGCGCGCGCTGCACAACTCGATCGTTTCGCGTGTAAAGATCATGGCGCAGCTTGATATTGCCGAGAAGCGTCTGCCGCAGGACGGGCGAATCACGTTGCGAGTGGCAGGCAAACCGATCGACGTCCGGGTTTCGACGATTCCGACCGGGCACGGTGAGCGCGTAGTACTGCGTCTGCTGGACAAACAGGCAGGGCGGCTCGACCTCTCCAAGCTGGGGATGGACAACGCAACGCTTGCCTACATGGACAAGCTTATCCGTTCGCCACATGGAATTGTTCTCGTCACCGGCCCCACCGGGTCAGGCAAAACAACGACGCTTTATGCCGCGCTCTCGCGACTGGATCCGAAAGCGCTCAACATCATGACGGTGGAAGATCCGATCGAGTATGACCTCGATGGCATCAGCCAGACGCAGATCAACGCCCGCATTGAAATGAGTTTTGCGCGTGCGCTGCGCACCATCCTGCGCCAGGATCCCGACGTCGTCATGATCGGCGAGATCCGCGATCTTGAGACGGCACAGATCGCAGTGCAAGCGAGCCTGACCGGCCATCTGGTATTTGCCACGCTGCATACCAACGATTCGGTGAGTGCTGTCACGCGGCTGGTCGATATGGGCGTGGAACCGTTTTTGCTCGCCACCAGCCTGATCGGTGTGGTGGCGCAACGGCTGGTGCGCCGCCTGTGTCCGGAATGCCGCAAGCCGTTTACGACTGACGGGGAACAACTGAAGGCACTGGGATTTGCCCCAATGGCCGGAAGCTTCTATACCGCGCAAGGCTGCCCCTCCTGCAACAACTCGGGGTATCGCGGTCGTACCGGCATTTATGAATTGCTCACCGTCGACGACACGCTGCGCCGACTGATCCACGACCGCTCCTCCGAACAGGAGTTGCGCAATTATGCCATCGCTCACGACATGCGTACATTGCGTGATGACGGCATGCGCTGGGCCGCGCAAGGTGCGATCAGTCTGGAAGAGGTGGTTCGCGTGACGCGCGAGTAGCAGCACATGGAGTCTTTTCGCTACGAGGCGCTGGACGCGGCCGGACGCACAGTATCTGGCGTGGTGCAAGCCGATACGCCGCGCCAGGCACGCTCACAATTGCGTGCCCAGGGCCTGCTGCCTTCTGTAATCGATCTGGTGCGAGCACGCGAGCGTCAGCGCCAATCTTGGGCGCGCGGCATCTCGTCGGATGAACTGAGCCTCGTGACCAGACAGATGGCTACCTTGCTTTCATCCGGGCTGACCATTGAGCAATCCCTTAGCGCGCTGATCGAGGAATGCACCGCGCCGATGACGCGCGAGGTATTGGGCGGCGTCAAATCCGAAATTACTGCCGGGCTCTCGCTTGCCGGCGCTTTGGGCAGCTACGAAAAGAGTTTCCCCGATTTCTACCGCGCGCTGGTTCACGGCGGCGAGGAATCGGGTGCGCTACCAACCGTATTGCAGCATCTTGCCGATTATCTCGACGCGCGCCAGGCGATGAAGCAGAAAACCGGTCTCGCCCTGCTCTATCCAATCCTGGTTTCGCTGGTCGCGGTCAGCATCGTGACCGGCCTTCTGGTATTCGTAGTGCCACAAATCGTTCAAGTGTTTCAGCAGTCCCGGCAAAGTCTGCCTCTACTCACACGCATGCTGATCGGGCTTTCCGACTTCCTGCGCGCGGCGTGGCCCTATATAACTG
>JBASWL010000091.1:0-3381 GCA_049276455.1 Georgfuchsia sp. | reverse complement strand
GACGTGCAACCTCGAAGTCGCTACGCTGATCCGGGGTCATGTCGAAATCGCGGCCCATGATAACTAGGCCTGTCGGATTCACGACGCGTATCTTGAACCCGGGTGGCAATCGCGATGCGTAACGCTTGGTTAGGGTTTCCTCGCCTTTGGGACCCCAACGGGTCAGGTGCAGCAGATACTTTTCGAGTTGCATGACTGTGCCAGATAATTCTCGCATCGGAACGTGGTTCTTGCGGTAGCGCTGGGGTGTGACCATTGCCTCACCGAACGGTTGTTTGATCTCCACCACGTCGACATTGCCTGACGCGTCCACAAGCAGTATGTCCAGAATCCGGTAGCTACTGCCGTCAAAGTCCTTGATCCTTACGCTGGTAAACGCCTCAATGTACTTGGGATTCAAGAGACAGATGATTTTTACGATCTCTGCCTGCCAGTGGGCCTCCTTATAGGCGTCCGACTTGGCCAACATCATCTTGAGGTGAGTAAGCAGGTATTCAAACTTACGCACATCCGCTTCGCGAAAAGGCGCAGTAATATCCTTTGGTGTGTTCCGAACCTTTCTGGCGACCGTCTTTCGCCACTGGTCTTCGCCGTCGACCGTGGCGTCGGTGTACTCGCGTACCACCCCACTAATCCGCGCCACGACGTACCGTTGCAGTTCATGGCTCGAAGGAAATTGGTCAATGAGTCGCTCGAAGTCCGCTAGCGGTATAGCATCCAATTTTGGTCCGCCGATCACAATACGGCTGGGCTTGAGCTTTGCGATGACGCTCAGTATGGACGTCTTTCTCTCCGAGCTGAACCACTTCCAGGTAGGCTGGGCCTTGCAATGAACCAGCACTGAAACACCAACAGGCAGAACTTCTGTGTTGAACCGAAAGTAGGGCCCTTCTTTCGTGGCCACGACAAAGTCCATACGATCTTCGCCGCCAACGTCGAAGTCGAAGTCGTCCGGGTCGGCCCCAGGCTCCCAGCTGGTGACATCTGTCCAGCTATCGACGTCATCATGAGCTAAATTGTTGCGCGTCAGACAAAACGTGCCCTTTAGCGTGAGGTGGTCACCCCTCTTGAATTTCCTGTAGACCCAATCCGTACCTTCGTGAGGTCGGTAAACTAGGTGAAGTTTGTTACCACCAGATATGAATTCGATCGCAGGTTTGCTCATTGAAGTAGGGCGACCCAGTGTAGCCGGCAAGAGTTGGAAACTTCGAGCCCTCGAAGGATATCTTGCAAAGACACGATTATGCCTACTATTGAATTTTGCACTGTAGTGGCCTTGTTATGACTTTTCCAACGGTGGCCGGTAACCTACTGATTGCGGTCATTAGTCAGTCAAAACTCCAATGACTGTTGAGGACGAACTGCTGGCTATCGCCCTTCTCGCTGATAGCGAAATCCCCTTCATAACATCCTCATTCCCGAGAGACACCCCATCCTCGAGTGCCTACTCTTCGGTCATGCGCTCGCAAGCGCAATACGCCGCCATTGAACCGAGGTAAGCGCCATGATCATTGCACCACGGACGACTCGCCAGCACAACGCTACAGCCCATACGAAGGGCGCTGAACTACAGGACGTCATCGAGACTCGCTTGTGGCTCGAAGAACACGAATGGCTCTATGGTCTGCTGCGCAGTACGGACAACGTCTCTCCGACCTTCCGCTTCCCCGATCTCATCAGCGCCTGCGTGTCGCTGGTCTTCGCTCACCACAATGCGCCGGTTCGCATCTTCCAATTTCTCGGTACCGAATTGGTACTGCGCCCACCACAGACACCGCGCCGCCGCGAATCGATGTGGCGAAACCAATACCAGTTGCTGCTCGACCTGCAACGCTCGCCGGCCAACCGGCATCCCAACCCCAAGTTTCAACTCGACCAACTGACGACCACCTGTGTTGCCCTGTGCCGATCGCAAGACAACTCAGGCAATAGCATCCTGCGGCAGGCCCGCCACAACATGGCGGAACGTTCCCATTGCAGGCGTAACGCCGAGTCTGGATGAGATCAGCAAATCCATATCGTTATACCAATGTTATATCGACTTAAACGCTACCCGCTACTGACCTGCTTGATCAGCATCACCCTGTCCAGCTAGCTGCCGGACCGACCCGAACCCGACCCTGACCATCCGCCCAAAACGGACGGCCCAGACCTCACTGCCCGCCACCTGGTGGGTCGTTCCGGTTCCGTTGGAGAGGTGATTCATGCGTCAGCCGCAATTTGCCGCACTGGCCGTCTTGGCGATAGCGCCCATCTGGGCTCTGGCCTGCTGGGATGAAGCTGCGCAGCGCTATGCCGTATCAGCCGACCTGCTCTATGCCATCGCCCGAGTCGAGTCAAACCTGAATCCCCAAGCAGTTAACCGCTCGCATCTCCAGCGCACCGGATCCTACGACATCGGGCTGATGCAGATCAACAGCAGCCATCTTTTGGCACTGTCCCGCCATGGGATCAAGGAATCCGATCTCTACGAGCCCTGCACTAACATCCAGGTCGGCGCATGGCTGTTGTCCGAACTTTTTGCCCGGCGGGGAGCGACCTGGGATGCGGTCGGCGCTTACAACGCGGCCTGCTCACAACTCAAAGATGAAGCTTGCGCCAAGGCCCGCGCCCAATATGCATGGCGGGTGTACCGCCAATTGCCCGCGCAACGCCGCGACCAACTCCCCGGAATGAGACCAACGAACCAGGGCCAAACACTCGCCCTGATTTCGGTGAGGGTAGCGCCATGACAGTGTGTTTTCTGCGTCACCGCACACTCGGCCTTTTGGGTGGTTGCGCACTCTTGGCCGCTTCTTGCAGCCTGCTCCACGCACCGGGGTCGCCCGATCATGCATCGGCCACGCGCGTGTCGGTGCCTGCGCAATTGGTTCAGCTCGACTTCGGTCACCAGGCCACGTTCGCGCGCTGCATACCTCCAGCATGTCCCACACGCACGCCCAAGACGCTCGCGCTGGAAACACCCAGCCCGCCGATCGACCGCGCCGTATTACCCGCTCCAGTCGAGCCCGTCGCTCCCGACCCTGTCGCGCCGAACCCTTTACCGAAGACAGAAACGTCACGCACGGTCACCGTGCAGTTCGCTTTCGGTAGCGCATGGTTGAGCCCCACCGCGCAGTCCCGATTCGAGGCCGCTATCGTGGACATCGCCACGGCGCACAGCGTAACGATCAGCGGTCGCACCGACAGCACGGGACCCTTGACCGTTAATGAAGCATTGGCCCTGGCACGTGCCCACGCTGTGCGCAACTATCTACTCAATAAGCATCCGGCGCTGACCGCCGCGTTATCGATACAGGCGCAAGGTGCCTGCTGCTTCATCGCGCCCAACGACACACTGGTTGGCCGCGCGCGGAACCGCCGGGTCGAGGTGGTATTTCG
>JBASWL010000090.1:0-1740 GCA_049276455.1 Georgfuchsia sp. | reverse complement strand
GGATGGGCGTGGTCATCTCCAACGCCAATCTGTTTTTTGTGGCGTTCTGGATGGTCTTGCCGATCCCGATTCCTGCCGTATTCGCGCCGCTCTCTATCCTCGCGATGGGGATTGCCAGCTGGATCTGGTTGAGCAACTTGCAGAAGCGGATTTGAGACCATGATGGCCTTCACCCATGCCGCTGCCGGGGCAGCTTCTTCGCTCTTGGTCGCGCAATACCTTCACGCGGGGCCGATTCAAACGCTGCTGGTCCTGTCCGGTGGTATTGCTGGAAGCTATCTGCCCGACATCGACCACCCGAAAAGCGCATTCGGAAGCCGCGTTCTGCCGCTTTCCTTGCCGATCTCCGCGATATTTGGGCACCGCGGCATCACGCACAGCCTGATTGCGGTCGTGGCCATGTCCTGCCTCCTGTGGTGGGTGTTTCAGCAGGCCAACTGGCACCAAGGCATCGCGGTACCGGTGCTGGTGGGAATCGCGGTCGGGTATCTTTCGCATCTGCTGGGAGACTGGCTGACCAACTCTGGTGTGCCGCTGTTGTGGCCAAGCAAAAGGCGCTTCGTCTCGCCGCTGAAACTGTGCACAGGGGACTTTCGAGAGTACATTCTGGCGGTGTTGATGTACGGCTGGGTGGCCATGACGGCCATGCGAATCTTTATCAAGTGAAAAGGGGAAATTGATGTCGACAGTCCTATTCGTGGTCTTCGTGATTGTGATAATCGCAGTGTTTCTGGTGTTGATGCGCGTGATGGCGCAACGCTCACAAGGCGCGCAGGAGTATTTAAAGAAGCCAATCCTGACTGATAACGAAAAAGAGTTCTTTGGGCGGCTCATTGAGGCGTTACCGGACTTCTATGTGTTCCCGCAAGTGGCGATGGGCGCGATTCTGCAGCCAGCCGTGACCAGACAGGACAAGCGTAACTATTACCGCATTCGCGGGACGTTCTCGCAGAAGATGGTTGATTTCGTGGTGTGTGACGCAGCGCTGAACATCGTTGCGCTGATTGAACTGGATGACCGCATGCACTCGTCAGAAAAGGACGGGAAACGGGATGCAATGACCAGTCAGGCAGGGTATGCGACGTTGCGCTTCAACTCCAAGAAGAAACCAACCGTGGCTGAAATTGCAAAAGCAGTAGAGGGAACGAAGTCGCCGGTGACCGATCCGGCCCTGGCTCAGTTGGCGAATAGTCCGAAGGTGTGACCATGGCAAGCATAACGATGTGTACCGGCAAAGGCTGCGCTGAAAAGAACGATTGCTTCCGCTATCGCGCCATTCCGTCGCCAGCCGATCAGAGATGGCAACAGTTCGACCCAAGAGATACCGCGAAATGCTTTCTCGTCACTCGAGAAGAGCATCGGTTGATGAACACGAACTGGCAGGATAGGCCGGAGTTCGCGGGAATGATGAAGAGCGTTTGCAGTTCATTATTTGCGCTTGCTATATAGACCCAATGGGTCTATAGTTCGGGCGCGGCATGATGGTGGAAGTGGATCATTGTCCTGCTTGTCCGGTGAAGTGACTCTTGATGCGCTGGGGGAATCTTAATGAATACGATTCACGTTGTGCGGCAAATATCGACTGGTCTGTATTTGAAGATGACGAAGTTCGATCCGGATACGCAGGAACCGGTTTACGGCCCTTTGGAGATGGCTTGGATCGCGCTCAATTATGAGCAGGCCGACGCTCAAGCGGCATTTCTGGGTGATGACCACGAAGCAGTGAAGTTGCAATAAGAA
>JBASWL010000089.1:0-26724 GCA_049276455.1 Georgfuchsia sp. | reverse complement strand
CAAATCATTGATCCGGTCTCATTATGGTTGCTGGAAGCATTTTGCATCCCGTTGTTCTCAGGCAGGTTGCCAAGACCTACCATCTCGATGCAGTCGACGTGCCGGCGCTGACGGATATCAACCTGGAAATCCGCCCCGATTGTTTTACCGTGATTTCCGGCCCGTCCGGCAGCGGCAAGACCACTTTGTTGAATATGATCGGCTGCATCGACAGGCCCGATCATGGTGAGGTGGTGGTGGCCGGGCAGTCGGTGAACGAGATGACGGATGATGCCTTGTCCGACTTCCGCGCCGGCCACCTGGGTTTCATTTTCCAGAATTTCAACCTGCTGCCGGTGCTGACTGCGTATGAGAATGTCGAGTATCCGCTGTTGCTGACGAAAATTCCCGCCGCGGAGCGCAAGCAGCGCGTGCTGGCGTTGCTCGATGCGGTAGGGCTGGCGGATCGGGTGCAAAGTCGTCCGGGCCAGTTGTCGGGCGGACAGCGGCAGCGGGTAGCGATTGCGCGCGCGCTGGCGACCGAGCCGAAACTGGTGCTGGCCGACGAACCGACCGCCAACCTCGACAGCCACACCGGCGCCGCGATCATCGCCCTGATGCGCAAGATGCAGCGCACGCATCATGTCTCCTTTGTGTTTTCTTCGCACGATCCGCAGGTGCAGGCCGAGGCCGATGATGCGATATTCATACGAGACGGCCTGATCACCGGCGTCGAGCGGCGCAGCGCGACAGCAGAGACCGAGGCATGAAGACCTTTTCGCTGGCTGTGCGCAATCTGCTGCGCAACCGCCGCCGCTCGCTCACCACGCTGCTGGCCATGATTATTGGCCTGGTCGCCATCCTGTTGTTCGGTGGTTACCGTTCCAGCATTACCTATGGGCTGCAAACCAGTTTCGTGCAAAACAGCGGCCATTTGCAGGTTCAGCACAAGGATTATTTTCTCGATGGCAGCGATAACCCGACGGCCTATGGCATACCCGAATATCAGCGCATCATCACTGCGATCAAGCATGATCCTGTGCTGGCGCCGATGCTGACCGTTGTTACCCCGACTTTGCAGCTGGGCGGCATTGCCGGCAATTTTTCGGCCGGCATTTCGCGCTCGGTGCTGGCGGTCGGTCTGGTGGCGGAGGAACGCAATCAACTGCTGCAGTGGAACGACTACGATGTATTCAGTTATGCCAAACCGCTGCCTCTGGTCGGCACCAGCGAAGACGCCGTTGTCGTTGGTACCGGCGTGGCGCGCAAGCTCAATCTTTGCAATGCGCTCCAGGTTCCCAATTGCATCCAGGCGCCCATCGCGGCAGTGACGGGCGGCAATCAGGCGCCGGACGATATCGTCGCATTGTCCGCGCTGGAAAAAAACAATAGTCCGCAGCAGGATGAAACCCGTATAGAGATGTTGGCGGCCAGTGCGCACGGCGCTCCCAATGTCGCCAGCCTGAACGTGATCAAGGCCGAGAACAAGGGCATCAAGGCGCTCGATGATGTCTATCTGGGCATGCATCTGGCACGGGCGCAGAAACTGATCTACGGTTCGGCGCCGCCTGAAGTGACCGCCATCATGGTGCAGTTGCGGCATACCCACCAGATACCCGAGGCGAAAGAGCGGCTGGAGAAATTGCTGGCGACAGAATTCAGGAACGAGCCGCTGGAGGTTCTCGATTTTGGCGTTCTCAACCCGATTTATGGCCAGACGAACCAGTTCATGGATTCGATGTTCGGGTTTATCGCGATATTGATCGGCGTCATCGTGCTGTTCACGATCGGCAACACCATGAGTACCGCCGTGGTGGAACGCACCGTTGAAATCGGCACCTTGCGTGCCATGGGCTTGCGCCGCTCCGGCATCCGCCGCCTGTTCATGTGCGAGGGCATCGTGCTGGGGGTGATCGGTTCGGCGATCGGCGTGCTCTGCGCCCTGTTCATCGCCTATCTGGTCAACCATAGTGGCTGGGCCTGGGTCCCGCCCGGCTATTCCTACGCCTACCTGATCCTGGTGCGCGTATGGCAGGATCCGGCCCTGTTGATCGGCAGCGTGACCGGATTGATTGCGGTCACCGTTGTTTCCGCCTGGTGGCCCGCCAATCGCGCGGCGAAATTGATGATCGTCGATGCCCTGCGCCACGTATAAAAAATGACGCTCAGAAAAACGATAGCGGCTTTGGTTGTTCTCCTGTTGTCGGTCGCCGCAAATGCCGCCCCCAGCCCGCAGGAAATCCTGGCGGCCAGCGACCTTGTGCGCAATCCGGATTATCCCTTCGGCCTCACCAATACGCTGATCGAATATCGCAACGGCAGGCAGGCCGACTCCAGCACGCTGGCGATCTATTCCAGGGCCGACAGGAGCAGCGGCCAGTTCCGCAGCCTGATCCGCTATGTGGCGCCGCCGCGCGATGCCGGCAAGCTGATTCTGTTCAGCGGCCGCGACATGTGGTTTTACGATCCATCGAGCAAGGCCAGCATTCGCCTCTCGCCGCAGCAGCGGCTGCTCGGCCAGGCATCGAATGGGGATGTCGTCACCGTCAATTTTTCGAGGGATTACCAGGCGACACTGGCGACGGAAGAAGATACCCAGGATGGAGAACGGCAAACCCGGCACTGCTATAAATTGACCATGTCCGCCAGCACGCCGGATGCTACCTATCACCATATCGACATGTGGATCGAAACCGCCAATGCTCACCCGGTCAAGGCCCGCTTTTACACGGAGAGCGGCAAGCTGCTGAAGACAGCCTATTACCGCCACTATCAGAAGGTGCTCGGGGTCGAGCGTCCGACCGAGATGGTGATCATCGACGGCCTCGATCCGGACTGGGTCACCGTCATGCGCTATTCCGACTGGGTCAAGCGCGAAGTGCCGGAGATCTGGCTGCAGCGCGACTACCTGCCCCGCTTCAAGCCGGAATGATCCGGATTGCCAGGTCGCTCGTTTCCCTTGGTTTGCTGGCGGCGGGTTGCGCACTGGCCGACGATCAGGATGTCAGCGCCCTGTTGCTGGCGGACACGGCGCCCGCGGCGGTGGAGAGTGCCGACAATTGGAAGACTTATGTCGAGGGCGCCTTCGGTGGCTCCACCCGGCGCGATGGCAACCAGACCCGGCATGATCATCGCCTGTCGCTCGACGTGCAATATGACAATTCATTTGCTCCCGGCTGGCGCGCCGTATTCGCCGACCGGCTGGACATGAACTGGCCGGCACTGGCAAACGACGAGAACAGCATCAACACCGTCAAGGAGGCCTATCTCAGCTGGCAGGCCAGGCCGGATGCAATCCTTGATCTGGGCCGCATCAACGTGCGCTACGGCGTTGCCATGGGCCGCAATCCGACGGATTATTTTCGCAGCGGCGCGCTGCGCTCGATCGTGTCGGTCGACCCTGCCAGCCTCAAGGAAAACCGGCAGGGCAGCGTGATGCTGCGCGGTCAGAGCCTGTGGGACGGCGGCTCCATCACGGCACTGTATTCGCCCAAACTGTCCGATCAGGCCAGCAGCAACGCCTTCAATCCCGACTGGGGCGCAACCAACAATCAGAATCGCTGGCTCATCGCCATCAGCCAGAAAATCAGCGACGACATCAATCCGCAATTCCTGGTTTACCAGGAAGAGAAGCTGCCAGTGCAACTGGGTCTCAATCTGACCGCTCTGGTCAGCGATGCGACGGTTATCTATTTTGAATGGTCGGGCGGGCGCAGCCCGTCGTTGCTGACGCAGGCGCTGAACCAGGCGGCATTGGCTGCCAGCCATGATGGACAATTCCGTAATCGTGTTTCAACCGGGCTCACCTACACCACATCGAACAAGATTTCATTGACGGCCGAATTCGAATTCAACGGCGGCGGCCTGGACAAGGCCGACTGGAAAGCCCTGGGGCGCGGCTCCCCGGCCATTTATGGGCTATTCCGGAACTGGCTGCAAAACGCTCAGGAGCCGCCGACCAAACAGGCCGTTTTCTTCTACGGCAGATGGCAGGATGCGCTGATCAATCATCTCGACCTGAGCGCAATGGAACATTTCGACGCCGTCGATTCCAGCCGCTTGTATTGGCTGGAAGTCCGCTATCATCTGGAGCGCGCCGAGTTCGCTGTGCAATGGCAGCGCAACAGCGGCCAACTTCTGAGCAACTATGGCGCCGCGCCGCAGGAACAAATCTGGCAGGCATTGTTAAGATATTACTTCTAGGTATCCAGTGTCCGCGTTCGATGTCATCAGTCTGGTTGTTCTAGTCGGGCTGGTCTGGCTTTGGCTAGACAGCTTCAAGGCACGTGAAGCCGGCATCAAGGCCGCTCGATCTGCCTGTGACTCCGAGGATCTTCAGCTCCTCGACGACACGGTAGCAATCGCCAGTTTGAAGCCGGCCAGAAACAATGACGGTCAGGTTACGCTGCGCAGGGTTTACCAGTTTGAGTTTAGCGACACGGGAAACAATCGCCGCAACGGGAGCGTCGTCCTGCTTGGCTGCCGGGTGGTTGTTGTCAACATCGGGTTGTGGCGCGCGCCTGAGGACATAATATTGCACTAATCAACATGGCTGCCGCCATCGGGAAAATCGCGGAATAGTTGAAGCTGGCGCGCCGCTTACTTTTTATCTCCGACGCGATGTCACTGATCGCAGCAGAATTGACCGGAGTAAGCACTTAGTGCTGATATCTGCGCAATCGAAATCCGGGGCCGAACAGGCATCACTTGTGCAGTAAAATGCTGCCCTGCACCGATTATCCGTTTACCCTGTTCCGATTCCAAAATGTCCGTTTCCAGCAACGTCCAACAAAAGCCAAAGCCGCCCGGCAAACCCGAACTCGTTTGCCCCGCCGGTTCGCTGCGCGCTTTACAGCTTGCCGTCGATGCCGGTGCCGATGCGGTTTATCTGGGCCTGAAAAACGCCACCAACGCGCGCAATTTCGCCGGCCTGAACTTCGACGACGCACAGGTACGCGAAGGCATTGCCTATGCGCATAAACGTGGCGTCCGTGTGCTGATGGCGCTCAACACCTTTGCCGATGCGCACGACCTCGGCCCCTGGTACCGTGCCGTGGACACCGCAGTGTCCATGGGCGCCGATGCCTTGATCGTCGCCGACACCGCGGTGATGGCGTATTGCCGCGACCATCATCCGCAGTTGCGCCTGCACCTGTCGGTACAGGCCTCGGCCACCAGCCACGAGGCCATCGAGTTCTACCGCGAGCGCTATGGCATCCAGCGTGCGGTGCTGCCGCGGGTGCTGACCATGGCGCAGGTCGGCCAGGTGATTCAGCACACCCCGGTTGATATCGAAGTGTTCGGTTTTGGCAGCCTGTGCGTGATGGCCGAAGGGCGCTGCGCGCTGTCGTCATATACCACCGGCCAGTCGCCCAACAATGTCGGCGTCTGCTCGCCGCCGTCGGCGGTGCGCTGGCACGATACGCCGACCGGCGTCGAGGCACGGCTCAACGGCGTGCTGATCGACCGCTATGCGCCGGATGAGCCGCGTGGTTACCCAGCATTGTGCAAGGGCCGCTTCGATGTGCGCGACGTACGCGACTATGCGATCGAAGAGCCCACCAGTCTCAATGTCATGGCCATCCTGCCGGAATTGATCGGGATTGGCGTCAAGGCCATCAAGATCGAAGGCCGCCAACGCAGCCCATCCTATGTCGAACAGGTGACGCGGGTCTGGCGTGCTGCCATCGATCATGCCTGCACTGCTGCCCGCTACAGCGTTCAGCCGGCCTGGACCGCTACGCTGGCCCGCTTTGCAGAAGGCCAGCAGCACACGCTGGGCGCCTACGACCGGCCCTGGAGTTGAAGAGTTTCGTCATGAATCAGATGTCAATTCCGCAGCGTTTTGCCCTTACGGCAGGCCCGGTACTCTATCTGTGGCCGCGCGAGACGCTGCTGAAGTTCTATGCCGAGCTTGCCGATTCGGTAGCCGACACCATCGTGCTGGGCGAAACGGTATGTTCACGGCGGCGCGAACTCAAGCTGGACGACTGGCTTGGCCTGGCGCGCGAACTCACTACAGCGGGCAAGGAAGTGGTGCTCGGCACGCAGACCCTGATCGAATCCGAAGCCGACTTGCGGCTGGTGCGACGGCTCGCCGAGCAGCACGAGTTCATGGTCGAGGCGGGCGATGCCTCTGCCCTGCAAGTGCTGGCCGGCACGGCGCCCTTTGTACTCGGCGTGCATATCAACATCTACAATCGGCCCGCGCTGATGGAGCATGCCAGGCTCGGTGCGGTGCGCTGGTCTGCTTCGCCCGAACTGTCGATCGAAAAACTTGGTTTCATCAACCCGCCCGCCGACCCGGTATGCAACGAAGCCGGCGTGCCGCTGGCCACCGAGGCCTTCGCCTTCGGCCGCATGCCGCTGGCTTTCTCGGCGCGCTGTTTTACCGCGCGCCACCATCGTCTGAACAAGGACGAATGCGAATTCCGCTGCAAGGACTATCCCGACGGCCTGCTCCTGTCGAGCAGCGAAGGGCAGCCCTTCCTCGTCCTCAACGGCATCCAGACGCAGTCTGCCACGCAGCAGTGCCTGATCGGCGAGGCGGCGGCGCTACGCACGGCTGGCGTCACGCGACTGCGTTTGTCGCCTTGCGCGGAAGGCTTTGTCGAAGTGCTGGCTTGTTTTGATCGCGTGATGAACCATGACATGCCGGTGGCGGAAGCGCTGCCGGTTTTGCAGCAGTTAAGTCTGGCCGGTGGCTTGAGCAATGGTTACGCCCATCGCCGTGCCGGTCTGGAATGGGTGGCGGCATGAAACCTGCGGAACCGACCGGCACCCTGTCCGGACTCTCCAGCTTGCATGCCGCGATGAAGGAGCGGGTGCGGCGCGTGGTACGGGTGCTGCCGACCGAGCCGCCCTCGTTTGTGCTGGCGCGCATGCTTGATCGCATTCTGTTGCCGCGCCTGCCCAGTGATGCGCACCAGATTCTGTCGAACCGCACCGTCGAGATTCAGGTCACGGATCTGGGGCTGTGCATGCGCCTGCAACTGACTGCTGGTGGTTTCCGTGTGGCGCCGGCTGGCAGCACTGCAGATTTGCGCATTCTCGCGCCCGCAGCCAGCTACCTGCGGCTGATACGCGGCGAGGACGATGCCGACCGCCTGTTCTTCGAACGTGCCCTGATCATGGAAGGCGACACCGAAATGGGCGTGGTGCTGAAGAACACGCTCGACGCCATCGGCCCGCTGTTGCGCTGGCCCGGCAAAACCGGTTGAATTTCTGGCGCGGGGCGCTGCCTTCCACTTAGGGGAATCCAGAAAAACAAATGCCTGCCGCGCAGTACGGCAGGCATCCACTCATGCAGCGCAATCAGAAGTTGAATACGACTCCCACCGAGAGTAGATCGACATCGCTTTCGCCGGTCTTGTTCTCATCGCCCAGCTTGTTGAAACGTTCCCACTCGGCGCGCAGACTCCACTGCTTGTTAAAGCGATAGGCTGCACCGATGCCCCAGTAGCCTTTCGCGCTGGTATCGTCGGCACTATCGCTGGCCGACACTCCGCCGATTGTGATGTGGGCATCACCCCAGTAATGTTTATTGAAAAATCAATGGAATATCGGGCAATTTGCCGCAACTTTTGTATTGAATAAACAACAGCTACTGAAGCTGTGAGCCGTCAGGCAAACCGAAAGACAGCCGGGGGCAATCAAAAACTCGCTACCACCGGGATAATCTCTCGGCCAAAAATTTCCAGCGGTGTGATTTCATGCACATTGGGCAAGTTGAAAATCGCCTGTTGCACGCCGATGGCGGCAAGTGACTGGCACAAGTCGATCACATCCTTAACGCTCATCTTGCCCGGTGCCAGATGTACTGTGTGGAGCGTGGTTTTTTCGATCGCGGCGTAATCGCGGCCCAGGGTATCGCAATGCCGTTTCAGTATTTCAAGCTTGCTGCGCACCACATCGGCATCACCGAAGATATTGCAGGCATCGGCATATTGCGCCACCAGCCGCAGCGTTTTCTTTTCGCCACTGCCGCCGATCAGGATCGGCGGGTGCGGACGCGACAGGGGCTGAGGGCTGCACAGGGTTTCTTCCAGGCGGTTGTGCTTGCCGTGGAAGGGGCCGTTGTTGTCCGACCACATTTGTTTGGCAATCCGCAGTGCTTCTTCGAGCAGTTCGAAGCGTACCGCAAGCGGTGGGAAAGGCGTGCCCAGGCCCTTCGATTCCTGTTCGTTCCACGCCGCACCAATGCCCAGGTAGGCGCGCCCGCCCGAGAGTACATCGAGTGTTGTCGCCGTCTTCACCAGAATGCCGGGGTGGCGGTAGGTGACGCCGGTGACCATGGTTCCGAGCTTGACCTTCCTGGTCAGGCCGGCGAGGTAGCTGAGCGTACTGTAGCCCTCCAGCATTTCCTGTTCACGGGGGCCGATGTAGATGATCTGGAAAAAATGATCCATCACCCACAGGCTGTAGAAGCCTGCTACATCAGCTGCTTGGGCAATGTCCGTCAGCGTGCCGCGAATCTGCGCCGCACCGCCGGGCCATGTGAAACTGGGAATTTGCAATCCGATTTTCATGGGGATATCTCCTGTTGTTAGTGTGAAAGTACGTAATACGAAGCGACTTGTTTTTTATCGATCGCAGCGAGCTAATGCGCAACAATCATTGCATGAGCGTTAGGGGGTGATATTTTTATCGCCGATATACCCAGCGCAGCAAGGCATCCTGCGCAGCCTGCGCGCGCTGGGCATTGGGATGATTGACCAAGAATACGACAATCATCGCACGGCCGCGGGCATCCTGCACATAGCCGGCCATGGTCTTGATGCCATCCAGCGTGCCGGTCTTGATGTGGGCGTGGCCGGCGACGTCATCACCCTTGAGGCGTTTCTTCATCGTGCCGTCGATTGCGGTGAGTGGTAGCGATGCAACAAACTCGGGCATCAGCGGGCTGGTCGCTGCAGCCTGTAATAGTCGGGCAATCGTGACAGCCGAGATGCGGGCCTCGCGCGACAGTCCTGCGCCGTTATCCAGCACGAGTTCTGGCGCGACGATATTCTTGCTGGCAAGCCATTGCTTTACAGCATCGGCTGCACCCTGCGGTGTGGCGGGGTTGTCTTTGGCGAGAGAGAGAAACAGTTCGCGTGCCATCACATTGTTGCTGTACTTGTTGATGTCGCGCACGAGCTCGGCCAGTGGCGGTGATTCGATCGAGGTAAGGGGTTCCGCATTGGGAGGCGTTGTGCCATCGCGCACGTTGCCGGCAAAGGTGCCGCCCAGTTCACGCCATAAATCGCGGAATACTGCGCCTGCATAGTCGCGATGCGACAGCACGCCGAGGTTCCAGTCCTGCTCGCCGCAGGCGGCGGGATAGCTGCCGCTGAGCGTGAGTTGATGGCGGCCATCATGTTCCGTCTGCTCGGCACGCAAGCCGTCTTTCCATTCGCCGCATTCTCCGGGCATGGTCTGGATCTGGTTGACGATGTTGAGATCGGTCAGCGGCGGCTCGGCGATGAGCGCAACATGTTCGCCCCGAGGTATCAGCGTCAGTCGCATGGCCTTGAAGTTGAGCAGCAGCGCATCGGGCGTGACGTTGTAGGGCCGCAGCGGTTTGTCGTCAAACGAGGTGTCCTGCGTGATTGGTGCAAAGGCAGAGCGATCAAGCAGTAAATCACCCTTGATCTCGCGTAGTCCGCGTGTGCGCAGTTGCCGCAACAGCAGCCAGAATTGTTCCTGCGTCAGCTTCGGATCCCCACCGCCCTGAATGACGAGATTACCTTGCAGGACGCCATCGGCAATCGCTCCCTGCGCATATACCCTGGTGGTCCAGGTATGGGCCGGGCCGAGCATATCCAACGCTGCCTTGGTAGTAACTAGCTTAATCACCGATGCAGGGTTCATGGCTTGCCGTGAATTGAGGTTGATCAGTGCCGCGCGTTTGCCCACCTGTTGCACCACGATGCCGACCGCTGATTGGGGGATCCCGGCTGTTTTCAACTCCCTGGCGACTGGCGTCGGCAGCGCCGCCTGCGCCGATGCACAGAGGCATGCGAGCGCTATGCAGATGCGCACAATTTGCTGACAGGCATTCTTGAGATTACCCCTGTTCATGGGCAGTACCAAATGGCGGACGATAACGAATCTTAATAGAATGCACTTGATTGCTTGCGCAGTTTATGCGCCACCCTTTTCCGGAGGTGTTTATGAACGCGGCCACTCCTGCCTTATTACACGATACCTCGCTGTTCCGCCAGCAGGCGTTTGTCGCCGGCAGCTGGGCGGATGCCGACGCTGGCCGCCGCATCGAGGTATTCAATCCCGCCACTGCCGCCGCGATCGGCAGCGTCCCCGACATGGGCGCTGCTGAAGCGCGGCGCGCCATCGAGGCTGCGGAGCACGCACTGCCGGGCTGGCGACGGCGCACGGCCGCTGAAAGGGCGGCAATACTGCGGCACTGGTACGACCTGATGATGGAAAATCAGGAAGACCTCGCACAGCTGATGACTGTCGAGCAGGGCAAACCCCTTACCGAAAGCCGCGGCGAGATCGCCTATGCCGCCTCGTTTCTCGAATGGTTCGGTGAAGAAGCGAAGCGCGCTTATGGCGAAATCATTCCCTCGCCCTGGCCCGGCAAGCGCCTCATGGTGTTGCGCCAGCCGGTTGGCGTCTGCGCCGCAATTACGCCATGGAATTTCCCCTCCGCAATGATCGCGCGCAAGGTTGCACCAGCACTGGCGGCCGGCTGCACCATGGTAATCAAGCCCTCCGAACTGACGCCCTATTCGGCGCTGGCCATGTGCGAACTGGCGCAGCGCGCCGGCGTACCCGATGGTGTGCTGTCGGTGGTGACAGGGGACGCCAAGGAAATCGGCGCCGAATTCACGTCGAACCCGCTGGTGCGCAAACTCAGCTTTACCGGCTCGACGCCGGTCGGCAAGTTGCTTATGCAGCAATGCGCCGGCACGGTGAAGAAACTTTCCTTGGAACTCGGCGGCAATGCGCCCTTCATCGTCTTCGATGACGCCGATCTGGAAGCGGCGGTGGCCGGGGCCATCGCATCGAAGTACCGCAACTCGGGGCAAACCTGCGTTTGTGCCAATCGCATACTGGTGCAGCAGGGCATATACGAACGCTTCATCCTGAGGCTGGCGGAAACCGCCGCCAAACTCAAGCTCGGCAACGGGCTGGAGCCGGGCGTCCAGCTTGGCCCCCTGATCGATCAGCGCGCCATCGACAAGGTCGAGCGCCATGTTGCCGATGCTGTCGCCAGGGGCGCTCATGTCGTCATCGGTGGGTCGCGCGCGGCGCGCGCAGGCACTTTCTTCAATGCGACGGTGCTGGCCGACGTCAGCCCCGATGCCCTGCCGATGCGCGAAGAAACTTTCGGCCCGGTGGCGCCTGTAGTGCGTTTCGACACCGAGGAAGAAGCGATCCACATCGCCAATTCGACCCCGGCCGGGCTTGCCGCCTATTTTTACAGCCGTAATGCGGCGCGCATCTGGCGCATGGCCGAAGCGCTCGATTTCGGCATGGTCGGCATCAACGAGGGCATCCTGTCGACCGCCGTGGCCCCCTTTGGCGGCATGAAGGAGAGCGGCATCGGCCGCGAAGGCTCGCGCCATGGTCTCGACGAATACCTGGAGATCAAATATCTCTGCCAGGGCGGTCTCCAGTAAATCAGGGCCGGTTTATCGGCGAAATTTTTCGATTGCGCGATGGAAAAGTACGCAAAATGAAAATGCATTGGCACCAGGTTGACTGAAGACTTCCTGATGCCGCTATTCAAGGGCGGACAGCATCCGCATCAGCCAGGAGAATCAATGTGAGCGTATATATGATCGCGCAGGTCCGGATTCACGACCCCGAGGAATTCCGGAAGTACATGCGCGCGGTGCAGGCCCTGCTCGGCAACTACCAGTGCGAGCTGCTGGTGGCCGACCCGTCGCCGCAGGTGCTCGAAGGCGAGTGGCCCTATACGCGCACGGCCATCATCCGCTTTGCGGACGAAGCCGAAGCGAAACGCTGGTACGACTCGCCCGAGTATCAGGCGGCGGCGAAATTCCGCCACAACAGCGCGGCGACCAATATGGTTTTTGTCAAGGGACTCGACTGAGTCCCTTGCAGCCGCGTTAGCCTGCCAGCTTGGCGAAGGCCGACACCACTTCCGGCGGCGCCTGCACCAGTTCGATCAGCACGCCTTCGCCGCTGATCGGGAATTCATCGTTGGCCTTGGGGTGAAGGAAGGTGATGTCGAAACCGCCGGCACCGGGGCGGATACCGCCCGGCGCGAAGCGCACGCCTTGTGCCGTCAGCCATTCCACCGCCTTGGGCAGGTCGTCGATCCAGAGTCCGACGTGGTTGAGCGGTGTCGAATGCACCGCAGGTTTCTTCTCGGCATCGAGCGGCTGCATCAGGTCGACTTCGACCTTGAACGGGCCGCGGCCCATCGCCGCAATGTCTTCATCGACGTTTTCCCGCTCGGACACGAAATTGCCGGTGATTTCGAGGCCAAGCATGTCGACCCAGAGTTTCTTGAGACGCTCCTTGGAAGGAGCGCCGATGGCGATTTGCTGGATGCCCAGCACCTTGAAAGGACGTGCAGTCATGATTTTCCTTGAGAACGTTGAGCAAAAAATAATAGGGTAATTCCGATCACCACCATCGGCAGCGACAGCCACTGACCCATGCTGACCAGATAGGAATGGCCGAAGATGCCGACGTCGGGCTCGCGAAAGTATTCGCCGATCCAGCGGAACACGCCGTAGCCGATCAGAAACACGGCCGAGATGGCGCGGGTCGGGCGTGGACGCGAGGAATACCACCACAGGAGGATGAACAGCAGTAGTCCTTCCATGCCGGCCTGATACAGCTGCGAGGGGTGGCGCGGCAGATTATCCTGCAGCTGCGGGAAGACCATGGCCCAGGGCAGCGACGGATCGGCCGGGCGTCCCCACAATTCACCGTTGATGAAGTTGCCGATGCGCCCGGCGAACAGCCCCAGCGGCACCAGCGGCGCGATGAAATCGGTGACTTGCCAAAAGGTTTTGCCGCGCTTTCTGCCGAACAGGTACATGGCGACCAGCACGCCAAGAAAACCACCATGAAAGCTCATACCGCCTTTCCAGACGGCAATGATGTCGGCAGGATGTGAAAAGTAATACTCCGGCTCGTAAAACAGCACCTGTCCCAGGCGGCCGCCAAGCACTACACCAAGCACGCCGTAGAACAACAGGTCGTCGAGGTCTTTCGCAGTGAAGCCGCGATCGGGAAAACGCTTCGCGCGCAAATTGCCTAGCCACAGGAAGGCAAGAAAACCGGCGAGGTACATCAGGCCGTACCAGCGAATCGCCAGCGGGCCGAGGTGGATGGCAATGGGATCGAACTGGGGATGGACGAGCATGTGAAGGGTCGAGGTGGCAGGTTTGATGGGCTAGAATTGGCGATTCTATCGCGCAGCACTTGACACCTTGCGCATCACGCAATAAATCCGCTGGAGATTCCCATGCCCGACTATCGTTCCAAGACTTCCACCCACGGCCGCAACATGGCCGGTGCACGCGCGTTGTGGCGTGCCACCGGCATGAAGGACGGCGATTTCGGCAAGCCTATCGTCGCTGTGGTCAACTCCTTTACCCAGTTCGTGCCGGGCCATGTACACCTGAAGGACCTCGGCCAGCTTGTCGCGCGCGAGATCGAAGCGGCCGGCGGCATCGCCAAGGAGTTCAACACCATCGCCGTCGATGACGGCATCGCCATGGGCCACGATGGCATGCTCTATTCGCTGCCTTCGCGCGAACTGATCGCCGACTCGGTGGAGTACATGGTCAATGCCCATTGCGCCGATGCGATGGTGTGCATTTCCAACTGCGACAAGATCACGCCGGGCATGCTGATGGCGGCACTGCGGCTCAATATCCCGGCCGTGTTCGTCTCGGGCGGGCCGATGGAGGCGGGAAAAGTCAAATGGCATGGCCAGTACCGCGCCATTGACCTGATCGACGCCATGATCGAAGCCGGCGACAGCCGCAACAGCGACCGCGAAGTCGCGGCCATGGAGCGCTCGGCCTGTCCCACCTGCGGCTCCTGCTCCGGCATGTTCACCGCCAACTCGATGAACTGCCTGACCGAGGCGCTGGGCCTGTCCCTGCCCGGCAACGGTTCGATGCTGGCCACCCATGCCGATCGCAAACTGCTCTTCCTCAAGGCCGGCCGCGTCATCGTCGACCTTTGCCGGCGCTACTACGAACAAAATGATGCTTCGGCACTGCCGCGCACCATCGCCTCTCTCGGCGCCTTCGAAAACGCCATATCACTCGACATCGCCATGGGCGGCTCGACCAACACCGTGCTGCATCTGCTTGCCGCAGCGCAGGAAGCCGGCGTCGATTTCACCATGAAGGACATTGACCGCCTCTCGCGCAAGGTGCCCTGCCTGTGCAAGGTGGCGCCAGCGACGCAGAAATACCATATGGAAGACGTGCATCGCGCAGGCGGCATTATGGCCATCCTTGGCGAACTAGACCGCGCCGGCCTCCTCAACCGCGACTGCCCGACCGTGCTCTATCCCTCGCTGGGCGAGGCGCTCGACTGCTGCGATGTGAAACGCATCGGTCAGAAGCCGGTGCACGACTTCTACCGTGCAGCGCCCGGCGGCGTGCCGACCCAGGAGGCTTTCTCGCAGGAACGGCGTTATCCGAAGCTTGACCTCGACCGCGCGAATGGCTGCATCCGCGATCTGGATCACGCCTACTCGAAGGAAGGCGGGCTGGCCGTGCTTCACGGCAACATCGCCGAGAAGGGCTGCATCGTAAAGACTGCCGGCGTCGATGAAAGCATCTGGAAATTTTCCGGCCGTGCCCGCGTGTTTGAGAGTCAGGACAGCGCGGTCGAAGCGATCCTCGCCGACAAGATCGTCGCCGGTGATGTGGTCGTCATTTGCTACGAGGGCCCCAAGGGCGGCCCCGGCATGCAGGAAATGCTGTATCCGACCTCGTATCTGAAATCGAAGGATCTCGGCAAGGTCTGCGCGCTGCTCACCGACGGCCGCTTCTCGGGCGGCACTTCGGGCCTGTCGATTGGCCATGCCTCGCCCGAAGCAGCGGCGGGCGGCGCCATCGCACTGGTCGAGGAAGGCGACACCATCGAGATCGACATCCCTGCGCGCACGATCAACCTGGCAGTTTCCGCTGCAACGCTTGCAGAACGGCGTCTCGCAATGGAAGCAAAAGGCAACACAGCATGGCACCCCGGCCATCGTCAGCGCATGGTATCGGCAGCATTACAAGCTTATGCCGCGTTGACCACCAGTGCCGATACTGGCGCGGTGCGAAACATCACGCAACTGCGCCGCTGATTGACTGCGATACATGTCGCAGAAGCAGAAAGAATGCCGGATCAGTATCATGTTGGCTGGCGGGATCTGAATGGAAGATCAGTCCTGCATCATGATGCCGGCGATAAGGGCATCAGAATCTGGCACTTGGGCTTGCCCTGTGGTAGCGGCAAACAAAAAGACAAATCCGGCAAGGAGGTTGCTCGCAGCCTTTGTTGTGCTACCCGGGTACAACCACATTCTGTCTCAGTCTGTCTCTTCCCTTTGAGCCAGCAAATGCAAAATCAGGGCTCGCAGTTTTGCGGGCTTTAAGGATACTGCATGAGCAGTGCAAGAATGTCGTACATCAACCGTGCGAGAGATCCATTCTTCATCCATGACGCAAATAACGGGGATTACTCTGGGTAGAAAGATGTCATGAACCTGTTCAGGGCAATCAATGCAAGGCGACTCGTATATGATCAGATCAGGTGTGAATGCATCCAGCAGCGTTTTTGTAATTTCATCTTTTTGGCAAACGGTTACGGTGTACCCCCAGGAATTAAGCATTTGAGCCAATTCTGTTCGCTTTGATTGTCTATTTGAAGCAAGAAGAATGCGGACGGTCTGGTTCCCCCGGGATTGCGGATACTGGACGATATTCCCATGCGTTGCACGCGGAGCCAGGACGCTAAATACCGAACCGGCTCCGGATGTACTCCGAACGCCTATTTTGTGGCCCAGTATCTTGATAAGCCGTTCAACGATAGCAAGACCGAGCCCGAGTCCATTTTTAGAATCACGTTCCGGATTGTCAATCTGGTAGAACTCTTGAAACAAAAGCGGTAAATGATTTTCCTCGATACCAATTCCGGTATCCCATATTTCAATGCGAACCTGGTCGCTGACCCGTCTTGCACCGATAACGATGGATCCTCGTTCGGTATAGCGGATTGCATTGGATACCAGGTTGGAAACAATGCGAAAAAACAAGTTCGGGTCACTCAATATCCAGAGCGATGTTTTGGCAACGTGCATCCGTAATTGCTTGGCATCGGCCTCATGCCGGTGCAGCGTTGCGACACGATCGAGAATCGTACTTAATTCGATGGGATGAATATCCGGGTGCACGGAGGCAAGATCAATTTTTGATATATCCAATAGCGATTCCAGAAGATCAGATAGATTGCCGGCGGCTTCGGCAATCTGACCAGCGAGACGGCTCTGCCCCGATGTTGTAGCAAGGTACTTCAGTCGCTCGGAAAAAAGCGTGAGTGCCAGCAACGGCTGGCGCAAGTCATGGCTGGCTGCCGCGATAAAACGGGACTTGGCTTCGCTCGTAAGCTCTGCTTCTTCTTTTTGAGTCCGCAATATTTCATGCGCCTTCATTAACTGCTGAGAATCGCGCTTGCGTTGGGAAATATCCATACCCAATACCGCTACCAGGTATTTGCTGTTGCGGGATATCCCGAACAGGGCTAGTTCTACCCATCGCTCCTCACCGTCCGACTTTGCCAATTTGACTTCGATGCGAGGAGACAAAAGGATTTCCCCTTGCAGTATTCGAAAATAGTGATTTTTAAATTCACTTCTGTACTCTGAATCAACCATGCTGGAAATCGCGACATTCTCAAACTCTTCCTGACTAAGACCGAAAATCCCCAGCGCAGCCTTATTTGCCAGAATTACTTTCTCGTCGTTTAATACAGCCAAGCCTACGCCGGCACTAGCCTGAGCTTCTAGCAAGGCATTGGCAAAACTACCCTGCTGTTGCAATTGCATACTGACTTTGTCCAGCACTTCCGCATTACGCTTCTTCGCCTGCTCCAGCACATTCGCCATACGATTAAACCCAATGATATTGCGGCGCAACTCTGGGCTCCCTTGCGCTGCAAGGCGAACGGAGTAATCCCCTTCACTTAATACATGGGTTCCTTTCAGCAGTTCCTGCAGCGGCTTCAAGCTACTGCGCAACACCAGCCAGATACTGACAAAAACCATACCCAGTGCCAGGGAAAGAATCAGCATCTGCTGTTGTGTCCGCTCCCAGGCCAGATTGATAAACGGAATAGGTGACAAATCAAGGGTCAGCAAACCAAAATACACATCGTTTGCGGTGAGCCTGTGTTGTCCTGTCATATGCCGGGTATCACACAGGCTTGCAAACCAGTTTGGGGCGGCAAGGATAATTGGTGTTTCGCTGACAAAATCGACGGTTTCAGATACGTCTCTAAAACCAACCCGTATCACTGCCGGGGTACGACGAATACTTTCCAATGTTTCATTCAAGCGTTTGGTGTCGTGTGCTCGCAATGCGGAAACAATTCCCGGCTTCACTCGCACGATGTCATGCTGATACTCCTCTGCCAACTCTATCTTGGCGTTGGCGGCTGCATAATAAGTGGTAAGGCTCACTGCGGCCAGTCCCGCCACTACAAAAGATGAAATCACCGCCAGCATTGACCGAGCGGCGATACTTAGGCGGCTCCATAGCCAATTAATGTGATGCGTCATTGAATTTACTTGGTGCGTCTAAAGGTCCGTGCTGTGGCTGTTTGCCGGCGCACAAAATCGGGATTGGCCTAGCGCCTAATATCTTGCACACCGATATTCTGATTTGGTCTGTTTGTGAGTCTCAACATCATATCCGATTGGGAATGGATGATTGCTTTCTGACTATCCGGGAAGCGCTGGCGTTGAAAGTTGGTGTTCATCTCGGAGGGAGGGCGTCGCTTTCTGTTTGGCAAGATTAACGAACTGGCCCTATTATTTTCTTTCTTTGGAGAGGCTCAGGATTGACAAGCCGCCACACGGTCGGTAGCCTTCATCTGTTGCGCCGATTTGACTCTGCTTGCGGGCGCTTGATAAATCCGGCTAAAGCGAGACAGGGAAATAACCAACAACCCGGTCCGCGCCAGACGCCGATCGGGTTTTTTTGGGACCTATTCAGGCTTGGACGACGTGTGCGAACGAGGAAAATTTACCGCAGGGTAAGGCGCAAGGAGAGCGATTTGGTTATTCCAAATAAACGACGAGCAACGCCGCCATGCGGTAAATTTTTCCGTTCCCTTCGGGTTGCAGCGAAATGCGGCGTCTGCGGCGTTGTCGGGCTTGCCAAGGGGGATGGCCATTGGCTGCGCCCTCCGCCTTGCATCCATCCGCATTTCGCCGGCAACGCATCGCGCCGGCCAAACCTGAATAGGCCCCTTTGATGACTATCAACAATTCATCAGGTGTAGGACAGGTTGTTGCGCAACGCGCGCATTTCGACGCTCCGCTTGCGCTGCGCAGCGGAGCGGTGCTGCCTGCCTACGATATAGTTTACGAGACCTACGGCACGCTGAACGCCACCAGGAGTAATGCCATCCTGGTCTGTCATGCGCTGTCGGGTACTCACCATGTCGCCGGAACCTATGCCGATGCGCCCGACGATGTTGGTTGGTGGGACAACATCATTGGCCCCGGCCGACCGCTGGATACCGACCGTTTCTTTGTGGTCGGCGTTAATAATCTGGGCGGCTGCCATGGCTCGACCGGGCCATCGAGCATCAATCCGGCTACAGACAAGCCATGGGGCGCTGATTTCCCTCTGGTCGCGGTGATCGACTGGGTACGTGCCCAAGCACGGCTGGCTGACCTGCTCGGCATCGACGCCTGGGCAGCCGTGATCGGCGGCAGCCTTGGCGGCATGCAGGCATTGCGCTGGACCATCACTTTCCCGGAGCGCATCCGTCATGCCCTGGTGATCGCCGCAGCACCCAAGTTGACGGCGCAGAACATCGCCTTCAACGACGTGGCGCGACAGGCAATTTTCTCCGACCCCGATTTCCACGGCGGCCACTTTTATGAGCGCGGCGTCAAACCCTGGCGCGGGCTGCGCCTGGCGCGCATGCTCGGTCACATCACCTATTTGTCGGATGACCAGATGGGCGAACGTTTCGGCCGCGAATTGCGCGGCAGTAGCCTTGGCTTTGACTACGGCGTCGAGTTCGAGGTTGAGTCCTACCTGCGTTATCAGGGGGACAAGTTTGCCGAGACCTTCGATGCCAACACTTATCTGTTGATGACCAAGGCGCTTGACTACTTCGATCCGGCGCGCGAGGGTGACGGCGACTTGGCCGTAGCGTTGTCGGTTGCACGGGCCAAGTTCCTCATTGTTTCCTTCGCCACCGATTGGCGCTTTGCGCCTGCGCGTTCGCGCGAAATCGTCGATGCGCTACTCAAAAATGGGCAGGACGTTTCTTACGCCGAACTGGGTTGCGACTACGGCCACGATTCCTTCCTTATGCCCGACCCGAAATACCACGCAGTGATTCGCGCCTATCTGGGTAATGTGAAAACATGAATGCCATGCCAGTACGCTCAGATTTCGACGTTATTGCAGGTTGGGTGCGGCCCGGCGAGCGCGTGCTTGACCTTGGCTGCGGCGATGGTTCGCTGTTGCGTCGCCTGATCAACGAGCGCGGTGTGCGCGGCTGGGGCGTCGAGATTGACGACGACAAGGTACTGGCCGCAATCGGCAACGACATCAACGTGATTCAGAGCAATCTCGAAGCTGGCCTTGCCGGTTTCGAGGATGGCGCTTTCGAGCATGTGATCCTGTCGCATACCTTGCAGGCCATGCGTCACACGGAGACCATCGTTTACGAAATGTTGCGTGTTGGTCGCGAGGCAGTGGTGAGTTTCCCCAACTTCGGCTACTGGAAGCTTCGCCTCGATATTCTCAATGGTCGCATGCCGGTGTCGGAAGACCTGCCTTACCAGTGGTACGACACGCCCAACATACATTTATGCACCATCGCCGATTTCGACGAGTTCTGTGCACTGCGTAACATCACGGTAAAAGAACGCAAAGTTTTTGATAAAGGTGTTGAGATCATCGAGGAACATAACTACCTCGGCAGTCTCGCCGTATATCGCATCACGCGGAGATAGAGTTCCTATCCATGAACCGTCTTGCATCGTCATCGGGAGGATCGTCAAGCCCGTGGCGATACATGTCTCTTAACCCCATGGATTGCTTCATCGGCTGCGCCGCCTCGCAATAATGACTGAAGGGAATCCCCGTGGGATGACACCTCCTGCCCTGCGCACCCTGCTCTCGCGACGCATGCTGATTTGCGTACTGACCGGCTTCAGTTCCGGCCTTCCGCTTTACCTGCTGCTCAACCTTGTTCCGGCCTGGCTCAAGACCGAGGGCATTGATCTCAAGACCATTGGCCTCTTCGCGCTGATCCAGTTTCCCTATACCTGGAAATTCCTCTGGTCGCCGCTGCTCGACCGCTATGCCCTGCCGATGATCGGCCGCCGCCGCGGCTGGATGCTGGTAACACAGCTGTTGTTGCTGGGCACGGTTGCTGCGCTTGGAGGGTTTTCGCCTGCCACGGATCTGCATCAAATCGCGCTGCTGGCCACGCTGATCGCTTTCGCCTCGGCAACGCAGGACATCGCGCTCGATGCCTACCGGCGCGAACTACTGCCGGAAGAGGAACTCGGCCTCGGCAACTCGGTGCATGTCAATGCCTATCGCATCGCCGGACTGGTGCCAGGTTCACTCTCGCTGATTCTCTCCGATTACCTTTCCTGGCAAATGGTTTTTTCGGTAACCGCCTTGTTCATGTTGCCGGGCATCTTCATGACACTGATGATTAATGAGCCTACGCTTGCCGCTGCGCCGCGCACTCTGCGGCAGGCGGTGGTGGAGCCATTCCGGGAATTCATCGACCGCGCCGGCTGGCGTGAGGCGGCGATTATTCTGGCCTTCATCTTTTTTTATAAGCTTGGTGATTCAATGTGCACCGCGCTGGCGACACCCTTTTACCTGGAGATGGGTTATTCCAAATCACAGATTGGCTTGATTGCCAAGAACGCGGGGCTGTGGCCAGCCGTAGCCGGCGGACTGCTCGGTGGTCTCTGGATGGTGCGGATCGGCATCAACAGAGCGCTTTGGCTGTTCGGACTGGTGCAGCTGTTTTCCATCTTCGGATTCGCCTGGCTGGCAAATCAGGGACCGCAGTCCGTTATTGCGATACCTCAACTGAGTGCGCTTGCCTTCGTGATCGGTATTGAGGCGCTCGGTGTCGGTCTAGGTACCGTTGCCTTTGTCGCCTACATTGCCCGCACTACGCATCCACGCCATACGGCAACTCAACTGTCGCTGTTTACCAGCCTTGCGGCCGTGCCACGTACCTTCTTTAATTCGACCACCGGCTGGCTGGTGAATACCTTTGGCTGGACCAATTTCTTTTTGCTTTGTGCGCTATTAGCCCTGCCGGGGATGTTGCTATTGCTGCGTGTAGCACCGTGGCATAAACGCAACACTTGATCATTTCATCTACGGTTTTACTCAAGTTTTTGTGCATCATCTCGATATACTCAGTACGTCCGCTTCATTTTTCAACGTGATGGAAAAAACAAGGAGAACGGACATGCTAAAGGTGATGAACATGAGCACGGGCAAGATCATTGAAGACGAATTTGGCTCTTTCGAGGACGAGGTGCTGGACGCAGGCTGGTTGCCGCCGGTGCCTGAACTGCAACTCTGCTTGCAGCAAGTCAGCCGCAGCGAAGCGAAGAGTGAATCCGATTTCGATGCCGACACATTCCTGAGCAAGGTCTACCGCAATCAGGCGTAGTTCTCTTGCTGAGCACGCCGCAACGCGCGCGAAGTGAATTCTTTTGTTTGAAAATCAGTCGAAGTAAGTTCGCGCTTCTTCGAAGCGCACAGCAAACCAACCTGCCCTCAGGGTATCGATGCGCACCTTGCCGTTCCTGCTCGGCGCATGCACAAAACGCTGATCACCAATGTAGATACCGACATGCGAATGTGGCCGGTCGGCGGTGTTGAAAAAGACGAGATCGCCAGGCCGAAGCGCGGACGTCTTGATGATATGTCCCTTGCGCGCGATATCTGCGGCCGAGCCGGTAAGCTTGAGCCCGATGGCCCTGTCGAAGACATAACTGACCATGCCGCTGCAATCGAGGCCAGCTGAGGGATTCTTGCCGCCGAAGCGATAGTCCGTTTCCAGTAGCCCCATGGCGAACACCACGACTTCGTTACCCTGAATGTCCGCATCCGACAACACAACTGGCCGAGCGGTATTGGCCGGCAAGTTACCACAACCGCTTAACAAGGCGATCTGGCAAAATAGGGCGAGCAGCAAGAGAAGGCGCGGAAGCATAAGCCAATCCTAGTGCTGACGCACGGCATTCTGAAACGGAACAAGCAACAAAAACCCGGCCAATTAACCAGCTCGAGAGGGTTGCTTTTGGGTCCTTGCCAGTTGTTGGAGCTTGCTCCAGGCTTGCCATGCCAGCAAAGCGCGCCGAACCCAGCGCGCGGTCATCCTTGGCTTTGCAATAACAATCACAGCGGCTGCGCCCGCAGAAATCGCTGGATGTGTCCGAACCCAGCGTGCTCCACTACGTACCGTTTCAGCAATCGCCAAAACCGGCACCAGCGGCATAAGGCCCCGTACAAGTTCGCGTCGCTGTTCGGTACAACGGTATTGCAGGCGCTGCTTTTTCAGGGCCAGCTCAAGCCGACGCTGACTATTCATTGCTGATCTTTACCGCGCAAGGCAGCGCGATCGTTCTTCAACTCCGCAATCGTCGCACCGAAAAAATGCTCACGAAGCCGCGCATTGCGGAAGGTCAGGAACAGTGCAATGCTGCCACTGATCAGGAAAACAGCACTCATTAAAGCGAGAACCAGCAGGCGGTGGTCATCCCAGAGCAAGACAGTAATGGTGATGGAAACAAACACCAAGCCGAGGCTCAGCAGCACGAAAGCAATGGCGCCATACACCACATTGCTCAATAGCCGGGTTTTTTCCTCCTCGAACTCGGTGGCCAGTAGCTCGATTCTGGTTTGTAGCAGACCTAGCCCGGTGTCGAGCAAGGTTTGTGTCGAGTCGAGCAGACTACGCCGGGGATTACTCATTCAAATGATCAGCGGCGGCTAATCAGAATACCGAGAAGAAGTCCGGCCCCGGCTGCGATACCGACCGACGCCCACGGATTGCCGTGAACATAATCATCAGTAGCGTGGCCGACCTGCCTGGCCTTGTCTACGGCAACGCTTTGCACTTCAGCTAGCGTGGCGCGAGCGTTGTGCAGGCGGCCCTCTATCTTGCCTCGCAGTTCTGCCACCTTATCGCCGGCTTGCCCAGCCGTAGCGCGTAATAATTCTTCAGTGTCCGCAACAACGACTTTGAGATCGGCAGCCAGCTTTTCCTTGGAAACATCGGTAGTGCTGTTCATTTTGGACTCCTTGGGTGGATGTATTAATTAACAAGGCTACCGCTTATAAGATTGCTATGCAATAAGGCAATTATCTGGCAGGAAACCTGAAGTAACAAGCTTTGAGCAATTGACATCGAGGTTTTGGTTTGCTGGAGCTGTTTTCGCACTCATTTGCCGTGACAATATTTGCCAAAGCATGTAAATTATCGTCATGCCAACTTTGAACACCACAAAGAAATCATCCATGAAATCAGATCAACAGGAGACCTTCGGTTTTTTGTTGCGGTCGGTGCGTCTCAGCCTGCTCCGGCGCGGCGAACGCCTGCTCGCAAGCCGGGGCTTCGATATCAATATCACCCAGTACCGGGTGCTGAAGGCACTCAGCAAGGTCCAGTCGATGAGTTGCTCCGAACTGGCGCTCAGTGTTGAACACGACGGCGGCGCATTGACCCGCGTATTGGATCGTCTACAGGAGAAGGGCTACGTGGCGAGGCGGCCAAATATGGCGGACCGGCGGGCCATTGAGGTTTTCATGACCGATCAAGGCAGGGCAGCCTGGGATTCGATCAAGAACAGCGTAACGCAGGTCAACGCCGAGGTTTTTGCGGTACTTAGCGACGCCGAACAGACCCAATTGTTCGGCCTCCTGCACCGCATTCGCGATCGTCTCGATGCTCATGCTGAGCAATAGTGTGTGTTGAACATTCCCATGAACAATCCAAAAATATTCCGCAGCTTGAATGTTGAAACGACAGTCCCGCTGCTGGGTCTGTTGTTATTGCTTGGTGGCTGCGCGAGCAGCGACGGACTCTCCACGCAAGGCCGGATGGCGAGTCCGGCTTCCTTGTCCGCCGGCAAGTCTCTTGCAAATGCCGATGCCAAGTACGCTCGCACCTGGCCGGATCTGGACTGGTGGCATGCGCTCGGCGATGCGCAGCTCGATGGATTGATCCAGGAAGCCTTGCAAGCCAATCCTGATCTGGCCGCTGCCGATGCGCGCATTCGTCAGGCCAGCGCCCTGGCCATGGATGCCGATGCCTTGCGCGCACCCGCCATCAAGGCAACGGGTACTGTGCAGGCCGTCCATATTCCCGGAAAGGTGATTTCCTCCACGGACGATGACCTCTCTGCAACGACCTGGATGCTGGGCGCCAGCGGCAGCTATAACGCCGACCTGTGGGGCGGCGAGCGGGCTGCATGGGAAGCGGCACTGGGACAGCAGCACGCGAGCGAAGTCGATGCCCAGGCCGCCCGGCTGACGCTCTCGGCCGATGTGGCGCACACCTATGCGCGGCTCGCCTATGCCTACCGGTTACATGACCTGGCGCAAAAGGATGCAGAACGTACGCAGCATTTGCTTGATCTGACAATGCAGCGCGTCAGCGCAGGCATCGACGGCATTGGCCTGCAACGCCAGGCAGAGTCAATGGCCGCGGCCACCCGGCAGCAACTGGCGCAGTCCGCGCATGTCATCGAAAGCGGGCAAATCGCGCTGGCCATCCTGATTGGCAAGGGCCCGGACCGTGCCGCCGAGATAGCCCGGCCGGCAACACTGCAACCATTGGCATTGGCGGTACCCGACAACCTGCCCGCCGATCTGCTCGGCCGGCGCCCTGACATTGTCGCCTCCCGCTGGCGCGTGGAAGCGGCTCGGCGCGACATCGACGCTTCGAAAGCGGGTTTTTATCCGAGCTTCAACCTCACCGCCGCCATCGGGCTGGTGTCTTTACATGCCGATGATCTGATCTCCCTGCGCAACCGCTACTATTCCGTGGCGCCGGCGATTTCCCTGCCGGTCTTCAACGGCGGTCGCCTGCGCGCCAATCTTGCCGGGCGCAATGCCGAATACGATATCGCGGTCGCACAGTACAACAAGACACTGGTCGGTGCGCTCAATGACGTGGCGCTGCAGATACAGGCGGCGCAAGCCCTGACTGCCCAGGAGTCGGCGCAGCAGCAAGCGGTCAGCGCCGCGCGCGAAGCCTGGGAGCTGGCGATGCAACGCTATCGGCACGGAATCGGCAACTACATCGAAGCGCTGAATGCCGAGCGGTCGGTGCTGACGGCGGAAATGACGCTGGCCGGTATCCATACACAGCAGATCGATAGCGCTATACAACTGGTGCAGGCACTGGGTGGTGGCTACAGCACCGAATCCCAGGGCAATACCGCATCTTCAACGACGCAAAACACGACAAGCAAGGTTTCATCATGAGCGCCACTTCCTCCTCCGCAACCCCGGCGAACGACAACAACGGCCGCCGCAATTTCCTGCTGAAGGGACTGGCGATCATAATTGCCATCGCCGCCGTCGGCTACGCAGTCTGGTACTTTTTACATGGCCGCTGGTACGAGAACACCGACGATGCCTATGCCCACGGCAACATCATCGAGGTGACGCCCCTGGTATCCGGCACCATCGTCGAGATCAGCGTGGACGACAACATGCTGGCAAAGGCAGGGCAGTCGCTGGTCAAGTTCGACCCGAACGATTCCCGGGTCGCACTGCAACAGGCAGAAGCCGCGCTGGCGCGCAGCGTGCGTCAGGTGCGCGGCCTTTATGCCAATGTCGGTGGCCAGAGTGCCGATCTTGCCGTCAAACAGGTTGCCCTTGATCGCGCGCGCGCGGATGTCGAACGTCGACATGGCCTGGATGTCTCCGGTGCGATTTCCAGGGAAGATCTGGCCCACACCCAGGCCGTGCTGGAATCCGCCGAGCGCGCCCTGATGGTGTCGCGCGAACAGCTTGCCACCACCAGTGCATTGACCGACGATACTTCGATCGCCACGCATCCGGAAGTGAAGGCGGCGGCATCGGTGGTACGCAAGGCCTATCTCGATTACGCCCGCAGCACCTTGCGGGCTTCGGTGACCGGTTATGTAACGCGGCGCAGCGCCCAGCTCGGACAGCATGTGACGACCGGCACTTCGCTGATGGCACTGGTGCCGCTCGACCAACTTTGGGTCGATGCCAACTTCAAGGAAACCCAGCTCGAACACATGCGCATCGGCCAGCCGGTCGAGGTACGCTCCGACCTCTATGGCGGCGATGTGATTTATCACGGCCGTATCGCCAGCCTCGGCATTGGCACCGGCAGTTCGATGTCTCTGTTGCCGGCGCAGAATGCGACCGGCAACTGGATCAAGATCGTACAACGGGTGCCGGTGCGCATCGCGCTCGACGCCAAGGAGCTCAACGAACATCCCTTGCGCATCGGTCTGTCGATGCATGTCGAGGT
>JBASWL010000088.1:0-2916 GCA_049276455.1 Georgfuchsia sp. | reverse complement strand
CCGCTCTGGTCGCCTGCATACCTGTTGCCCACTTGCATGGTGGCGAGACCACTGAAGGCGCTTTTGATGAGTCGCTTCGACATTCGATCACCAAGATGTCGCACCTGCATTTCGTGGCAGCGGAAGAATACCGTCAGCGTGTAATTCAACTGGGGGAGCAACCTGAACGCGTGTTCCTGGTCGGTGGACTGGGTATTGACAGCATAAAACGCCTGAAGCTTCTCAATCGTGCAGAGTTAGAGGCATCGCTTGACTTCAAGCTTGGACAAAGAAACCTGCTCATAACCTTTCATCCTGTCACGCTTGAGACGGCAACCGCCGCTGGTCAGATGGCAGAACTGTTGGCAGCATTGGCCGAGCTGCAGGATACGCAGCTAATTTTTACTATGCCGAACGCTGATACCGATGGTCGGGTTCTGATCAAAATGGTGGAGCAATTTGTCGTACAGCACCCCAACGCCCGCGCCTACACTTCCCTTGGCCAATTACGCTATTTGTCTTGTATTGCTCAATTCGATGGCGTGTTGGGGAATTCTTCCAGCGGGTTGACTGAAGCTCCAACCTATAAAAAGGGAACGATCAACATCGGCGATCGCCAGCGTGGGCGGTTACAAGCAGCCAGCGTGATCAATTGCGAACCAACCCGACTGAATATATCAGCTGCTTTAGAAAGACTTTATTCCGCAGACTTTCAAATGAGCTTGAGCCATGTGCGCAACCCCTACGGTGAGGGCGGCGCAAGTGAGAAAGTTGTTGAAACAATTAAGCACTATGCGATTGATGGCATTGTAAGAAAGACTTTCCATGATCTACCCCCAGGTGAATCGAGGTATAAAAAGTGACCTCTGCTGAAGATACCTGGCGCCAAGCGATCCTCCCCGTTAATTCCACGATACAGCAGGCGATACGCAACCTGGACCAGGGTGGGCTCAAGATTGTCTTGGTGGTCAATGAAGCGGGCGAGCTACAAGGTACGATCTCTGACGGCGATATTCGGCGTGGTTTGCTCAGGGGACTCGATCTCAGTAGCCCGATCGCTAGCGTCATCCATCATGATGCGCTGGTGGTTCCTCCTGAAATGACGCGTGAGATGGTCATGCGGCTCATGGTTGCTAATAAAATTCAACAGATTCCCGTGGTCGATGAGCACCGCAATGTCGTTGGACTGCATCTCTGGGATGAAATCACCACGCCACCTGCACGTCCCAACCTGATGGTCATCATGGCTGGTGGGATGGGTACGCGGCTTCGCCCACACACTGAAAACTGCCCGAAGCCCCTGTTGCCGATTGCGGGAAAGCCGATGCTGGAGCACATCATCGAGCGTGCCAAGCTGGAGGGCTTCACCCATTATGTGCTGGCCATTCATTACTTGGGTCATATGATTGAGGATCACTTTGGCAATGGCGAGCATCTAGGCGTGAGGATCGATTACTTGCGCGAGCAGTCCCCTTTGGGCACTGCTGGGGCACTGGGCTTGCTCAACCCGCAACCCAGCGCCCCGTTTGTGGTCACTAATGGCGATGTTATTACCGATATTCACTACGGCGAACTGCTCGATTTTCATACCCGCTACGATGCTATCGCCACCATGGCCGTGCGTGTGCACGAATGGCAGCATCCTTTTGGCGTGGTGCAGTTGAAAGGCGTTAAGATTGTGGGTTTCGAGGAAAAGCCTATCGCTCGCAGCCATATCAATGCCGGCGTTTACGTTCTAGAGCCAACGGCCCTTGATAGCCTTCACATTGGTGCTCATTGCGATATGCCCACCTTATTCGAGCTCCTGCAATCCAAAGGCTGCCGCACAGTGGCCTACCCGATGCACGAGCTTTGGCTGGATGTCGGACGACCTGAAGATCTCGCCAAGGCAAACGGAAATAACACCTGAAACCCCAAACAAACTGGAAGATTAAACATGACATCTGAAGTTAAAAACTTGCGCTGGTGCAGTCACTGTCTGGCGATGTCCACGCGTCCGCGAATTACTTTCGACGAACGAGGCTGGTGTAATGCATGCCGCTGGATGGAGGAGAAGAAGACGCTCAATTGGGATGCGCGCCAAAAGGAACTAGACAAACTACTGGATAAACACCGCGACACGGGTGGTAGTTTTGACTGTCTGGTTCCTGTGAGCGGCGGCAAAGACGGCTCATATGTCGCCTACAACCTTAAGCACAAATACGGCATGAATCCGTTGTGCTTGACAGTAACGCCCGCATTACCACTGCAATTGGGTGAGCAGAACCTGCGCGCCTTCGTGGAGAGCGGCTACAATCACATCAGTGTTAACCCTGCCCATGAGGCGATGCGTGTCCTCAACCGCGTGGGGTTGGTTGAGATGGGCTTCCCGTACTACGGATGGTTGACGGCAATCCAGGCGGCCCCCGTCCGAATAGCCAACCAGCTGGGCATCGGCCTTATCTTTTACGGCGAAGATGGAGAGGTTGAGTACGGGGGTACCACTGAAACAGGCAAGAACCCCATCTACGACGTGCACTACATGAAAAAAATCTACCTTGAAGACGGTTACGACAAAGTATTGCAGGGCTCAGGCGTGCCTGAACAGGATCTGTTCTTCTTCCGTTTCCCCAGCGATGCTGACTTGGTACGCTCGTCGATCGAGATTACCCACTGGTCGTATTTCGAGAACTGGGATCCGTACCGCAACTACCTTATTGCCAAGGAACGCTGCGGCCTCAAAGAGGCGGAAGGATCGAACTCTGGCACGTTTACCAACTTTTCCCAGAACGATCAGGCTCTCTACGCACTCCACACCTACCTGATGTATCTGAAGTTCGGCTTTGGCCGCGCCACGCAGGATGCATCGATTGAGGTTCGACGCGGCGCCATGGATCGTGATCAGGCAGTAAATCTCGTTCGCATTTATGACGGCCATTACCCGCATGAATACATTGA
>JBASWL010000087.1:0-10556 GCA_049276455.1 Georgfuchsia sp. | reverse complement strand
CTATTGTTCTGTGTAACACACAAGGAAAGCACTATGCACAAGCAACACAAGTCCCGCAACCCCGCTGGGCTCGATACAAAACACCCGATCGCGCTGCGCCTGATGTCAGCCGAGAGAGCGGATGCCGAGCGCATCGCCGCCAAGATGGGCACCACGCTGTCGGCGCTGGCGCGGCTGGCCTATCTGGAGGGCTTGTCAAGGATTTGCAAACCGAAAACCGCCCCTGCCGCAGCAACAGGGGAACCGCGCGGCAAAAGGGCTTAGCCCCCGCCGCGCGGTTTTTTTGCATCACCGGCGCCGGGGGGCGACGGGCAACACAGGGGGCGGCGATCAACCGCTGGGGGCAACAGGAAGTACACGCAACGCAGCTTAAGCGCCGGGGGGCGGCAAGTCATGCAGCATAAGACGCACAACAAGAACACCGCAGCACGGTTTTATGTGAACACGCGCAGGGCGCTAGTGGATCGCAAGGCGCAGCGCACGGCCCATACCGGATACAGCATGGGCGAACAGAACGTCACGCGTAGCGAGCTGCAGACACTGGCGGACCTGTTGAACGAACCGGAATACATGTCTGAATGGGATGCCGGTGGGTCGCCGAATCGCTCCTGGTACATCCGCCTCGACAAAATCGAACGGGAGGCTCGCCTTGTCGCTTGATCACGAACTTAAAGCCACGAGCATCTTGGTCCAAAAGATGATGGCAACGCGGTTCTGCCGCGGCACCACACAACGCAGTGAAGCCTACCAGCGCGGAGTGCTGCACATCCTGCAGGCAGAGGTTGACGGCACGGCGCGGACAAGATTGCCCTACGCCGTCGGCACCGCCGAAGCCGACGCCTATTGGGCGGGCGGCGACGAGGGCCACCATCTGGCCAGGAAGCACCGCGATGCCGCGTGAGTCCTGCAAACGCCCCGCCACCGCCATCGCCATCCTGCGCGAAGCCGTCGAGGACTGGCGCCGCGGCAACGGCTGGAGCCGCGAAACGGTAGCGCAGACGATCGTCGAAGCCCACGAACAAATCGACGGCCCGCTCATCACCGGCATCGTCTTCAACCCGCCGACGCGCGACACCATCGAGCGCATGCGCGTCAATGCCGACCGCATTTACCGCTGGCTCGACGACGTGAGCAAGGACCGCAACCACCTGCCGGCCAACATGATGGTGTCGGTACTGTCCGCCTTGCCGGCGCCGCAACGCCGCGCCACGGCCGATCGCCTGCTGCGCCCCTGCGGACTGGGTGCCCGCGCGTTGCTGGCCGAGACGGTCAATGATCTGTCGACCACGGTGGTGAATCTGCTGCGCGCCGACCTGGTCGAGACGGCGCAGGCCAACGAGGCCATCGCGCGGCTGATCGACGGCGTCGATCCGGGTGAATTGGAAACGGCGCAGCGCGAGATCGTCGAGGCCATGGACACCCTGCAGCGTTCGCTGGCGGCGGTGGAAGCGGCCATGAACAGGGGGATCGTCAAATGATCGAGATGTTCTTCGCCGTGTTGATCCTGCTGGCTTTTCTGGCAGGGGCAGCGGTGCTGCTGATCCAATTGCCCTGGTGGCTGGCGGCTGCAATTGTTGCCGCCGCGGTGCTGCTCTTCGGCACGATCGCGAACCTGTCCGGGCTGATCGATCCTGACCATGGCGACTGCGAAGGGGAAGGCTGATGCACTGCTCGATGCGTTTGAAATGTCCCCATTGCAAGGCCAAGGCGGTCATTCGCACCAGCCGCGAGATGAGTTCCCTCACCGTCGAACACACGATCCAGTGCCAGAACGTGGAATGCGCCCACACCTGGGTGGCGCACACCAGCGCGGTGCGCACCATCGCGCCCTCCATGTGCCCCGATCCCACTGTGTATATCCAGCGCTCGCCGCGTTCGCCGGCGGCGCAACAAGCGGCCGCTGCGGCCGAAAGAAACCAGTGCACGCTGGCCCTTGAAGAAACGCACCATCCGCGCGCCGCCATGGCACTCGATAGCAGCTAACCCCGCCTGAATCGCGCACCGCGCGAGCAGCTTTCCCGACTACGACAACAGCATGGCCGATGCCCGGCCAGGAGATTTTTTACGCCCGCGATTTGCCCAAACTCGATGGAACAGCGACTACACCAAGACCTGCGCGAACGACTGCACCGCGATTTCGCCTTCAAGGAGCACGGTAAATTCTTGCAGAAGGGCAAGTGCCCGCGCTGCGACCAGAAATCGGTGCACACCTATGCCGATTCACCCTGGGTGCTGCGCTGCCAGCGCCTGAACAATTGCGGCGCCGAGTTCCACGTCAAGGAGCTGTACCCGGAACTGTTCGAGCGCTGGAGCGAACGCCACAAGCCGACGCCGGAAGCGCCGAATGCCTCGGCCGATGCCTATCTGCGCGATGCGCGCGGCTTCGATCTGGCGAAGATCGCCGGCTGGTACAAGCAGGAATCCTACTGGGACGGCGAGAAGAAGATCGGCTCGGCGACGGTGCGCTTCCCGCTCGCCGCGGCCGGAGATGGTGTGTGGTGGGAACGCATCATCGACCAGCCGGCGCGCTTTGGCGACCGCAAGGCGACCTTCCGCGGCTCCTACGGCGGCACCTGGTGGCAACCCCCTACCGGCGACGGGTCTCCTCCCCCGATCCCCGCCGAGCTGTGGATCGTCGAGGGCATCTTCGACGCCATCGCCTGGCTGCATCACGACGTGGCGGCTGTGGCGGCCATGAGCTGCAACAACTACCCGGCCAAGTCGCTGGCGGCACTGGCGGCGCGCTGCGCGGCCGAGGATGTGCCGCGGCCGACGCTGGTGTGGGGGCTCGACGGCGACCGCGCCGGGCGTCGCTACGCCAGGCAGTGGGTGAAGCGTTCGCGCGAAGAGGGCTGGGAAGCCAGCGCGGCGGTGATCGCCTTCGAGGGCAAGGCCAAACTGGACTGGAACGACATGCACCAGCGCGGCCGGCTGGAAGCGAAGAACATCGAGGAGTACCGCTACCAGGGCGCGCTGCTGATGGCGGCCACGGCGCCGGAAAAAGCGCTGCTGATGTACCGCCACAACGGCTGGAACAGCTTCAGCTTTGAATTCGACAGCCGCCTGCACTGGTTCAAGCTGGATCTCGACCGCTATTCGAAGTGCGTGGACACGATGGCCGACGACAAGTCGCTCACCGATGCGCAGAAACGTGACCGCGCGCTGGCCGAATCGAACGTGGTCAGCGAAATTGCCAACTGCTACCCGACCGCGCTGTATTACCAGGCCAACCTGCTCACCGACGAGAGCTGGTACTACTTCCGCATCGATTTCCCGCACGACGGCCCGGCCGTGAAGAACACCTTCACCGGTGGGCAACTGGCCAGCGCCGCCGAATTCAAGAAACGCCTGCTCGGTATCGCCGCCGGCGCGGTGTTCACTGGCTCCGCCGGCCAGCTCGACGGCATGCTGAAGAAGTGGCTGGGCAAGATCAAGACCGTCGAGACGGTGGACTTCATCGGCTACAGCAAGCCGCACGGCGCCTGGGTGTTCGGCGACGTGGCGGTGTGCGGCGGAAAGATGGTGCCGTTGAACGACGAGGATTTCTTCGACATCGGCCGGCTCTCGATCAAGAGCCTCAATCGTTCCGTCGATCTGGCGATCAATACCGACCTCAAGGATTTCACCACGGAATGGCTGCCGCTGCTGTGGCAGTGCTACCAGCACAAGGGCATTGCGGCACTGGCGTTCTGGTTCGGCAGCCTGTTCGCCGAACAGATCCGCGCCAAGCAGGGCAGTTTCCCCTTCGTCGAACTGGTGGGGGAACCCGGCGCCGGCAAGTCGACGCTGATCGAGTTCTTGTGGCGCTTGGCCGGGCGCGTCGACTACGAGGGTTTCGACCCGAGCAAGTCGACCATGGCCGCGCGCGCGCGCAATTTCGCCCAGGTCGCCAACCTGCCGGTGGTGCTGATCGAGGGCGACCGCGCCGACGAGGACCGCGCCAAGCAGAAGGGCTTCGACTGGGACGAGATGAAGCCGCTCTTCAACGGCCGCAGCGTGTATTCCAGGGGCGTCAAGAACAGCGGTAACGAGACCTATGAGCCGCCCTTCCGTGGCGCCATCTGCATCAGCCAGAACGCATCGGTATCGGCCAGCCCGGCCATCATGGAACGCATCTGCCATATCCAGTTCGATCTCGCCTCGCATACGGCAGAGAGCAAGGCCGCAGCCGATGCGCTCACGCAGATCGGCGTCGAGCAATTGAGCGGCTTCGTGCTCAAGGCCTGCATGGCGGAAAAGCAGATCCTCGCCACCATCGAGCAACGCGCGGCGCACTACGAAGGCACGCTGCTGAAAGTGCCGGGTGTGCGCAACCGGCGCCTGGTGAAAAACCACGCCCTGCTCTCGGCCCTGGTCGATGCGCTGGCGCTGGTGCTGCCGCTCGGCAGCACCGAGCGCGAAATGACGCTGGCCTTCATCGAGGACATGACGGCGGAGCGGCAGGAAGCCATCAACAGCGACCACCCGATCGTCGAGGAATTCTGGAACACCTATGAATTTTTGAACGGCGAAGACGAAACGCCGCTGCTGAACCATTCGCGCAAGTTTGCCGACGGCGAGATCGCCATCAACCTGAATCACTTCCTGCAGGTCGCCGCCGACCGCCGCCAGCAAGTGCCCGATCTGCGCGAGTTGAAGAAGCTGTTGAAAACCAGCCGCGCGCGCAAGTTCGTCGCCGCCAGCTACCCGGTGAACAGCGTGATCCACGAACGCCACAACCAGAAACGCGATGCCCTTTCACTGCCACGGCCGGCCACCGTGAAGTGCTGGATTTTCCAGGCCACACCCACCCGCAACACCTCATCTACGTAACCACCCAGGAGAGAAACCATGCATCATATTTTGCAAACTTCGAAGTTCACCCCGCTGATCCACGCCGCACAAGCCGCCCTCGGCCTGCTCGATTCCGGCGCGGCCTTTGCCGACACCCCGGAGAAAACCGCCGAGTGCATCGCGGTGACCAACCGCCTGCAGCAGTCCCTCAATAGCGCCATCGTCGCCGTCGCCGATGCGGCGCAGGACGGCAGCCCATTCCTGCGCCATCGCAGCGTCATTCTCGGCCTATACACCACCGCCGAGCGCCTGCAAGCGCTGGTGCTGAGCCTCTACAACAGCCACAACAAGGTCGATATGGCGCGCCTGCTGCGCAACGCCGACGAGCGGCACCAGCGCATCGCGCTTGAGCTGATGGCGAGCTACGCCGAACACGGCGAAAACGATCGCCACTTCATGAATCTCGCCGACGAGATCCGCGACCTGCAGCCGGTCGCGGCCTGACTCATTCCCCATACCGACGACGGAGGCTGCCATGTCCATGACGCACGAGGAAGTGAAGCTGATCTGTGAAGCGAAGAAGCTGGCCAGCGACCACGGCATGTTCGTGGTGCAGAAGCCGGGCAAGTACCTGCTCTATCGCAAGCGCCCGCACCGGAACATCCCGCTCGGCCACCGCAGCGACCTGCACAACTTCCTCGGCTTCGTCAAGCGCGTCATCGGCATGGGCAAGCCGGCATGAACGCCATGCGTGACGCCCTGATCGCCCTCGTCGTCTATTTCACATTGCTGGCCGCGATCGATCCGCCAGCCCCAACCGTTCGGGCTGAGCCTGTCGAAGCCCATCATCATGGAGAGCAACAGCATGGCGTTAGCAATTGAATCAATCTTGAATGCGCCGGTGATGAAGGTCATATCCCTCGGCGAATTCCAGGCCATGCTGATTGCACAGGCGGTGCCTGACCATACCCACTTCGCTTTGGTCTGCCCGATGTGCGGCACAGTGCAATCGGCGCGCGACCTGATCGACGCCGGAGCAGGAAAGACCTTTGAGGATGTCGAGAAGTATCTCGGCTTCTCCTGCATCGGACGATTCACTGGCGCACCATCGCCCAGAAAGAGACCGGACGGTGCTCCCTGCGACTGGACCCTGGGCGGTCTGTTCCATACACATAAGCTCGAAGTGGTGACAGAAGATGGCGAACACCATGCGAGATTCATCCCCGCCGAACCCGAAGTGGCACGCGCTCACGTCACGGCGCGGCCGTTCAATACCGCGGAGTTGCCGGAATGACACCCGACCTCATCAACGCCGCTTTCGAGTTCTGCGCCGCCATCGCCGTGTCGCTGCATTGCCGCGCGATCCTGCACGACCGGCAGGTGCATGGCGTATCTCCCACGGCCGTGGCCCTCTTCGTCGCCTGGGGCTGCTGGAACCTGTTCTATTACCCGCATCTCGACCAGCCGCTGTCATTTGCCTGCGGCATTTTCGTGACTGTGGCGAACCTGGTCTATGTCGGCTTACTGATCCGCTACAACGATGACGTGTGGCTGACCCGGATCCGCCGACGCCTGACCAATGCCGCCGGCGCCGTTGTCTGCCGAGTGCGCGGCCACCGCTACGGCGCGATCCTGTTCCATGTCAATTGCCTGTATCACTGCTCGCGCTGCGGTCGCGAGATGTTCGACCGCACCCTGGCCGATGTCGAGCCGCTCTCCGATGCCGATCGCGAGCTGCTCGATCGCCTCGACAACATCTATCTGGCGGAGGGACACAATTGATGAACGCACCCCTGGAAAAACTCCTGCAACCAGCCATCGAGCGAGCTGCGAAGCGAGAAAAGACGCGCTTGCGCGAGTTTCTGCGCCGCTACGAGACCCCGCGCGAGGAACAGCTCGCCATCGCCCTGCAGTCGATGCTGGATGCCTACGACGGCGTGATGGTGACGCTGCCGAAATCCTCGCTCGCCTTCGGCATCGTCGAGGGCCGCTTCGGCCGGACGCCGCTGATGGCGGCGCGGATCCTCGCGGACCAGCGGAGGGGCGCATGAGCCAGCCACTACTTACCGCGGCGCAGATCGCCGATATCGGTCGCCGCTACGATGGCACCCGGGAGACCATCGACCAACTGGTGAAGGAATACGGCGTCCGGCGCCACAATATCCACTCTGCCGCCCGCCGTTGCGGCTACAAATCCAAGCGTCCGCCACGCATCACCTGGACCGCTGAAAAGGACCAGTACCTGCGCGACAACTGGGGCAAGCTGCCGCCGGCGGAAATCTATGCGCACATGGGCTGCGAGAATTCAACGACGGCCGTGTTCAACCGCCTCAAGCGCATCGGCCACTCGACGCGGAACAACGAAGATCTGACGATTTACGATCTCGAGCATCTGACCAAACTCGACCACCGCCTGTGGCGCCGCTTTATCGATGACGGCTGGTTGCGAAGTTACGACGAGTACGGCCGCGATGGGCAAGTCTGGTCGCGCCGGGTAAAGGTGGAATGGATTGGGGCGTTCCTGCGCTCTCACCCGGACGCGATCAACTATCGCGCGGCCGACAAATACGCGCGCGCCGTGCTGGAGCTGGACAAGCTGCCGGATCCGCCGAAATATGCACTGTTGACCTGCCATGCCGACAATTGGAAGGATGGGGTGAAGCCATCCCCAGCCGGATGCAAGGTGCACCACGGCAATATCGAACTGGTCGATCGCGAGCATAAGTTCTCGCTCGAGAGTTGTGCGTCGATCGGCGGTACCGATGTGTGGACGCCGATGTACCAGGGGACAAGCTGCCCGCGCTGCGGCTGCCTGGTCTCGCGCTTCAGCGACAAGGCGATCTTCTCCGATACCGAGCCTGATGACGGGAACGTGCTCAATGCGATCGCCGGCAAACTCGGACTGACCTGGCGCGATGGCCGCTTTCACGATGCCGCCGGAATTCCGGTCAGCGAAGAGGAGCTGCTGCGCTATGTGTTCTCAACCCGGCGCCAGCCGGGCAAGGCCTTTGCGACGTTCCGCCGCCTGCTCGAGGCCGGCATGTCGGTCGCCCCGCCGAATCCGGTACCGGCCGACCAACTGCTGCCAAACGCGCTGCGCTATGAGTTGCGCGAGGGACAGCTTCCTGTTTTTGGCGAGTTCCTCAACAGCGGCAACGTCGGCGTGTATTGGCCGCCCGGCATCGGCAAGATGTATTTCCTTGGCATGGTGTACGCCAGCCTCGCCGGCGAGCATCTGTTGTTCGTGCACACGCGCACGATCCGCGATCAGTGGATCGAGTTTTTCAAGGCGCAGGGCACAGTCAACGTGGCCTATGTGAAGACGCCGCACCACTACCGAATCGACATCTTCGACCAGGCCGGAAGTCTTCGCAGTGTGGTGCGTATTTTCAGCTATGCCACGCGCGTGAGCTTCGATGACAGCACCCCCGTGGTCGTCGGCTTCGACGAGTCGCAGTTCCTGCCCGGCAACAATGCGAGCCGCCTGTCGATGATCAAGTCGCAGTACCGCGTGGGGCTTTCTGCGACGCCGTTCCGTGAGGACAAGCGGGCCGACATGATCCAGCTGATGACCGGCCGCGCGCTTGGCCAGGATTGGCAGGAATTCAAGGATTCGGGCCAGATCGCCGACGTGCCGGTGCGCGTGATGGTGGTGACCGACCTGGAGCAGAAACATCGCGCCCTGCGGCGCTGCCTCAAAGGCTGCAAGACGATCGTGTTTTCTGACGGCATCGATGACGGCAAACGGATCTCGGCCGAGCTGCATATTCCGTTCATTCACGGCGAGACAACGAAGCGCCTGCAGGTGCTGTCCGAACACCAGGCCGTGGTGATGTCGCGCGTCGGCGACTGCGGCATCGATACCACCGACCTTGAGGAAGTGATCGAGTTCAGCTTCCATCACGGCAGCCGCTCGCAGTCGCTGCAACGCATGGGCCGACTGCTCCATTCGACCAAGCCGCTACAGCACACGGTGCTGATGACGGTGAAGGAATTCTCGCTGTACCACAAGCGCCTATCCGCCCTGGAACAGAAGGGATTCCCGATCCGGATCCAGATGTTCAAAGACCACGTTCAACGCGGCCGTCCGCCGGCGCCGAAGCCCATCAGCGAATGGTGCCAGCTACTCGGCGTGACGCCGGCAAGGCGCACCACTCCGCCAATGGAAAGCAATGCCGACAAGCGCGCTCGCGTGATGCGTCGCCTTACCGAACGGGGCGTGGCAACCATGGAGGCAACAGCATGAACATGGACATTGAAAACGCCGACAAAGCTGCACAGGTTGCCGAGCTGCTGGAGCAGGACCTAATGGCGCTGGTGGCGTCGCCTAACCCGCTGGTGTCGGATATTGCGCTGGCCATGAAGGAAGAGGCAACGGCACTGCGCATTCGTCTTGAGCGCCTGTTCCATAACCTTCAAGCAATGGAGACAACAGCATGACTGTGACAAAACTCAACGACGCCGAGATCCTGCAGCAGCTCGACGGCCAGTGGCAGAAGATGGCGATGCTGCTGCTGTGGAAGCTCGCCGGCCGCAAGATGGTGACGCTCACACACATGGAAATCAAGGCATTCAACGACGAATTCTCGCCTGGCATTCCCGTCATGTTCACGCACGGCCACAGCGATTCGATCGACTTCCAGGTGATCGACGAAGCGGCCGCCCGGGTGATAGCCGGCCACAACGCCACGATGCAGGGCGCGCGCCATGACCACTAAAAGCGCCATCGAATGGACCGAAGCCACCTGGTCGCCGGTAATCGGCTGTACCAAGGTGAGCAAGGGCTGCACGCACTGTTACGCCAGGCGCGAGGTGGAAACGCGCTGGAGCAAGAACCCGAAGAGCATCTGGTACGGCCGCAGCTTCAGCGATGTGCTGTGTCGAGAGGATGCCATCGGGGAACCCCTCTCCTGGAGGAAGCCGCGCACGATCTTCGTCTGCCCGCGCGCGGATCTGTTCCATGAAGCGGTTTCGGATGAGTTCATCGACGAGGTGTTTGCCGTCATGGCGATGTGTCCGCAGCACACCTTCCAGGTGCTGACGAAGCGCGCCGATCGGATGTGGCTCTATATGAGCGACGCCGAGATGAACGTGCGCGACTGTGTGAAATACGAGCCGATCGCCGAAACGCTGCGGTGGCCACTGCCAAACGTACAGCTCGGCGTCAGCGTCGAAGACCAGCCGAATGCCGACAAGCGTATTCAGAGGCTGCTCGCCACGCCGGCGGCGACGCGCTGGATCTCGGCGGAGCCCTTGCTCGGCGCGATCGACGTCCGCCGTTACCTTGACGTGGATCTCGATCGCGGACTCGGCGAGCCGTGGCTGAACTGGGTCGTCGCCGGCGGCGAATCCGGCCCCCTGGCGCGGCCATCGCACCCGGATTGGTTCCGCAGCCTACGCCATCAGTGTGGAAAGGCTGGTGTGCCCTTCATGTTCAAGCAGTGGGGAGAGTGGATTCCAATGATGGGACACGCCGAAGGCGTGCCAGTCATTGGCCATAAGGCCACTATGGCTGACGGAACGATCATGGGGCGTGCCGGGAAGAGGCGCGCAGGCCGCCTGCTCGACGGCGTGATGCACGACGAATACCCGAGGCCGGCATCATGAGCCACCTCCACATCTGCTGGAAGCGCGGCTACTACATCGGCCAATTGCGCGGCTACGGGTGCCGGCGCTGGCGCACGGCAACCGGACGCTGCCGCAGCTATCAGTCGGCGCTGGCCGGCGCGGCGAAGAAGATGCGCGAAAATGACAAACGCGCCCGCGTGCTCTTCATCGACAGC
>JBASWL010000086.1:0-27505 GCA_049276455.1 Georgfuchsia sp. | reverse complement strand
ACTAGAGACCGTGAGGCAAGCAACACCCAACCCGACTAGGGCGCAGTTGGAAACCTTGTTGCGCGATGCAATTCAGACTACCTTCGAAGTCTTTGAGGATTCGCTATGAGCCGAGTCGTCTGCTTACCGCAACAGATGCTGCCTCAGCAACTTGAGCGAGGCGTGGTCTATTACTCGATGTACACAGCATCCGGACGACCAGAAGTAGTCGGCTCCGTGGCTACAGGCCTGCTGGACGATCTCGAACTCAAAGGCGTGTATCCAAGTCTAGCAGCTTGGGATTTTGCGACGTTTGCTCTATCTGTAGGAGCGGCCGACCTAGCCATCCAACGCGCGGATAGCGCAGATGGCTGGACGCGAGTGATAGAACTAGATGTCGCACTCCAAGACCCTGATTCATTCACTGCACACAAGGCAGCCATCGAGGAAATGCTTCGATATCTAACCGGGGATTTCTGGAATCTGACGTTTCTGGAAGGCGGGCGGCTCAGACCACAGTCGACAGCTCCAGCACGCTTCGACGCGGATTGCGTGTGCCTTCTCTCTGGCGGGATGGACAGTTTGGTCGGTGCCATTGACCTGACAGCTATGGGCAAGAGGCCTCTATTCGTCTCGCAACTTGTTAAGGGAAATCGAGAGGATCAGCACCATCTCGCGCAGCAGCTCGGGGGTGCCGATCGGCACCTGTTGTGGAATATTAACGTCCGCTCGACCGTCGAGCATGAGTTGTCGACCCGCGCTCGGTCCATCGTGTTCTACGCTTTTGCCGCGATGGCTGCATCGGCTTTGCCTGATATCAATCCGCTGCATGTCTTTGTGCCGGAAAACGGATTCATTAGCTTGAATATCCCGTTGAATCCTGGGCGCATGGGATCCTTGAGCACCAAGACAACTCATCCAGTCTTTCTGAGACACCTACAGGAATTATGGGATGCATTGGGCTTGGGAGCCGCAATCCATACGCCCTTTAAATACATGACCAAAGGCGAAGTTCTATTGGGTTGCCGGGACCAGGCTCTTATGGACCGCCTAATGCCGCGCACCACCAGTTGCGGCAAGTATGGTCGCCTAAATCAACACTGTGGCCGTTGTATACCGTGCCTCGTGCGCAAGGCCGCCTTCTTTCGTGCAGGTAAGCCGGATCCGACGCCGAGTTACTTGCACACAAATCTGAGAGATGCCACTCCATCCGGCAATGCCAATGACACCAATGCAGTGGCAATTGCCTACCTTCGATATCGTTCAGAAGGTCTGCGTCCCCTTGCTGCCGGTGCCTTGATCTTTGCTCCTCCTGCGGAGCGGCAAAACTATGAACATGTCGTGAGCGCTGGTATCACAGAACTAGGTGTCTACCTCCAGAACGAAGGAATCATTTGATCGACTTTCACAACCACCTCGACCTCTATCCGGATGCCATGAAACTGCTGCCGCAGGTGGCACGACGAAACGTCTTCACCCTAGTAGTGACCACCAGCCCGAGGGCATGGCTCGCCACCTCGAAAATGTTCGCGGGGCATCCCCAAATCAAAGTAGCCCTTGGCCTACATCCCGAGGTCGCAGTGGCCAAGGTTGCGGAAAAGGACCTACTGGTCAGCTTGGTCGATCAAGCCGAGTTCATCGGCGAGATTGGGCTGGATGGCTCGCCGCGTTTCAAAGCTTCTTTGTTGCTTCAACGGCAAATCCTAGATGCAGTGCTGGCTGAGTGCGGACGCGTTGGCGGCAGGGTGATGAGCCTACATTCACGCGGTGCTGTCGACCAGGTCCTCGATGCCTTGGCAGCGCACCCAAAGGCGGGCATACCGGTACTGCACTGGTTTTCGGGAACGAAAAAGCAACTCGACAGGGCGGTGGAGCAGGATGCTTGGTTCAGCGTTGGTCCCTCCATGCTCGCCAACGTAAAGGGGCGGGAACTAGCCGCACTAATGCCCCCTGCCCGGATCCTGCCTGAAACCGATGGTCCGTTCGCCTGTCAGACGGATGGTACGCCTTGGTTTCCGTGGGATACAGACCGGGTTATGCAAAGGTTGTCAGAATTGTGGGCCAAGAGTCTAGATGAAGTTCAAGATCAATTCGTCGCGAATCTTCAAACCATTACTTCGACGGCAATCACTAAGTAGGCTGGCGGATTCTGAGTAGCCGCACGGGTTTATGCGAGGCCATGGCCTCAAGGAAAGGATGCGCTCACCCATTAGTCGGCTATCCATGGATGCCTATGGATTTCCTGTTGGGCTGTTCGCCACAACCGTTGGATCATGGCCGAAGCATGGTACAAGGCCGAGGATGTCGTCAATAATCACTATCTGAACACGGATCGTACGATCAAAATGTCGCTGATTCAAAGACTGATTTCAGCGCCGCGAAACGCGGGGAACAAGCTGGGGAACAATTGAAAACCGAACACAAAGAGTTCCCTATTCATGCGGCTTCCATAGGACTGTTCGATCTCCATCGGCACCCCACCGCAAAATGAAACCGCCTCACGGCGGTTTTTGTTTTGTGGTCTGCGATCAGCTGCGCGTGTTGGACTGGGTTGAGAACTGCTCAAGCTCCACTTTTGGCTCAGGTTTCCAGCCTTTCTTGCGGTGTTCGGCCACGATGTTGGTGAAAATGCCGCCGCGCACATTGAAGCGCGCCGTCAGACGCATGAAGCGGGGCCGGACGGCCTTGACCAAGTCGTTCAGGATGCGGTTGGTGACGTCTTCGTGGAAATGACCCTGGTCGCGAAAACTCCAGATATACAGCTTCAGGCTCTTGAGTTCGACACAGCTTTTGTCGGCAATGTAGTCCAGCGTCAGAACGGCGAAATCAGGTTGCCCGGTCTTGGGGCAAAGACAGGTGAACTCGGGGATTTCCATGTGGATCAGGTAATCCCGATGTGTGGCCGGGTTGGCGAAGATTTGCAGCGCCGTATTTGGCTTGGCAGGCATAGAGTGATTCCGATGGGGTAGTGCGGAGCGATTATAATGCAGCGTTGCCTGGCCCTGCCCTGGGAAGGGTGGTCATGCCGTTTTCGAACCAGAAACCCTACACGAGCAAAATACGCGTGCGCCTGACCAAACTAAAACTCGCCGGTTTCAAATCCTTTGTTGATCCCACGTCGGTGGTTTTTCCAGGACAGTTGGCCGGGGTGGTCGGCCCCAATGGCTGCGGCAAGTCAAACATCATTGACGCGGTGCGCTGGGTGCTGGGCGAATCCAAGGCCTCCGAGTTGCGCGGCGAGTCGATCCAGGACGTGATTTTCAAGGGCTCCGGCACGCGCAAGGAAGTCAGTCGCGCCAGTGTCGAATTGCATTTCGACAACAGCCTGGGGCGGGCAACTGGCCAGTGGTCCCAATATGGCGAGATCATGGTCAAGCGTTTGCTTGACCGCGAGGGTAACTCAAACTACTACATCAACAATCTGCATGTCCGCCGCCGCGACGTGATCGACCTTTTTCTCGGTACCGGCCTCGGTCCGCGCGCCTATGCCATCATCGGCCAGGGCATGATTTCGCGCATCGTCGAAGCCAAGCCCGATGAACTGCGCCTGTTCCTCGAGGAAGCCGCCGGTGTCACCAAGTACAAGGAGCGGCGGCGGGAAACTGAAAACCGCCTTGAAGATGCGCGTGAAAATCTAGCTCGCGTCGATGACATCCGCAACGAACTCGATGGGCAGATCCATCGCCTGCAGGTTCAGGCCGAAGTGGCGCAGCGCTACCGTGATGCCCATGTCCAGCTTTCGCAGCGGCAGAATCTGCTTTGGTTGAAAAAGCGCAATGATGCCAAGAATGATGTTAATCGCATATCAGGTGACATCGACAAGCTGGTGTTGCGCATCGACGCGGAAAGCGCGCAATTGAGGGAGACCGAGGCCGCGGTGGAACGTGTGCGCGAGGCGCATTTTGCGGCCTCCGACGCCCTGCACGCTGCCCAGGCGCAGATGTATGCGGCCAATGCCGAAGTCAGCCGGCTCGAATCCGAAATCACCCACATGCACGATTCGCGTGCGCGCCTTGAACAGCGTCTGGCACAACTTGTCGGCGAGGACGAACACTGGCGCGCGCAGCTTGCCCAACTGGAACAGGAACGTGAGCGCTGGCAAGGTTTGCAGGACAATGCGCAGACGCGTGTTGCTGTCGCTGCCGCGCGCCATGAGGAAGAAGCACTGCGTTTGCCAGAGGCTGAACAAGCCTTGCAACTTGCGACAACCGAGGTCAGCGAAGCTCGGCGCCAGCAGAGTGAAGCGGAGCAGGGCGCGCGACTGGCGGATGCCGATCGTGGCCATGCCCAGCGTGCGCTGGACAACCTGAATGCACGGCGTGCCAAGCTGGAGCAGGAGAGATCCGCATTGACCGTGCCTGATCTGGCGCGGCTGGCGGCGGCACAGGAACGGCAAAGCGAGGCACAGGAACACCTTGCCCGGCAACAGGCCACCTTGGCAGCGTTGCAAGGGCGGGTGCCAACCCTGGAGACTGAACTGCGCGCAGCGCGTGAGCGCCTGCAGGTTGTGCATCGTGGCGCAACCGAAGCGCGGGCGCGTCGCGATGCGCTCCAGCAGTTGCAGCAGCGCGTGCGCCAGAGCGGCGACATCGGCGAGTGGTTGCGCGGCAAGGGTCTAGCTGACGCCCCGCCGCTGTGGAAGTCGATCCAGGTTGATGCTGGCTGGGAAACTGCTGTCGAAGCGGTGTTGCGCGAGCGGCTTCAGGCTTTGTCTGCAGACGACGCCACCGCCAGCAGTGCGTTGTGCGCGCCGCCGCCGGTGACCTTCGCGCTGGCACTGGCGGGAACAAACGTGTCGGGCCAGACGCCGGTGCCCGCATCGTTGCGTGCGAAAGTGCATTGCAGTGATGCGGCACTGGGCACAGTACTCGACGAATGGCTGGCGGGTATCGAGGCGGCTGAGGATCTGAATGCTGTGATGCCGGCTGACGTCAAGGCCGGGGTTGCCTATGTGTCACGCGAAGGGCACGTACGCACCCGGCATGGACTGACACTGTATGTGCCCGATGCGAGGACGCACGGCGTGATCGAACGCCAGCGCGAGATCGAGGAACTGGGTCAGTCCATCGAACAGAAGGAAGCCGAAGAGACCACTGCACGCGATGCGCAGCAACTGGCGGAGCAGGTCTTGAGCGAGGCGCAGGGCGAGCTGACGCAGTTGCGCCGGAGCGGCCAGGAAGCACAGCAGCGCCTGCACGAAGCGCAGGTGGAAGCACTCAAGCTGACCCAGGAACAAGCCCGCTTTGAAGAGCGTACGGCCCAGATCGAACACGATCTGGAGGAAGTCCTGCGCCAGGAAGAAAGTGAGCGCACCAGCCAGATGCGTGCCGAGCAGGGCGGTGAACAATGGCAGGAACAAATTGCCGCGATCCTCGAGCGCGTGAGTCTGGCGCTGGAAAGTCAGCGCAATGCCGAACAGGCATTGAAGGAACTGCGCGCGCTCGAACAGCAGTTGGCGCGCGAAGCGCAGGAAGCGGGTTTTTCGGAACGCGAGTGCATCACCAAGCTCGAAGACAATGCCAGGAATAGTGCCACGGCAAGTGGTCAGATTGAGCGTATCGACAACGCCCGCCAGAGCGCACAACAGGAACTGGCTGCGATTAGCGACAGCGTGCTGCGGGAGCAGTTGCAATCGGCACTGTCCGCAAAGCAGGGCCACGAGGCGGGGCTGGTTGAGCGGCGCAACGTCATGGAGTCAGCTGCCGGTGAGTTACGCACTCTGGACGAGCAGCGCCTGCGCCTCGAACAAAGCGTCGTTCCAATGCGCGACAAGATCAATGATCTCAGACTCAAGCAGCAGGCCGCACAGTTGAACGAAGAACAGTACCAGCAGCGTTTGGTCGAAGCCAATGCTGACGAGGAGGCACTGATCGCCGAATTGCAGCCGGGACTCAAGGAAAGTGTTCTGCAAGGTGACATTACCCGCCTGAACAGCGAGATCGAAGCAATGGGCCCGGTCAACCTCGCGGCGCTGGAGGAACTTGCGAATTCGGCACAGCGCAAGGATTACCTTGATTCACAGTCAGACGACCTGGCGCAGGCGATCGGTACGCTGGAAGATGCCATCCGTCGCATTGACCGTGAAACGCGAGAGCAGTTGCAGGAGACCTACGATAGTGTCAACCGGCACTTTGGCGAGTTGTTCCCGCAATTGTTTGGTGGTGGCGAAGCCAGGCTGATCCTGACTGGTGACGAGATTCTCGATGCCGGAATCCAGATCATGGCGCAGCCGCCGGGCAAGAAGAACACGACAATTCATCTGCTCTCTGGTGGGGAAAAGGCGCTTACTGCGATCGCGCTGGTATTCGCAATATTTCAGCTCAATCCGGCGCCGTTCTGCCTGCTGGACGAAGTCGATGCGCCACTCGACGATAGCAATACCGAACGCTTCTGCGAGATGGTCAAGCGCATGTCGGTGCAGACGCAGTTCATCTTCATCTCGCACAACAAGATCGCCATGGAAATGGCACAGCAACTGATTGGTGTCACCATGCAGGAACGGGGTGTATCGCGTGTGGTCGAGGTCGATATGGATGAGGCGTTGCGCATGACCGATGACATGGCGGCCTAAGATGAGCATCCACGCTTGCCCACAGGGATTTCAGTCACTCTCATACCGCCCCAAAAAGGGGGCAAACCCCATCTGGCCAACTCTTCTGGAGGACTGACATGCCGATCAGCGAATTTCAACTGGCTTTGATCGGAACTGGCGCAGCAGCAGTGGTCGGCGTATGGGCCTATAACGGCTGGCAGGAATATCGTCTACGAAAAGCCGCAGAAAAAATTTTTCTTGACCCCGACCAGGACGTGCTGGGCGAACAGGCGGTGGGCAGCGTAGCCGATGAAATTTCCGGGACACGAACTGATGAACGTGCAGATCCGCGCATGGAGCCGGTCTTTACCCTGCCTCAGGACGAAGCTGAACCGCTTGCCGAGGCTGTCAACACCGATGAAATGCCGGATACAGTGATTCCGGCCGGATTGACTGCCGATCCATCGCCTGCCGCACCGATTGTCGATGCACCGGGGGAAGAATTCATCGATCCCATGGTCGAACTGGGTTTCGCACTGCCTTCCGGACAGAGTATTGCCGTGTTGCAGGCAGCCTGGCGTGAGGCGAATATCAATTGCAGCAAGCGCATTCGCTGGATCGGGTGCGATACCAGCAATGGCGAGTGGATTGAGATTGATGATCCATCGGCCAGTGTCGCCGACCATGCTTACGTCACCATTCAACTGGTGGATCGCCAGGGTGCTATCGACGCGACTGAACTGGGCGTCTTCTGCGCCACGGCTGAAACGATGACGGTTACACAAGGCGGGCAACTGGACCTTCCTGCCTTGGACGAAATCATTGCCCATGCACACAAAATAGATGATTTATGCGCTGCGGTCGACATCCAGATTGCGATCCATGTCGTCGGTTGTGCCGGGCAGGCATTTGCCGGGACGAAACTGAGGGGTTTGCTCGAAGCATCCGGTATGCAGCTGGCAACTGACGGCCTGTTCTACCTGCTTGACGGCGTGGGCGGGCGCCTGCTTTCGGTGTGCAATTCCGGTGCAGCACCTTTTGATCTCGAACAAATGCGCACCGGCTCCACCACCAACATCACCTTCTGGCTTGATGTGCCGCGCGTCAGCAACGGCGGAGCGGTATTTGACACCATGCTGGCTATTGCGCGCCAACTGGCAGCGGCGCTCGATGGCATACTGGTCGACGACCAACACAACCCGCTTACCAAGGAGGCGTTGACGACTATCCGTGCCAAGGTCGTGGAACTTCAAACACAAATGGCGGCCCACGATATTCCGGCCGGGGGACGCCGCGCGCTGCGCCTGTTTTCCTGATGACCTTACCTGCTGAGGTCGCCTCAAGGGCCGCGCAACTGCGCGAAGAAATCGAGCGCCATAGTCATGCATACTACGAGTTAGATGCCTCATTAATTCCTGACGCTGAATATGACGCTCTCTTTCGCGAATTGCAGGCGATAGAAGCTAGCTACCCAGAACTCGCAACGCCAGACTCGCCAACAAGACGGGTTGGTGGGAAACCGCAAATGGTTTTGTTGCCAGTAACTCATGTGGTTCCGATGCTTTCAATTCGCACTGAAACTGACACAGAGCCATCAGGTGCGGAAGCCTTTGATACACGCGTCCGGAAAGAGTTAGGTTTGTCTATATCGGACCCACTGGTTGATTATTGTGTAGAACTTAAATTTGATGGATTGGCCATAAATCTCAGGTATGAAAAAGGAATTTTTGTTAACGCGTCAACTCGAGGTGATGGAGAAGTAGGTGAAGATGTAACAGAAAATGTGTTGACGATTCAGCAAATTCCGCTGCGCTTGCGTAATGGCACTCCTGATGTCTTAGAAATACGTGGTGAAGTTTTTATGAGTAGGCCGGACTTTGAACGTTTCAACGAGAAACAACGAATATTAGGCAAACCTACTTTAGTAAATCCCCGCAATGGTGCGGCCGGAAGCATCCGACAACTTGATCCAGCGATGACTAAAAAAAGACCACTGTCTTTTTTTGCCTATGGACTTGGAGAAACCGCAGGTTGGAACCTCCCATCCACCCATAGTGGCGTACTTGATGCATTACAGGCCTTCGGCGTACCGGTCTGTGAGCATCGTTCGGTGGTGCTAGGTGCTGCCGGGTTGGTTGCCTTTCATGCGCGCATACGCGGCTTGCGCGACAGCCTGCCTTTCGATATCGATGGCGTGGTATATAAGGTCAATAGCCTCGCCCTGCAACAGCGACTCGGCTTTGTCACGCGCGAGCCGCGCTGGGCCGTGGCGCATAAATACCCTGCGCAGGAAATGCTCACCACGGTGGAGGCAATCGAGGTGCAGGTCGGCCGCACCGGCGCGATCACGCCAGTAGCGCGCCTGGCGCCGGTATTCGTTGGCGGGGTGACGGTCACCAATGCGACGCTGCACAATGAAGACGAACTTCGGCGCAAGGACGTACGCATCGGCGATACCGTGATCGTGCGTCGTGCCGGCGACGTGATTCCGGAAGTGGTGTCGGTGGTGCAGGACAGACGGCCTGCAAGCACCGTGGAATTCACCATGCCCACGCATTGTCCGGTGTGCGGATCGGCAGTCGAAAAACCGCAGGACGAAGCGATAGCCCGTTGTACTGGCGGCCTGTTCTGTCCGGCGCAGAGGAAGCAGGCGCTGCTGCACTTTGCTTCGCGTCGCGCCATGGATATAGAAGGTTTGGGCGAGAAGATCGTCGATCAACTGGTGGATCAGGCCATCGTCAAGACGCCGGCCGACTTGTACAAGCTGGGTCTACTCGGACTGGCGAACCTGGAGCGCATGGCGCAGAAATCGGCTTCCAATTTGCTTGCCACCATTGATAAAAGTCGCTCAACGACACTGGCGCGTTTCATCTACGCGCTCGGCATCCGCAACGTCGGCGAGGCGACGGCGAAGGATCTGGCCCGGCATTTCGGCAATCTCGATGCCTTGATGAGCGCCAGTGAGGCACGGTTGCAGTTGGTGCCCGATGTCGGTCCCGTGGTGGCGGCGTCGATCGCGCATTTCTTCGCTGAAACGCACAATGTTGAAGTTATCGAGCAATTGCGCGCTGCCGGTGTGCATTGGCCGCAAGGCAATCAGCCTGCCGCTTCCATGCCATTGGCAGGAAAAACTTTTGTCTTGACCGGCACATTGCCTACAATGTCCCGCGACGAGGCCAGGGAAAAAATCGAGGCTCGGGGCGGCAAGGTGGCCGGCTCGGTGTCGAAGAAAACGCACTATGTGGTCGCGGGTAGCGAAGCCGGTTCGAAGCTGGACAAGGCGAGGGAGCTTGGTGTGCCCGTCATCGACGAATTGCAGCTAATGGAGTTATTGAAGCAATGATAAAAGTTACCAAGGCAGTATTTCCCGTCGCCGGCATGGGCACGCGTTTCCTGCCCGCTACCAAGGCGAGCCCGAAGGAAATGATGCCGATCGTCGACAAGCCCCTGATCCAGTACGCGGTGGAGGAGGCGGTGGCGGCAGGCATTACCGACATGATCTTCGTCACCGGGCGCAGCAAGCGTGCCATTGAGGATCACTTCGACAAGGCCTATGAACTGGAGAACGAACTGGAGCGGCGCGGCAAGAGCGAGCTGCTGGAGTTCGTGCAAAATCTGCTGCCGAAAAATATGAATTGCATCTACATTCGCCAACCCGAGGCGCTGGGCCTCGGGCATGCGGTGCTATGCGCCAAGCCCGTCATCGGCGATGAGCCGTTTGCGGTACTGCTGGCTGATGATCTGCTCGACGGCAATCCGCCGGTGATGAAGCAGATGGTGGATGTCTATGACTATTACCACTGTTCGGTACTCGGTGTGCAGGAAGTTCCGCGCGCGGAAACGCGCAGCTATGGCATCGTGGCCTCCAAACCGCTGGCAGAGCGCATAGAGCAGATTACTGCGATGGTCGAAAAACCCAAGCCCGAGGAAGCGCCCTCCAACCTCGCCGTCGTTGGCCGCTATGTGCTGACTTCGCGCATCTTTCATCACCTTGAAAATGTCACTCCCGGTACAGGTGGTGAAATTCAGCTCACTGACGGTATTGCCGCCCTGCTCGACGAGCAGCAGGTGCTTGCCTATCGCTATGATGGTATTCGCTACGACTGCGGTTCCAAGCTGGGGTATCTCAAGGCCACCGTCGAGTTCGCGCTGCGCCACCCTGAAGTGGCACACGATTTCGCGCAATACCTGGCCGAGCGGAAATGACGCCTGAAGAGGCCCGCCGCATCCTCGACGGCGCCGAACTCATCTTTGATGAAACTCAGGTCCAGGCTGCGGTGGCGCGCTTGGCGTGCGAAATAACCGCAGCAATGGCCGAGGCCAATCCGCTCGTATTGGCCGTGATGGGGGGCGCCACCATATTCGCGGGCCACCTGCTGCCGCAACTGCGTTTCCCGCTCGAATACGACTACTTGCACGTTACCCGTTACGGGAATGAAACCACTGGTGGCGGCTTGAACTGGATCGTACAACCTCGCTTGCCACTGGTCGGGCGTACCGTACTGATCATCGACGATATTCTGGATGAAGGCATAACTCTCGCTGAAACGCGGCGACGCATACTGCATATGGGTGCCGCGCGTTGCGTTACCGCCGTCTTCGCGGACAAGGATATCGGTCGTTCCAAGCCGCTCGTGCCGGATTATATCGGGCTCACCCTGCCGAATCGTTTTGTCTTCGGCTTTGGTATGGATATCCGGGGCGCATGGCGCAACCTGCCCGCCATTTATGCCGTTGTAGAGTGATTGATTCCTCTATTCCGACGGTTCGGAACGGTTGGCCCGCTTGCGATCGATTTCCTTGAGGAAGCGTTTGCGCAGGCGGATCGATTTCGGCGTGATCTCGACCAGTTCGTCGTCGGCGATGAATTCGACCGCAGCTTCGAGCGTCATCGCTATCGGCGGCACCAGACGCACGGCTTCATCAGTGCCGGATGAGCGTACGTTGGTCAGTTGCTTGCCCTTGATAGGATTGACGACGAGATCATTTTCGCGACTGTGAATGCCGATGATGATGCCTTCGTACAGCGGATCGTTATGGCTGACAAACATGCGCCCGCGATCCTGTAATTTCCATAACGCATAAGCGACAGCGGGGCCGCTCTCGGCGGAGATCATTACGCCATTGCGGCGTTCAGCCATGATGCCCGCCACGGGACCGTAGTCATCGAATATATGGCTGGCCATGCCGGTACCACGGGTCAGCGTGAGGAATCCGCCTTGAAAGCCGATCAGGCCGCGTGCCGGGATGCGGTATTCGAGCCGGGTGCGGCCTTTGCCATCCGATTCCATGTTGAGCAACTCGCCACGTCGCCGGCCGAGTTCTTCCATGACGCCGCCCTGATGCTCATCCTCGATATCGACGGTGAGCAGTTCATAGGGCTCGCACTTCTCGCCATTGATTTCCTTGTACAGCACGCGCGGACGCGACACTGCCAGCTCGTAGCCTTCGCGCCGCATGGTTTCGAGGAGGATGGTCAAGTGCAGTTCGCCGCGACCGGATACGATGAACACATCGGAATCCTCGGTATCTTCCACGCGCAAGGCGACGTTGGACTGCAGTTCCTTTTGCAGGCGCTCGCGGATCTGACGGCTGGTGACGTATTTTCCTTCCTTGCCCGCCATCGGCGAGGTGTTGACCTGGAAATTCATGGTCAGTGTCGGCTCATCGACTACCAGCGGGGGCATGCCGATCGGAGCAGCCGGATCGCAAATGGTGATGCCGATGCCCACTTGTTCAATGCCGGCAACCAGCACGATGTCGCCGGCTTCGGCTTCGGTTACCTGTTCACGCTCAAGACCTCTGAACATCATGATCTGGGCGATTTTTGATTTACCCTTGGCCTCGTCCCCGTACATCACGGCGACTTCCTGTGCGACCTTCATGCGGCCCTGCTTGATACGGCCGATGCCGATACGACCGACATAGCTGTTGTAGTCGATGGAACAGATTTGTAGTTGCAAAGGTTTTTCTGCATCCACGTCGGGTTGTGGCGTGTGCTTGATGATGGCCTCATAGAGCGGGCGCATGTCGGTGCCGGGCTCGCTTGAATCGAGCATGGCGAAGCCATTCAGTGCCGAAGCATAAACCACGGGAAAATCGAGTTGTTCTTCGGTGGCGCCTAGCTTGTCGAACAGGTCGAGGGTGTGACTGACGACCCAGTCGGGTCGTGCGCCGGGGCGGTCGATCTTGTTGACTACAACAATCGGCTTCAAACCAAGCGCCAGCGCCTTGCGTGTTACGAAGCGGGTTTGCGGCATCGGACCTTCGACGGCATCCACCAGTAGCAGCACACCATCGACCATTGACAATACGCGCTCTACCTCGCCACCGAAGTCGGCGTGTCCCGGCGTGTCGACGATGTTGATGTGGGTGCCCTCATAGTCGATGGCACAATTCTTGGAGAGAATGGTGATGCCACGTTCTTTTTCGAGGTCGTTGGAATCCATGACCCGCTCGGTAACGGCCTTGTGGGCGGCGAAGGTGCCTGATTGACGAAGCAACTGATCGACAAGAGTCGTCTTGCCGTGGTCAACGTGGGCGATAATGGCGATGTTGCGGAGTGCGCGTGACATGGGGAAACCCGATAAATCCAGCAATGGTGCGCCGCAAGGCCTGCGGCAAAAGGGCGCGCATTCTAGCACGGGAGGGCTGCAAGGCCCCGGATAACTCCTACAGGAGAAAGCATGCTTGCAATTATCGGCGGCAGCGGTTTGGCCCAGTTGGCCAACCTCAACGTGAGTCGGCGCGAAGTGGCGCGCACGCCCTATGGTGACGCTTCCGGTGCGCTCACTTTCGGGGGTATTGGCGGGCAGGAGGTTGTATTCATTGCCCGGCACGGCTATGGCCACACGATTCCGCCGCATCTGGTGAACTACCGGGCCAACATCTGGGCCTTGGCCAAGGTAGCCAAAGCGACTCAAATAGTCTCAGTAGCCTCAGTTGGCGGAATTCGTTCCGATCTGGGGCCGGGGGCAGTGGTCATTCCGCACCAGATCATCGATTACACCCACGGCCGCAGCAATTCCTTTTTCGAGGGAGGCGACAGCCATGTGGTGCATGTCGATTTCACGCTTCCCTATGACGCCAGGTTGCGCGCGGATTTGCTGCAATCGGCACAACGTTGCGGAGAAAAAGTCTTTGCAGGCGCAGTCTATGCCGCAACGCAAGGGCCGCGACTGGAGACGGTAGCCGAGATTGACCGGCTTGAACGCGATGGTGCCGATGTGGTCGGCATGACCGGCATGCCAGAAGCAGTTCTGGCACGCGAACTGGATGTGCCCTATGCAGCTGTGTGTGTAGTGGCCAACTGGGCGGCGGGCCGTGCTGGCAGCCGCGAGAGCATCGATTTCGGCAGCATCGAGGAGGTGCTCCATGTAAATCTGGCGCGGGTTCGCACCATTCTCGAAAAACTCTGCCTCGACGGGCATTGCACCAAATGATCCGGGAAGTCTTGCGCATGGGCGATCCGCGGCTGTTGCGTATATCGCAGCCCATCACGAAATTCAACACACCCGAACTGGAGAGTCTGGTCGCAGACATGCTCGACAGCATGCGTCATCATGATGGCGTCGGGCTTGCCGCGCCGCAGATCGGTGTCGATCTGCGGCTGGTGATTTTTGGCTTCGAGTCCAGCGAGCGCTATCCGGATGCCCCGGCCGTACCCTTCACCGTACTGCTCAATCCAGTACTGGAGCCACTTTCAGATGAAGAGGAAGGAGGCTGGGAGGGCTGTCTTTCATTGCCGGGACTGCGTGGATGGGTGCCGCGCTACGCCCGCTTGCGTTATACCGGGTTCGACCAGCGCGGCAAGCCCATTGACCGGACGGTGGATGACTTTCATGCCCGCGTGGTGCAGCATGAATGTGATCATCTCGAAGGTATTTTATATCCCATGCGAATACGCGACTTTGCGCGTTTCGGTTTTACCGAAGAGTTGTTTCCGGCGGGGAGTGTTGTACCCGAAGAGTAAGCGCTACTCCCGTAGATCTCGCGCTCAGGGCTACAGCCAATAGACAAAAACGAACAGCAACAGCCAGACCACATCCACGAAGTGCCAGTACCAGGCCGCTGCCTCGAAGGCAAAATGACTATCGGCGGTGAAATGGCCGGCCAGGACGCGACCGAGGATGACGCTCAGCATGATGGCGCCCAGCGTTACGTGCAGGCCGTGAAAGCCGGTGAGCATGAAAAAAGTGGCGCCGTAGATGCCGGTATGAATACTGAAGGCGGCCTCCATGTATTCGTGGACCTGAAGCACGAGGAATGTTGCTCCGAGCAGAATGGTGAGCATAAGGCCGAGAGCGATCTGCCAGCGACACCCTTTCTGCATGCCCCAGTGAGCCCAGGTGACGGTGACCCCGGAACTGAGCAGGATCAGGGTATTGATTGCTGGTATGCCAGAGCCCGCCATCGGCGTGAATGCCTCCTTGAGGCCGGGTCCGGAGGTGGGCCAGTCACCGGTGTAGCCCGGCCAGAGCAGTTGAGCTGCGGCCAGTTCCGGCACGGCGATGTTTCGTGCATAGAACAGGGCGCCGAAGAAGCCGGCGAAAAACATCACCTCGGAAAAAATGAACCAGACCATGCCCCAGCGGAAGGAGTCATCAACCTGACCTTCCAGCTTGCCTGCCAGGCTTTCGCGGATGACGGTGCCGAACCAGCCGGCTAGCATCACGACCAGCATCAACCCGCCCGCTGCCATCAGGTATATTCCAGCGCCGGACTTGGCCAAAAACAGTACGAAGCCGCTGGCAATGGCCAGCAGGGCCAGTGAGCCGACAATGGGCCAGCGCGACGGCGGCGGCTGGTAGTAGGTGCTAGGCGTGTCCATGGGGAACATCCGTTTCCAGTATCGGAGGTGTTGTGAAGGAGTGGTAGGGCGGCGGCGAGGACAGGGTCCATTCCAGTGTTGTTGCGCCATCCCAGGGCTTGTCGCCGGCAGGGGGCCCACCGCGGATGCATTTGATGACCGTGTAGAGGAACAGCAACTGACTCACACCGAGAATGAAGCCGCCAACGCTCGCCATCATGTTGAAGTTGGCGAACTGGGGAGCATAGTCCGGAATCCGCCGCGGCATGCCTGCCAGGCCCAGGAAATGCATCGGAAAGAAGGTGATATTGAAGGCGATTGCCGTGAGCCAGAAGTGAATCCTGCCTAGTTTTTCGTCATACATGTGGCCGGTCCATTTCGGCAGCCAGTAGTAGATGCCGGCCATGATGCTCATTGCAGCACCGGCGAAGAGTACATAGTGGAAATGAGCGACCACGTAATAGGTATCCTGGAGCTGGACGTCGACCGGCACCATGGCGAGAACCAGTCCGGAGAACCCACCGATGGTGAACAGGCAGACCATGGCCAGTGCGAACAGCATGGGTGTCTCGAAGCTGATGGAACCGCGCCACAGGGTTGCCACCCAGTTGAATACCTTGACGCCGGTTGGAACGGCAATAAGCATGGTCGCGTACATGAAAAAAAGTTGGCCACCCGCAGGCATGCCGGAGGTGAACATGTGGTGTGCCCAGACCAGAAAGGAAAGGATGGCGATCGAGGCCACGGCATACACCATCGAGGTATAGCCAAAGAGAGGCTTGCGGGCAAAGGTGGGCAGGATGGTGGAGACGATGCCGAAAGCCGGCAGGATCATGATGTACACCTCGGGATGGCCGAAGAACCAGAACAGGTGCTGGAACATCACCGGGTCGCCACCGCCGGCCGCATCAAAGAAGTGGGTGCCGAAGTGCCGGTCGGTGAGCAGCATGGTGACAACGCTCGCCAGTACCGGCATCACGGCCACCAGCAGGTAAGCCGTAATCAGCCAGGTCCAGACGAAGATCGGCATTTTCATCAGCGTCATGCCCGGTGCGCGCAGGTTGAGAATGGTGGTGATGATATTGATGGCGCCGAGGATCGACGACAGGCCCATGATGTGGATCGATAGTATCGTCATGTCATAGGAAATGCCGCCCTGGATGAAAAGGGGGGGGTACATGGTCCAGCCGCCGGCAGCGGCGCCACCCGGCACGAAGAAAGAGGACAGCAACATGCTTGCTGCTGCTGGCAGCAGCCAGAAACTCCAGTTGTTCATGCGCGGGAAGGCCATGTCCGGTGCGCCGATCATCAGCGGCACCATCCAGTTGGCAAAACCGACGAAGGCCGGCATGATGGCGCCGAAAATCATCAGCAGTCCGTGCATGGTCGTTAGCTGGTTGAAGAGCGCAGGCTGCAAAAATTGCAGCCCGGGTTGGAACAGCTCAGTGCGGATCAGCATCGCCAGAGCACCGGCGATCAGAAACATGATCAACGAGAACCAAAGGTAAAGGGTGCCGACGTCCTTGTGATTGGTCGTGGTGAGCCAGCGCATGAGTCCGCCGGGGTTGGTCTCGTGCTGGGCGGGATGGGTGGCGGCAATATCCATTATGGGACTCCTCAGTGGTGCAAGGCAGCGACATCAGCGGGCTGGACCATGTTGCCCGGGGCGGCAACATGGTTGTGCCAACTGTTGCGCTCGTAGGTGACGACGGCCGCAATATCCAGATCAGACAGCATCTTCAGTTTGCCGAAGGCCGGCATGGTGGTATTCGGTTTGCCATTGAAGACGCGGTCGAGATGCGCAGAAACTGGACCATTCACGATGGATGAGCCGTCAAGAGCCGGGAAGGTACCGGGAATTCCCAGGCCCGTTGGCTGGTGGCAGGCGGCGCAATTGGTGTTGTAGACCTTCTCGCCGCGGGCCTTCAATTCATCCAGCGAATACACCTTGCCGGCTACGGCTTGAGTGGCGTTGCGCGTCTCCGATACATTGGCCAACTGTTTGGTTTTCCAGGCGTCGAATTGTTCCGGCGGCATGGCTTCGACGACGATGGGCATGAAGCCGTGGCCCACGCCGCAAAGTTCGGCGCACTGACCGCGGTAGATGCCGGGTTCGTCCACACTGAACCAGGTTTCCTTGATGAAGCCGGGAATCGCGTCCTGCTTGACCCCGAGGGCGGGAACCCACCAGGAATGGATCACATCAGTGGCGGTCAAGACCAAGCGTATCTTCTGGTTTATCGGAATGACCAGAGGATGGTCTACCTCAAGCAGGTAATGCTCCGATTGGGGGGTTCCGTCATCGATTTCCTTTCGGGGGGTGGACATGTTGCTGACCAGGCGCAGACCGTCGTCCAGATACTCGTAATCCCAATTCCATTGATGTCCGGTGACCTTGATGGTCAAATCGGAATTGCCGACGTTTTTCATGGCCAGAATGAGTTGCGTTGCAGGCCATGCCATACCTATCAGGATCAACACTGGAATGATGGTCCACACCACCTCCAGCTTCGTGTTGTCGCTAAAACTGGCGGCCGCGTGCCCCCGGGATCTGCGGTGGCGCCAAAGGGCGTAGAACATGGGCAGGAACACCACCACGAAAATCCCGACGCAAATCCACAGTACCAGCGTGTGCAGGCTGTAGATTTCCCGGGCAATGCCGGTGGCAGGCGGCGGCAGGTTGACCGCCATCTCGGCAAGGGCACTGGCAGGGCCAAGGAAAAACCCGCTAGCAAGAGCCGACTTGATGCCGTTCATGTTCTTCTCCCCGCCAGCGAGATGGTCACGGCGGCCAATAACAGCGCAGCGCCCAGATTGTGGGAAACCCCAAGAGACAGCGGTAGCCCGAGCAGAACATTGGCGATGCCCAATGCCAATTGAATGGCAAGCGCTGCGGATATGGCCCAGCCGAACCAGCGTCGCGCGGGTATGCGCAGCAATGCAACGGCATAAGTGCCGACCAGCGCCAGTACGGTCATGGCGCCCAGACGGTGAGCCCAGTGGATTGAGGCTGCTACGCCATCAGGCCACCATCCGCCATGACAGGTGGGAAAATCAGGGCAGGCGAGCCCGGCATAGTGACTCGATACCCAGCCGCCGAGAACGATCTGGATCAGAACCGCAGCTGCTGCGATAGCGCCCAGTCCTTGCCATTCGCCATCTTTTCCTGTGGCGTACTCGCGCCGGCACATGACAACCAGCAAGGTCCACACCAACATGCCGCCCAGCAGGTGAATGGTAACGATGACCGGCTTCAGCAATTCGGTAACCGTCCACATGCCGAGCAAGGCCTGCATCGCCACCAGACCGCAGAGGCCGGTTTCCATCCATGGTCTTTCGGACCGGTAATTGGGGCGGCGCCAGGCGGCGAGAGTCAGGGCAAGGATCAACAGGCCGAGGCTGCCGGCAGCATAGCGGTGGATCATTTCACGCCAGGCGCGGCCACTGTCTGCTGCACTGTCGGGCACCAGCATATGGCCATAGCAACCCGGCCAATCCGGGCACCCGAGGCCGGCATCGGTGAGCCGCACATAGGCCCCGAGGCCGACGACGCACAAGGCAAGTGCCGTCGCAAATACCAGCAGCGGCCGGTAAAGGTCGTTGCGCGCCAGCGGGGCGATCACATCGGCAGCCATGACGCAATCATTCTGTCTGCAAACAGGGCCGCAAACAGCGCGCCGAGATAGGTGATGGAATAGCGAAACAGGCGCAATGAGGCTGTATCACTGTAACTTCGCCAAAGTTTGAAGGCGCGCATCAGGAAGGTCATGTCGAGTACGGCAGCAGCGATGGCATAGGCAGCCCCGGCCATGCCCAGGAATACCGGCAGCAAGCTCGCCACGCTTAGTAATGCCAAATATATAATGCTTTGCGAGCAGGTGTGGCGGATGCCATGGGTCAGCGGCAGCATCGGGAAACCCGCTTTGGCGTAGTCGTCGCGCCGAGCCATGCAAAGCGCCCAGAAATGCGGCGGAGTCCACAGGAAAATGATGAGGAAGAGAGAGATGGACTCCTGCGTGACCTGGCCGGTCATAGCTGCCCAACCCAGGAGCGGCGGCATGGCGCCGGCAGCACCGCCGATGACGATGTTCATGGGCGTGGCCGGCTTCAACACCACTGTGTAAATGACCGCATAGCCGAGGAAGGTGGCGAGTGTCAGCCAGAGCGTCAGATCATTGACCCATTCGTGCAGAACGTAAAGGCCGATGCCGCCCATGACCATGGCCATGCTCAAGGCTTCGGCCGGGGCTATCTCGCCGCGAGGCAGGGGGCGTCCCCGAGTACGGGTCATGCGGGCATCCACGGTTCGCTCTATGAGACAGTTGATGGCGGCAGCGGCAAAGGCCACCAGCCCGATTCCCGCAGTCGCCGCCAGAAAACGCAGCGGCGGCGGAAGGCTTGCCTGGGCCAGCAGCATGCCGATCATCGCGGTGAATACAATCAGACTATTGACTCGCAACTTGCACAGCGACAGGAAAGACTGCAGTCGGGATGCGCTAACGATGACGTCGGTACTCATGATTTTCCCCCTTCAGGTTTTACCGCCGACCAGAGCCAGAGGACAACGGCAATGACTGCGAAGCCAAACCACTGGACTGCGTAGCCGAGATTGCGCGTAGCTCCTGCATCGGCCCGGGGCCACTCGCGCTCGAATCCGCCGGCCGCACTTTGCGGCGAGAGACGGATGACGACCGGCTGGATCGGGACACCAGCCAGCCGCTGGAAGCGATCCAGATTCAGCTTCTGCCAGATTGGCTCCCAGCGATCAGACGGTTGCCCCAGACTGAAGGTTCCGCTTGCTGGAATCACCGCGAGGCCATCCACGTCGACCGCGCCCCCCGGTGTAGCAACATCGGGCAACTCGCGGCGGTCGGCGGGTGCGGGAATCCAGCCCCTATCCACCAATACGCTCAACTTGCTGCCGGCTACATGCAGTGGCGTGATGACGTCATAACCGGCCTGGCCGTGCCAGACCCGGTTGTCGAGAAAAAACTGGTAGGCTGGCTCATAGCGGCCTGAAGCCATGACATGCTGGTTGTGTAGGGACTCAGCGCTGGCGACAGTGGCCGGCAGGGCGATGGCGGGGGCAGCTGCATGTGTTTTCAGCAGCTGTTCGGCAGCCTGCCGGCCATGGGCGCGGTCAAGCTGCCAGAAACCGAGGCTAATGAAGCAGGGTAGTACCAGAGCCAGCAACAGGGTAGGCAGGGGCCTCGGGTGGAATGAAAGGGACGACCTGGCGAGCAAGGAACATTCAGCCTGATGGTATTGTTCATTCTTTGGAAGGAGCGGCGACATGGTGATCAAGGTACTGATAGTGCTATTGCTGCTGGCGGTGCTGTCCAGCTTGTTTTCGGGGCTGTTCTTCCTGCTGCGAGACGGCAAACGCGGGAAGCGCACCGTGCGAGCGCTAACGGTGCGCATCGCTCTCTCCCTGCTGTTGTTCTCACTCATCATGATCGGTTTTCAGACCGGACTGGGAGTGGGGCGCTGATGGCGATGAGGCGGTTTGTCGGCAAGGGAAAGACGGCGTAGGCGAGGGTCAGTTCGCTTACCTCCGCATCCAGGTTGGGGCGAATGATGAAGGCCACGACCATCTCCCGCTCTTCATGGGGTCCCAGGGACTGATGTGAGAAACAGAAACACTCGATCTTGTGGAAGTAGCGCGCCGCCTGGCCGGGCGTAACGCCAGGAATTGCCTGCCCGGAAACAGTGCGGTTGCTCAGGTTGCGCACCCGGTATTTGACAAGCTGCAAATCGCCGGGATGGGTCATCAGCGAACTGGTGAGGGGGTGCATCTCCCAAGGCAGGCCGGGCATGACAGTAGTCGTGAATTCAATTTTTACGAGGCGACTGGAATCGATTCCCCTGCCGGGCGTATCGGCGCCGGTGTTGAAGCCACCCACCTGAAAAGACGAATCGCCATAGGAGCGGCCGTTGAGGCCAGTGGCGCGGCACAACACGTTATAAAGAGGGACAAGCGCCAGAGTGAAGGAGATGGAAATCGCGATGGCCAGAATGAGGCGCCATGCCAAGCGCCGATGAGCAATAGCCGTAATCTCCCGGCGCTCATCGGTGGATGGCGGTCTTTGACCGCTGGTGTTCTGGATCATCCCCAATCCTCTCTGACAGGTGCTGCGGATTGCAGCAGAATACCTGACTATTATTGTAAGTTATTATTAGTATCCACAATAATTCGGAGAAGTCAAGTCCCAAGGCTGAGCGAGTAATAACAAGCCAGTTGACTTTCCAGTCTCGCCGACCGGATAAGCAGGATTGAAATGACCTTGGGAATCCAGTCGCCAGAACTGGCGAGCGCTTCCAGTGAAACAACGCTACCGGGAGCGGATCAGCTTCATACCTGAAGTGCTTCGAGCAGGTCCTGTTCCAGTCGCACCAGCGTTGAAGTCTTGGCCAGAGCGTCCCCGGTGATGAGGAAACTGTCCTCAACACGTTCACCGAGGGTTGCGATTTTCGCTGTTTGCACTGCGATTCCGTGCCGGGAAAGCGTTTTTGCGACGGCAAACAGAAGGCCGGGGTGATCGGATGCCGTGATCGACATCAGGTAGCGGCTGCCGCGTTCGTCGGCGCGGATTTCCACTTCCGGTTGTACCGGGAAATTCCTGACCTGGCGCGACACGCGCCCGCGTACTGGTGCTTCGAGCGGCGGCGGATTCTTGAGCAATTCTGCCAGGTCGTGTTCGATCAGGGCAATCATGTCGCGATAAGGCAAGTGCTCTTGCAGACCGAAGAGTACAAAGCTGTCCAGCGCGTAGCCGTGACGCGTGGTGTGGATCTTGGCATCAAAGATTGAATAACCGAGTTTGGCAAAGTAGCCGCATAGTCGAGCGAACAGGGCGGGCTGGTCCGGCGTATAGATCATCACCTGCAAGCCTTCGCCGATCGGGTTGATGCGGGCGCGGATCACGGGTTCCGAACCTGAGGGGCGATAGTAGAGCCTGCGTGTGTGCCAGGAAATTTCCTCTGCATCGTGGCGCATGAAATAGGCGGTATCGAGGTGCTTCCAGAGAGGTTTTTCCACATCAATCTCAAGGCCGTGATAGCGCAACAGGCTGCGAGCCTCGCCCTGTTTTTCGGACAGTCCGGTCATTTCCAGCGGGGCCTTGCCTTGCAGCCGGAGCAAGGTGACGCGATACAGGTCTTCGAGCAACTTGCCCTTCCAGACGTTCCATACCTTCGGACTGGTGCCGCGAATGTCAGCAACGGTAAGCAGATACAGTGCGGTCAGGCGCCGTTCGGTTTTGACGGTCGTGGCGAAGGCTTCGATGATGTCCGGATCGGACAAGTCCTGCTTCTGCGCGATGGCCGACATGGTGAGGTGGCTTTGTACCAGGAACTCGATCAATTCAGTTTGTTCGTTATTCAGCCCGTGGGCGCGGCAGAAACGGTGCGCGTCTGCCTTGCCGAGCTTCGAGTGATCACCGCCGCGACCTTTGGCAATGTCATGAAAAAGTGCGGCGATGTAGAGCAGCCAGTGGTCTTTGAAGGCTGTCATCAGCCGGGTGCAGAAGGGATACTCATGGGCAAATTCCTCCTGGGCGAAACGCCGCAGATTGCGAATCACCTGCATGATGTGCTGGTCCACCGTATAGACATGGTAGAGGTCATGCTGCAGCTGGCCGACGATGCGGCCGAAAGCGGGCAGATAATTGCCGAGAATGCTGTACTGGTTCATGCGGCGCAGTTCATGGAGCAGGTGCTTCTGCTGGAACAACTGGATGAACAACGCGCGATTTTCCGGTTGACGGCGGAATTCCGGGTTGATATTGCGGCGCAATTGCCACAGGGAGCGCAGCGTGCGGGCGGTCATGCCCTTGAGTTCATGATGTTGCTGCATGACCAGGAAGGAACGCAGAATAGCCTGCGGTTGGCGCTGGAAAAGATCTTCCTCGCGTACGTCGAGGAGTTCGCCGAAGGCCTGAAACTGGTCGTCGATGATCCTAGGTTTCTCATTGCGTTGCGGAGACAAGCCGGCGACAAGGTTCTGCACCACCAGCGTATTGAGCTGGGTGACCAGCTTTGCATTGCGGTAATAGCGCTGCATCAGGACTTCGGAAGCGCGCCGGGTTTCAGTGCTGGAAATATTTAAGGCTTTGGCAATGTCCTCCTGATAATCAAACAGCAGGCGATCTTCACAACGCCCCACAAGCAGATGCAGATGAATGCGCAGATGGCAAAGAAAGTCCTCGGTCCGGGCCAGTTGCCGCGCTTCTTCGGCGGTGATCAGTCCTTGAGCGGCAATGTCGCGCCAGTCTCGCCCAAGCCCGCAGGCACGGGTAGCCCACATGATGATTTGCAGATCGCGCAGCCCACCGGGGCTTTCCTTGCAATTCGGTTCAAGGCTGTAGGGGGTGTCGTTGTGACGCGCGTAGCGTTCGTCCTGCTCCAGCCGCTTTGCCTTGAGGAAGATGAGCGGATCGGTTGCCGCTGCCAAGTGTGTCCCGAGTTCGGCGAACAGCGTGCGGCTGCCTGTCAGATGGCGGGCTTCGAGCAGGGCAGTTTGGACAGTGATGTCGAGCTCGGCTTCTTCCAGGCATTGCAGGGGAGAGCGTACGCTGTGGCCGACATCGAGCCCGATGTCCCAGAATAGCCCGACGAGCGCTTCCAGCCTGGGTTCGATGACAGGGTCGAACTTTTCCGGCACCAGCAGCAGCAGATCGATATCCGATGCCGGGTAAAGCTCGCCGCGGCCATAGCCGCCCACGGCTACCAGTGCCAGGCCTGATGGCATCTTCAGGCGCGACCACAGGTCGCACAATATGCCATCAACAAGGTCTGTCCGTCCTTTCAGCAAATGGGCGGCATTGCCGGTCTTGAGATAGGCGTCCTGCAATGTGGCCTGTCCCTGTTTGAGCCTGTTGCGCAGTTCGGCAACAACATCCAGAGTACTTTCCGGCATCTGCTGCATGAGTCCGGTTACCTATGGGGTGATTTCAGGATGGTGCTGGGCGCCGGCCGACAGCGTCAGCACTTCGTGCCCGGTTTCGGTGACCAGTATGGTGTGCTCCCATTGCGCCGACAGGCTGCGGTCACGGGTAACAATGGTCCAGCCGTCGGAAAGTTCGGAGATGGCGGCCTTGCCGGCATTGATCATCGGCTCGATGGTGAAGATCATGCCAGGCTTGAGTTCAAGGCCGGTACCCGCCGTGCCATAGTGCAATACCTGCGGCTCTTCATGAAACTTGCGTCCGATGCCGTGGCCGCAGAATTCGCGTACCACGGAGAAGCCGTTTTTTTCGGCATGGCGCTGGATCGTCGCGCCAATATCGCCCAGGTGTGCGCCCGGCTTGACCCGTGAAATGCCCAGCCAGAGACATTCAAAAGCGATGTTGCTCAGTCTTTTGGCCAGGATGGAAGCTTCCCCGGCGATGAACATGCGGCTGGTATCGCCGTGGAATCCGTCCTTGATGGTGGTGATATCGAGATTGACGATATCGCCCTTTTTCAGCGGGCGTTGTCCCGGTATGCCGTGGCACACCACATGATTGACCGAGGTGCAGATCGACTTGGGGTAAGGCGTGTAGCCCGGCGGTGCGTAGTGGAGGGGGGCGGGGATGCAACCCTGCACATCGACCATGTACTGGTGGCAGAGCCGGTCTAGCTCTTCTGTGGTGATGCCGGGTCGAACGAACGGGGTGATGTAATCCAGCACTTCACCGGCCAGACGTCCGGCAATACGCATTTTTTCAATTTCGTCCGGGGTTTTTGGAGTGACGCTCATTGTGTTGACGTGCTCTCAAGTCGGGATTGGCATTTTAACCCTCAACCTGTTTGGTCTTGTTCCTGCCTCATTGATTGAATACCCCGGGCTTGATTTTTGTGTCATTGGTTTCTGGTGTTCTTGAAATGAACGGCACAAACTTAAAAAATCAATCTGGATTCCCTTTGGATGAGGCTCAAGGAGCAAGTCTGGACGATATCCTGAGCTTGGTCCCATCACTAGCCAGCATTGGCGGGCAAGGTGACGAAAAACGTCACATATTGCGCAATCCGGTTTGGGTTCTTCAGGCTACGCCTATAAACCATGCTGGTTTCAGGCATGGCACGCACATTGCATAGGATTGCCCGCAAGTCATTCGATTCCCGCCGCACGATCTTTAGTGACGGATTTTTGTAACGACCTATCGCTAGGAGAAATACATGAAAAAGATGCAAAAGGGTTTTACCCTGATCGAACTGATGATCGTGGTTGCGATCATCGGCATTCTGGCCGCCGTGGCCATTCCCGCCTTCAGTGATTACACCAAGAAGGCCGAGGACAAGTCGGCCCAGTCTGACGCCAAGAACTTCCTGACTGTGGCGATTGCCAATTCCACCCAATAAGCCACTTTACTTAGGAGAAATCAATCATGAAGAAAATTCTTGCTGTGAGCATGGTGCTGTTTTCCTCGGCCGTTTTTGCTGCTGATATAGATGTATGTGAGGGTAGCACGACGGCAACCACCGGTACTGAGTTCCCCGGCGACAGTGAATTTGTCGTATCGTCATTTACGCCCCAATGTTCCGCAAACGTCTTTCTCTCATCGGGCGATAGTTCTACGGCTATTTGGGTAGGCTCCGCTTCGGCCAAGGGCAAGACCGCGTTCAGAGGTGGCTCCGAAGGCGGTGGTGTTTCCGCCTTTGATACTGCTTGTGCCTCGAGTGGTTGTACCGCTTCTGATGCGCAAGCTGCCAGAGATGACGCTGCGCTTGGCAGTGGTAGCTAATTAGTCTCTGGTTTGTTGTGGCAAACAGTGCGCCCTCGGCGCACTGTTTTTTTGTGAGACCCCTATGCTGCAGTTCATCGTCTCGGCGTGGCGTTCCGGCTTCCGCGGCCGCAGTTTCCTCGCTGTTTTCGTGTTGGGTCTGCTACTGGTCGGCGTGGCTTACCTGACCGGCCATTTTTCGCCACGCCAACCGCGGACCGTGGCGCTCGATGTCGGTTATTCCGGCCTGCGTTTTGCCCTGATCCTGCTTTCGCTGTTCTGGGTGCAGGAACTGGTGGGGCGTGAAATTGACCGCCGTACCGTCATTTTTGCGCTCAGCTATCCGGTGCCGCGCTACCACTATATTCTTGGCCGCTATTGCGGCATTCTTGCCTTGTCACTGGCCGCTACGATGATTCTGGGTTTGGCCTTGTGGCTCGCCGTCCTGCTCTCCGGCGGCGCTTACCAGCAGCAGTTCGCCCCGGTGCTGGGCGGGCCTTTCTGGGCAACGCTGGCGGGCCTGTGGCTTCAGGTGGCGGTGGTGACGGCCTTTTCGTTGTGGATCGCCTCCTTGTCCACGGTCAGCATCCTGCCCCTGGCCTTGGGCGCGGCTTTCGCCATTGCCGGCAACAGCATCGGCGCAGTGCGCGAATACCTTCAACGAGGTGCCGACGGCGATGTGGAACTGGTTGCTCGTTTCGGTCCGCTGACCGGGTTGTCCCAATGGCTGGTGCCGGATTTGTCGCGGCTCGACTGGCGCCCGTGGCCGATGTATGCAATGCTGCCCGATAATACCACCCTGTTTTGGGCAGTGTTGATGGCGCTGGGCTATATCGCGCTGCTGCTGTGGCTGGCAGTGGCAGCATTTTCCAGGCGCGAGTTTTCCTGAGATGCCTGCCGACAGCTCCTGGCTGCGTTTTCCCTTGCTCGCTATGGCGCTTGCCGTTTATGCACTGGCAGGGCATCAGCTTGACAGCAGGCCCAGAGCCGCGCAAATGGAGGAGATGCAGGTAGCACTGCCCCTGTTCGCGCAGGTCGGCATGGCGGCCGGCGACCGCTATCTGGCGGCGAACATTGACGGTTTTCGCGCGCTGGTGGCCGAGCCGCAGCATATGCAGGCGGAGAATTTTCGTGTGCTGGGCCAGGTGCAGCGCGACGTGGCCTGGCTCAATCCGGCGCATGAGGACAACTATTACATTGCCGCTGCGATCCTGCCCTGGAACGGCCAGCTTGATGCGGCGCAATATGTCCTGCGGCGCGCAATTGATGCGCGCCCCTTTGACTGGCAGCCGATTTTTTATTATGCCTTTCATCTTTACCATTTCAAACGCGATCCGGTCGCTGCCGCTGAGTGGTTGCTCAAGGCGGCTTCACGGGCAGCCGACCAGAACGATCGTTACATGCTGCAAATTCTCGCGGCCCGCTGGTTCGAGAAGGGTTACGATCCGAAGGTCGCCATCGGCGTGGTGGAAGGCATGGCGG
>JBASWL010000085.1:0-1526 GCA_049276455.1 Georgfuchsia sp. | reverse complement strand
TCCGTGCTACGGCAAGCAGGTCTTCTGCGACAGGTGCGGTTTGCTGAGGTACGCATGGTGCACATGGCGCATGTTTCGTCACGGCAGCGGCTGGTGGAATGTGGGTCGGTTTTGGGGTGACGGTATTTGGTGAGGTGGCAATCTGTTGGTACACCACGCCTTCAGGGAACAGTTTGTTTTGCAGATTTGGCACGCGATGGCCAATAAGTTCAGTGTGGGCTGTCAAAAGATAGCCACCTTGGTTCAGCGTGGCTGCCAGTTTGTTCGCCACGGCAGTTACGGCTGCTGCATTGAAATAGATGAACACGTTGCGGCACAGGATCAGATCCATGTTCTGCAATTGCGCATTCGGGAATGGCGCATCGATCAGATTAACGATGCTGAAAGTCACCATGTTGCGAATGCGATCAATCAGCTTCCATTCGTCCCCGTTGTGTTGGAAATAGCGATGCTTCAGCTCGGGTGGTGCCATTCTGAACGACCATTGCCGATAGCGTCCTTGTCTTGCTTTGACCAGTGCCGTCTCGTCGATGTCGCTTCCGAGGATGGAAATGTTCCAGTCGTCGTGCTGCGGCAACAACATGTCCAGCAGCATGGCGAGGGAGTAGGCTTCTTCGCCGCTGGAGCAACCCGCACTCCACAGGCGTAATGTTTTCACATCGCGACGACGCTCAATGAGTTCTGGCAGTAGGCGAAGGCGCAGCAGGTCGAACTGACCATGGTCGCGAAAGAAATAGGTCTCGCCGTTGAGTTGAGCAAGCATGTCATTCATGTGCGTCCTCGTTGTCTTGGTATTTTTGGGCGATGACCACAAAATCACCGAAAGTGGCAAGAAAGGCATCGACGATGCTGGGGTCGAAATGGCTGCCGCGCCCATCAATAATGATGTCTCGAGCCCGTTCGATCGGCATCGGCTCCTTGTAAATCCGGCGTGAGATCAGTGCGTCAAATACGTCGGCCAGGGCCATCAGACGGGCAGGTATGGGAATGGCCTGTTTTTTTAAACCATCGGGATAACCACTGCCATCCCATTTTTCATGATGGAAATGGGCAATTTGTTTGGCTAAGTCGAGAAAATCGATGCTGCAGTCGGCTTCGCGCAGCGCGTGCTCGATGGCCTGTGCTCCCAACAGGCAGTGGGTCTGCATGATGTGCCATTCCTCGTTGGTCAACTTGCCTGGCTTGAGGAGGATATGGTCTGGAATGCCCACCTTACCGATATCGTGCAAGGGTGCTGACTTGGCCAGAAGTTCCACAATCTCATCGGTCAGAAATTCGGCAAAGTCGGGATGTGCCTGCAAGCGCTTGGCCAGGATATGCACGTATTCCTTGGTTCGGCGAATGTGATTGCCGGTATCTGGATCGCGGGTTTCGGCCAGCCCAGCCAGCGCGTTGATGGTGATGTCCTGGGTCAGCAGAATGTCCCGCATGCGCCGTGCCACCTCGGCTTCTAGCCATGCGTTCTGGTTGGCAAGCCAGTCGCGGGCATGCTTGAGTTCAAGTTGGGCATGCACTCGCGCCAGAAC
>JBASWL010000084.1:0-2144 GCA_049276455.1 Georgfuchsia sp. | reverse complement strand
ATGATGGCGCGCAGCAGCGTGGATTTGCCGCAGCCGCTGCCGCCCACCAGCGCGAATATCTCGCCCGGCTGCACCGTCAGGCTGACGTTGTCGTGCACCACGTTGTTGCCGAAGCGCGTGTTCAGATCGCGGATATCGATCACGGCGGCGGTGTCTTGAGTTGGCTCCATTGCGGCACTCATATTTTCAGCCAGTTGAACGCCACCGAGAACAACGCGTCGGCCAGGATCACCAGGAAAATGGACTGCACCACGCTCACCGTCGTCTGCCGCCCGACACTGTCGGCGCTGCCGCTTACCTGAAAGCCCCGATAGCATCCGACCAGCGCGATGATCGCGGCAAATACCGGCGCTTTGCCGATGCCGGTGAGAAAGGAAGATAGGCTGACCGCCTCGCCGAGGCGGTCAAGGAAAACGTCGAAGCTGACATCGAGCTTGGAGCGCGCCATCAGCATGCCGCCGAGTACCCCGGTCACATCGGCATAAAGCGTGAGCAGCGGCAACGCGATGATCAGCGCCAGCATCTTGGGCAGCACCAGCAATTCGGTCGGACCGACGCCGATGGTACGCAAGGCATCGATCTCCTCGGTGATTTTCATCGTGCCGATCTGCGCCGCGTAAGCCGAGCCGGAGCGTCCCGCGACGATGATCGCAGTCAGCAGCGGCGAAAGCTCGCGCACCATCGAGAGCCCCACGAGATCGGCAATGAAGATATTGGCGCCGAAGCGTTGCAATTGATCCGCGCCCTGATAAGCGATCACGACCCCCATCAGGAACGTTAACAGGCCGACGATCGGCAAGGCCTCGAACCCGGCAGTTTGGATGTTGTGAAGGATCGGGCGCCAGCGGATACTGCGTGGCTGGACCAGCGAACGCAGCAGGATAAGCGTGCTTTCACCGATGAACGAAAGCATGCCGGACATGCCGATCAGGCCGCGCCAGGTCTGCTGTCCGATGTTCGTCAGCAGCCCGGCCCTGGCCGGAGCCGTGGATTCCGGCGTCACGGGGCGCGATGCGATCAACTGCAGCAAGGCGCTGAACTCCGGCCGCAAGCCATTCATCCTGACATTTCGTCCGCGCTGCTCCAGTGCACGCATAGTCCGATGCAGCAACCACGCACCCGCAGTATCGAGCGCGGATATCGCCGAGCCGTCGATCGCCAAGTCTCCCTCGTCGGGCCAGGAAAAAACTTCCAAGCGCCGTTCGAGCCGGGCGATTCCCTGCACGGTCCATGCCCCCGCGCAGCGCACTTCGACAGCCGCCGTAGCGGACACCGACTCCGACCCGATCACCAGTTGGGCGATTTGCTCGTCTGTCATTGTCTCGGCAACTCCTGAGTTGGAGTGTGCTCGCAACGTAAGGCGCAGAAGGGGGAGTCCGTCCGTAGTTGAACGGAACCTCGGAAATTGAGAAACGCGGATCCGGCCGGCGTCTCGATTTGATGCGGTTGGCCGCGTGAAAGCGAATAATTCATGCTGGGAACCACGCTGCGTGGCTGGGTGGTGGGATCCAGCAGAGGTACAAGCAGAGGTTTCGACATCATGACGATTGCTCCGGTCAGCGCATCAAGCCATTTGGCTGATGCTCTTTCGAAAATGCGCCAGGGCGGCGACGAAAAACACCGCGCCGATAACGGCCAGCGCAAGAAATTGCGGCCAGACCACATCGAACCCCGCGCCGCGGTAGAGGATGGCCTGGGCGGCGGCGACGAAATGGGTGGTGGGCGCAAGCTGCATGATGTTCTGCGCAAGGACTGGCATGCTCTCGCGCGGCGTGGCGCCGCCCGAGAGCATCTGCATCGGCAGCAATACCAGCATCATCAACAGTCCGAATTGGGGCATGTTGCGCGCCAGCGTAGCCATAAAAATACCCATCGACGTGGTGACGAAAAGGTGCAATGTGGCGACGGCCAGGAACAGCGCCACCGAGCCCTCAATCGGCACCTTGAGTGCCCACTGCACGATAAAGTTCAGCGAAAATGCGGTAGCCAGCAAAACGACCAGCCCCATCGACCAGATCTTGCCCAGCATGATCTCGGCGGGGGTGACGGGCATGACCAGCAGGTGTTAGATGGTGCCGTGCTCGCGCTCGCGGATCAGCGCGGCGCCGGCCAGCACGATGGACAGCATGGTGACGTTGTTGATG
>JBASWL010000083.1:0-6610 GCA_049276455.1 Georgfuchsia sp. | reverse complement strand
CTCGCCGGTGCCGCGGGCATGGCGACGGGCGGGTCTGCCCTTAAAGGCGTCGGTGCTGTCATGGACGGTAGCGCCAGAAGCGCCGCAACCAATGCCATGTCCTCAGTCAAAATGTCTGCGGCTTCGGCGATTGCAAGAGCGAACAACACCGTTCAATTTTCCAAGCTGGCCATGGCCGCCGGCTCGGGGAAGGCCGCAGGAACGTTTGCGGGGGCGGCCAAAGATTCGTTTGCCGCTGCCGGCAAAGCCTTCATGCAGTCCATCCCGGATCGTGCCAGGGATACGGGCGCCGCGCTGACGAGAGGCGGGAATTCGCTGACCAACTCGGCAAGGAAAAATTATGTTGATGCCACCAGCAGTAGCGCCAACAGAAGTCTCACCCTGCGGAAGATATCGTGAGTATTTCTGGCTATCTGCCGCTGCCGAGGAATGAACGGCTGGCTGAATTTGTGGTGGGTCGGGAGCCGCTTGATCGCGATTTTCGCGCAACCATCGCTATGCCGAAAGCAGAAAACACCGACATGGCAGATGCGGTGTTGGTAGCCCTGCACTGCATGGCCCAGGATGAACCGGTCTTTCTGATTGCAGGGCTTCTGGCGTTTGCCGGTATGGCGCTGCTGGTGTTTTACAGAATCTGCTTCTTTCTAGGATCGGCAATATAACGACCATGGTTTTTGACAGCGGTATTCGCCGTATTCGGGACCGCGTCAAGGAGAATGTCAAAAGGAATACAAAACAATAAGCCTTTTGAGTATCCGTCGATTGGAGCCGTGGCTACCCTACAGCCTCACACCTCTCCTATGGGTCCATAGGAATCGACTTTCGTTCCGAAGGGAACGATCAGCGCAGGGCTGAAATCCTGCCCATCAACCCGCGGGCAACGTCTAAGCCCGTCAAGGGATCATGGCGTCCCGCTTTCCGAGAAGGAAGCCTTGCCATGAAAATCTCTGTAGTCGCTCTTGTCATTGCCTGCGCCCTGTTTCAAGGCGCCGCCGGCCTCAAAGCCGTCTCGGTTACCTCGAATATCGCTTCTGCACGCATGGCTGCCATCGAGGCGGCCACCAAATAAACGGTCGAAAGACCGTCGCTTCACTGTTTCCACATAAAGGGAGCTTGATGGTGACAACCATGAAGAAATTGTTTCAGAAAATACTGGCCACAGTGTCATCGTACATGACTCGGCACAGCCAGAAAGCACTCGCTATCCGTGAGGATGTCATCAAAACGATTGCCAGAAATTGCTCGGCAGAAATCCGCCGGAAGAATCTGTTGGCAATCAACCCCATCGTGTTCACCTACACGGGAGTTGAGCCGAAGGAAAATCGGCAATTCGTCAAGTGGGTATTTCAAACTACGGATTGGAAAGCAATGAATCAGTTGCAGGAAGAATACGTGATGTCCAGCAAGGCTAATTCCCAGTTTCCGGAAATATCAGCCCAATTCACATGGGCCGGAATGGTGATTGGGATCCATCTCGACCATCTTCAACGTATTGGAGAAGGGCTGGTGAATCCTCTGAGCAAGGATTTTTTCATGTTGTGGCAGATTGAACTCGCTCATGACCAAACGATTCATGCGAGGCCTTCTGCCGCGAATTCCCCCTTGTTTCACTGATCGAAACACCCCTCCAGTACGTTGGAGGGGCTGTTTCTTTACTGCACCAGGAACTTGACTTGATCGGCCTTCCAGTATTCCGCCATATCCTCGTCGAGATGGCGCAGACGTTCAGCGTTGGTGAGTGTCCATTCAAAAAATGCCTGACCATCAGTAGGCGCATCTTGGAACACACCGGTGCGCTCCCTGTCCAGCATCATATTGAGTAGTTCAGTAGCCTTGTACGTGGCTTCCTTGAGAGGTGTCACGATCGTGCGGTCCTCAGAAAAAAACTGCGCCCACAGGTAGGCATACAAGACAAACCGATGCCGATTGGCGAACTGATGGTCGCCAAAGCCTTGAGTCTCGGTTTCTATATTCATCAACTGCGCGCTCATTTGCTTCTCCATATTCCCATTCGGGATGAGATGAAATTATCACGCCGCGCATTTTTGTCAACCGCCTAAACGGTCTTGTTCCTCCTTAGTATTGCACACGCGGCTATTTGAACTGATCCTTCATATCCTGGAACAGTGCGGCGGCTTTGTTGCCTTGAGCAAGCTGATCGCTTTTTGTTTGTTCTGGTACTCGCGTTTCCATGATGGCGGGCGAGGGCGATACCAATTCAGCAGACGTCTTGACGTTACTGGATGCAGGCTCACTGGATACCATAGACAACTGCTGAATAGTTCCTCCGCGAATCGCCGTCCCGAGTATCGACCTCACCAGGCTTGACGCCTTGCCATAAGGAAGCGTCATCAGCCAGGCGTATAGCTCCGGATCATCAGATTTCCTGACAACGAGATTGACCCGGGCCGGTTCGCCGGGTTTTACCGATCTCTCCCATCCCATAACAGCTCAGCGGCTAGACGCTTATCAGCTTGATGCCGAGTCGGCGCATCCCTTCAGCGACGGAATATCTTGGGTCGCTTGCCTGGATTGCATGTGGCCATTTCTTCACAATTCTGTCGAACACCAGGTTCGCGCCGCCACCGGCAATGATTACACCGTCCATGTTCCTGGCGTATCCGTCCATGAGCCTCGATGCCGTATCGACGACCTCGGCGACGACCATATCGGCAGCCTTTGCGACCTCTGCCGACACGTCCATAACTTGGCCGAAGTTTCGGATTTTCCCGGTGGCCAATGCTTCTTCGGCCTCGATGAGGCTGATCGTCAGGCGCTGGGCCTCAAGGAGTCGAACCAGTTGATCCGCGGCAACGCTGACGCCTGAGCACGTGCCCGATGCCTTCTCGATCCAGCGGCCATTCTGGACCAGCATGAAGTCGGTGGTGAAATGCCCGACCTCCACCACTCCCCAGGATTCCAGGGTCATGTTTCGAGCTTTATTAAGTTCCCCGTTTTCATCCAGGATCAGGCATTGATAGGGCCCCATTGGTTGCGGCACCACAAATAGCTCTGCCACATCGAGATGTTCTTTTACGATGGCGACGAGTTCCTGCTTTTGGCGGGAATAGAGGTGAGTTGGCAGACCAAGTACCAGAACAGGCTTTGCCACATTGACACCACGACCGCTGAGCTTCTTGATGGCGCCAAGTAGCAGGACAAAATGTTCTTGTGTCCTGACCCAGTCTTCCGATAAGCCCATCGTCGCCGACTTTCCCCCTTGCGCCTTGGCCGTATCGCCGAAAAAATATCGGCAGTTATTGAGTTCGATCGTTTCAAGCGCGGCTCTGCGTTGTTCCATTTCATCAGAAATATCGAAGGCCCTGCATACCAGTGACGGAAATATCAGCCGAATCGGTGCTCCATGTTCCGTTCTGGCCGCGATCTTCACCGTAGAGTGACCGATGTCGAGCCCGATCACTTGATTGCCTACCTGCATTCCATCACTCAATTTCGTCTCCTTTTCAAAAGTTTGGCCACTTCATCGGGATGCACATGCGCTGACCAATGCACATGCACTTGCAGATGCGTCGAATTCTTTCGTGACAGGGATTGAATTGATTGACGAATGGTGATTTGTATTGATCGCCATTTGACGCAATCGGCATTTGCATTCGGCGAATAATTGTCCCCATCTTCCCTGACGAGAGGGTCGTATTTCACCCCTCCGGCATCCGCCGGTACCGATCCAGCACCGAATGCGGTGCTTTGCTCCACCCGATCAGGAATGGATTGATCGAGGGGCGGCGCAACTGCCGAACTTTTTTCGGCCCTGAGCAGGAAACAGAGAAACAGAGGGGAGCAGACAGCGCTTAACCATGCCTGTTTTCACCTCACATGAGCAACCTTTCACCACACGAAAGAACGCATTCACGCAAAATACGCACACAAATCACGCTGACCGCGCTCACATCCTGACCGATCGTCAGGCCTCAACTGCCCACTCCAATGGAGCAGGTCATGAGGGACAGCGCAGACACCTCCACCTGGTTGCAGGGATGGATTCAGGGTGCCGCAAGGTACAGCTTACAAATACTCGGTCCGAGGTCCGCTAAACCTCGATGCAGCCCTTACCCGTATGGGAGGGGGTTCAGCAGCCTCCTGATCGAGGCACACGCTGAGATGGGGGAGGGCAGAAACGCCTGACACCTGTCTGCTTGCTGCATTTTTTACGACAACCTGCTCCATCAGTAGCACCGTATCACCTGCAATACCTACTTACTTCTGACCCTATGAGGACGTTGTGTATGAGTGCCAATACCAGAAATTTGCATCGCGCACAATTTGGAATGAAGGGCAAAGGCCCCGAGGATCAACCTTTTCGTGGGTGGAAGTCGGAACTTGATGCCATCATCAAGGAACACAATCACCTCAAGAAGGATGGTACCCATGGGGCCAGCCATCGCACCATGGAAGAACGCGAGCGGGTCCTGTTCCGCTGCTTCAAGGAACTACGTGAACACTGCTCCCTCCTAATCGATAACCCGCGCAACCTCAAACCCAAACATGTCGAGGCCCTGGCCCGCCTGTGGGAGTCGAGACAGCAGAGCGCCGCCACCATCCAGGGCAAGATGAGCATCCTGCGTACCTTCGCCGGGTGGATCGGCAAGCCGGGAATGATCACCGCGTCCGCTGACTATGTGAGCGACAAGGCCCTGGTCACCCGTACTTATGCTGCAGAGAAAGACAAAAGTTGGAGCGCTGCCGGGCTGGACGTCGTTGAAGCGCTCAAACACATCGCCCTAGTCGATCCCTACGTGGCCATGCAGATCGAACTCATCGCCATGTTTGGAATGCGCCGCAAGGAGGGGGTAATGTTCGACCCGTTCTTGGCTGACCAGGGACCGGTACTACTATTGGATCGAGGAACCAAGGGTGGCCGGTCCCGCTTTGCGCTGATCGATACTCCTGCCAAGCGTGCCCTTGTGGATAGGGCCAAAGCCTTTGTCCTGAAAATGAAAGGGGGCAAGGGACATATCGGTGAGCCGGGGAAGGATCTGAAACAGAACCTCAAGCGCTACTCTAATGTGCTGAGTCGCATGGGGATCACCAAGGAGAATCTGGGCATTACCGGTCACGGGTTACGTGCCGAATTCGTTTGCGATCGTCTTGAGGAGCGAGGCATTACCGCCCCGGTGCGTTCAGGGTCCGGTATCCAGGAAACATCGCTTTCCGAGTCTGACCAGGAATTGGTGCTGAAGAAAACCAGTGAAGAAGTGGGGCATAGCCGCACCAGCGTCATAGCGGCTTATTGTGGGCAGTTTTCTGTTATGCGCAGTAAGAAGGCTGGACGCCCGCCTGGTGCAGCTTCTACCGTTTCGGACTCAACATAATTTCCGCACCAATTCCATGATTGACTTCCCGGCGGCCATCGGGGCTGCCGTCTGCTAGGAGACGATCATGGATAAATCCAACTCTGAAATTCCCAACGAGTTGCCGCTGGATCGACTTGTGGCTTGCGCCATGGTCGAATTGAAGAAGCTTTGCTATAGCAGGAGAACCGTGAGGCGCTACCGCATGGTTTGGCAGCAGCTTTCGGCGTTTTCACAACGGTCAAATCTGGAAGATAAGTATTCGAGGGATCTGGCATTACGCTTTGAGGACGCATATCGACTCCGCGATGGTGAATCCATCAAGTCAACCGATGGATGGCGCCGTCACCTCGTGTTCAGCATCAAAGTGCTTGATGATTTTGCGCGAACGGGGCGCATTGAGCGCCTCCGCACCGAGATGCAAAGTCTGCAGGTTCCTGCCGCCATGCAAAAGCCGTTGCGCGACTACGAAGAGTATGGGAGGAAGCGGCGCCATCTCCGACCACCGACCCTGCAAGACCGAATTCGACTGATCACGGCGTTCCTGGATTTCCTAGGGTCAAGGAGTGTAACGACCTTGGAGCAAATGCAGCCGGGCGATATCTCTGCCTTCATTACCTCCCGGCAGCGCATGAGGTCGAAGAGCATGTCTCGAATCGTCTCCGATCTGCGCGCGTTTTTACAGTTCCTGTTCCTGCAAGACATCCTGCCGCGAGATTTCAGCTCAGTACTGCCGACGATCAGAGTAACGCGAGATGCCACCATTCCATCGGTCTGGGACACGGAACTCGTTGTCAGGCTTCTCAAGGTCGTCGATCGCGGTTCACCCAGAGGGAAACGGGACTATGCGATTCTTTTGCTCGCATGTCGCCTGGGAATGCGCTTAGGGGATATTCGAGCACTGACGCTCGATAATCTCAATTGGGCTGCTGCCACCATCGAGATTACGCAATCCAAGACCCTTGCACCGCTCTGTTTACCATTGACCGAGGAAGTCGGCGAGGCATTGATTGATTATCTGAAGTCGGGTCGACCTCAGACAGAGCACCGCCAAGTGTTTCTCAGGCTGAAGCCGCCTTTTACACCATTCACCCTGCACAACCATCTCTACAACATCGTCGCGCATTGGCGGGAACTCGCCAAGATCCAGTTCCACACCAAGCAGCACCAAGGGCTGCATTCACTGCGCCACTATCTACCCTCCCTGACTATGTCTTGTAATTTGGCAGGGTCTGCGGAGATGACTGGAATCACGGGCCACATCGGGTAAATCGTCATTCAATTACCCAACATAGGCC
>JBASWL010000082.1:0-9018 GCA_049276455.1 Georgfuchsia sp. | reverse complement strand
ATTATGGGGAACAATCGATCTTGTCCCTGTATCTTGGAGGATTGTTCCCCATGCTCACGAACCCCGAGTGCAAGAATGCTGCATGTCCCGAGAATAAGGCACGCATTCGTCTGACGGATGGTGGTGGCCTTTATCTTGAAGTCGCTCGCAATGGTTCCAAGCGGTGGTTTTGGAAGTATCTATTCGATGGCAAGGAGAAGCGACTTGCGCTAGGCGGCTATCCCAGCGTTATGTTGAAGGCCGCTCGCTCGGCACGGGACGATGCGCGCAAGCTTCAGCAGGCCGGAACCGATCCGGTACAGCGCAGACGATTACTCAAGCTTGCTCGCAAGGTCGATGCTACCAATACCTTTGAAGGTGTTGCCCGCGAATTCCACGCGACCAAGGTCAGCGGTTGGAGCGAGCAGTACGGCAGACGATGGCTTGAGCGTCTGGAGAAGGACGTATTCCCTTGGCTTGGTTCTCTGTCGATCGATCAGGTGACCGCGCCGTTGCTACTCCAGACACTACGCCGCGTTGAAGCACGAGGTGTGCGCGAATTGGCTCACTCTCTGCGGGAAGGTTGTGGTCAAGTGATACGTTATGGGATCGCGACAGGTCGCTGCGAACGTAATCCAGCAGCCGATCTGCGTGGTGCCTTGAAGCCGGTGGCGACTAAACACATGGCTGCCATGTTGGAGCCTGTCCAGGTCGGTGACTTGATGCGTTCCATCCGCGACTATGCAGGCCAGCCAGGGACACGCGCAGCGTTGCTGCTGTCTGCACTGCTGTTTCAACGGCCAGGCAACATGCGGCAAATGGAATGGACCGAGATTAACCTTGACGGCGCGATGTGGTCCATTCCCGCGCAAAAGATGAAGCGCACCAAGCATGGCAAGACCAATGGACGGTCGCATCTGGTGCCGCTTGCACCGCAGGCTGTGGAGTGCTTGCGTGAACTGCATCCTTTGACTGGGCACGGACGCTTCGTTTTTCCGTCGCTGATCACTGGCGAGCGGGCCATGAGTGAAAATACTTTGCGCGTGGCCTTGCGTCGCATGGGTTATGACAATGACACTATGACACCGCACGGCTTTCGAGCGATGGCGCGTACTTTGTTGGTCGAGCGTACGAGCGTTCAACCCGACGTCATCGAAGCACAGCTTGCGCATGCTAAGAATGGCCCACTGGGTGCTGCTTATGACCGAGCGGAATTTATGGAACAGCGCCGACAAATGATGAACACGTGGGCCGACTATCTTGATCAACTGCGAGAGCAGATCACCGCCCCAAATAAATCGCCGTAATTTGTTCCTGCTCAAGTTCCAGCACACGCGAGATCGTCAGGCGTGCCTCCCGATCCACCGCCTTTTGCGCCGAGGTCAATTGCTTCGACATCGGCCCGCCAGCGGCGGGGCATTTCCAGCCGTTACCATTACTGATTAATGAATCGTGAATATCTGTATTCTGCGACAATATCCCGATGACCAGATCTGAACTCGTCGAACGCCTGAGCGACCAGTACCCCTCCCTTACCCGGGCTGACGTCGCTGCCGCGGTTTCGGTTATTCTCGAAGCCATTACCGATACGCTTGTGTTAGGCGATCGCGTTGAGATCAGAGATTTCGGGACTTTCAGAATCAATTGCCGGCCGCCGAGAATTGGACGAAATCCCAAGACTGGCGCGAGAGTCGATGTGGCTGCAAAGGTAGTGCCGCATTTCAAACCGGGGCTGGGGTTGAGGGAACGAGTACAAGAGAAAATGGAATCGAATTAATGAACCTGGATCAACTGATCGGGGCCAAGTCCATCGAGTGTGCTGCAAACGAGGATTTCGAGGAAAAGAAAATCACCAGACAGGACAAGAGCGACCTGGATAAAGCCATCGCCAAGGAATTAAAACAAGGTTGGCAAGTCAAGGCACGAAGCCATGAAGCGGAAGGCTTGCATGGGGTGACGCTGATCAGAAGGAAGGGGCAGCGAATTACGGAAAGTTAGCCTCTTGCAGCTACGCTCGCTAATTGAATACGTCCAGCTTCTACGAGCCCGCTAATTCTTTCACTCGGGCCTGCGCCTGAGTTTTACTGAGGCCTCTCAGTCCTGCGATTGCGATCATCTGCTTTTGACGAGGACGAGAAATTTCTGACGCCCAGTTGTAAATCGTTTGTTGCGATACTCCCAGCAGCGTACCGAGATCCGCAGCCGACAACCCAAGGCGTTGTCTTTGAGCAAGCAGACCCTTGGCAGAAAATCGCACGCGGCTCGGTGTGGAGGGGGCCGCAGGCACTACGGCGGTTTTGGTAGCATTTTTGTTAAGTCGCGATACCTGCTTTTCAAGTTCAGTTACGCGGCGTTTCAAACCCGCGATGTTGGAGCGGTACTGCGCTGAAGATTTTTTCAGTTTCTCCGTCTCGATGCGAACTTCTTTGCGGGCCGCTCGCGCAATTTCTTCCTTCAACAAGGTTGCCATATTGGACATAATTTTCTTTCGGGATATTTTGCGGCCTGGCGACCGCACTTCCTATCCGAGCACCGAGCGTGACGGATTAGAAATGAAGAGAGGCTGCCCATCTGAATGCCAGGCAGCCTGTGTGCTTCCTGTTGGCTACTTCTTTTTTGCGGCCTTTTTGCCAGCGACGGCGGCTTTGAATGCGGTACCGGCAGTAAAGCGCGCCACAGTGGTCGCCGCAATCTTGAGTTCCTTGCCGGTCTGGGGATTGCGGCCGGTACGGGCGGCGCGCTTGGAGGATTTGAAGGTGCCGAAGCCGATCAGGGCAACGGAGTCGCCTTTGGATACCGCCTTGACGATGGTGGCAGTCGTGGCGGACAGCGCTTTTTCTGCGGCGGCCTTGCTGATGTCAGCTTCCTTGGCAATGATGTCGACGAGTTCGGACTTGTTCATGTGTTGATACTCCCTTGTGATGTTGAGAAAATTGTGACCCCGCACGGCTTGCAGGCAAAGATAAGCAATTTTATTTCAAGTGCCGTATCGTGCCATTGACCAAATGGAATGATAAATCCTATGGCCTAAGTCGATGGCGGCGGTTTGATGCATCGGCGGTACCGTACGGTGTTGGATAGGTAGATGCGAGCATTCCGGCAATATCAATTGCCGGCGACTTCCTGAGCGATGTTAACTAGGCGTGCCGGTACTACTGTCGAAATCGCATGCTTGTAGACCATCTGAGTGGTGTTGCTCTTGAGTAGAACCACATACTGGTCGAAGGACTCCACTTGGCCTTGAAGCTTGATGCCATTGATGAGGAACATCGATACCGGAATATGCTCGCGGCGCAACACGTTAAGAAACAGGTCTTGTAGATTTTGCCCTTTGTTGGCCATGTGTTGCCCTTGCATGAATTGAAACCCAAGTGTCAAATGTAATAGATTTCACGATTTTGCGCTTCCTTCCTGAATGTCAATTCGACGAGTAATGGCGGACTGGCACCTTGAACTTTTTACAGGAGTGTTTTCTGCAAAGCCGGCCTCAACGTTGAGGCTAGGAGTATGAAGCTGGTTTGACGGTAACGCGGCCCTGAGTTCAGAGGCGCAAACTCGATGGTGGTTTTCAGTTGCCTGATCTGTGAAAATACCGTTCCCACCCTTCCAGCAGTCATCATGTCCGGACCAATTCCCAAAGCCATGGCAGATAAATTTACTGCCATTACGACCTTGACCGATGCTTTCTGTGCACAGTACCTCAATGAAGAATATCGACAGGTGATCCAGCGAGTCGTTGCTTCCCTCGCCAGAAAACGACCCTCGCCGTTGCTAAAGGGCAAGGAGAATGTGTGGGCCGCCGCCGCAGTACACGCGGTAGGGCGGGTTAACTTTCTGGATGATCCGTCACAAACCCCGCACTGCAAACCGAAAGCCATCTATGCGTTTTTCGGCGTTGCGGAAAGTACCGGGCAGAACAAGTCCAAGGAAATACGCAATGTCCTCAAGATGGGACCCATGTCACCCGAATGGACTTTGCCCAGCAGACTCGCAGATCATCCGATGGTCTGGATGCTGCAGGTCAACGGGATCGCGGTCGACATTCGCCATACCCCCATTGAATTGCAGCGTCTGGCATATGAGAAGGGGCTGATACCCTTCATCCCCGCTGAGCGCATTGATAAAATTTCATGATCGAGAATAGATGATGGCGCTTGATCAACCCCTTTCGGCAGCGGAGCTTGAGGAACTTGACGATTTCCTTGCTGACGAGGCCATTCAGGAGACGTCGATGGATGTCTCCACCCTGGAAGGGTTCTTGACCGCTATTGCCATTGGCCCACGCTTCGTACGTCCTACGGAATGGCTGCCATGGATATGGGACATGGACGAAGGAGACGCAGAGCCCGAGTTCGAGAATGAGGAGGAGGCCAACCGGATCACTTTGCTCATCATGCGGCTTTACAACACGGTGATGAATACCTTCAACACCGACCCCGCATCATTCGAACCGCTATTCTGGTGCGGTAATCAGTGGGGTGCCGCCGAATGGAGCGAGGGATTCATTCTCGGCTTTCAGTTCAACGAAGAAGCGTGGAGTCTGTTGGCCGTTGGCAAACCGACATGGTTCACACCATTCTTGCGTTTAGGCACCGGCGAAGGCATCGACATCACCATAGGCGCGGATGATGCCGAGAAGTGGATGAACGAAATCGAACCATCGCTCCTGAGAATGCATGCCTATTGGAAAGAGAACTGAGGGAAGCAGACGGCTGTGCTGGCCAACGACGATTTCCCTATTGGAGGATCGAGGGAATCGGTACCGGTTGTTCGCGGCGGACCGAAGATCGGCCGTAACGATCCCTGTCCTTGTGGCAGCGGTAAGAAATTCAAAAAGTGCTGCGGCGCGGACGGCGCCCCATCAACGGTACATTGAAAGCGTCAGGTAACCCACGTGAAACAAAACCAGGCCCGTGAACATCGCATTGCGATGGAAGCCGTGATTGACGCTTACAACGAGATAGAGCGCGCGATGGGCTGGTACTACTATCTGGAAGGGAAACTCAAAATCCCTTTCAAAGCGCGCTGCAAAGCCAAGCGAGCCATTTCACCGCTCAAGGTAGGCGAGGTGGTGGAGGTGGTAGGCATGGCACCTGAGGAGGAATGCGAAGCGGAGATGTTCGTGTTGATTACCCATGCCGACGATCGCCTTGCCGTACCGCTGGCACAGTTGGAATCCCTGTCGAAAGATCAGGAAACCGAGGAGGCGATTGGTGATTGGCACTATTGGGTGGCCCAGGGCTACCAGTTTTAAGCCCAAGCTAATGGCAATGATAGATGCAGTTTCAGAATCGGCATAACCGCAATCAGCTCAGACATTGGCGAAGTTCTGGCGCACAAAATCTTTCAATTTTGTGGAACTAATCGGAACAGGGCTTGCCATTTGAGCCTTACGCACGCCGCATTCCCCAGGCTTAAAGATGTTCTTGGATTAGCGAACGGTCGAATGGCGTAGCAACCGAAGTCGTACGTTGGCTGTGTCAGCCCGCCCGATGCGCATCAATCATCGCCCTTTGCTCACAAGAGCGCCTGAAACCGGCCAGATCTCCTGGGAGCCGGTGGCCGCAAGGCTTGGAGGTAGTCGTCAATCGCATCAACCCTGTCGGGGAGTTCCTTCCCCGGCACGGGGCATGGCTCCCCTTTTCTTGTGTTCAAGGAAACCATCATGTCCAATGAAGTTCAATCCGCGTTTTTTGATTTGCGTGTTGAAAGTGTCGGCTACCTCAACCGTGTCCGCACCGTCAAGCCGAAGAATGGCGAGGCGTTTCTTGCCTGCACCGTCTCGGCTATGCGTGGCGCCGCCGGCCAGGTCGGTTACACCAAGTTCGATTGCCGGGTCAGCGGCAGCGAGGCCAAAGAAATCGTCAAGTTGCTGGAGCCCGACGTGGCCGCGAAGAAGTCCGTCATCGTCGGCTTCAAACTGGGTGATATCTATCTCGAAGTGTTTCACCTTCGAAAAGGTAATTTGAGCGCCAAGACATGCTATTCCATGATCATCGATGGTCCTTGATGATGGAAATATAAGTTGGATAGGCCATAGGCTTGCAACTTGCGCCCTCCAATGTAGACTGAATTTGGGAGGCCGAAATGAGAAAACTTATCTTCATCGGATTCATCATTGCAGGGTCGGTTGTTGGTCTACTTTCAACGCTTGGCGATGGCTGGGGCATCAGGCTATTCATGATGGGTTTTGGTGCTTTTGTTGGAATGGCTGCTGGCGGTGCCCTATCAAGGATCGGTCGGGGCGGACGTCCAATGCATTATCGTGATGACACCCTTCGTGGGCTCGGTACTACGTCTGAGGATCTCATGGAGAACTATTGGCGCGACGAAGGTCATCCACAGTTCATGAAACCATCATCGTCCGACAGCAAGCAGTTCGGCAGAACTGGTGGGATTGCGGATTGATCATTCGCTTTTCCGAAGCAAGTCCTTTACAGCGTCCTTCGCGCTATCAATGGATGTCTTGCCGTCATTAACGACCTGCTTGCCAGATTGCTTAAGCAGCGATTTCTTGGTGACCAAGGTTCCATCACCGGTGTCGACGATCTCTGCCTTTCGATCAAAGTTGGAACTGGTCGAGCCGATTTCATTCCTGATGACGTTGCCGCGTGTTTGCACATCATGTCGCAGTGGCGACGTGCCACTATCGGAACGAGTACTCGGCGTGGGTTGATTGGATTGCGCAACTTTCGCGCGCTGTTGCTGATTCGTACCTATGAGATCAGGTGAGAGGATAGAGTCTGATGCTTGACTGTCATGCAGATCGCGTACGTCGCTGAAAGAATTTGGCAGTGCTGTTCCATCCGAGAACACCCGATTGGGCCGGAGCCCCTGGCGAGCCAGTTCCGCATCGAACATTGATAGCGCCGAAGCACTGTCGCCACCATATCGCTCGGCATAACGCAGGAACATCTCCAGGTTGTGCGGGTCTTGTGCAATGTCGACCGAGATCGACTCTCCTCGGTCCTTGGCGGATGAGAGGCGTTCCGCGAAGGCCGTTCTTTCAGCAAAAGTTGCATCAGCTCGCTCGGTTTTGGACCTGGCAGTGGAGAGCCTAGACGACATCTCCTGGGCCTCGCGAGAATCGTTGGCGAAGCTGCTGACGATGCTCGAATCTCGCGACACCCTGTCGCCGAACTGCTTGAATTCCGCGATCTGCTCTTGCGTCAGGCTACTGAGCACTTTCTGCTGGGCTGCCGACAATCCCGAGGAGTAGTTCTTCCCGGCTCTGGCCTGAATTTCCGCACCTGCCACTGTGGTGTTGATCCCCAGGTGGCCGGCAGCGCCGAAGGCGATCTGCGCTACTTGGCTCTGGGTCAGGCCCGTACTGTTCGCCACGTTCTTTGAAATCTGATCCAGTCTGTTGAGGGTCTCGCCCATCTGCTCAAAATTGCTGGAGGTGGAGCCACTACTGTTGCGTGACGACCGCAGTTTTGCCAAGCCTCGCGAAAAGGTCTCCGTAAGCGCTGCCGATTGCTCGGTATTTGCTGAGATTGCTTCGCCGCGCGCAGCGTCTACTTGTCGGCTGGCCTGAGTCACATCCTGCTCGGACACGCGCATCGACACCACTCGCGATGCAAACCCCTGGTTACGTAGCAAGCTGACGGCGGTACGCCCGGTCAACGCGTTCGACGAAAACGTATCCCCGCTCAAGTCGTTTTGCCAACTACCCATAAAAGCCGAGGTGCGGTTGGGTGCCAGTTGCATCTGGTCCATGCCGACATTCCCCATGGAGACGTTGCCGACCGTGGATGCCGAGGTGCCGCCTGAGATCATCGCCTGCAAACCGGACAGACCACCGACCATCGCCGTCCCAAGATTCTCCATACGCTTGAGCGCCGCCCAGGCGATGAACGGAATGCTGATGGCAAGGTAGCCGACGACGGCCTCGCCGGAAATCGCGCGGGAATAGATCGTCGAAGCCGTCTGCAATGCGAGGGCCTTGGTACCGGCTCCCAAGTCTGCTGCGGCAGCAAGATCGTAGGCCGCATAGATTGAGGCCATGTAGTTCAGAATTGCATACAACGGCGGCCAGAGTTGAATCCAGATCAGCACGGCCGCATAGCCCTTGAACGCCAGCATCGTCTCGCGTCCGCTGGTCAAGAGGAGCAGCAGCACGAACAGTGGAAACATCGCATAGGTCACCGCTTCGATCACGTTGCGCAAAACCGGCAGCGCTTGTTCGGCCACTTTGCCGTAGTTGAGCCAGGTCGCATTCTGCTGCGCCACCGCCTGTGCGCGGCCGACCGCCAGCACCATCGCTGCCGGATCGTTAACCTTCTGCCCGACGATCTTGCTGGTGTCCTCGATTGCATTGAGCACTGCGTTCTGCCGGATGATATCGGCGGCGGTCGCCGCAGCGTTGGCGATGCTGTTCTTGAGATAGGCCTGCTGAATTTGTCCGGCAATGACGGCTGCGGCGGCGGTACCGGGTAGCGTCGGATTGAGCTGGAAGGCCAGGCGTCCCTGGATGCGGGTGATCTGGGCCGGCAGGCGGCCATCAAGACTCAGGTAGACATTGGGGCAGGTATCGACGCCGACACTGCCACCCGCAGCAGTCAGTGTGCTGAAGCGCGCCGGGTTGGGCGACGCCATCAACGGCCAGACATCATCCGATGCCGAAAAGGTGGCCGGATCAAGGCTGCCGTCAATCAGGTCGTAGCTGGTGCAGTTGTGGATGAAGTTGATGAGGTCGGTGCGGAACGCCGGATCCTGGAACACCACGTTGCCGGTCTCGCGGATCAGGCGATTGCCGAACATCAAGCCGTTCTGCTGATAGCTCAGTTCCGCCGGGAGTGCCCCGACTCCCGGGATCACCTGAAACGCTGTCTCAAACAAACCGGTCAGCGTATTGCCAATCGTACTGGTGATGCTGCCCAGCGCGGCCACCCCGAACGGCACGTTGTCCACCACCTTGACCGCTGAGCCGCCGGTCTTGTCCACAATACCTACCGTAACCTTGGGCACGATCAGCACCGAGAACACCAACACCACCGTCCCCAACCACTTCCAGCCCTGCAACTTTTCTGGGGCGAA
>JBASWL010000081.1:0-24002 GCA_049276455.1 Georgfuchsia sp. | reverse complement strand
GCAGCTTCGCTACACGCTTCCTCCCCACACTCGGTCACCCTCATGCAGTTGCGCTTCGCTTCGTTCGCTGTGATCAACTTACGGCGGGACTTACACCCGCAAGAATGCGCCCGTGCCGGGCGCACATGAAAACGGCAGCCGAAGCTGCCGTTTTGCGAAACGCAATAAAAGATCAGGCAACCAAGGGAAGAATCAGCAACGCAACGATGTTGATGATCTTGATCAGCGGGTTCACCGCCGGGCCGGCTGTGTCCTTGTAGGGATCGCCCACGGTGTCGCCAGTAACGGCGGCCTTGTGCGCTTCAGAGCCCTTGCCGCCGAAGTTGCCATCCTCAATGTATTTCTTGGCGTTGTCCCAGCAACCACCACCGGTAGTCATCGAGATGGCGACGAAGAGGCCGGTGACGATGGTGCCCATCAACACGCCACCCAATGCACGCACGCCTGCGCCAGGGCCCATCAATGCATTCATGCCGAAAGCAACGGCGACTGGCACCAGCACGGGCAGCAGCGAGGGGATCATCATTTCCTTGATCGCGGCCTTGGTCAGCATGTCGACGCAGGTGCCGTATTCCGGCTTGGCCTTGCCTTCCATGATGCCCTTGATTTCCTTGAACTGGCGGCGCACTTCAACCACCACCGCACCAGCAGCGCGGCCGACGGCTTCCATGCCCATGGCGGCGAACAGGTAGGGCACCATGCCGCCGATAAAGAGGCCGATGATCACGGCGGGATCGGAAAGATCGAATTTCACGTGCTGACCCAGCCCTTCGAGTCCGTGCGTAAAGTCAGCGAACAGTACCAGCGCGGCCAGACCGGCAGAGCCGATGGCATAACCCTTGGTTACCGCCTTGGTGGTATTGCCCACTGCATCAAGCGGGTCGGTTACGGCACGCACGCTTTCAGGCATTTCCGCCATTTCAGCGATACCGCCAGCGTTGTCGGTAATTGGGCCGTAGGCGTCCAGCGCGACGATGATGCCGGACATCGAGAGCATCGAGGTCGCGGCGATTGCGATGCCATAGAGGCCACCGAGTTCATAGGACGACCAGATCGCGGCGCAAACCGCCAGTACCGGCCACGCGGTGGCCTTCATCGACACGCCAAGACCGGCGATGATGTTGGTGCCGTGGCCGGTGGTCGAGGCCTGGGCAACGTGCTGCACCGGTTTGAACTCGGTGCCAGTGTAGTACTCGGTGATGTACACCAGGAGGCCGGTAAGAACGAGGCCGATCACTGCGGCACCATAAAGCGATACGGAACTGACCAGAGTGTTATCTGCGGTCGTCAGGCCGGCGCCAAGAATCCAGGTTGTGATCGGGTAGAAAGCAATCAGCGCCAGTCCGCCGGCAACGGCGAGGCCACGATACAGTGCATTCATGATCTTGCCGCCAGCGCGTGCCTTGACGAACATGGCGCCAACAATGGAGGCAACGATCGAGAAACCGCCCAGGGCCAGCGGATAAACCACTGCAACCTCGGCCTGTGCCTTGAACAGCAGCGCACCGAGCAACATGGTGGCGATGGTGGTAACTGCATAGGTCTCGAACAGGTCAGCCGCCATGCCGGCACAGTCGCCGACGTTGTCGCCAACGTTATCGGCAATCACCGCCGGGTTACGCGGATCATCTTCCGGGATGCCGGCTTCTACCTTGCCGACGAGGTCAGCGCCGACGTCGGCGCCCTTGGTGAAGATGCCGCCGCCCAGACGGGCGAAGATTGAAATCAGCGAGGAACCAAAGCCAAGGCCAATTAGCGGATGCAATATCTGTTCGAGTGGCACATCAACGCCTGCAGTGGACTTGAGGTAGGCGTAGTAACCGGCAACGCCCAGAAGGCCAAGACCAACAACCAGCATGCCGGTAATGGCACCGCCCTTGAAGGCGACGTCAAGCGCCTTGGCAAGGCCGCTACGGGCCGCCTCAGCAGTACGCACATTGGCACGTACCGAGACGTTCATCCCGATGTAACCGGCAGCGCCAGAAAGCACCGCGCCGATCACGAAGCCCACCGCAGTCGGGATTCCGATCAATACACCAATAATGACGACCAGTACAACGCCGACCATGCCGATGGTGGTGTATTGGCGATTGAGGTATGCCTGAGCACCTTCCTGAATCGCGGCAGCAATTTCCTGCATGCGCTCGTTGCCAGCAGGTTGTGCAAGTATCCACTGGCTGGAAATAAAGCCATAGACAATCGCCACTACCGCACAGACAAGAGCAAAGATCAATCCCGTTGCCATAAACTTCCCTCTCCAGATTAGTTGAACAAATTTAACTGTTCATTTTAACATGCCGAACTTGGAAAGCTTCTCCTTGGTTACTGGCGCGGAATTTACCTGCTGATATCCACATCGGATCAAGCTTAGCGCACTGCATAATGGCGAATATAATTCGTGCTGACTTGCGAATTACCTGTCTGCCAGACGAAATCCTGAAAACGCATCCGTATGCGTCCCGGACTGTCGATGCAATTCGCTCATACGAAAGGGGCTTTAGATCATGCCGCATGGAAAAGTACTAGTCGCTCAGGGTGGTGGGCCAACTGCCGTCATCAACCAGTCGATGGCCGGCGTCGTCCTGGAAGCTCGCAAATTCCGTAATGTCGAATTGGTATACGGCGCCTATCACGGGGTTTCCGGAATCGTCGACGAGGACTTTCTCGATCTGACCCAGGAAACCAGCCACAACATCGAAATGGTGGCCAGCTCGCCCTCCTCGGCACTCGGTTCTACGCGCGACAAACCTGATCTGCGTTACTGCCAGGAGATATTCAAGGTTCTCCGGGCGCATGACATCGGCTACTTTTTTTACATCGGCGGCAACGACTCCTCGGATACGGTGCGCATTGTCAGCGAAGAAGCCCGGCGTGCGGACTACGCGCTACGCTGCATTCATATCCCCAAGACCATCGACAACGATCTGGTTGGTAACGATCACACCCCGGGCTTCCCTTCAGCCGCGCGCTTTGTGGCGCAGGCATTCATGGGCGCCAACCTGGATAACGCGGCACTGCCGGGAGTTTATCTGGCAGTCGTCATGGGGCGCCATGCGGGATTCCTGACCGCAGCTTCCGCGCTAGGAAAGAAATTCCCGGACGATGGCCCTCATCTGATCTATATTCCCGAACGCACCTTCAAGATCGACAACTTCATCGCTGATGTCAAGGCCACCTACGACCGCTATGGCCGTTGTGTGATCGCCGCGTCGGAGGGCATCCACGACGAAAAAGGGGCGCCGATCGTCACCCAGTTGTCGAAACAGGTGGAGCACGATGCCCACGGCAACGTGCAGCTCTCGGGCACCGGCGCGCTGGCCGATCTGCTGTGCGACCAGATCAAGAGCCAGCTGGGCATCAAGCGCGTCCGCGGCGATACCTTCGGATATTTGCAGCGCTCGTTCATGGGCTGTGTTTCGGATGTCGATCAGCGCGAAGCCCGTGAGGTTGGCGAAAAGGCTGTGCAGTTCGCCATGTGGGGAGACCGCGATGGCTCGGTCGCCATCAAGCGCACAGGCTTTTATTCGGTTGACTATCATCTGATGCCGCTGGAATCTGTCGCAGGCAAGACCCGAGTCATGGAGGATGAATTCATCTCAGCCAGCGGCACGGACATTACCGACGCATTCCGCCTCTACCTGCGCCCGCTACTGGGTTCCGGAATGCCAGACGCGTACCGGCTAAGGCTCAACAAAGTGGACAAGATACTCGCTGCCCGGAAATAGATTCCAGCGGCAAGCACAAATCAGTCGCCGAAAGCAATTCCCATATCACGCCCCGTCTGCAGGGTATCGCTGTCCGCCGGGACCGCCTTCATGCGGCCCGCCACTTCTTCCAGTGCTACGTAGTTAACGTTGGGGAATCCCAGCGCTACCATGATGCCGGTGCAACCCTCTTCAAGGGCCCGCACGGCGGCGCTGCCAAAGCGCATGGCGGCAAGCCGGTCAAAGGAAGTAGGACTGCCACCGCGCAACAGATGACCGAGCACGACAACCCGCGCATCCTTGCCGGTAAGTTCGCGCAATTCCTTCGCGACATGTTCGCCGATGCCGCCGAGACGCTCGGCATGACCGATTTCCGCTGCATCAAGGACTGCCCTTTGCCCGTCAGCGGGCTTTGCGCCTTCGGCGACGATGACAATTGAGTGCATGCGCCCTTCATCATCCCGCGCGCGAATCTTGGCTGCCACCTTTTTAAGATCGAAGGGTATCTCCGGAATCAGGATTGCATGCGCGTTGCCTGAAATGCCGGCATGCAGCGCGATCCAGCCCGCATACCGCCCCATTACCTCGACCACCATGACCCGATGATGGCTTTCCGCCGTGCTGTGAAGGCGGTCCAGGCATTCGGTGGCAAACGCTACCGCCGTATCGAAACCGAATGTGGTAAAGGTCTTGTCCAGGTCATTGTCTATGGTCTTGGGCACCCCGACCACGCGCAAACCCTTCTGGTGCAGGGCATTTGCAATCGTGAGCGATCCGTCTCCACCAATCGAGACCAGGGCATCCAGCTCCTTCATGGCAAAATAATTCAGGATCTCATCGCTGCGATCAACATCCCTGATCGTCCCATCCGGCATATGCATCGGGAAATGGAGCGGGTTGCCCTTGTTGGTGGTACCCAGAATCGTGCCGCCCAGATGCCCTATGCCGCGCACTTTTTCACGAGTGAGCCGGTACACCCCGCCTTCCGCATAGCGCTCGGGGAAAAGTATGCCGTTGAAGCCGTCATGAATGCCGTAGCTCTCCCAACCCCGATTGGCGGCAGCTATGACCACGGAGCGAATGACAGCATTAAGGCCTGGGGCATCCCCGCCGCCGGTGCAGATGGCAATACGGCGAATTGGTTTGGTCATGGAAGCTCCCTGGTCTGTCCTCCGCAATCAGGCCAGCGCGGCAAAGGCGCTGTCGCGCACATCCTCGACCTTGCCCTGCCCTGAAATCCTGCGGTACTTTGGTGCATTGATGTCGCCGGCTGCTGCCCACTTCGAGTAATACTCGACCAGCGGCTTAGTTTGCGCATGGTACACGTCAAGCCGCCTCTTTACGGTTTCTTCCTTGTCGTCATCGCGCTGGATCAGCGGTTCACCAGTGACGTCATCCTTGCCCGCCACCCTGGGCGGATTGAAATCAATGTGATAGGTGCGCCCCGAGGCAATGTGCGCGCGGCGCCCGCTCATGCGCGCCACGATGTCTCCATCTGGCACGTCGATCTCGAGCACGAAGTCGATCCTGACACCCGCATCCTTCATGGCATCGGCCTGCGGAATCGTGCGCGGGAAGCCATCGAACAAGTAGCCGCTGGCACAGTCCGATTGCTGCAGACGGTCCTTGACCAGTCCAATGATGATGTCGTCAGAAACAAGGCCGCCAGCATCCATGATTTTTTTCGCTTCGATGCCAAGGGGAGTGCCAGCCTTGACTGCTGCACGCAACATGTCACCGGTGGAAATTTGCGGGATGCCGAATTTCTCCTTGATGAAACTGGCTTGCGTGCCTTTGCCCGCACCGGGAGGGCCCAACAGGATAAGTCTCATGATCGCTCCACTTTCAATAAAAATTTCAGGCCGGACGTCCGTTCCATATTTTGCCAGCACCCTATCCGGGATCGCCGGCCCGGTCGAACTGCCTGCGCACGAATTCGAGATCGGCCGGCGTATCTACACCGCTGACTGGTTCCTTTTCACACTTCACTATGCAAATCGTTTCGCCATGCCATAAGGCGCGCAGCTGTTCAAGCGATTCCCACTGTTCAATCGGCGCCTGCGCCAAGCTGCCGAAACGTCGCAGGAATGCAACACGATAGGCATAGATGCCGACATGGCGCCACGGCGCATAACCCTCCGGCATAATCTCGCGGGAGGCAGCGAAACCATTGCGGTGCCATGGAATCGGCGCACGTGAAAAATACAATGCACGCCCACGTGCATCGTGAACTACCTTGACCACCGCAGGATTGAACAGATCTTCGGCATCCGCAATCGGATAGCCGGCGGTCGCAATCGCCGCCGCCTCATCCGCTGCCAGGGCTTGTGCGACTTGCGCCACCAGCGCAGGATCCATAAGCGGCTCATCCCCCTGCACATTAACGACGATATCGGAATCGGCCCATCCCATTTGATCGGCAACTTCTGCTATACGGTCGGTGCCACTGGAATGGTCGACACGCGTCATGACCACGCCTCCCCCATGAGACATGACGGCTTCCGCGACTCGCTCATCGTCGGTGGCAACCCAGACTTCACTGGCACCACTCAGAGTGGCCGCTTCCAGCACACGCACCACCATGGGCTTGCCGCCGATATCTGCCAGCGGTTTGCCCGGCAGCCGCGTCGAAGCATAGCGTGCCGGGATTACAACCTTAAACATTAGTCCTGCCCCCCATACCCCTTCCCAGGGAAGAGGGTGACTGGAGTTCGTCCATGCAAAAAGCGCATGGCCTCCTTGCTCTGGCTCGTTCCGCCCTGGGGCGGCCCGGCGGCATAACGGAACTCATCAAGCCTTGTCGGCAGCTTCTTCCGCCGTCAGCTTGCGCGCTTCATCCTCAAGCATGACCGGAATGTCGTCGCGTACGGGGTAGGCCAGTCGACACGGCCGGCATACCAGCTCATGTGCGGATTTGCGATGGTCAAGCGGCCCTTTGCAGATCGGACAGACCAGAATTTCAAGCAGGCGCGCATCCATTTATTTTCTCCAAAACAAACTGGGCGAGATCGGGTTCCAGCACGGCGTCAACAGGCAGCACCCAGATCGGGAGTTGCGTCAGATTCGCGCATTTTACTGCATCCTTCTCGGTGGTCAGAATGGCATCGACCTCAACCGCGAAGTCACCGGCGCAATAGCGATGATGATCAGCAAAGGCATGCGGCTCAAAGGAGAGGCCAAGCTGAGTCAAATGATCAAAGAAACGCTGCGGCTCACCTATGCCGGCGAAGGCAGCTAGGCGCATATTGCGCAGCTCGGCGGCATCGCATTGCCGAGCCTCATCGCCAAGCAGGACGAAACGCTGGCCGATGAGACGCATGCGGAACGTAGGTATGTCGGCTTTTATGGCAAGGCTGGATTCATTCAACACACAGGCATCGACTTCGGCAAGCCGCGAGGCGGGTTCTCGCAAGGGGCCGGCCGGCAGCAGCCAGCCATTCATGAAGCCACGTCGATCAATCACGGCAATTTCAAGATCGCGCCGCAGAGCATAGTGTTGTAATCCGTCGTCGCAGAGAATCAGCTGGCACTCAGGGTAAGCGGCGAGCAGCGCATGCGCAGCAGCAGCGCGATCATGACCGACGAATAACGGGATGCCGCTGCGCCACTTCAGCAGCAAGGCTTCATCGCCGGCATCTTCCAGCACACTGTCGTCAAGAATTTCCCGCACATTTCCCGCACTCGCGCCATAGCCGCGGCTGACAATGCCGGGTTGATGGCCCATTTCAGTCAAGCGCTGCGCAAGATACAGAATCAGCGGGGTCTTGCCGGCGCCACCCACGGTGATGTTACCGACCACCACAACCGGAACGGGCAGGCGCCATGATCTGAAAATGCCAAGTCCATACAGTACCCGGCGCACCCAGCTGAGCAGGTAAAACAACCAGGCAAACGGCAGCAATAGCGCAGCAGCGCCCCGCTGCCGCCAGATGCGGCGCAGGAGCGCTTCAGTGCTGGTTCTGCTGTGTCGCAAAGGAAATATGCGAAAGACCGGCCTGCTGCGCCGCCTGCATGACATCGACAACGCTTTGGTGCGTGGTCTTGGCATCGGCATTGATGATTACGACCGGCTCCTTTGCAGCATTGGCCGGCGTATACCGCTTCAACGCCTGAGTAATCTGGGCAACATCACGACTGCCGATGGGCACCTTGTTGATCAGCACATCGCCAGCAGCAGTAACTACGACATTGATTTCGTTGGGCTGCTCCGGCACCTGCGATATATCGGCGGTAGGAAGATTGATTTCGAGGCCGGAGAACTTCGAGTAGGTCGTCGTGATCATCAGGAAGATCAGGATCACGAGCAAGACGTCGATCATCGGGATCAGGTTGATCTCCGGCATTTCGCGCTGACGCCCTCTCTGGAAATTCATCACTTGCGCTCGCCGTGGATCATTTCGACAAGTTTGATCGCCTGCAATTCCATTTCCACCAGCATGCTATCTACCAGGGCGCGGAAGTGGCGATAGAAGATCATGCTCGGAATGGCGATGATCAGACCAAAGCCGGTGTTATAGAGAGCAACCGAGATGCCATGGGCTAGCATCTGGGGATTATTGCCGGCAGCCGTGGATGAACCGAAAATTTCGATCATGCCGACGACAGTCCCGAACAGGCCCATCAGCGGACTGATCGAGGCAATGGTGCCAAGCGTAGTTAGGAAACGCTCTAGATCGTGTGCGACACCACGACCTGCCTCTTCAATGGATTCCTTCATCACTTCGCGCGGATTTTTTGCATTGCGCACGCCGGCCGCAAATATGCGGCCCAAGGGTGAATGCGCCTCAAGCTTCTTGAGTCGGTCTTCATTGGCTCCGGATTGGCGATATTCATTGACGACCCCGGCAAGCAAGCCGGGCGGAACAATCTTGCTGCGACGCAGCGCCGCAAATCGCTCGATAATCAGCGCTACAGCAATGACAGAGGCCAGCAACAGAAACCAGATCGGCCAACCGGCTGCTTCAAGTATGGAGAACACGTGCAACTCCTAAGAGCAACGAAATGCGCACTTTAGCCTCATGTGTGTCTATGGGCAATCACGAAATGAGCCTGCTCCACGGTTCAACTCCGGAAATAGTCCGCCGTTTCTTCTGCCACCGCTTCCCGCTTATCCACAAAATCTGTGGATAAGCGTGTGCATACCTCCGGGATCAACCCCGTAATGCGGCTACCAGACTGCAAGTTCGTCAATCCGGTGAAAAAAGTGGCGCACATTTAACCCTATGCATTTCAATTGTTTAACAAAAACATGGCTTAACGGTGCGGTTTCACGCGAATGCGCCATAAACAGCGATTCTTCCCTTCCTTCGCGTAAACTTCTATGCCATGTCCTCTGAAATTCTTTCCGTAACAGAATTGAATCGTCGTGCGCGGCTTGCACTCGAACGTTCTCTTCCCCTGATCTGGGTGACGGGCGAAATTTCCAACCTCGTGCGTGCCGCTTCCGGACATATCTACTTCACGCTCAAGGATGAAGCAGCGCAGGTGCGCTGCGTAATGTTCCGCTCACGGGCCAATCTGGTGCCTTGGCAGATCGTCAACGGCCAGCAGGTGGAAGTGCAGGCCTTGGTATCAATTTATGAAGCACGCGGCGATTTTCAACTCAACGTGGAAGCAATGCGACGCGGCGGACTCGGCCGCCTTTATGAGGCCTTCGCCAGACTGCGCGCAAAACTTGAAGACGAAGGACTGTTTTCTGCTGAACGCAAACGCCCGCTTCCCACCTTCCCGCGCACGCTTGGCATCGTCACCTCGCTTCAGGCCGCTGCCCTGCGCGACATCATCGCCACATGCCGGCGCCGCGCACCGCATCTGCCACTGATCGTCTTCCAGACCCAGGTGCAGGGCAACGTCGCCGCCGCGCAGATTGCACAAGCCATCAACACGGCAAGCAACAGCGGCTGGTGCGATGCGCTGCTGGTTGCGCGTGGCGGTGGCAGCATTGAAGATCTCTGGTCGTTCAATGAAGAAGTGGTGGCCCGCGCCATCGCAGACTGCGCCATACCCGTGGTCAGCGGCGTCGGCCACGAAACCGACATCACGATTGCCGACTTCGTCGCCGATCACCGTGCAGCCACGCCAACTGCTGCGGCCGAACTGGCCACGGCAGGCTGGTTTGCCGCCATGGCCGAACTCGACCAATTGCGCGATGGATTGCAACGGCTGATGCGGCGCCAGATCGAAGCGCATATGCAGCGCATCGACGTACTGACGCGGCGCCTGTTGCACCCGCGCCAGCGTCTCGAGAAAATAACACTAGCCACCGAACATTTGCGTATGCGGCTCGATACCGCCATGCGCGGCAAACTCACCTGTCACGCCAGCAACCTCGCCGCAGTAAAACTGCAACTGCATCGGCAGAAACCCAACATCGCGCTGGCCCACTCAAGCCTCGAAGCCGGTGCGCAACGTTTGGCGCAGGCAGTGCAAACGTCGCTGGTGCAGCGCCGCCACCGTCTCGACAACGCCGCCGAAGCGCTCAAGCTGCTGAATCCTCAGGCCACCCTGGCACGCGGCTACTGCATTATTCGCGACGCAGAAGGCAAGCTGGTGAGCGACAGCGGGAAATTGCTCCCCGACGACGAGGTTGCGCTGCAATTTGCGCGTGGCTACGCCGACGCACACATCATCCGCACTCGATAGTTTTTCCCTATATCTGCAATGGTTGTATTGCTTCACATGCCGCTCTACACTGGGGTCGTCAGTTGATCATTCTTTCAACCATTTCAGACAGGAAAAAAACATGGCCTTTACTCTCCCCCACCTCCCCTACGCCCAGGATGCTCTGGTTCCCCATATGTCTGCGGAAACTTTCGAGTACCACTATGGCAAGCACCATCAAGCCTATGTCACCAACCTGAACAATCTGGTGCCAGGCACCGAATATGAAAAACTCACACTGGAACAGATCATCGCCAAGGCGCCGGCCGGCGGCCTCTACAACAATGCTGCGCAGGTATGGAACCACACCTTCTTCTGGAACTGCATGAAACCCGGTGGTGGTGGCGCTCCCAGTGGCGCGCTGGCTGATGCCATCAACAAGAAGTGGGGCTCGTTCGACGACTTCAAGAAAGCCTTCCAGGCCTCAGCCGTCGGCAACTTCGGCTCCGGCTGGACCTGGCTGGTGAAGAAAACCGATGGCTCCGTGGACATCGTCAATACCGGCGCCGCAGGCAATCCGCTCAAAAGCGGCGAAGGCAAACCCCTATTGGCCATTGATGTCTGGGAACACGCCTACTACATCGACTACCGCAATGCCCGGCCCAAGTTCGTCGAGACTTTCCTCAACGCACTCGTTAACTGGGATTTCGCGGCGAAGAATTTCGGCTGAAGTTCGACCCGCCCCCAACGCGAAGCCCCGCCCCGAGCGGGGCTTTTTCTTCCCGCGCGCTCCGATGAACTATTCGTCCAGGAACCAGACTTGACCCCGTCCGGCATCGTATTGCCGGGTAGCCGCCCAAAGCCAAGGCAGCACCGCATTCGAACAAAATCGGGGTTGCCGATACGAAAACAACAATTGCCACCCTAATGGCAACATTGAGCAACCGTTATGCGCAATTGCCAATCGCATGCGGCGCGCGTATGCTGCCGCTGTTATTTACTTAGCTTATACATATCGCCCCGTGTTACCTGGATGGGGGTAATGCGGAGTGCCGAACCACCGGAATCGGCCAATAGCAGCCGATTTGGGCTGCCATTCCATCTTCATTAATTCAGGATAGTCCATCATTCCACTAGACCTTACATGGCAAGCCGCGACATTCCAGTGATTTCAAACATTAGGCCAGTAGTACACCTCATATAACCACCCGACCATATGCTAAGACATCTCTTACTCTTGCTTCATCTTTCCGGAGCAATCATCTGGGTTGGGGGCATGTTTTTCGCCTACTTCTGTCTTCGCCCAGCCGCAGCACAAGTCCTCGACCCGCCAAAGCGCCTCCCTCTATGGGCTGCAACGTTTGAGCTGTTTTTCAGAATCACGGCTATCACAGTCAGCGTTATGGTCGTTACCGGCTTCACCATGCTCTTGGAAATTGGCTTCAAACTTGCCCCAATTGGCTGGCACATCATGATGTCTCTTGGTCTACTTATGGCTGCGATATTTACCTATGTCTATGTTGTTCTCTATCCCACGCTCCGTCGTCATTGCGAGGCATCTGCATGGCCGGCAGCTGCAACTGTGCTTAATGCGATTCGTAGACTAGTAGCAGCAAATCTTGTGCTTTCAGCCTGCATAGTCAGCGCCGCTGTATTTGCGAAATAGTCGTGGCAAGACCAAAACAGCTTAATGGGTTGGCTGGGGAATTGTAATGTTGATTATTGTTCTCAAAAAAGCTCATCGCCATCAAGCCGTAATGGCTGAGCTTCTTAATAAGACCGCAACCTGCCAGGTGCGGACGTTTGCTAGTTGCCAAGATTCCAAAAATAAACGTCAGCAACAACCCGGACAGCCGACTTTCGTAAAAGTATCTCGATGCGGCTCGGTCCCAGCAGACGGCGATCGATGATTGAAGTAAATTTTCCCTCATCGAATATAGTCAATGCGAGTTATCGCCACAAAAGATTTCTGCATTGCCGTCCGCCGGACTTGACCGAACGCTAAGTGCATAACGGGTTGAGCGAAATGTTTGGAAATCTACTGAGATAATATGTGAAAGCTGAACCGGTCCAATGAATGCACCAATCGGCCCCCGCCCAAAGCCTGATTCAGGATTGAGACTATCCGCCAAGACACGATCGTTTAGCACATAACGTGGTTTTGCACTCCGGTTGCTGCAGGTACCGTCATATACATACGTGTAAAAATGGATCGGCCGGGTGGTGTAATTGGGAACGCCGCTGAGGGTAAGAACGACTTCCGTCTTGTCGCCTTGTGGCACCAAAGTAGCCTTACCGACTTTCCCGGCGTTGTACTTGGTTGCGACAAGCGGTATTGAGATGAGATTAGATTTCGATACCCTTGCGTTAACCGGCAGCGCTGGATATATCGCGCCACCGCCAATCAATCCAATCGATAAAGTCAAGAAAACATTGCGTGAAGTAATCATGGAAGCCTCCTCAAATATTGATTGATGTTCCTATGCTCCTAATAACCATTTGATTCTATATATATGCTGGTTCAGCAAATAGAACAACCAGGTTCGAAATAATTTTGAGCCATGTTTGATGTGGGAGCTTGCTGCCAACGGCTAATTGACTAATGTCGGCACAGCTCGGATACCTGACCTTCATAGCACATAAGGACGAATGGCCCTTCTGGCACATTCCTGCCGTTTAATGCACTTTGACGGCCTCAATCCAATGCCCAGATTCATCCCCTCGGGCGCGCCAATTAGAGCAGCGGAATCGATTCTTGCCGGTACCCAGATTTGTCCAGTTTAGCGAACCACTCAGCGCTCGAACGCGCAATAGCCGCGACTAATTTTGGGTCGCCTCGCCCCTGGCGGCTTCGTTGCCTGTTGCCTGGCGCACCAGCATTAATCGACGGAGAAAAGCCTATCTTGTTGCTACAAGCTGTCATCGACGAGTGCAGGCTGCATCAAACCCGCTGCGCCGAGAAAACACCGGACACTTCCCGCAACAAGCCCAACACCCGTTTCAGGGCCGATATGCCATCCATCTCGATGGTGAAATTCATGCGCGCCGTACCATCCTTGCGCGAAGTGGTCTTCACCGCGGTGACATTGATTTTTTCGCGCGAGAACAGTTCGGAAATGTCGCGTAGCAGGCCCTGGCGATCGTTTGCCTCGATCTGCAAATCGATCGCATACATGCCTTTGTCCGCCCCACCCCACTCTGCTGCGATCACGCGTTCGGGATGCCGTTTGGCTAGGTGGCGAAAATTCACGCATTCATTGCGATGAATCGACACACCGCGCCCGCGCGTGACAAAGCCGAGAATCGCATCCGGCGGCGCCGGTTTGCAGCAGCGGCCGAGTTGGGTCATCAGCTTGTCCACGCCGACCAGCAGCACTTGGCTCTCGCCGGCGCGGCTGCGCTTGGTGATGGCTTCGGACAAGGGTTCCGCTGCAACCGCTTCACCGCGTACGGCAAGCTGAACCTGACGCGGGCCGAGTTCGCCATGGCCCGCCGCGGTAAACATGGTGTCGACATTGCGGAAGCCGAGTTTGCCCGCCAGCTCTTCCAGATTTATTTTTGTCTGCCCCTCGCGCTGCAATTCGCGCGTGATGAATGCCCTTCCATGGGCCAGCGTTTCGGCCCCGTCCTGAGAGGCAAACCATTGCCGCACCTTGCGCCGCGCACCTGGCGTGGCGAGGTAACCCTGTGCCGGATTGAGCCAGTCACGCGAGGGGCCTCCCTCGCGGACCGAACTGATTTCCACCGTCTGGCCATTGTTCAGCGGCCGGTTCAGCGGCCACATCTGGCCATCAACACGCGCACCGCGGCAACGATGGCCAAGATCGGTATGCAGGCGATAGGCAAAATCGATCGGCGTCGCACCATGTGGCATGTCGACCACGCGGCCCTGCGGGGTCAGCACATAGATTGTGTCGTCGAGGGTGGCGCGCTTGAACTGCGCCACCCAGTCCGCCGAATCAGTCACTTCGTCACGCCATGTAATCAGTTGCCGCAACAGGGCAATTTTGTTGTCGTATGACGAATCGGCAATCGTCGGCGCGTTGGCTTCCTTGTAGCGCCAGTGCGCGGCAACCCCCAGTTCCGCATGCCGATCCATCTCATGCGTGCGAATCTGCACTTCAAGCGAGCGGCCATCCTCTGCCACTACCGCAGTGTGCAGGGATCGATAGTCATTGCTCTTGGGCTGGGCGATGTAGTCGTCGAACTCGCCCTCGATGGGTGACCACAGGTTGTGAATCAGGCTGAGTGCCGCATAGCAATCCGCTACTTTCGCGACGATGATGCGCAGCGCGCGTACATCGTAGACCTGGTCGAAATCAAGATGCTTGGCGCGCATCTTGTTCCAGATACTGTAGATATGCTTTGGCCGGCCGATGACCTCGGCCTCGATGCCGACAGCCTTGAGTTCGCGACCGACGAGTACGATCGCGTTGGCGATAAATTGTTCGCGTTCCATGCGACGCTCATCGAGCATTTTCGCAATGCGCTTGTAGGTGGCGGGCTCCAGCAAGCGCAACGAAAGATCTTCCAGTTCCCATTTGAACTGCCAGATGCCGAGCCGGTTGGCGAGCGGCGCGAAGATATCGAGGCTTTCGCGCGCAAAGTCGTCGCGCTGCGGCGTTTCGTGGTCAACCAGCCAGCGCAGGGTCTGCGTGCGTGAGGCGAGGCGCAGCAGGACAACGCGAATGTCGACCACCATCGCCAGCATCATCTTGCGCAGGATTTCAGTCTGCTGCGCCATCCCTTGCTGCTGGTTACGAACTGCCAGGCGCAAAGGTGCCAGGCGTTCGAGTCCGGTCACAAGTTCCGCTACCGCAACACCATAGCGCTGGGTAGCCACCTCGTGGAATTCGGGCACGGTGTCGGCAATATCGAACAGCAGGGCAGCGATCCGGGTGTCGAGATCGAGATCGAGCGCGGCCAGGATCACTGCCATCGCCTGCGCATGCGGCAGCACCGATTCGCCGGTGCCCAGTTTTCTTTCGCCATAGATGCCGGAGACCCAGTCCCAGGCATCAAGCAACTTTAGTCGGGCTTCATCATCCAGGCCTCTGGCGGCAAGACCGAAGACTTCCTTGTCTTCGCCCTTGGTAGGCAGCGCATGAACGACGGATACCATGATTAGCGTGTTATCGCGAGGCCCACAGGGCCTCGGCGGTCGATGTCTTTGGATTGCTTCGTCACGATGTTCCTCGCAATGACGGACACTATTGCAGCGCTACCCCACAAACTTGCGGGCGTTACGGAAAATTTTCAGCCAGGGAGAGACATCCTCTTGTCCGGACGGATGCCATGACATTTGCGTAGTGCGGAAGATGCGTTCCGGGTGCGGCATCATGATGGTGAAGCGGCCATCCGCCGTAGTGACCCCGGTAATCCCGTCGGGCGAGCCGTTGGGATTGAATGGGTAGGTCGTCGCCACCGCGCCATGGTTATCCACGTAGCGTAATGCAACCCGTGCGATTTCCTGCTTGCCGGCAAACACTGCGCGGCCCTCGCCATGAGACACCACCACCGGTAGTTTCGATCCCGCCATGTCGTTGAAGAAGATTGATGGCGAGTCAGTTACTTCGGCCATGACGAAACGCGCCTCGAATTGCTCACTGCGGTTGCGCTGGAAGCTCGGCCAATGTTCCGCGCCGGGAATGATCGGCGCGAGGTGGCTCATCATCTGGCAACCGTTGCAGACGCCCAGCGCAAAGCTGTCACCGCGCCCGAAGAAAGCCGCGAACTCATCGCGCAGCCGCGTGTTGAACAGTATCGACTTGGCCCAGCCCTGCCCTGCTCCCAATACGTCGCCGAAGGAAAACCCGCCGCAAGCGGCAAGGCCTGCAAAGCCGGAGAGCCCGACGCGGCCGCTTTGCAGATCGGACATATGCACATCGACGCTGGCGAAGCCGGCACGGTCGAAAGCGGTGGCCATTTCCACTTGTCCATTCACGCCCTGTTCGCGTAACACGGCGATGCGCGGCCTGGCGCCTGTCAATACGAACGGCGCATCAGGCGCGAATGTCAATTGAACACTCAGGCCGGGATCGCTTGCATCGGTCAGCGCATCGAATTCTTCCCTTGCACAGATCGGATCATCGCGCAGCCTGGCGATCTGATAGCTCACTTCGCTCCATGCCTGTTGCAATTCGCTACGGGGCGCAGCAAAGACCTGTTTCTCGCCGTGCAGGATGCGCACTTCGTCGTTATTGTTGGGCGTGCCTATCAGGTGCGAACACTGCCCAAGGCCGGCATCGGCCAGCGTCTGCATCACGGTCGCACGATCCTCACAGCGGATCTGCATCACCGCGCCCAGTTCCTCGTTGAACAGTGCGCCGATCAGGTGGCTGGCGGCGCTATCCGTCAGTGGATCGAGATTGAGCGAAATGCCTGCGCGGGAAGCAAAACTCATTTCGCAGATGGTCGCGAACAAGCCACCGTCAGAGCGATCATGGTAGGCGAGGATGCTGCCGGTGCGATTGAGTTCCTGCACAGTGTTAAAGAAGGCTTTGAGCAGCGCTGCATCGGCATCCGGCGCATGGTTGCCGGTAGCGCCACACACCTGCGCCAGAGCGGAAGCACCCAGCCTGTTCTGCCCCTGTCCCAGATCGATCAACAGCAACTCGCTCTCGCTGCCATGCTGAAGTTGCGGCGTCAGCGTCTTGCGGATGTCGGCGCAGGGGGCGAAGGCAGTGACAATCAGGGACAGCGGCGCGGTCACCTGCTTGGCGATTTTGCCAGACTCGCCATCATCATCCCAGCGCGTCCGCATCGAGAACGAATCCTTGCCGACCGGAATGCTGATGCCGAGTTGTGGGCAGAGTTCCATGCCCACCGCTTTCACCGTATCGAACAGTGCGGCATCTTCGCTACCGTGGCCGGCCGCTGCCATCCAGTTGGCAGAAAGCCTGATTTTCTTGATGTTGCCGATATCGGCAGCCGCCAGATTGGTAATTGCCTCGCCCACTGCCATGCGGCCCGAGGCCGGGCCGTCAATCAATGCCAGCGGCGTGCGTTCGCCCATGGCGAAGGCTTCGCCCAGAAAAGTATCGAAGCCCATCGCGGTGACAGCAACATCAGCTACCGGCACCTGCCACGGACCGACCATCTGGTCGCGCGCAGTGAGTCCGCCGACGCTGCGGTCGCCGATAGTAATGAGAAAGTTCTTCGATGCCACGCTGGGCAGACGCAGTACGCGCCAGGCAGCATCCTTGATGTCGATGGCGCCGACATCAAGCGCAGGCAGATCGGACTTCACCCGCCTGGCATTGCGGTGCAATCGCGGCGGCTTGCCCAGCAGAATCTCCATGGACATGTCGACCGGCAGATTGCCGAAATGCTCGTCCTTGACTTGCAGCAGGCGTTCTTCCGTCGCCGTACCGAGTACGGCAAAAGGACAACGCTCGCGTTCGCACATGGCGCGGAATTCCCCTAGCCGCTCCGGCGCAATGGCGAGCACGTAACGCTCCTGTGCTTCGTTGCACCAGATCTCGCGCGGCGACATGCCGGGTTCTTCCGACGGAATTGCGCGCAAATCAAACAACGCACCGCGCCCGGCGTCATTGGCCAGTTCAGGCATGGCATTCGAGATGCCGCCCGCGCCGACATCATGAATGGCAAGGATGGGATTCTGCGCACCAAGCTGCCAGCACCGATCAATCACCTCCTGCGCACGGCGCTGGATCTCCGGATTGCCGCGCTGTACGGAAGCAAAGTCGAGATCGGCCGTGTTGCTGCCGGTCGTCATTGAAGACGCGGCACCGCCGCCAAGGCCGATCAGCATGCCCGGTCCGCCGAGCTGTATCAGCAGCGTAGCGGCCGGAAATTTGATCTTGAATGAATCCCTCGCTGCGATGTTGCCGACCCCGCCCGCGATCATGATCGGTTTGTGATAGCCGCGTACTTCGCCAGCCACCTCCTGCTCGAAGGTGCGGAAGTAACCGGCCAGATTGGGGCGACCAAATTCGTTGTTGAACGCAGCCGCACCGATCGGCCCCTCAATCATGATATCGAGCGCAGAGGCGATGCGATCCGGCTTGCCGTAGGCCGATTCCCACGGCTGCACATAGCCGGGTATGCACAGGTCGGAAACCGAGAAGCCGCACAGGCCGGCCTTCGGCTTTGAGCCGCGCCCCGTCGCGCCCTCGTCGCGAATTTCGCCACCGGAACCGGTCGCGGCACCGGGGAAAGGCGAGATTGCAGTCGGGTGATTATGCGTCTCGACCTTGGCCAGAATGTGTGTCGTCTCTTCGCGCCAGTCGTAGCAGCCTTCGGCGTCAGGATAGAAGCGTCTGATCGTCGCGCCTTCAATCACCGAGGCATTGTCGGAATACGCCACCACGGTGCCCTCGGGATGCGCCTTGTGACTTTCGCGAATCATGCCGAACAGCGAGTGCGATTGATCCTGACCGTCAATGGTCCAGCTTGCGTTGAAAATCTTGTGGCGGCAGTGTTCGGAATTTGCCTGCGCGAACATCATCAGTTCGACGTCGGTCGGGTTGCGTTGCAGGCGTATGAAATTGTCAATCAGGTAGTTGATTTCGTCATCGGACAGGGCAAGGCCGAGTTCGGTGTTGGCTTGCACCAACGCCTGACGTCCGCCACCGAGAATATCAATCGTGGTCAGCGGCTGTGGCGCAACGTGACAGAAAAGGGCTGCTGCCGAATCGGGTGCGTCAAGTATCGACTCGGTCATGCGGTCATGCAGTCTCGCTGCGACCAAGTCACGATCCAGAGACTTGGCATTGATGTAATAAGCCGTGCCGCGTTCGATGCGGCTGATTGCCGTGAAGCCGCATTGCCGCGCGATATCGGTGGCCTTGGAGGACCATGGCGAGATGGTACCGAGACGCGGCGTGACGAGGATCAATTCTCCGGAGGATGCTGCCGCCGGCAATGTCTCCGGAATGCCAAGCAAATCCTTGAGCCGTGCCAATTCATCGGCATCCAGTTCGGCGTCGATCTCGATGAAATACCAATGTTCCGCATCAAGCGAAAAAAGGCTGGGGACGACTTTGTGCAGGCTATCCTGCAAGCGGCCGAGGCGGGGACTGGAAAAGGCGGCGGCACCGCGCAGCGTCAAGATTTCGGCCATGGTGGGAGCAAGACTGAAAGGCAGGCATTCGTGGAGGGAGGATTATACCCGCCGCCCTCACCTCAGCCGGTTCCACGAACCCGACGCTTCACGGGTCCATTAGCAGAAACGGAAGACCTACAGGAAGACCTACAAGCAAAAACCGGAAAGCAAGCTTTCCGGTTTTTGGGGTTCTGGAGCGGGAGAAGAGTCTCGAACTCTCGACCTATACCTTGGCAAGGTATCGCTCTACCAACTGAGCTACTCCCGCAGAAGGGCGCCATTATAACGATGCAAGCATTCAAGTCAACGAGCAATGGATCCAGAGCGAAAACCGATTCCTCGCATGGTGGCCAGCCTATTGGGGACGCGGGTTCACCCGCACCACGCCCAGCCCGCCAGAACAGGTGCAGGTCACCTGCCCCCTGACTCCACGATAATGGGCCGCCGGGAACTCAATGGGCGCGCTTGCCCGGAGAAACTGTTCGACCTGCTTGATCGTGTCCAGCCGTTCTTCGTTCATGTTGATCACCATCCCCAGGATGATCAACCCACACTCCTTCTGCCTTCAGCTTCTGCCCTTCAGGCTCATGTTGGCGCAAAAACGGCGGGAGAGGTAGAATCGCGCGCTTCGTAAATTATCCGATTATTCCGTCCAAGGCTTCCCGTTATGAAAACAGCACAAGAACTCCGTTCCGGCAACGTCATCATGGTAGGCGGCGCACCGCTGGTGGTGCAAAAGGCCGAGTACAACAAATCCGGTCGCACTTCTGCCGTGGTCAAGATGAAAATGAAGAACCTCCTCAGCGGCGCGCCGAGCGAGGCGGTGTACAAGGCAGACGACAAGTTCGACCTGATACAGCTGGATCGCAAGGAAGTCACTTATTCCTATTTCGCCGACCCGCTCTATGTCTTCATGGACGCCGACTACAACCAGTACGAAGTCGAGGCCGACAACATGGGCGATGCGCTTAACTACATCGAGGATGGTCTTGCCTGCGATGTGGTGTTCTATGAAGGCAAGGCGATTTCGGTGGAAATGCCGAACTCCGTGGTGCGCGAAGTCATCTACACAGAACCTGCCGTCAAGGGGGACACCTCGGGCAAGGTGATGAAGCCAGCCAAGATCAACACGGGCTTCGAGCTGCCAGTACCGCTTTTCGTCGGCACTGGAGACAAGATCGAAATTGACACGCGCACGGGCGAATACCGCAACCGTGTGATGAAGTAAGTTTCCCAGGCCGAGTCAGGGCGGGGAAACGCTGATCGATTAGCGCGGGACACGGCCAGAGGCTGTTCCCGCAATGATGCAACGCTCAGCAGAAATCAATTAGTTGGAAAGTCCTGGAGGATTTTTATCAGCCGTTAGCGATTACTCTCGCCAAACGCTGTACTACTGGTCGGGGCGGCGGGATTCGAACTCGCGACCCCTTGCACCCCATAAACGTGAAATGGTATTTCACCCAGTCTCGTACCATCCCATGGTTACAATATACTCCATTGTTTACAATTGACTACCTGTTGCAATTGTTTCATAACGTGTCATAGAATATCAGCAAGACGCACGCAAATCGTTCCCCCAATCGTTCCCCCGATTTTACCCATCTGACATCATAAGGTGGCCCCATGGCTCTTCATGAACTGAGTGATAAGGAAGTCAGAAACACCAAGCCGGCGGGAAAAGAATACCTGCTGGCGGACGGCGGCGGCCTCTTTCTGCGAGTGCGCTCCACTGGCGCAAAAGATTGGCTATTCATCTACACGTTTACTGGCACTCGTCGGAAGTTTGGGTTGGGTAGCCTTGAGGCTGTGCCATTGGTCACGGCGCGTAGTGAAGCGGCAAAAGCGCGCGAGTCCGTCAAACAGCAAATCGACCCGCAGGTGCAACGCAAGCTGCGGCAGGCAGAACAGAAAGAGCAGCGCAGAATCCTTGAAGCGGCGCAAGCACGTCTGACGGTTCGAGATCTTTTCGAACGCTGGGCCGCCGTAGATCTGACACGGCGCCGGGATGGCGGCAAGGAAATCCGCCGCATGTTCGAGAAAGATGTACTCCCTCATCTTGGCTCACTCGCTGTAGAAGATGTAAAAAAGGGCCACATCACATCAGTTACCGATCCCCTCCTCGCCCGCGGCGTCAACCGCATGGCAAAGCTTATCTTCTCTCTGATGCGACAAATGTTCCGGTTTGCAGTAGACCGTGATCTTATCGAAGCGGATCCGACCGCCAGCATTCGAAAGTCCAAGATCGGTGGTGCGGACACGGAGCGCGACCGAGCGCTAACCGAGGACGAAGTCAAGAATCTCGCTCGGCAACTACCGAATGCCGGGTTATCCAACGCCACTCGTGTTGCTGTATGGATTACCCTCTCCACATGCTGCCGGATCGGCGAACTGATGCTCGCACGATGGGAGCATATCGACTTCGAAAAAAATACCTGGTGGATACCGCCGGAGAACTCTAAGAACGGCAAGGCCCACACTATCTACCTGTCCGCCTTTGCTTTGATGCAGTTCCAACTACTGAAGGATGCTGGGGAGGCCGCAACAGCGGTACGTAATAATGACGACGACAATGAGGCAAAGCCGTGCGTATGGGTCTATCCGAACCGCAGCGGTAAAGGTCCCTTAGGTCCGAAGACTGTAACGAAGCAAATTGGAGACCGGCAACGTCCCGGCTTGACTCCAATGAAAGGGCGGTCCAAGGTAGAGTTTTCCGACACACTTGTGCTTGCGGGCGGCAAGTGGACGCCTCACGATTTACGGCGCACAGGCGCAACATTGATGGTTGCACATGGCGTTCTCCCCGAGGTAGCGGAACGTTGCCTTAATCACGCCGAAGAGAATAAGGTGAAAAGAATCTATCAGCGGCATACCTACGAGAATGAAATGCGAGAAGCATGGATACTGCTGGGCGAACGGCTAGAATTACTTACACTAAACGACGCTGAAAATGTCGTGACGCCACGAGAAGCGCGCCCTGTTTAAATCCTTGCATGTGCGAGTCGCCGATCGTCCGACGACAAAATCGCAACCATTGTGTCGGTGATCTCCTTGGCTTGGAATGCATACTGATAAATGTGGATATCTTAATGATCGCCGTGCGTCGATGTTTGACAGACGCGGTGCCACCACCGGTATTCAGCGTTGTTTCCCCTCGAGGGAACTGGGATGATCGCACTGCAACCGGAACGCACATTTCCGGCACATCTTTTGCGACATGGAATATCTGGGGGCGATCTGGCGGGCAAGGAGTTCCTCCCGCCTTCTGACCAGCGCGATAACCTCCGCGTCGGACATCAATTCGACAAAGTACGCCGTTTGCGGAGCCCGCTTGCTTGGAGCTTTGACCACCACGTACCCGTAGGACGCCACGGCCTGCCCTGTTTGCCCCTGTACCGCCATCCGCTGTACCGACAACTGGATCACATCTGACATGAATGGCCGATTGATCCACCGGCTCTTGAATTCCACCAATACGATCAGACCGGAAGGCATCCGGTATGCCCGATCGAGCTTGGCGACCAGTCTGACGGGCGATGACACACGAAACAGCTTCTCCATGTAAACCAGCTTGGCATCCAGCAGCGCTTCCGGTCGGGAGGCACGCTCAGCTTGCGCGTCAATAGTGAGAGGTGATCGCCAGAGAACCCGGATCAAAGCGATGCAGAGGACAACGACAGCGCAGATCAGTAATGCAATCGTCGTCATGCGCCACCTCCATCCCGCCCTGACCATTGCCGCAACCTCTTGGCAAACATTCCCAAAAACGTACGAACGGGCTGCTGCAGCGCGTACCATCGACGCGGGAAGGCGCCGATGCACGTTGCCAGGCGCTAGTAGAGCCAGATGAAACGACGCCTCCAGACCAAGTCTCTGAACTGGCGAAACACCTGGGTCTGCTTGAACGCTCCGAGCACGCAGATAGAAATGAAACGTGGCCCCTTCCCTTCAACCCCGTTGGATGTTGCCGCCAATCCTTCCCTATAGAACTTCTCATGCTCGATTAGCCCGCGCTTCATAGCCTGCTGCTGTCGTTCCGATATGCGGCTTCCATGCAGATCTTCGAACACCATCAGTTTCTCGCACCGCGCCATCTGGGCCAGCTCCGTGGCACTGATAAATCGGTCATGCTGCGGTACCTTCTCACGCTTTTTCATAAGCACCTCATCCTTCGAGTGATGGACCGAACAGAGCGTTGGTGACAGCGCCACCACCGTCCTGAGCGCCATTTGCGGGCCCGTGATTGCCTCCAACGAACAAACCGTTTTGCACCAGCAAGCCGTCGTAGGCCAGTAGGCGCAGACGGTTGACCCGCTTGGTGCCCTTATGAAACTGGATCAGATCGTCGTACAGACGCGGATGATCGGCGCGTGCCAACTCGAACACGAGACGAATGGGATTGGGTTCCTTCACGGCAGCGGCGCTCATTCGACTTCTCCCTGCGCCCGTTCCCGCCCCGCCACCATTACGCTATGCGCGTAATTCTGCCCGGCCAATTGAAAGCCGCGCACGTTGGCGAACATTGGTTCCTTCACCTCATGGATGCGGTGCTTCGGAAATGCCGCCTTCACCGCCTTGCGGAATAGAAATGCCCCACCACCGACCAGGATGATGTTTTGCAGGCTGTGTGGCGC
>JBASWL010000080.1:0-3484 GCA_049276455.1 Georgfuchsia sp. | reverse complement strand
ATATGGATGTGCGCGGATTGGCTGGTTAGCTCCAAATTCGACGGGAAGTTGTTCGATTTGTGTTCGTCCCTGTGGTGAACAATTTCCCCTTCTTCCAGCGGGCGGCCGATTTTTTCTTCCATGACGACTTGATGCTCCAATCGCTGTCCTCTAGGCGTCCAGACTCTGACGTACCCGTCGCTCCGGATATGTCGGCCACCAGTCCACGAAGGATTTTTATCTCCCGCTAACACACCGGTTCGCTGCTTTGCTGGCCGGCGCAGCCCAAACACAATCCGGCGCACCAGTTTGCATTTGTGCCCGCGCAACTTTGCTTGCGGGTAGCCGCCAGCGTCGGTTCCTTGCTGCCAGATGTGGCAGTCGCCGTACTCCTGGGTGCGTGATTTGATGAGGGCTAGGGTCATGCGACTTTGTCCATTGAGTTAAGTTGACATACGGCGTTGATACGCTCGCCAATCCAGCGCACATTCGGTACTGCCCACGAATTCCCAAGGGCTTTATACCGATTTCCGTCTGCAGCAGGCTTGCCACGGTGCGGGACGGCGGTGTACGAGTGGGGAAATCCTTGCAAAAATTCACATTCTTCGACGACTAACCTTCTGACCGCCATCGCGCCAATGCCGCTTCGCTCCTGGTTAACTGAATCTGACCAAGGGTTCCCCTTGCCGCCTGTTGTGCATGCTTGCTGCAATACCCCTTCGCGTGGTACTTGCCCGAACAATCCAGCACCTTGCAGACCTTCTGAGGATGCTGTTCGCTGTCCTTGCGCACCGGAACAAACTGGTTGTCCTTCACGGCCAGAGGGTCGCCGTGCTTCTTGAATCGCTGATAGTGCATTTCGCAGTAACCCAGGCCCTTCTGCGGCTTGCCACAAATCACGCATGAGCCTTTCTGCTTGTGCTCCAGGCTGTGACAACTCCGACAGATACGCTCCAAGTTCGTCAAATTGTTGTTCTGAAAATTCCCATCCTTGTGATGCACATCCTTTGCCTGCGGCTTCCCGCATCGAGTGCATGGCCCCGGCGGAACGAGAGAACGGGCTTCCGAGTGCGCAGCAGACCATCCAGCATCGGGAGAATGTCGCCGGTCGAAGTTCAGACCCATGCAGCGCTGATCGCAGAATTTCCGGCGATTGAAGTGAATCAAGTATTCCAAGTCCCCATTGGGCAAACGCTTCCTCTCCAATTGCGTTCCGCACTCTTCGCAGTAGCGCAATGGAGTGGGTTTTTTGTGTGCTGGCATCAGAATCTCCAATAATATTGAAGCCTTGATTGTAGAGTGAATTACCCTCCGAACAAGCACTATTATTTAATGCCACGGCCGTTGGATTCAATGCCCCCATCGAGGGCGCGAGGTCTTCGGTGAGGGCGTGTTGTGTGGCGGACATGAATGCAGGGAATGCAATAGGCGCCAGCGGCGTGCCCCGCCCCGTGCCGTCCTCGCTGGCGTCGAAGCCTTCGCCACGCAGCGAATGCGCCAACATTGGCACGAGTATTGCTCCATCGCCATCTCTACTTGGTCCCTTGCCATCACAGGCTTTGAGCGCTGACGATATGTCAGCGTGTGGGACTGGAATGAGCGTGTCGCAAGTGTCAACGGTAGTACCAGGCGGGCGGTGGCCACCCGTCTTGTTTCCTTGAGCAAGCAATGTGGACGACACTGCCGGAATCAACCCACCGTCACAGTCGAAGTCGGTTCCGAGGCCACCGCCTGCAGAGCTGCGGCTAGGGATGGTGGGAGCGACTTGCCGCGCTTGTCGGCTCGGCGCAGGATGCCCTTGCAGGCTGTTGGTGATAGGAAGTAGCGCGTCAGCACAGGCCCACTTTCCAGAACCTCCGAGAGCGAGCACAAAGACGCGCTTCCGTCGCTGGGCCACTCCGAAAAACTGGGCATCCAGCGTGCGCCAAGCAACGACTCGGCTCGGCCCAGCAACCACACCCGCACCTGGCCATCCGCCTGCAGGGGCATCGATGGCAGATTCGTCTCCACATAATCCACCCAGGAAGGAGCCAAAGGCGTTGTCTGCGGTGTTGAGAATTCCTGGGACGTTTTCGTAGAAGACCCAGACAGGTGGCTTTCCAGTATTGCGTCGAACACGGTCGATTGCATCAGCGATCCTTATAAATTCTAGGGTGAGGTTTCCGCGTTCGTCGCCAAGAGATTTGCGCATACCTGCCACCGAGAAGGATTGGCAAGGGCAACCGCCACAAAACAGGTCTGGTGCTTCGATTTCTCCAGCATCAACCATTGCGGCGATCTTCGTCATGTCACCAAGGTTTGGCACAGTTGGATAGTGATGCGCAAGGACTGCTGACGGAAATGGCTCAATTTCAGCCAGCCATGCTGCTTTCCACCCAAGAGGGTTAAACGCAACGCTTGCGGCCTCAATCCCACTACAAACACTGCCGAATCTCATGGTGAAACCTCGTGCTCTATGCGGTGACAGTTTGGACAAAGAACCTCACCGTTTTCGATGGTGTGAAGCCCGCCCGCTGATTTCATTTTTTTGTGGTGAGCATCGCAACGTCCTTTGTCCCAGCCGCATTTTTGACACTTGTTCCCGTAATGCCTGATTACAGCCTTGGCCCAACTGTGCTTTGTTTTGTAACATCGATTCCCACCTCCAATCGCGTAGCTTTTCCCATCGTTCCACACGCCATCGCGCTTAATCCTCTTTTTTGCTGACTCAGCACGAAGGCATCCGCACGATTTCTTTTGACCGGACTTCAGCGAGTTTGAGGCGGCAATACTTGCAGTCCCACAATCACAAATACACGACCATTTGATATGTCCATCGACAGTCTTTCCACAGCGTTCAAGCGCGGTAAGCAAGCCGAACTTGCGGCCTGCTAGGTTTGATCCATTTGGATGATTTTCGTTCATGAATATTATTGTATAACGAACTCAACCCAAACGCAAGTATTTAGTCATGTCGCCCAGGTTGGGCGTGTCGGGGTAGTGGTGCTTGAGCAGGGCGCAGGGGAACGGCTCTATCTCAGCCAGCCATTGCGCCCGCCAGCCCAGCGGTTTCCAAGCCACGCTGGCGGCCTCGATGCCGCTGCAGACGGAACCAAATCTCAGCATGAAAATCCCCCAGGAAGGCTAAGAATCGACTTATTCCCGTCATTGCGGCAGTACGCTGGCACTGACTTGTATTCGGTTGCGGCCATGAGGTTGATCTTTCCCGACTCAACCTTGACACCAACTAGCTGCTTGGAGTTATGGCGATCTAATGCTTCAAATCCAAGCGGTAGCAGCCGCATTCGAACAATGCCATGGCAACCGACGCGAGTTCCCAAGACAAACTCACGCTCTTTCAGGTCGAGACTTAATCTGGCGTAGGAGCTTTCCTGGATTTTGGTAATCGAAAGAATGTCTTCTCGCTTCATATCCACGACGTGCGATAGGACTGACAAGATTTGCGCTTGGTTGGAATTTATGATCATGGTTTTACGCCGCCTGTAATGCGCAGACGCTGTTGATG
>JBASWL010000079.1:0-14882 GCA_049276455.1 Georgfuchsia sp. | reverse complement strand
ATTCCGGAAGGCAGCTATTACGTCGCGGGCGGGCACCCCGACAGTCTCGATTCCCGCTACCAACTGACGGGATGGGTAAAACGCAATCAAGTTATCGGCCGTGCGTTTCGGCTGATATGAGCGGATTGAAGATGCCGCTCGAATTTTGCGGGTGTGCCGTCAACGTCTCCGCAAGGAAACTCGCATGTTGCACTTGCTGAAGAAAGTGATGGGCAAGGGAGAGGTTTCTTTGTCGCAGCAAGTGATCGAGATACCGCCCATCGCCAAATCCTTGCCTGACGATGAAATCCCGCGTTACCCGCCCTTTGTCAAAGGGTTGCCGGCATCCCATCCCGATCGGCTGATCGAAACCCAGCAAGGACTGATTGGGCAGATTCGAGAGTCCGGGTTGGCGTCGAAAGATGTCTATGAGGAATTTTATCTGGGCCCCTTGCGCCGCTTTGCCTCCTACGCCCATTTGCTGCCGGCCAGCGAGACTCACCATCATCGTGGCGCCGGGGGTTTGTTCCGACATGCCATCGAGGTTGCCTTGTGGTCATTACAGTCCGGGGATAGGGTACTTCTGCCGGGCGACCAAACTCCGCGACGGCGGCGGGAACTGGAACCGCGCTGGCATTCGGCGGTTTTTCTTGCGGCGCTGTGCCATGACTTGGGTAAGCCCATCACCGATCTGATCGTGACCAATCAGGATGGGGCGAAAGTCTGGGATCCATTTTGCGAAGATCTCTATACATGGGCCATCGGCAACCAGGTGGAACGCTATTTCCTGCGCTGGCGCAAGAACCGTGGAACATCCCACACCTCGGTCTCTCTGCTGCTGGTCGAACGCATCGTTGGTAGATCCGGACTGGGCTGGATATCGCAGGGTGATCCGAATTTGGTGACCTGGATGATGGAAGCGATCAGTGGCCATCCCAGTCAGGAAAACATGATCCACAACCTGATCGTACGATCTGATCAGGTCAGCGTGACGCGTGACATCGAGAGCATGGGCGCCAACTTTGCTGGCTACGAAATAGGAATCCCCGTCGAGCGCATTCTTCTCGATATCATGCGTCGGCTGGTTCGGGACGGGGTCTGGATTGTCAACGAACCGGGATCGAGGCTATGGCACATGGACGGCCATCTCTACCTGGTCTGGCCCGCAGGGGGCGAGGAGATCGCTGCGATCATCAATCAGGAAAAAATGCCCGGACTGCCGAGGACACCGAACAGCATTCTCGACATGCTGGTCGAGCGCAAATTGGCTGAATTCAAAGTGGGGCAGCCCGATGGCAACCGCTACTGGTTGATCGCGCCGGCCATCCTTGCGGAAAAAATTCCCAACATACAACTGAAGGCGATACGCCTCAACAATCCGGGTGCACTGTTGGATTCACTGCCTGCGTCGGTAGCTGGAAGGCTGGTCGGTAACGACGATCCGCCCACCAAGTCGTTGAGCAACGCATCGGTTGTCGCGCCGACAAAACCCGCAGTGCCGACCGTCGAAGTGGTTCCAACCGCCATCGTCACTTCGGCCACACCGGCTGTATCGCCCGCTGATCAACCGCCTGATCAACTGGATGGCCCGGTTGGTGAAGCGCTCAAAGCGCTGGTGGAGGATATCGAGCACGGCCGCAGGGACGGTAGCAAGATCACTCATGTCGATTCGGAAGGAGTTCTGTGTCTAAAGTGGCCTGATGCGTTCAAGGGGTACGGACTGGAGAACAAGACGATCCTCGACGAACTTGGACGAAGAAACTGGCTGGTCGTCGATCCCATGGCACCATTCAGAAAAGTTGCCGAGCTTCAGGTCGGTATTGGAGCCCCTTGGAAGATACTCCGCCTCCAGCCGGTCGTAGCGGCAATGATGGACATCAATAGGGCAAAGAGTACGTCCAAAAAAGCTTCGAAATCGGTGCCCAAGTCAGAATCCAAACCTGTAGCGAAAGGCGAAACGACGGAAAAGGAAGCGACAGAACCTTTACAGTCGGTAACTCCTCCTGTCCTCCCGATGGTTTCCTCGAAGGAGGAGGGTGCCGTAGAAAAGATGCTTGCCCGCCAACGTGCGCTGCTTGAGGATGTCGTGGGCGTGCTTCGTCAAGCGGTGAACGATGGGACGTTGGCTGCCGATCAAGAAAACGGCTATCTGCTGATCAATGTCCGGGATGCCGAGGCAGTGCTGAAGGCCGGCATCAAGGCGTCACGCTCGCAAATTTTTGGCTTGAAGGGCATCGATCCTGATCGATTCACGACAGAGGACAGAAAACCGAAGGTGTATTTTCGGATTCGAGAGTAACGGTTGCCAAGGTTCCGCCTCGATTTGCGGCTGTCTACAGCTCAGCATTCTCGGTGGCGTTTGGCTCGTCGGCCGAGGCGGTCATGGACTGAACATGCTGATACCATCCGTTCTCGGGGCAATAGTAGTCATACTGACAGACTGCTTCCGCTGTTTCTCATCAATCGGGAGCAACCCATTTTCGCGGCGATTTTATTCACCTTCGCACGCATGGGTGAGAGAGGGTCAATCGCCCCGCATGCTTGCCCGAATTAATACAAAGGAGACTCCCTTGCTGGTCAAAAAATTCGATGCAGCTATGCAAAACGCAAACAGCGTCGCGAGGGATCCCTACCTAGCCAAGTTAGGCCCCGCGCTCGCCGCTGTCGAGGCAAACCTCTCCGTCATCCCTGAGCTCAACCGCTACCAAAATATCCTCGACAACCTGATGACGAGTTCCAGCTTTGGCGTGGACGGTAGTCTGACCGACAAGTTTGCCCAAACGCTGGGCGAAGCCCAGTTTCTTGTCATGTGCCAAGACAAAGGCGTTGCATTGCGGCGGATACCGGAAGAGAAAAATAAGAAGACACCAGATTTTGGGGCAACCTTTGGCTCCCAGTCGGTCTTCTTCGAGGTCAAGACACTTTCAGTCGTGAACGGATCTCTTGGCATAGCGGTAGCCCAAGAATCTTCGCTCGATGCCAACATCGACATCGAGGCCCAGCTCAAACGAGGCGAGCCCATCGCGATCGGAACATCGGAAGCCCAGCCGTATGCCAGCAAGGTGGAACGCGACAAGACCATTCTGGGCGTCGCAAACACTCTGCTTGAAAAGGCGCGCGGGAACATCAAGGCCGACCAGTTCGCCAGCCCGAACACATTCCTTGTTCTGAACCTCAGCGTCATTCCGCCGTTGGTGACTGAGTCCAAAGCGCTTTGCCCAGCCTACCCAGACGACTACATGTTTCCCAAATCCGTCACAGGCGAGTTGTGGATGGTGGCGTTTGGTAACAAAGGTATGCTGGTTCTCGGCACTCCTGAGTTTGAGGGCAAGCCCTGCGTCGAGGGCATCTTTGACAAGGTCGGCGTTCTAGTCGATTCTGAATACGCTCCAGTTTCAGGTCTCATCTTCATGATCCATCCGTTAAGCGGTCCCTCCCAACTCTTTGGTCTCTTCCGAAGCCAAGACTGGACCTGTTGGAACGACCACAATCCAGACATTGTCAGGAACCTGCTGCTCCTGACTGACAAGAACTGGAATGACTGTGGTGACAGCAATGGCTGGCAGTTGGTCTAAGCATCATTACCAATTTGTTGTGAATTATGGTTGCCGATGGAGTCGCTGTCGTTTTGTGGATGACGTAAGGGGATCGCATGTCCCGTCGCCATAGCACCCAAACGCATCCTGTCGCGCATCCGAGCATGCCGGAGGAAGTCGAAATCTACCTGAAGGTCGGCCGCCACGATCCGAAGTTCGAAGCCTGGCCGGGCAGCGGATTTTTCGACCGTTCACAAAATGGAAGCAATACCCTGCGCGAGGCGCTGGTCGCAGAAGTGCTGGCAAGAACGCAGGATCGCCCTGCCACTGCGCCTCCGGACGATCTGGATCTTCGTCAGTTCGCGCACCAGAAATTCAGCGGCATGGTGAACGGGCTTTTCCCCAAGATTGAGCAGACGATCGTCCTTTCCATGCTTGAACGCTCCGTGATATTCCTGACGCCAAGGAACATCGTTCCGGTTCTGCGGGGAATGCCTTGGCTCGGTACGGCATGGGACTTGGCCAACCTCTATCTGGCCAGCCACCCAGCGGAGTTGCTGTCGGACGAGGCCGTTCCGATCCTTGGATTGAGCATCGAAACGACTTGCTATGTCTCGACAGATTATTTCCGCTCAGCGAATCCCTTCGACGATTTCGTCCTGCACGAAGCCGCACACGTCTTTCACAACTGCAAACGCGAGACGCTGGGGCTGTCCCATTCACGGCATCGGGAATGGCTGCTCGAGATCGAGTATCGGAAGCGAGAAACCTTTGCCTATGCCTGCGAGGCATACAGCCGCCTGCTCGAGCTGGGGCGTGATTCAAAACACCGCCAAGACCTGTTGAACGAATTGGCTGCGACCCCGTTGCCCAACGATGAACGCGTGGACGGTGCGGAGTATCTCGACATTCTTGCCGAAGCCATAACTGCCAGAAATGGCTGGAAGCGCATCCTCGCGCGATGTTCACCGCCCACGACCCGCGTTCGACAAATTTCGGTACCAATATCGTAGTTCGTTTCCACTACGCAGAGCTCCGTTGAGTCGTCAGCGACCGTAGCTGCTACGGGTAGCCGAAATGCGCCCGAATAGTGCGTATTTCAAAAATCCAGGGGCGTTCCCCCCAGCCAGAATCGCCCCTCATGTGGTCTCTGGCTCGAATTCTCCTCTTGCTTTTCTCCTGCACGACATTTTCTGCGGTTGCTGCGGAATTGGGTGTCGTCGGCCCGACCTATGAGATCGCGGAACCGGATTTGATCGAGGTCATCCAAGCCCGGTTGATGCAAATGCAAAAATCCGGGGAACTGGCGCGCAAGCAGACGGAATATCGCGACAAGGTGATCGGCGGTATCGAGACGCCCGAGGTTGTAGCTGGCGTCAAGGCCACCGATGCGCCCCGTACCTACCATGTCGATCCGACCTTGACCGTGGACCGCGATATACGCAATGCGGAAGGCGCCTTGCTTTTCGCTCGCGGCATCAAGATCAATCCGTTCGATCATGTTTCCCTGACCCGAAAGCTGCTGTTTTTCGACGGTCGGGATAGCCGACAGGTTGCCTTTGCCAAGCTGCGTCTGGGCGAGGGGGGTGGGAGGAGCAAACCGATCCTGGTGGCCGGAGAACCCCTGAAGCTGATGCGGGCCTGGAAGCAGACGGTGTATTACGACCAGGGCGGATCGTTGGTTCGGCGCCTGGGGATTCGCCAAGTGCCGGCGATCGTTAGCCAAGACGGCAAGAGATTGCGGATCGATGAAGTCCGCCCGTAGCCTCGCATTCCTTTCGGCCATTGTGCTCGGCGTGCTTTTCTTGCGCCCAGCCTTTGCTACGGCAACCTGTACCGGGCGGTTTGCCAATCCGATTACGGACATCTGCTGGAGCTGCCTGATGCCGCTCCGATTTGGCGGCCTCGATCTGGTTTCTCTCGATCAGGAAGACACTCCGAATCCTGGTGGATCCCCCGTCTGCCTCTGTCCATCGCAATTGCGTGTCGGCTTCAAGGTCAGCTTCTGGGAGCCGGTGCGGCGCGTGGATGTGGTGCGCCGTCCCTTCTGCATGACCAGTCTTGGTGGCATCGAACTCAATCCCGGCTTCGATGCGCCGCGCGGGTCCCGCTACAGCCAGGACAGCACCGCGACATCGTCGTTCTATCAGGTGCATTGGTATATCGATCCAATCATCTTCTGGCTCGAAGCGATCTTCGATAACGCCTGCTTGGACCAAAGTTCATTCGACGTGGCGTACCTCACCGAACTCGATCCCATGTGGAACGACGACGAACTGACCTTCATCTTCAATCCCGATGTCGCTTTGTTCGGCAATCTCCCGGCACGAGCCGCCTGTGCCGCAGATTGTGTATCGGCAACCGCAGGTTTTCCATCGAACGCCTTGTTCTGGTGTGCCGGATGTCAAGGCAGCTTGTATCCACTCAACGGAAACGTGCAAGCGCATATCGGCGGGGTCCAGGCCTCCAGCCTGGAAATGACGCGGCTGATCGCCAAGATGCACCGCGAAGGTCTGATGTGGGCAGCCTCCGGCGAGGACGGTCTGTGCGGTTACTACCCGCAGCCGATCATGGACAAGACCGGCTACAAGTACCAAATGCTGTATCCGGTTCCGCAAACCACGAAGATCGCCGGGAAGTGCTGCCAGCCCTTGGGGCGTTCGACGATCCTGTGGGGTGCCGGGAAGGAATATCCGTTTGAGGGCGAAGACTTCGCCTACATGGTGTTCCGCAAGCGCAACTGCTGCCAGGGAGCCTTCTGACGCCATGAACGGCTCTACGCGTACCTTTCCCGTCGCCATATGCCTTTGGGTTTGCATGGCTACTCAAGCCTGGGGACAGGCAGCGTTGCCGACTGATTACGACATGCGACTGGCCAGGCAGCGCATGGAGGAAGCACTTGGCTCCGGCAAGCTGCCCAAGGACTTCGGTGCGCCTTCAGTCCCCAAGGTCGAGTCCTTGCCCAAGCCAGAGGCAAAGCAGGCCGATATTGCCAAGATTGCCGAAGGCTACCGCCAGTTTCCGGCCACAAGCAATCGGCCGAGCGCATCAGACTCGCCGGAGTTGATGATTTTTGTGTCCTTCTCGATGCCTCGGGAATCTCTGGAGCGAATCGTCATCCAGTCGGAAAAGTCGGGCGCAGTCATGGTATTGCGCGGTTTCAAGGGCAATTCGATGGCACGGATGGGGGAGGAAATTGCCAAGCTGATCGGCAAGCGAAACGTGACGGCTCTCATCCACCCGCCGGCGTTCACTCAATTCAAGGTGACGCAGGTTCCGGCGTTGGTACTGGCCAAACCCGGCCAGGCAACCCGGATTGGCACGGATGGCTGTGCGACCCCGACGAGCTACATCAAGGTCGACGGCGATGTCACCCAGGACTACGCGCTTGATCTCATCGAGCGTCAGGCGCCGGCTTGGGCCGATGCGGCTCGGCAGTTCTCGCTCAGACTGGCAGGCCGCAAGCCATGAGGCTTCTCGGGCTGTTCTATCTGCTCATCTGCGGTATTACATCGGTCGCTGCTCAGGGCTATGACGCCAGCACCGCTTTTGGCGATGGTAGATCGCTCGGGTCAGGGGCGGTGGGTGGCGCATTTCAGGGAATCGGTACCGGAAGTGCGACAGCCATTGTGCCGGGCTATGGCCAGAGCGCCACCCAGAGCCAGTATTACCAAGGGGGCATGGGGCAGCTTTCCGGTCCCGGTGTTGCCAAGGTGACGGATTGTTCCAGCCAGGCTCCGGACTCCGACGCCTATCGACGGCAGGAATGCGATGCCGTCAATTTTGTTGCCCGGAATCCCAGCGTCAGACCCGCTTTCTCGATCGATCGGGCTACGGATCCTCTGATCAGTCGCGCCAACTCGATCGCCAGCAATCCCGCGCTGCAATTCACCGGCATCAATGTGGGCTCAAGCGCTGAATCCTGCAGAGTGGTGACGGATACGACCCCGGCGACTTTTACGACGGAAATCTGCACGGAGTATCGGCCGGTGACCAGCAATTTGTGCTCGACAGCGCGCCAGGTCACGGTCGATCAGTATCACCTGTACCAGTGCGTCGAGCAGATGCAGACGCTGAGCAATGCAACGTGCTACATCGGTCGGCAGATTGAAATTAGCACCGCCTACAACTATCAGTGTAACCAGACCGTCCAGGGCTATGAATCCTTGAGTTGTCGCCGCGGCGTTTCGGCGACGGTGGGATTCGGCCAATGCGCGCCCGGGGCATGGCTGGGCCGAACCGCCTTCATGGACTGCAGCTGGTGTGTCGATCCCTACATGGCCATGAACATTTTCTGCGGCAGTGATGGCCACTCCTATGCCGTCGAGCCATACCGTTCCTACGACGGCGTCAATCGCTACGATTACAACTGGATCGGCTATCCGTGGGATGGCAGCTATGGCCGGTTTCCGGTGGCGGTTGCCCCTGGCCAATCGGTCACCGATTACTACGTCAGCAATCTCGGTTTCGGTTGCAACCTGTACGTCTACTTCAGCGTCAGCTGCAACTCGACAACCTGCACGCCGTCGATGCGGAATGTGAGTTCCGGCTGCAATTCCTCGGGGGGGACGGGCACAGGGGCGGTCTTGCAGCTCCCCATGTCGAAGACGGTCAGCAGCTGGACCTCGAATGAGTGCGCCACCTTACAGCAGCGAGCAAGATGAGAATCTCCATTCGATATGTGCTGGCGATTCTGCTCGTTTTCGGCGGCAATGCGTACGCGGGCGATTGCCGGCTGGAAAGTTCGTCGTGCGTAGATAGCACCGCCAGCAAGACGATATCGGGAGTCGTGGTGACGCTGGCGGATGTCGGTGGCTGCTGGGAATATCAGGATACCTACACCTGCATCAAGCCGAACTCGATCGACTACTGTTCGGCTTTGACGGCTGCCGGCTGTGGGCAGACTAGCTCGGGGTGTAGCGATACGGCATTCAATGGCACGTGCAATACCTACACCAAGACGTTCCGCTGCGGAAACAACCAGGGCACGCCCACCAATACGGTTCGTCTCGACAACACCTATTCACTGGTCACGGATACTGCGAATACCAGCCAGTGCAGCAGCTATGCGCAAAACTCGCGCTGTCGCCTGGCGTCGCATTCCTGCGTGGATTCCACACCTTGCAAGCTTGATTCCAGCGGGGCGACCGTCTGCCTGGCCGGTGTTACACCGCCAGCGGGCGGGCTGAATTCCACGGCAACCTGTTGGAGTTACCAGGACGACTATTCCTGCATCGCCGAAAATCATGTCGACTATTGTTCCGCCATCAAGGCGACGCAAGGGTGCGCCTTGGTCAGCTCGACCTGCGACAGCACGGCGTTTGACGGCTCCTGCAACCAATATACCCGTCGTTACCAATGCACCAATGTCACGGCATCGACCGGTACGCCGACCGTGGTCGAACTCAACACGTCCTACACCATCCGAACCAACACGCTCGATACCAGTCAATGCGCCTCGCTCGCCAGCAGCAGCAACTGCGTGCATGCGGCGACCACTTGCACCGACAGCACGCCGTGCAAAACCATCAACGGCTTGCAAGTGTGCCTTTCGACGGTCTCTCCCTTGCCGACCGGTGCACAAAGCTCCGGAGATTCCTGCTGGACGAGGTCTGAGGATTACACCTGTGCCGGCAGCACCCTGACAAACGACTGTCAGTCGTTGATCGATCGCGGGTGCACGCCAGTGTCCTCGCAGTGCATTGATTCCTTGCCATCGGGCGGCTGTGACATGAGCGAGCGGACGTATTCTTGCCCGGCATCGCCAGCAACCCAGAGCCAGCGCACCGTGTGCGACCAGCGCTCATTTTGCCAAGGCGGCTCCAACTGTTTCGACACCAGTAATCCGGCGGACCAAGATTTCGGCAAAGCCATGGCCTCCATGGAGGCGGCCCGCGAGGCCGGGGTTTATGGCGCCGATCAACGCCTGTTCAAAGGTACGGGCGAGCGATGCCGGAAGAAGCTCTTCGGTCTGGTCGACTGCTGCAAGAAAGGCGGTGGTGGGGCGGCCAGGAGCAACCACAACCTGATGGCAACCGCCATGCAGGGCGTGATGATTGGCGGCCAGCTGGCGATCAACGCCGGCAGCAAGTACATGTTCGACTTCATGTACCCGCAATTCACCAGCTATATCGAAGCCGGTGCGCAGGCCATGATTTCCTCGGAAGTGCTCTTCACGCCGACGAATTTTCAGCCGTCCTTCACCTTCTACGGTCTGACATTCTCGACGGGGGCGGTGAGTAGCGGGTTGCTGGGCGGGCCGATTTATTCGCTCGGCTCCCTGGGTAGCTTCAACCTGTACTTCGATCCCTATTCCTTGGCGGCGGCCATCGCACTGCAATTACTGTCGGAGCTGCTTTCCTGCGAGCAATCCGAACAGCTTCTCGCGATGCACCGTGATGCCAGTCTGTGCGTGCATGTCGGATCGTACTGTTCGGCACGGGTGCCCATTATCCGGACCTGTATCGAACAGACCCAGTCCTACTGCTGCTTCAACTCCCGCCTGGCCAGGATCATCAATGAGCAGGGCAGGAGTCAGGTCGGCAAAAGCTGGGGGAGCGGCGAGAGCCCGGATTGCTCAGGCTTCACCACGGCCGAGTTCGAGCGCTTGGACTTTTCCCGGATCGACATGAGCGAATTCATCCAGGAAATTTCGTCCAGTGTTCGCATTCCCAGTGCGAGCTCCTTCGGGCAGAACGTGCAAGGCACTGTCCAGCAGCGCGTCAACAGTTACTACAACCGATGAAACGATACCGGGCTTCCGCAATGGCACTGTGTTTCTTTGCTCTGACATCGAGCGAGGAGATCCTCGCGACCGAATTAAAGCAATATCTTCTGGCCGCCATTGATGCGCCAAGCGGCCGATCCGATGGCGAAATGAGCGGTCCGATGGCCGATTTTTTCAAAGGGCAGACGCGTTCATCGTCGCCGGTACGAGTCCAGGTCAGGACCATCAGACACTTCTCTGCCGCCGGGTGCGCTCGATTGGAGGCCACCTTGTCGCAAGAGGGCGTGCCCACGACCAATGGTCAGCAAATCCCTTTTGCAGTCCGGTATGAACTGAATTTGTGCCGCGATGGGCGCCCGCCGACGGAGGGTATGGATCTCGACGCGGCATCACGGGCGCTGTCCCGCGATGCGCCTTCGCAATAGTGAGAAAATCCTTTTCTTGATAAACCACAGGGAGCACCTTGATGAACAAATCCGAGCTGATCGAAGCATTGGCAACAAAGGCTGAGCTTTCCAAGGCGGCCGCTGGTCGTGCCGTCGATGTTCTGGTCGAAGAAATTGTTACTGCTGTCGCCAAGGGGGATTCGGTGACATTGGTGGGCTTTGGTACATTCAAGTCGGCTGCGCGCGCAGCTCGCGAGGGCAAGAACCCGAAAACCGGCGAGAAAATCAAGATCGCTGCAACGACGGTGCCGAAGTTCTCTGCGAGCGCCACCTTCAAACAGGAAGTCGCCGCCAAAACCAAAAAGAAGTACGCCGTGAGGGCTGTGCCGCCACCAGACACGGCCTGGCTTAAACAATTAACGATCGTTTAGTTTTTCTTGCATTAAGGGTCAATGCAAGGCAAACTTCAACGATCGTTTAGTTTTTCGGAGAGTCTTATGGCAAACAGGGAAGTCAGTATCTCCTCTGTCGTCGAGCTTGGAGAGATTCTTCGGGCTGTTCGCAAGGAATCCGGGCTGACTCAACATGACGCTGCGGCGCTATGCAACGTCAGTCTGCCATTTCTTAACGGACTGGAGCAAGGAAAGCCGACCGCCCAGATCGGAAAAGTCCTGTCCGTCTGCAGCCGGTTCGGTATTGACGTCAGGCTGAGATTGCCGGGTGAGACGGCATGAGTGCTTTGCTTGTCTCGGCCAATGGGATCCCGGTCGGAACCATTGAAATCGAAAATGGGCGGTGGAAGTTCGGCTACGCGGCGGAGTGGAAGGCATATGCACTCTCGCCCAATTTTCCGATTGCCACGGGAACGTTCGAAGACACTGCGGACGCCAGGCCGGTTGAGTGGTTCTTCGAGAATCTGTTGCCAGAAGGCCGGCTGCGAGACCTGATCGCCTCCCGGGACAGAATCGACCCACGAGACACCTGGGCGCTTCTGATTCGGCACGGACAGGATACTGCGGGAGCGCTTTCGCTGATCCCCGAGGGATTCGACGTGGCGACAGAGGAAATTCTGGTGCCGCTCGCGAAAGAGGCCCTACAGGAAAAGATTGAGGAATCCAGGACGCGCAATCTCCCTCTGATGGCGTCATGGGAAGAAATCCGCATGTCTCTGGCCGGCGCCCAAGAAAAACTGGGGCTGCGTATCGACGCCAGCGGCGCGATGTTCCTGCCCGAAGGTTCGGCGCCATCGACCCATATCGTCAAACCCGAGAACGCCAGCGCGGACTTCCCTCATTGCCCGGCCAACGAATTTTTCTGCATGCGCCTTGCCCACGAGTTGAAGGTCCCGGTACCCGCAGTTGGGTTGTTGCATCTCCCCGAGCCGCTTTATGTCATCGAACGATTTGACCGGTCGCCATTGGATACGGGCGCGGAAAAGGTGACTGGTAGGGCATTCGGGCGTCTTCATCAGATCGACCTGTGCCAGGCCTTGGGTGTGGCGCCGTCAAAGAAATACGAGAGCGAGGGCGGCCTGGGTTTGCATCACTTGTTTGGGGTTCTTCGCGGCACGTTCATCGATCGCCCAATCGTAGCCGCCAATGCAATTGTCCAGTGGGTTGCCTTCAACTACCTGATCGGCAACCTGGATGCTCACGCCAAGAACATCGCATTTCTGATGCGTGGGCAGAAAGCCGCGGTGGCGCCGTTCTATGACATGCTCTGCGTGGAGGCGTACCTGCCAAGGCAGACCATGTCCATGGCCATCGCCGGTGAGAACAAACCGGGCTGGGTAGAGGGGCCGCACTGGGACGCGATGGCCTATGAGGTGGGTGTGGCACCAAGGCTGGTTCGAGGCGTCTTGTCTCGGATGAGCGCAGACCTGCCGGACGCTATTTCCAAAATCATCGGAGACGAACGGCTGTTGCCGGTGGAGCGGGATTTTCTGCGAGAGAAAGTGCTGCCTGTCATTGAAGAGCGGCGAGGGTTCGTCGCCGATGCACTCAAATCTCGACAATCGACGATTGGAGAGCTGCTGACCAGGAAGGAATTCGATCCTTCGGTAGCGGAACGTCTGGCCGCGCTTTCGTGATTTCTCTCGGGAGGTATCAAGAGGCGGTCGCAACGGATTGCGAATGGACAGGTGTCTGCCGATGGCGTCTATTCCATTCAGCAACTGACAAAGCCTCTGTTCGACCGATAGGCCCGGTCGCATGACAGTCCATGCACTCAACCATCCATCCGTTGATATCTACTTCGCTGGATTCCACATGCTGGCTTCCACAAAATGGGCACGATTCAAGAATGGCCATGGCTCCTCCTGCTTTTTGTCATAAGTATATTGGAATGTTGCAGACGCCCAGTAGCCGCCGTCGGATTGAAACGCATGCGGACATGCAGTCAGGCATGGCTGGTTTGTCCCTCCAACTTTTTCGTGCGCCCACTCATCTGCGTCGCGTCCGTGGGGGGAGGGCTCTCCGTTCCGCCAGTGCGCCGTAATCGATCGATGTACCCCGCCAGATCCTCAACATGAACATAGCGCCGCCGGGCCTGCAGAATGGTGGGTACCGGGAATTTTCCCTTTCCGATCTGATTGTGTGCCGTTCGGAGGTTGATCCCGATTTCGCGAGCAGCCACGGAAAGCGGAAGGAGAGAACGGCCGTAGCGCAGGGACAAAATCTCCAGGCTGTTTTCTGTGGTGACGTGGCTCATTTCAGACTCCATTTAGCGACGTCGTGATCGTAGCAACGGAGGATCGGAGCCTGCGGCTGAAATGCGGCCGTAAAGTACGCAATTCGGACGGCACTTCTGGGCCAGCGCCAACTACCTTTCTTGGCATCCGTGACGGTATCGACGGGGCGAAAATTGACGTGTTCTCGAACTGCTGTCTGCTACCATTTCGGTGCTCGAGAGAGGTTACAGAGCCAATAGTCTTGAATAGTCAGTACGAGATCAGTTTTCCGTCATCGCCCGGAAACCCGCATGAACACTAAGCGTTCTTCTGGAGACGGTATCGGTGACGGTATTGCGAGGGATAAATCAGATGAAACCCAGTAACGGCAAGGCTTGCAAGGCCGTTGTAATAATAGAGTGGGAATGAGGCACATCGTGTGCGGTGCAGCAATTAAAGGTAAATGAAATAGGGGAGTTAACCTACTGTTGGTTTCGTGCCACAATATGTAAAAATCGCGATTGACGGCCTGTTTTTCATCCGCGGGTTCAAGTTTGAAGTGCAACGCCTGACTTGAAGAATACCTGACTGGGTGTCTGGTATCCAAGTCGCTTTCTGGGTCTGCTGTTCAATCTCTCCATCGCCATATCAATCTCCTGTTGTGTGATCGTGGTGAAGTCCCGGTTCTTTGGGAAATACTGCCGTATCAATCCATTCGTATTCTCGTTCGTTCCGCGCTCCCAGGATGCATAGGGGTGTGCGAAGTAGAAGTCAGCCTTCAGCTTGCTTGCGATCTCTTCGTGCCTAGCGAATTCCTTGCCATTGTCTGAAGTGATTGTATGCACCTTTCTTTGGTGCGGTTTCAGCAGTCCAATCATGGCCTGACTGACAGCAAGTGCGGTCTTGCGCTCCACCTTGCGAATCAGTGTGAAGCCCGACTTCCGTTCCACGATGCTCACGATGGCTTGGCGGTGGTTCTTTCCAATCACGGTGTCAGCTTCCCAATCGCCGACCCGGCTGCGTGTCTCAACGATAGCTGGCCGATCTTCGATGGAGAGGCGGTTGGGTATGGTGCCGCGCCGATCCATCTTGCCGTAACGCTTCTTGCGTTGCTTCTGGCAACGTAGCTGCTTCCACAATAATCCGCCTGCTCGCTTGTCGGCATAGACGCGCTGATACAAAGTCTCTGGACTGATGGCGACGTGCCCGCTAATTTGCTCTGGGCTCCATTGCTCCAACAACCTGTCCTGAGCGAATTGCCATGTCGCATCATCTATCGTGCGTGCATTCATCGCTCGCCGCTCTTCTGCCAACCATTGCGCTTGCTTGGGCCGGTAGCCTCGGCCACCACGATTACGTGCCAACTCTCTGCTGATGGTTGACTTGCTTCGCTCCAAGACTTCAGCTATCTCGTACTGCTTGTGTCCAGCCTTCTTCAAAGCGTAAATCTGGTATCGTTCTTCTCGGGTGAGGTGTGTGTAGTTCATCTGTGTAATTTCGACTTGCCGGTCAAAGGGCATCGATGCTACCGCATCTCACCCACCAACCAGCGTTACTCAAAATTGCACTTCATCCTAGAATCCGCC
>JBASWL010000078.1:0-40578 GCA_049276455.1 Georgfuchsia sp. | reverse complement strand
GTGAGAGTAAAACGGGGCAGGTGCGCTTCAAATTGAAGCGGTTTGTAATTGAATTCGTGTGTAATTCGGTCATGCAATCTCAGTCGTCGCCAGCTTCAGCAAAATCGCCGAGTTATTCGAGGTGCCCATTAGTCGAATGTAGTTTCAGTTACTCTGGTTCCTGATTCTGCTGGTGCTTGTCAACCTGGATTGGTTTGAAACGTCGATAGGCAAAGAGTCCTGCCAAACCCGAGAACAACCGGCATTGGAGCAGCTCAGATGCTGATGAGGACAGCCTGTTTAGCGCAGGGGCAGTCCAGTGAGTGCATCGTAGCGCGTGGTGCTGGCCAGAACCAGTCTCTTGAACTCAGACAGCAAATTGAGAAGTTCCGATTGCGTCTGTTCAAAAACGTCCAGATCAGTGCTTTGCCCTCCTCGACCACTCAGCAGATCAGCGCAGATGGCCCGAATGGCGTCATGCATGTTTCTATGTGCGGCATCGAGTCTTTGCGCCTTTTGCATATCTATTTTCTCTAAATTCTGCTTGTTCAGTGCAAACCAGCGGCCAAAGTTGCAAAGGGAGTGCGCCAGTGGATCAAGCACGTCATCGCCAGGAGATGTGCCCAATACTGCATATCGCAGAACACGGCGCACCCAATCCATGTGGGCCTCAACTGCGACGTCAAGTTCATTGATGAGATAGTTTGTTTCTCCGGAAATGTTTGGCATTGTTTCAGACCACTTTCGCCTTTCGGCTTATGGTTTTTAAAATGTTGAAAACTTGCGCTATCAGCGCCTCCCCGACCATTATCTCCTATAACAATCGAGAGAACTGATAATGGCAGCATGGAGACGCAACACTTCACGAAGGCTGCGCGAAAATGTGCGGCATCCTTGAAAAATGGCACCCCTTCTGAATCGGAGAACCGGCATCACCCTTGAGCAGATATCCATTCCACCGAATCAATCGCGGTGACCCTTGGACTCTCCGCTACCGAACGTATCAAGCGGCTGTCGAAATTCTTCCTTTGACGATGGTCTGCCGAACAGATAACCCTGAAAGGCATGGCAGCTCATTTGGATGAGAAACTCCCGCTGTTCCCTGCTCTCCACTCCCTCAGCGATGACCTCCAGCCCCATGCTTTGCGCCAGGCTCACAATGGTGCGGGCAATGGTGGCATCGCCGGTATCGGTCAGGATGTTGTGCACGATGGACCGGTCAATTTTCAATTGATCCAGCGGCAGGCGTTTGAGGTAAGTGAGCGAGGAATAGTTGGTACCGAAATCGTCCAGCGCGAAGCCGATGCCTTCGGCCTTGAGCGCGGTCATTTTGGCGATGAGGTCTTCCACATTGTCCATCAGCATGCTCTCGGTCAGTTCCAGTTTGAGCTTGTGCGGATCGGCGCCGGTTCGATCAAGCACTGACAGTACCTGGATGACAAAGTCTGGATGGCGAAGCTGGTGTGAGCTGACATTGACTGCCAGGGTGAGGCTGGCTGTTTCCGGCCGTGCCGCCCAGGCAGTCAATTGGGCGCAGGCGGTTTCCAGCACCCATTGGCCAAGCGGCAGTATCAGTCCCGTTTCTTCGGCGAGGGAAATGAAATCAGCCGGGGATAACAGGCCGCGTCGGGGATGTTGCCAGCGCAGCAATGCCTCGGCCCCCGTCATGTGGCCTTCTTCATTCACATGAGGCTGGTAGTAAAGGAGAAACTGGTTCATCACCAAGCCAGCGCGCAGATCGGCTTCCAGCACAGCGCGAGCGTTGACAACAGCCTGCATTTCCGGATCAAAGAAACGCAAGGTGTTGCGCCCCGCCGACTTGGCCTGGTACATGGCAAGATCCGCGCGTTTCAGTAATTCATCGACGGAATTCTTCTGGTCGTTGAACAAGGTGGCGCCGATGCTCGGCGTACTGTGGCGTTCCTGACCGGCGAACTGGTAGGGCTGGTTGAGGGTGGCGAGGATTTTCTCGCCCACGGCTTTGGTCTGGGTGGCGGCTTCCTCGATGTTTTCGCTCAGGTTGTCCAGCATGATCACGAACTCATCGCCGCCAAGCCGGGCCACGGTATCGCCTTCCCGCACACAGGTGGCAAGCCGCTGTGCCACTTGTTGCAGCAGCAGGTCACCGATGTTGTGGCCGAGCGTGTCATTCAGGTTCTTGAAGTTGTCCAGATCAATGAACAACAATGCTCCTTCGCGTTTGCTGCGGATGCTGGAAGCCAGTGCCCGCCGCAGCCGGTCCAGCAGCAGTCGCCGGTTCGGCAGACGGGTCAGGGGATCGTAGAAGGCCAGATGCCGGATCTCGCTTTCGGTCACCTTGTGCACGGTGATGTCGCGGGTCACGCCGAGCAGGTGGGTAATCTTGCCAGCCGAGTCTCGTAGCGGCGCCGCATGAGTTTCCAGCCAGCGCTGTGTTCCCAGCTTGCCTTGAATCTGGAATTGCAACGTGCAGGTTTCACCGGCAAAGACACGCCGGTTCAAGTCGGTGAAGGCGGTGCGATAGTCGGTCAGCACGAAATTTCTCATGCCAATTGAATTGACTTCCTCGACGCTGCTCACCTCCAGCATGGATAGCCCCGCCGGGTTCATTTGCAGCAGCGATCCGTCGGCCGCAATGACCTTGACGCATTCTGGCTCGGTTTCGAGGATGGTTGCCAGAAAATTCTTCTGTTCCTGAAGTGCCTGCTCGATATGTTTTCGCTCCGTGATATCCCGATTGCTGGCCCTGCGCCCCATTGATTCGCCGTTTTGGCCTGGGATGGCCTGGCATGTGTGGGCCAGCCAGCAAATATTCCCATCGCGCCGCACGATGCGGAAATCCATCTGCAACTCCTGCGGGCCAAGCGGATTGACGATATCGCTCAGGTGCTTTTCCATCAGATGGCGATCTTCAGGATGCGTGATGGCGAGGAGCAGGCCGGGCTCGGCGATGAATTCCGCCGGGCTGTAGCCAGTGATGCGCTCGCATGAAGGCGTCATGTAAATGACTTCTCCGTCGGGCCCCCGCCAGTATTCCCAATCGGCAGTGAAGTCGGCCATGGTGCGGAATTTGGTTTCCTGACGAGCCAACTCCTCGACCATGCTGCCTTGGCGTTTCCAGATACGGTTAATCAGCCACGCCGCCAACAGGCTGATCAGGGCGAAAAGTACCGTCAGCGCGACTTGAATCGCGGTGGCGGTGCGCCAGCTGGAAAGATAGTCTTCAGTGGCCTGTCCAACCAGGATATAGAGGGGATGGGTGCCGATCCGGCGATAGGAGTAGGTCCGCTCAACCTTGTCCAGTTGCGAGCGTGCAACCGTGGTTCCTGCGAACGGCTGCGCCTGGATCATTTCCCGGAATTCGGGCGCCAATGCTTTGCTGCCAACAGTACTGCCGACTCCTGCAAGTTCTGGATGACGGGCAACAATGCCCAAGCTTTCATCGCGCACAACGACAACCCCGTGTGGTCCGACGTCGAGTGCGGAAAATATCCTGGAAAGATGCTCCAGCGTAATCGCCGCAAACGCCATACCGCCGAAGGAACCGTCCGCACGGTCGATACGCCGGGCAAGGACGATTACCCACTTCTGATTGATGCGGCTTTGCTGGGGTTTTGAAATCACCAAACCCGCTTTGGGGTCGTTGCGCAGGCGGATGAAATGGGGGCGGTCGGCAACATTGACCTTGGTGCCAGGTGCGACATCGTTGCCGTATATGAGCCTGCCTTGCGCATCCGCAATACGCAGGGCGTCTATTTCCGGCAGCCGCGAACGGATCTGCTCGATACGGATATTCAACGATTTGTCATTGATGTTACCGGTGAGTTGCTCCTTGTATTCCTCGATCATGGCCGACAGGGCTATATTGTCGGCCTTGATGGCGCCGGCGATTTCGCTTTCCAGTAACTGCGTCAGGTTCCGGGTGGTGATCTCGGCCCGTTCCTGATACTGGTGGCGGCTGTGGTGGACCGATAGTCCTACCAGGGTGAAAACAAACAGGTTGAGCAGAACGGTGCCGACTATCAACCAGATGAGGAAGGAATAATGCAGTAATGTAGCCTGCGGTTTCGGCTGGACTATGGGAGACGATGGCTGCATGAACAGCGACATGACCTCAAATTCCGCTTCTTATCTGAATAGGAAGAAAATCCCTGATAATTATATGGATATAGCAACCCGGGATTCATGTCAAGCTGATAGTGACAGGATATTGATGGATAACAACTAGACCCGTCATCCGGGGGTCAGGCAATTACTGCAGATACAAGATGCAAGGCTCAAGATTCAAGGTTGATTTGTATTTCCTTGTACCTTGGGTATTGAGCCTGTAATTAGCTAGTCGTTGAAGGGATGACGGCGAACAATGGTTTCCTCGCGGTCTGGGCCGGTTGAAATGAGGTCGGCGGGAACGCCGCAAATTTCCTCGATACGAGTGAGATAGGCTCGGGCAGTAGCAGGCAGGGCATCGAAAGTCTTGATGCCCACAGTGCTCTCGGACCAGCCCGGCAGGGTTTCGTAGACAGGTTCGCAGCGCGCGAGATCATCAGCGCCGACAGGCAGGATGTCGGAGAATTTTCCGTCCAGCTTGTAACCGGTGCATATCTTGAGTTCCTCGACACCATCAAGTACGTCAAGTTTGGTAACGCAAAGTCCGGAGACGCCGTTGATCTGGATCGAGCGCTTCATTGCGGCCGCATCAAACCAGCCACAACGGCGTGCACGGCCTGTGGTAGCGCCAAACTCGTTACCTTTGGTGGACATATGCTTGCCAACCGGGTCAAGCTTGTCGATCGCATCATACAATTCGGTGGGGAAAGGACCGCCACCGACGCGGGTGGTGTAGGCCTTGGTGATGCCGAGCACATAATGCAGCATGCCGGGACCGATGCCGGCGCCGGCCGAAGCTGCTCCGGCCACGCAATTCGACGAGGTGACGTAGGGATAGGTACCGTGGTCAATATCAAGCAGCGTACCTTGAGCGCCTTCAAACAGCAGGTTGGCGCCGGCCTTGTGTGCATCGTAGAGTGCACGGGGTACATCCGCAATCATGCGCGTCAGGCGCGGTGCCATGGCTAAAGTACCATCATAGACCTGCTGAAAATCGACTGTCTCTACGCCGAAATAATTCTTCAGCACAAAGTTGTGATAGTCGAGCAACTCGGCTAGTTTTTCGGCGAAACACTTGGGATGCAGCAGATCCTGTAACCGGATCGCACGGCGTGCCACCTTGTCCTCGTAAGCCGGCCCGATGCCGCGTCCAGTGGTGCCAATCTTGTTGCTGCCGCGCGCGGCTTCACGTGCGATGTCAATGGCCTGGTGATAGGGCAAGATCAACGGACAGGCCTCCGAGATGCGCAGGCGTGGTTCGGCCTCTATACCGGCAGCGGCGAGTTCATCCAATTCTTTGATCAAAGCATCGGGCGATAGCACCACGCCATTGCCGATATAGCAGATCACGCCGGGACGCAATATGCCTGAAGGCACCAGATGCAGTACAGTTTTCTTGCCTCCGATCACCAAGGTATGGCCGGCATTATGTCCGCCCTGAAAGCGCACTACGCCCTGGGAATGATCGGTCAGCCAGTCGACAATTTTGCCCTTGCCTTCGTCGCCCCATTGGGTGCCGACGACGATTACATTCTTTGCCATACGAGTTCCAGTTATTTAGATGTTGAAATCGGTTCGACAAGCCATTTGCCATCGCGCAACACAAGTTGCCGGTCGCAATTAGTCTCATCCTGAGTACCTTCATGACCTGGCAACTGGCGCCAGACAATCTCGCCCAGTTCGCGCAGCCGAAGCACCTCGATGCTTAATTGATTGTCATTGTTCCAAGGTGCCAGAATGGCAAAACTTTCCTGCTCCTGCGGAGACAATTGACTGATGATGCGCAAATCCATGGAGAAACCGGTAGCGGGCCGCGCCTTACCGTAAGACTTGCCGATCTCGTCATAACGGCCACCGAGCGCTATAGCGCCGCTGGAGTTGGCGTGATAGGCAGCAAAAACAATGCCATTGTGATAGTCATAGCCGCGCAGGTCCGCCAGATCAAAACTGATCGGAAGTTCAGGCAAAGCTTCTGCCAGTTGTTGCAATTCGTTGAGCGCAAGTTCGGTTTTTTCGGCTGGCAACAACCTGCGTGCCCTGTCGAGAACTTCTCGACCACCATAGAGCTCAGGCAGGGCGAGCAATGCCGAGCGGCTGGATTCGTTCATGCCCTGCGTAAGTTCACGCAGGGTCGGGATATCCTTGGCCTGCAATGCAGAAAATATGGCCTGTTCTGCGACAGCATTCATTCCTGCATCACGAAGCAAAGCATGGAAAATTCCGACATGGCCCAGATCAATACGAATGGCATCAAGCGATGAAAGTCGCAATACCTCGCTAAGCAAACAGACAATCTCGATATCTGCCTCAATGCCTTGGTGGCCGTAAATTTCGGCACCGATTTGCAGAGGCTCACGCGTCGCATTGAAACCCTCTGGCAGGGTATGCAGCACGCTGCCGCAATAGCAAAGACGCGAGATGCCATGGCGATTAAGCGGGTGTGCATCAATGCGAGCTACCTGCGGCGTAATGTCAGCACGAAGGCCAAGCGTGCGGCCCGATATCTGGTCGACCAGTTTGAAGGTACGCAGGTCAAGATCATGGCTGCTACCAGTGACAAGTGATTCCACATACTCCAGTAGCGGCGGCATGATGAACTTGTAGCCATGGCTCTGGAACATATCCAGCAGCAGGCGGCGCAATGATTCGATGCGAGCCGCGTCGAGGGGAAGTACATCCTCTATTGCGTCAGGTAGCAACCAGTGATTCGCGCTCATCTGGTCACCATCAACAACACCAATCCCATGATTATTGACGACAAGCCGATAAATCGGATTTGTCCGTCCTGCATTTCGGTCACACGGCGAAATGCGTTACGCCAGGCCTGCGGTGACAGGAATGGCAGCAGACCTTCGAGGATCAGCATCAGCGCAAATGCGGCAAGGAGCAAGGATCCATTCATTTTCCCGAATTCTTCAGGTATTTGAAAAATTCGCTGTTCGGTTCCACCACGAGCACATCGCTCCTGCTTTTGAAACTGTTGCGGTAGGCATCGAGACTGCGATAGAAGGCATAGAACTCGGGATTCTTGTTGAAGGCTTTGGCATAGATAGCAGCCGCCTGGGCGTCGCCCTGACCCTTGATTTTCTGGGCGTCGCGGTAAGCTTCTGCAAGGATGACTTCTCGCTGCTTGTCAGCATTGGCTCGGATTTTTTCACCTTCCGCCGCACCGGTTGATCGCAATTCATTCGCGACGCGCTTGCGTTCGGTTTCCATGCGCCGGTATACCGACTCCGAGACTTCCGGCGGAAAGTCGACTCGCTTCAAGCGGACGTCAATGACCTGCACGCCGATGTTTTTCATGTCCTCATCAGTCTTGTGCCGCACCTCGGACATGATGATGTCTCGCTCGCCGGATACGACATCATGCACCGTACGCTTGCCGAATTCCTCGCGCAAGCCTGAATTAACGGTCTGCGCCAAGCGTATCTTGGCAAGTTCCTCGTCGCCGTTGACTGAAATGTAATACTGCTGGACATCGCGGATCCGCCATTTAACGAAGGAATCCACCTGTACCGGCTTCTTCTCGGCGGTAAGAAAGCGTTCCGGATCGGGTGCATCCCAAGTCTGGATACGGTTGTCGAAAGTGCGCACGTTCTGGATCAGCGGCCACTTGAATTGGAGACCCGGTTCGGCGATGACTTTCTTGACTTCGCCGAGTTGAAAAACAATGGCCCATTCGCGCTGGTCAACGGTGAACATGCTACTGGATAGCACGAAAAGCAGGCCGACAGCGAATGCGGCAACAAAGGAGAAGTGTTGTTTCATCAGCGTGCTCCCCGATCTCGTCCTTCAAGTATTCCGCGAGAACGATAGTTGCCGCCAGTTCCCATATCCTGCGCATTTTCATTCTGGGGCGGAACGGCGCCAGAAGATGAAGTGCTTGTACCGGAGAAATTCGTGGTGGGAACATTAGCTCCCACCGCCGAAGGCGTTGGGGTGGCAACTCCCTGCATCAGTTTGTCAAGTGGCAGGTAGAGCAGGTTGCCAGCGCTCTTGGCATCGACCATGATCTTGCTCGTATTCGTATATACCTCTTGCATGGTTTCGAGGTAGAGCCGTTGACGTGTGACTTGGGGAGCCTTGCTGTATTCAGTCAGTAGCTGGCTGAAGCGAGAAGCATCGCCCTCGGCCGTGGCAATCATGCGTGCCTTGTAACCGGCGGCCTCCTGCTCCAGTCGCGCGGCGCCGCCGCGGGCGCGGGGGATAACATCATTGGCATAGGCTTGGCCTTCGTTCTTGTGCCGTTCCTTGTCTTGGCCGGCCTTTACTGCATCATCAAAGGCGGCCTGTACCTGTTCTGGCGGTTGGGTGCTCTGCATGGTGACGGAACGGATCTGGATGCCGGTCTTGTAGTGGTCGAGCATTTCCTGCATCAGTTTTTGCGTATTGGCGGCAATAATGTCACGCCCTTCGTAGAGCACGAAGTTCATCGTATTCTTTCCCACGACTTCGCGGATCGCGGTCTCGGCCACCTGCGTTACAGCGTCGTCCGGATCGCGATTCTTGAACAAATAGTCCATGGGGTCCTTGAGCAGGTATTGCACGGCGAACTGGACGCTGACAATATTTTCGTCATCGGTCAGCATCAGCGCCTCTTTCGGCACCTTGTTATTTTCCGTACCGCGATAGCCGATTTCAATGGTGCGTACGTTTGAAAGGCTGACTACCTCATTGCTCTGGATCGGCCACGGCAGTCGCCAGCGCAGGCCGGGATCAGTGATTTCCTTGAACTTGCCGAACTCCAACACGACGCCGCGCTGGCTGGCATCGACAATATAGAAACCGCTGGCGAGCCAGAAAACGGCAACCAGCCCGGCAAGAAGGCCGATACCGCCGCCGAACTGGCGCGGAGTCAGCGTTGGCGGCACATTGTTTCCGCCGTCGTTACCACCGTTGCCGCCGACGCTCCGCAGGGGCTTGCCGAACAGCCCTGATAGACGGCGATTGACATCGCGCCAAATCTCTTCGAGATCGGGAGGACCATCGTTCTTCATGCCCAACAGGTTTCCTCCCCAGTGGCGATTTTTCAAGGAAAGCAGTATTCCGGTAATCACTTTGTTTTTATGTCCGAAGAATGAGAGATGGATCGGTTTGCAGCCGTCGTCAATTGTTCAGCTTTTTCATGCGCCATGCCGGCCAGTGCTTCGCGCAGAAGATCAAGCCCTACACCTGTTTTCGCACTAGCACGAACGCGGATGATTTTACCATGTTCGTCCTGCATCACTCCCGGGTTGGTGGCGCGTTTGTCCAATGCAGCATCAATCTTGTTCCAGACGATGATCTGCGGCACATCGCCAGCGCCGATGCTATGCAACACTTCGTCGACTGCTGCCATTTGCTGATCCCTATCCGGGCTGACAGAGTCGACCACATGCAGCAGCAGGTCGGCCTGAGCAGTTTCCTCCAGCGTCGCACGAAAGGACGCAACCAGTTCGTGTGGCAAGTCGCGAATAAATCCCACAGTATCGGAGATTACAACCTGTCCGGCATCCTCGATGAAGAAACGGCGCGAGGTCGTATCAAGTGTGGCGAACAGTTTGTCTGCGGCATAGGCACCGGCCTTGGTCAGGGCGTTGAACAACGTACTCTTGCCAGCATTGGTATAGCCGACCAGCGATACGGCCAGCACTTCGCCGCGTGTGCGGGCGCGGCGGCGCACTGCACGCTGGCGCTCGAACTGCTTCAACTTGTCCTTCAACAGCGAAACTCGCTTGCCCAACAAACGACGGTCAGTTTCGAGCTGTTTTTCACCCGGCCCGCGCAGGCCGATACCACCCTTTTGCCGTTCCAGATGAGTCCAGCCGCGCACCAGGCGCGTGGCCAGATGCTGCAACTGGGCCAGTTCCACTTGCAGCTTGCCTTCATGGCTGCGCGCGCGCTGAGCAAAGATATCGAGGATCAGACTGTTCCGGTCAACAACGCGGCATTGCAATTCGCGTTCCAGATTGCGTTGTTGTCCGGGGGATAGCTCGTGATTGAAAATCACGACTCCAGCATTGTGCAGACGAACGGTTTCGGCAATCTCGCCAACTTTTCCCTTGCCGGCATAAGTTGCGGCATCCGGCCGCGAGCGTTTGCCGGAAACGACAGCGGCTACCGTTGCCCCTGCGCTCGCTGCAAGCAGACAAAACTCTTCCAGTCGCTCGTCAAAGCCGTTATTGCCGAAATCGAGCTGAACCAGAACTGCACAATCGCTGGGCGGGATAGACTCAAACAAGGCGGTGGCAGCTTGTGAATTTCGTGCACCTAGCGCACGTTGCACCCTGCCGGCAAATCAGTCGGCGCCAACTTCCTGCGAGATATTGACCGGGCGTGCCGGTACGACTGTGGAAATTGCGTGCTTGTAGACCATCTGGGTGATAGTGTTTTTGAGCAGAACCACATACTGATCAAATGATTCGACCTGGCCTTGCAGCTTGATGCCATTGACGAGGTAAATTGATACTGGAATGTGCTCGCGGCGCAATGCGTTTAGAAACGGGTCTTGTAGCAATTGCCCTTTATTACTCATGTGTTGCCCCTGATGGAAAGAAATGTAATGCAGTGTGTAACTCTAATGGATTTTGTGTTTCAGCGCTACCCAAAAGTTTTATAGTTAAACGGGTTCTATGCCATCGCCAAGGGATAGGAGCCGAGTTCTTTCACATAACCGGCGCAAGCGCGGAGTTCTGCGAGCGCGCGCTGAACCGGCACGTCGAGGCGATGGCCAAGCAAATCCATGTAAAAAACATACTCCCACTGACCGCCATTCAGGCCCCGTGCCGGGCGCGATTCAAAACGCGTCATGGACACACCATGACGAGCCAGTGGCGTCAGCAGTTCATGCACCGCTCCAGGTTTGTTTTGCGCGGAGCAGGCTAGCGAGGTTTTATCCTTGCCCGACGGACCCGCATCGTGGCTGGCGATGACCAGAAAACGCGTCGTGTTGGTCGGATCGTCCTCAATATTGGCATGAAGGATATGCAAGCCATAGAGTGCTGCCGCAGATTCCCCCGCAATTGCCGCCGATGATTCCTCTTCCGCAGCCCGACGTGCTGCCTCCGAATTGCTCACGACGGGTATACGTTCGTGTGCTGAAAGGTGCCTGTTGAGCCAATCCTGGCATTGCCCAAGCGACTGGGAATGCGAATAAATGCGCTTGATGCCGCCGACGGAGGCGCATTTTGTCATCAGGTTATGATGAATTGGCAGATTGATTTCACCACAGATTTTGAGCGGCGAGGTCAGCAGTAGGTCAAGCGTACGCCCAATGGCGCCTTCGGTAGAGTTTTCCACCGGCACCACACCATAATCGGCGGCACCCGCAGCGACTGCGCGAAACACGTCATCAATACCGGGGCAGGGTTCCAGACCGGGAGCCAAACCAAAATGCTTGCGTGCAGCACTTTCCGAATAGGTGCCTGCTGGGCCGAGAAAGGCGACCTTCAACGGCTGCTCAAGAGCCAGGCAAGCCGACATGATTTCGCGGAAAATATACTGTACGGTGCCCGATTCCAATGGGCCGGGGTTTTCTTCGGCCAGGCGGCGCAGCACTTGGGCTTCTCGCTCGGGACGGTAGATGCTGCCCTGCTTAACTTCCCCTATTTTGTGAGCAAACCTGGCGCGTTCATTTAATAGCCGTAACATCTCGCCATCAATGCGATCAATGTTTTCGCGCAGCTTCGCCAGTTCGTCCTTGTTATCGCTCATTGGCTCAATATACTTCCAATCAATTCCTTAGCGTCAGGCCGGGAGAGGATATATTTGTCTGCCTCATTTACCAAACCTGTCTTCGAATAACTGCATGTATTCCACCAGCGCCTTGACTCCGGCAATAGGCATGGCATTGTAAATCGAAGCGCGCATGCCGCCCACCGAACTATGCCCCTTCAATTGCTGCAAGCCGCGTACGCTGGCACCTTTGAGGAACTCTTCGTCCAACACTGCATCCCTGAGTGAGAAGGGGACATTCATGCGCGAACGATCCTGCTTCTTCACCGGGTTTCTGAAGAAGCCGCTTTGGTCGAGAAAACCATAGAGCAGCTTGGCTTTCTCGATATTCTTCCTTTCCATCACGGCGAGGCCGCCCTGCTGTTTGAGCCACTGGAACACCAGGCCGGCGATGTAGATGCCATAGGTTGGCGGCGTGTTGAGCATCGAATCTTTGTCGGCGTGACTTTTGTAGTCGAGCATGGTCGGCGGCGTCGGCACGGCGCAGCCGATCAGGTCATCGCGCACGATGACGATGGTAAGACCTGCCGGGCCGATGTTCTTCTGCGCGCCGGCGTAGATCAAACCGTATTTCGAGACATCGACCGGTTTAGACAGAATGTTCGAGGACATGTCGCACACCAGCGGCACGTCGCCCGTATTTGGCGTCCAGTGGTATTCGACACCACCGATGGTTTCGTTGGCGGTGTAATGCACATAGGCCGCGTCCTTGTTCAGCTTCCAGCTCGACTGCGGCGGCGCGTAGCAGAAGTTTTTGTCCTCGCTGCTGGCGATTACCTTGACCTGGCAGAAGGACTTGGCTTCCTTGATTGCCTTTTTCGCCCATTCGCCGGTGTTGACATAATCCGCTTCAGGTTTGCCACGCAACAGGTTGATCGGGATCATCTCGAACTGCAATGTCGCGCCACCCTGCAGAAACAGCACCTTGTAGTTTACCGGGATCCCCAGCAGTTCGCGTAGATCGGCTTCGGCCTGGGCACGGATGCCCATGAAGTCCTTGCCGCGATGACTCATCTCCATGACGGATTGCCCGCTGCCATGCCAGTCGAGCATTTCCGCAGCGGCCTGCTTGAGCACCTCTTCCGGTAACGCGGCGGGGCCGGCGCTGAAATTGAATACTCGCGTCATTTGTTATTCCTATTCCTCTACCGGGTCTTCGGTTTCGATGACTTTCTCTATACCGGCGAGGCTGGTGCCATCGTCAAGGTTGATCAGGGTGACGCCCTGCGTGGCGCGGCTCATTTCGCGAATATCGATCACTGGGGTGCGGATCAGCACGCCGCCGGTCGAAATCAGCATGATTTCATCCGTGCTGGCACCGGCCTGCACCAGCACTGCGCCGACTACCCTGCCGTTGCGCGCCGAGGTCTGGATCGCGATCATGCCCTTGGTGCCGCGGCCATGGCGCGTGTATTCGGCGATCGGGGTGCGCTTGCCAAAACCGTTTTCAGTCGCTGTCAGTACCGAGTAATCTTCGCTGTCGGCGACCAGCATCGAAATCACGGTCTGGCCGTCTTCGAGCATCATGCCGCGCACTCCACGTGCCTCGCGGCCCATGGCGCGCACGTCATTTTCGTCGAAACGCACGGCCTTGCCGGCATCGGAGAACAACATGACATCACTGCTGCCGCCGGTGATGGCGACACCGATCAGATGATCGCCATCGTCGAGGCCGACAGCGATGATGCCGGCCTTGCGCGGATTGGCGAAGGCGGTGAGCGGCGTCTTCTTGACTGTGCCGAGTGTGGTCGCCATGAAGATGAAGTGGTTCTCGTCGAATTCCTTGATTGGCAGCACGGCCGTGATTTTTTCGCCATCTATGAGCGGGAACAGGTTGACCACCGGCTTGCCGCGTGAAGCGCGCGTGCCTTCCGGCACTTCATACACCTTGAGCCAGTACACGCGGCCACGGTTCGAGAAACAGAGAATGTAATCGTGTGTATTGGCGACGAAAAGGTGATCAACGAAATCATCTTCCTTGATCGCTGCTGCCTGCTTGCCACGCCCGCCACGCTTTTGCGCCCTGTAATCGTCAAGCGGCTGGCGTTTGATGTAACCGCCATGCGAAAGCGTGACCACCATGTCCTGTGGGGTAATGAGGTCTTCGAGGTTGATATCCTGCGCGTTGAGGACGATCTCGGAACGGCGGTTGTCACCGAACTGCGCCTTGATCGCGGTCAGTTCGGCGCTGATGATCTGTGTGATGCGTTCCGGGCGGGCCAGGATGTCAAGCAGGTCGGCAATGACCGCCATGACTTCCTTGTACTCGCTGACAATCTTGTCCTGCTCCAACCCCGTCAGACGTTGCAGGCGCAGCTCCAGAATCGCCTGTGCCTGTACGTCGGAGAGCTGGTAACCAATTGTAGATAAACCGAATTCGCGCGCCAGTCCGTCCGGGCGCGAGGCATCCGCGTTGGAGCGGTCAAGCATATCCTTGACCAGCGGCGATTGCCAAGTGCGTTCCATGAGGCCGCGTTTGGCTTCAGCCGGTGTCGGCGCCGCTTTTATTAGCGCAATCACCTCATCAACATTCGACAACGCCACAGCGAGGCCTTCCAGGATGTGGCCGCGCTCGCGTGCCTTGCGCAATTCAAACACCGTACGCCGCGTGATGACTTCGCGCCGGTGCAAAAGGAAGCAATCGAGCAGTTGCTTGAGGTTGAGCAGGCGCGGGCGACCATCGACCAGCGCCACCATATTCATGCCGAAGGTGTCTTGCAGCTGGGTTTGTTTGTAGAGGTTGTTGAGCACCACCTCTGGCATTTCGCCACGCTTGAGTTCAACAACAACGCGCATGCCGGACTTGTCCGATTCGTCCTGAATATGCGAAATACCCTCTATTTTCTTCTCGTTCACCAGTGCGGCGATTTTCTCTAACAGGGTGCGCTTGTTGACCTGGTAGGGCAGTTCGTCGACGATGATCGCTTGGCGGCCTGAGGGCAGTTCCTCGATATGTGTGCGCCCGCGCATCAAGACGCGGCCACGTCCGGTCAGGTAGCCATCGCGGACGCCGGAAATGCCGTAGATCAGGCCCGCAGTGGGGAAATCCGGCGCGGGAATGATCTTTATTAGTTCCTCGATATCAAGCGCAGGGTCAGCGAGCAGGGCGAGGCAGGCATCGATGACTTCGTTGAGGTTGTGCGGCGGTATATTGGTCGCCATGCCGACGGCGATGCCTGAACTGCCGTTGATCAACAGGTTGGGAATTCGCGCCGGCATTACCAGCGGTTCCTGCTCCGAGCCATCGTAGTTGGGACCGAAGTCTACGGTTTCCTTGTCGATGTCGAATAGCAACTCATGGCCGATTCTTGCCATGCGTATCTCGGTGTAGCGCATTGCCGCAGCGTTGTCGCCATCGACAGAACCAAAGTTGCCCTGACCGTCGACCAGCATGTAGCGCAAAGAGAAATCCTGCGCCATGCGCACGATGGTGTCGTAGACCGCCGTATCTCCGTGCGGGTGATATTTACCGATCACGTCGCCTACGATACGCGCTGATTTCTTGTAGGCCTTGTTCCAGTCGTTGCTGAGTTCGTGCATCGCGAATAGTACGCGACGATGCACCGGCTTCAGGCCATCGCGCGCGTCAGGCAGTGCGCGTCCCACGATCACGCTCATGGCGTAATCCAGGTAGGAATGGCGCATTTCATCTTCCAGGCTGATCGGCAGTGTTTCTTTGGCGAAAGTCGTGGTCATCTTGTTATGGTTTACCGTAGCGCGGAGGTTGCGGTGAGTGAAGCCTTTAATAAGTTTGAAATTTTACCACGCAGGGCTTGGCAAACTGCCCCGCAGGGAATGATCTTTGGGCATTTTGCCCGGGTCATTCTGCACGGCCGAGCTTGGCGAAAAGCGTCTCATCTGTGCAACATTGCCGTAGCAGAATATGACGAATTTGATCGGCATCATTGCTTTGTGGCAGAATGCCCAATAAGTGCACTAGGATAATCAGCCGCTTAAGTACCGCGATGAAATCCCTGTCCACTCTTATCCACGATCACGAAAGCTGAGGCCCCTGATGAAAAACATTGCAATGAAAACACTGCTGATTGCTACCCTGTCGGCTATCGGCATTTCCGCTTCCGCTCAAACAAAGGATGTTGTCCTCGACCTCAAGAGCCAGGAGCCTTTGCCTTATGTCGTAGACGCTCGTGGCGTTATCGCTCGCAGTGGCGCCGGATTATGCTGGCGCACAGGTTATTGGAGCGTTGAATTGGCAGCAAAAACCCCCGTCGTTGGTGGTGAGTTTCCTGCGGGTTGCGAATGCGACAAGGATCTGATGCCTAAAGAAGTGTGCGAACCCGCACCCAAGAAGGTCGTTGAAGAGCCGAAGACAGTCGTCGCACCTCCGGTTGCCGCTGTCAAGCCAGCTGCTGAAAAAGTGACAATTGCCGCAGATGCTCTATTTGATTTCGACAAGGCGGTTCTGCGCGACGAAGGCAAGGCCAAACTTGACGAAGTGGCCAGCAAGTCTGAAGCTCTCAAAATCGAGACCATCATCGCCGTCGGTCACGCCGACCGCATCGGTTCAGACGAATACAACCAAAGCCTGTCTGAGCGCCGTGCTGTAGCAGTAAAGGATTATCTGGTGAACAAGGGCATTGCCGCCGACCGTATTTATACTGAAGGCAAGGGCGAGGCACAACCCGTAACCGGCGATGAATGCGGCACCAGCGTGAAGCGGACCAAGAAGCTCATCGATTGCCTGCAACCGGATCGCCGTGTCGTAATCGAGGTGATCGGCACCAAATAAGCAGTTTTCAGGTATAACAAAGCCCTGCAATGCAGGGCTTTTTTTTGACTTAAAAACAGACGAACGCAAATCATGAGCAATGTAGACCCGCAGGAACTGGCCAAGTTTGGCGATCTGGCGCATCGCTGGTGGGATCCGAACTCGGAGTTCCGCCCCCTGCATGAAATCAATCCCTTGCGTCTTGACTGGATTGACCGTTGCGTCGGCTTATCAGGAAAGTGCATCCTCGATGTCGGCTGCGGCGGGGGCATCCTTGCCGAAGCCATGGCCAGTCGAGGCGCCATCGTGACCGGGATTGACCTCTCGGAGAAGCCGCTTGGCGTCGCACGCCTGCATCTTTACGAATCGGGGCAAAAGGTGGACTACCGTGCGGTTGCTGCAGAGGATCTAGCGCTCGAAGCACCGGCCAGCTTTGATGTGGTCACCTGCATGGAAATGCTTGAACACGTCCCTGATCCCGCAAGTACCGTGCGTGCGTGCGCCACACTGGTGAAGCCGGGCGGCACAGTGTTCTTTTCCACGATCAATCGTAATCCGAAGTCGTATCTGTTTGCAGTGATTGGCGCCGAATACGTACTCAATCTCCTACCCAAAGGAACGCACGATTACTCGCGATTCATCCGCCCTGCCGAACTTGCCCGCTACGCACGTGAAGCAAATCTGCAGAACGAGGAAATCATTGGTATGAACTACAACCCGTTCAGCAAGCAATATTCACTCGGGCTCGGCACCGACGTAAATTACCTGATGCGTACACAACGCAGTTACTAAATGTCTGCCAAGGTGCCAATACTATTGGCACAACAAATCTCCGGCACCTCGTTCATAAATTACGCTATCCAGACAGTTGGGATATTACGCAGAACCCTTCATAAGCAGTTGCAAGGAAATGGTCGTAACTGCGGTCAATTGAAAGAAAATTTCAACTTGTATATTGCCCGCCAATATCTCGATTACAGACAATCAAGCCAAAAGGAAATAAGTTATATGCTGGGATATGCATCTCCCAGTGTCTTCTGCCGTGCCTTTAAAATCTGGACAAATCAGAGGCCTTGAGAGTATCGAAAAAAGGTTGTCAAATAATGTTCACGCACCTCATGCACAACCGTCAAAGCAATGCTTCCGACTATCATTATGTGCGACCAATGGGATAGCAACCGGAATTGGTGATGCCAGCCTGCGAGCAATGGCAGGAACGGCCGTAAAATTGCAAGGCAACATCCCGACTGCACAACTCGGCCGCCATACATCAACAGCAATGACTGCCCGATACCTATGCGACAAGGAAGTTACATCGTGGATGGTCCTGGCTTTAGACAGGCAATAAATGGTAGACAAAAACAATTCTGAAAATAAAACGTTAGGGCATACCCCGATGATGCTGCAGTACCTGCGCCTCAAGGCGCAGCATCCTGGCACTCTGCTGTTTTATCGGATGGGAGATTTCTACGAGCTGTTTTTCGATGACGCCGCCAAGGCTGCCCGTCTGCTTGGCATCACGCTAACTTCGCGCGGGCAATCCGCTGGCAAACCGATCCCGATGGCAGGTGTGCCCTACCATGCCGCCGAACAATATCTCGCCAAGTTGATCAAGCTGGGCGAATCAGTTGCTATTTGCGAGCAAATCGGCGATCCCGCCACGAGCAAGGGGCCAGTAGAGCGCGCTGTGACTCGCATCGTTACGCCGGGCACGCTTACCGATGCTGCCCTGCTCGACGACAAGTGCGACAGCCTGCTGCTGGCGCTGAATTTTGGTAACGATATCGACAAACAGCAGGCCGGTCTGGCCTGGCTCAATCTCGCAAATGGTGACCTGTGCCTGCTCGATACCGACTTCAATTCGCTGGCGGCGCATCTGCAACGCTTGAGCCCCGCCGAGATACTTCTGCCGGACGACAGGGACAGCGTCGCATTGGAAATTAATGCCACCGCAGTTCGTCGCCTGCCTGATTGGCACTTCGACACTGAATCAGCACAACGCGCACTGACGCAACATTTCGGCACATGCGATCTGGCCGGTTTCGGCATTGACCGCCCAACGCCCGCCCTGGGAGCTGCGGGAGCCTTGCTCGAATACGCACGCGCCACTCAGCTGAAAACCCTTGCCCATGTCACTGGCCTCACTGTTGAACATGAGGGAGAGTATCTGCGCCTCGATCCGGCGACGCGGCGCAATCTGGAAATCAGCGAAACCCTCAGCGGCAAAGCTTCGCCAACCCTGCTCTCCCTGCTTGACACCTGTGCCACCAGCATGGGCTCACGCTGGCTGCGCCAATGCCTGCATCACCCGCTTTCCGATCGCAAGACGGCGGCTGCGCGTCATGTAGGAGTTACACAGATCATCGGTGCTGAAGGGAAGCGCCCCTTGTCTGCATTGCACGCCGGAATCAAAGGCATCGCAGACATAGAGCGCATTACCGCCCGCATCGCGCTGAAAAGTGCACGGCCTCGTGACCTTTCCTCACTGCGCAACAGTCTCTCCAGCCTTACTGCGCTGCAAATGCCGCTCGGTTCGCTTGACTCCACCTTGCTGGCAGACTTGCACCGCGATCTTGATACCCCGCTGGAATGTCTTGGTCTGCTGTCCGCCGCGATACAGCCCGAGCCTTCCGTAGTACTGCGCGAAGGCGGCGTCATTGCCACTGGCTACTCCGCAGATCTAGACGAACTGCGCGGCATTCAGGCCAATTGCGGTGAATTCCTGCTTGCACTCGAGGCAAGAGAACGCGAACGCACCGGGATCACCACCCTGCGCGTTGAGTTCAACAGGGTGCATGGTTTCTACATTGAAGTCACTCATGCCAACGTCGGCCGCATTCCCGACGATTATCGTCGCCGTCAGACGCTGAAGAATGCCGAACGCTATATCACGCCCGAATTGAAGGCGTTTGAAGACAAGGCACTGTCGGCTAACGAACGCGCCTTGGCGCTGGAAAAGCAGCTCTACGATGCTGTACTGGAATTACTGGCGAGGTGGATTCCACAATTGCAACGCATTGCGCGTGCCATCGCCCTGCTCGACGGTCTCTGCGCTTTCGCCGATGCGGCAATCCGCCACGATTTCCGCGCTCCGACATTTCGTAATGACTACGGAATCGAGATCATTGCAGGCCGCCACGCGGTGGTTGAGCAACAGGTAGACAGTTTCATCCCCAACGATACCCGCCTGAGTTTGGCCCGCCGCACCCTGTTGATCACCGGCCCCAACATGGGCGGCAAGTCGACCTATATGCGTCAGGTAGCGCTGATCGTTCTGCTTGCCCACTGCGGCAGTTTCGTTCCGGCACAGGAATGCACACTTGGCTCTATTGATGCAATTTACACACGCATCGGCGCCGCCGACGATCTGGCTTCGGGACGCTCAACCTTCATGGTCGAAATGACCGAAGCCGCCGCAATACTTAATGGCGCAACGGGCAACAGTCTGGTCTTGATGGATGAGATCGGACGCGGCACTTCCACCTTTGACGGCCTCGCGCTGGCCTATGCGATCGCGCGCCACCTTATCGAAAAGAATCGCGCCCTGACCCTGTTCTCCACACATTATTTCGAACTGACCCGCTTGGCGCGGGAATATCCGGAATGCGCCAATGTCCATCTTGATGCAATCGAGCACGGCAAGCGCATCGTTTTCATGCATGCTGTGGAAGAAGGCCCGGCCTCGCAGAGTTACGGTATACATGTTGCCGCTCTGGCCGGCATTCCCGCTGCCGTATTGCGCGATGCGCGCAAACAACTGGCAAAACTCGAAAACTCGCAAATAGCCGCGACACAGCAATCCGATTTTTTCGCGCCACCGCCCGAGGTGGCGCCGCAACCGCATCCGGTGATTGCTGCCCTGGACGAGACCGATCCCGACAATCTGTCGCCACGCGATGCGTTGCAACGGCTTTATGACATCAAGCGCTTGCTCGACTGATTATCCACGTCATAATGCATTTATCCTGATAATAATCGGCAATGCCCAAGAGATAACAGTATGACCAAGACAGCCCGCACAAAAAAACTTGATCTCGGCAATGTAAGCATCCGCACCGGATTGTCCGATGAGTCCATCCGACTTGCATTTCTAGACAACCTTTTCTACGTACAGGGTCGATTCCTTGAAGTTGCTGCGTTAAATGACAAATACAAGGCGTTGGCCTACTCGGTACGAGACCGCTTGTTGCACCGTTGGGTTAGTACCAGCCAAACCTATCAACGGGTCAACCCACGCACTGTTTGCTACCTGTCTGCCGAATATTTACCGGGCCCCTATCTGGGCAACAACCTGCTCAACCTCGGCATCGCGGACAACACTCGCCGCGCAATGTCCAGACTCGGCATTGATCTCGACGAACTGATCGAGCATGAAGAAGAGCCGGGGTTAGGCAACGGCGGTCTCGGTCGTCTGGCTGCTTGCTTCATGGATTCGCTGGCGACCTTGCAGATTCCTGCCACCAGCTATGGCATTCGCTATGAATTTGGTATTTTCAATCAAGTTATCAAGGATGGCCGCCAACTTGAAACGACAGATAACTGGCTGCACTTCGGTAGTCCGTGGGAGGTGAGGCGCCCCAACATCACCTATGACATCAAGATCAGCGGCCACACTGAACAATTCACAGACGAGCTGGGACGAAAGCGCACGCGCTGGTTGCCCGGCGAGACCTTTCGCGGCGTGGCAATCGACACGCCGATCCTTGGCTACAACGTAAACACCGTTAACCTCCTGCGTTTGTGGAGCGCCGAGGCCCCCGAGGGCTTCGACTTCCATGCCTTCAACCAGGGCGACTACTCCGGTGCCGTGATGCGCGAGGTGCGTTCGGAAACCATCAGCAAAGTGCTCTACCCCAATGACGAACCAGAGACTGGCAAGCGCCTGCGCCTGCTGCAGCAATATTTCTTCGTCACCTGCTCGCTGCAGGACATGCTGCGCATCCATCGCAGCACCCACCGCCCGCTAGAAACCTTCCATGAAAAATTCAGCGTCCAGTTGAACGACACCCATCCGGCCATCGCTGTAGCAGAACTAATGCGCCTCCTGGTGGATGACAACCATATGGAATGGAACGTGGCATGGAACATCACACGAAGCACCTTCGCCTATACCAATCACACCCTATTGCCCGAGGCACTGGAAAAGTGGCCAATTGCGCTCTTCAAAAGCCTGCTGCCCCGTCATCTGGAAATCATCTACGAGATTAATGCACGCTTTCTCGATGAAGTGCGCCTGCGTTATCCCTTCGACAGCGGGCGCATCGAGCGCCTGTCGATCATCGACGAGAGTGGCCCTCGTTACGTACGCATGGCACATCTTGCCTGCATCGGCAGTTTTGCCATCAACGGTGTCGCGGAGTTGCACAGCCGCCTGCTCAAGGAAACCGTGCTGCGTGATTTCTATGAATTCTGGCCGGACAAGTTCCAGAACAAGACCAATGGTGTCACGCCACGCCGCTTCATAATGCTCAGCAACCCCGGCTTGGCCGGTCTTCTCAATGCCACCATTGGCTCCGATTGGGAATACGACCTGTCAAATCTGCGCGCACTTGAAAGCCATGCCGACGATCCGGAGTTCCAGGAACGCTGGCGCCAGATCAAGCGAGAAAACAAACTGCGGCTTGCAACAAGCATCGGCAAGCGTTGTGGCGTGACCGTGAATCCTGCTAGCCTCTACGACGTCCAGGTCAAACGCATTCACGAATACAAACGCCAGCATCTCAACGTACTGCATATCGTCACGCTTTACAACCGCATCAAATTGAATCCTGCACTGGAGGTGACACCTCGCACCTTTATCTTCGGTGGCAAAGCTGCGCCTGGTTACGTGATGGCGAAACTGATGATCAGGCTGATCAACGCTGTCGGCGACGTGCTCAATCGCGATCCAGATGTTGCCGGTCGGTTGAAAGTGGTATTTCTGCCCAATTTCAACGTCAAACAGGGGCACGGGGTCTATCCAGCCGCCGACCTGTCGCAACAGATTTCGACGGCGGGCAAGGAGGCATCAGGTACCGGCAACATGAAGTTCGCTATGAATGGCGCGCTCACCATTGGCACGCTCGATGGCGCCAACGTCGAGATTCGCGAGGAAGTCGGCGCCGAGAATTTCTTCCTCTTCGGCCTTACTGCCGAAGAGGTATCACGCACACTGGCGGCGAGTTACCGGCCACGGGATATCTACACCGGCAATCCGGAACTCAAGAGTGTCATCGACCTGATTGGCAGCGGCCTTTTCTCCCACGGCGACCGCAGCACTTTCCAGCCGTTGACCGATAATCTGCTCCAGCACGACCCCTATCTACTGCTGGCCGACTATGCCGCCTATATCGAGTGTCAGGATCAGGTCAGCGCGGCCTATCGCGATACAGCCCGCTGGACGCGCATGTCCATACTCAATGTCGCGCGCATGGGCAAGTTTTCATCCGACCGCACCATTGCCGAATACTGCCGCGACATTTGGCGTGTAACGCCGACGCCGGTGGAACTAAATAGCGTGGCATAAGGTACAAGCCTCAAGTGAGAACGCATCACTCTTGAACCTTTTGTCTTGTGCTTTTTGCTCTGGATCTAGTGATGATGGCCGCCTGGTTCGTGAATATGGCCATGCGAAACCTCTTCTGCCGTAGCGGCTCGTACGTCGCTAATTTCACAGGTGAACACAAGTGTCTGTCCGGCCAGGGGATGATTGCCGTCGATAACGACCTTGTCATCGGTAATATCGGTAATGGTGTACACCATGTCTTCTTCCTGCGTCGCCCTTCCCTGCTCCTGCTCCGTGGCACGCTCGAACTGCATGCCGACCTCGATGAAATCGGGAAAGAGATCGCGCGGTTCGATATGAACCATCTGGGCATCGTACTCGCCGAAGGCGTCATCAGGCTGCAGCTTGATATCGAGTTTGTCACCGATATCCTTGCCATGCAGCAGTTCTTCGATGCGCGGGAAAATCCCGTCATAACCACCATGCAGATAAACCAGCGGTGCGCTACCATCATCTACCAGGTTACCGTCGCTGTCGGTTACCTGATAGGTCAGTGTGACAACCATATTCTTTGCAATCAACACAAAAACTTCTCCTTGCCATTCAATTCACTGACCAGCCGGAAAATTTCTGCGGCATGGCCTTTCGGATTTATATCGTAAAAAGCATGACGGATGATTCCCGACTTGTCGATAATGAAAGTGGAACGCACCACGCACAGCTTGCGATGCCCATCCTTCTCCTTCATCTGCGCCACACCGTATTTTTTGCTTACCGCTCCGTCCTCATCAGAAAGCAGGCGGATGGACAAGCCGTTCTCATCCCTAAAATCGGCATGGCGCAAGCAATCATCGCGCGATACGCCGCAAATAACACAGTCCTTACGTTCGAATTCTTCTTCATGGTCGCTGAAATCTGCTGCTTCCATTGTGCAATACGGCGTGCCATCTTTCGGATAGAAAAAAAGCACAGCATGCCGGCGTCCGCGCAAGCTTTCCAGTGAAAACATTTCCATGTCCGCATCGGGCAGGGTAAATACTGGTGCTGGTTGTCCAGTTTGTAGCATGCTGTCTCCTCTTGTTAAGATGATTCTAAACGAAGCTCGGGAGAATTTTGTACTGTCACTCTGTTAACTGGTGTTACCCACACAATCAGCAGGGATGTACTGCACTAACTGATTGAGCCCGATGCGCACAAATAGAAACAGCCTCCGCAGAGAAAACCATTCCCTGTTTTAGTTCCATCAAGAGGCGTATAAAGTTTCTGCGTTGTCTGTGGCTTAATGTATCAAAAGTGCAGTGAACGCTTATCCACCGCCAATGCTGTCTCATGCATGGCTTCGGAGAGTGTTGGATGGGCGTGGCAGATGCGCGCAATGTCTTCGGACGATGCGCCAAATTCCATCGCAACGACAGCCTCGGCGATCAGCTCCGATGCATTGTTGCCAATGACATGAACGCCAAGAATACGGTCGGTTTTTGCATCAGCGAGCATTTTGACGAAACCGGTGGTGTCTCCCTGCCCTAGCGCACGGCCATTGGCGGTGAACGGAATCTGGCCTACGCGGTATTCGATACCTTCATTCTTGAGTTGCTGCTCTGTCTTGCCGACCCAGGCGATTTCGGGATGGGTGTACATGACACAGGGGATTGCGTCGTAGTTGACATGCCCGGCCTGGCCGGCGATCAGTTCTGCCACCATGACGCCTTCTTCCATGCCCTTGTGCGCCAGCATCGGGCCGCGAATGACATCGCCGACCGCCCACACATTTTCCAGGTTGGTACTACAGTGGCCGTCGACGTCTACCCGGCCTTTGTCATCAAGCTTGAGTCCGACGCTCTCGATCCCAAGATCAGTGGTATCCGCCATGCGGCCAACGGAAACGATCAACTTGTCCACTTCCAGCGTCTTCACTTCAACGCCGGATTCATACTCAATTACCAAGCCCTTCTTCGACTGGGTAACCTTGTGGATTTTGATGCCGAGTTGGATGTTAAGTCCCTGCTTTTGCGTAAAGACCTTCCACGCTTCACGCGCGACCGCCTGATCCGCCGCTGCTAGAAAATCCGGCAATGCTTCGAGAATCGTTACTTCGCTGCCGAGACGTTTCCACACCGAACCGAGTTCGAGCCCGATCACACCGGCTCCGATCACGCCTAGGCGTTTCGGTGCATGGTCGAAACATAGAGCACCGGCGTTGTCGCAAATCACCTTGTTATCTACAGGGATGCCGTCAAGATGACGAGCCTTGGAGCCAGTAGCGACGATGACGTGCTTGGCCTCGACAGCTTCGCCACCAACATCGATTTGCCAGTGTCCATCGCCACGCCCGGTGAACTTGCCGTGGCCGGATAACAGCGTCACCTTGTATTTCTTGAACAGGCCACGAATACCACTGGTGAGCTGCGTGACGATGTTGTCCTTGCGCCGGATCATGGTGGCCACGTCCATCTTGACGCTTTCGGCTGTTATGCCGTGCATCACGAAACTGTGCCCTGCCTGCTCGAACAGTTCCGATGATTGCAATAATGCCTTTGACGGGATGCAGCCCTCGTTAAGGCAGGTGCCGCCGAGTCGCACTTCGCCCTTGGGATCGGCATAGCTTTGCGACTCGATGCAGGCTGCCGACAGGCCGAGTTGAGCAGCACGAATTGCCGCCACATAGCCGCCTGGACCGGCGCCAATAACTACTACGTCAAATTTTTTTGCCATTGTAAACCTCGTGAGGAGTCATGAGTAAGGAGAGAAAAGCAATGAGTCGCGAGAGTTTTACTCCCCACTCCTCACACCTCATTCCTCACTGATTTAAATATCCAGCAACAACCGCGCAGGGTCTTCCAGCGCTTCCTTCATTGCAACCAGGCCGAGTACCGCTTCGCGGCCGTCGATGATGCAATGGTTGTAGGACATCGCCAGAAAATTGATCGGACGAATTACGATCTGCCCGTCCTCGACTACAGGCCGCTCCTTGGTCGCATGCACGCCGAGAATTGCGGACTGTGGCGGATTGATGATCGGGGTCGACAACATCGAGCCAAACACGCCGCCGTTGGAAATCGAAAAAGTGCCGCCGGTAAGGTCTTCCAGTGTGAGTTTGCCATTCTTTGCCTTGGCGCCAAACTCGGCGATCTTCATTTCGATCTGCGCCAACGACATTTGGTCAACGTCGCGCAGGATCGGCACAACCAGACCTCTTGGGCTGCTTACCGCAATGCCGACGTCAAAGTAGCCGTGATAGACAATATCATTGCCATCCACCGAGGCATTGAGTATTGGATAACGCTTGAGCGCGGCAACGGCGGCCTTGACGAAGAAGGACATAAACCCAAGCTTGACGCCATGCTCCTTTTCGAACCTGTCCTTGTACTTGTTGCGCAGTTCGATGACCTGAGCCATGCTGACCTCGTTGAACGTGGTCAGGATAGCGCTCTGCGCCTGCGATTGCAGCAGGCGTTCGGCAACACGCGCGCGCAAGCGCGACATCGGCACGCGCTGCTCGGGACGATCGCCAACTATCGCTTCAGCACTGATCCCAGCGGGCTGCGACAGTGCCTGTTTACTCACAACAGCAGCTGGCGCTGTAGACGCCGGCTTGGTACCGAGCACATCTTCCTTGAGAATGCGGCCGCCGCGGCCTGACCCGGCGATCTCTGCGGTCGTCAGCCCCTTTTCTTCCATCAGCTTGCGCGCAGCTGGCATCACGGCTGCCGTGGATGACAAACTCGCGACTGGATCAACTGCGGTAGATGCTGTTGTGTCAACCGCGGTGGAAACGATATCGGCCACAGCGCCTTCGGTATCGATCTGGGCAATAACTTCGCCGGCGACGACCGTGGCGCCATCGTCTTTCAGTACTTTCACCAAAACCCCTGCTGCTGTGGCAGGCAGTTCGAGCACCACCTTGTCGGTTTCGACGTCGACCAGATTCTCATCGCGGGCAACGGTGTCACCCACCTTCTTGTGCCAGTTTGTTAGCGTTGCTTCGGCAACCGATTCGGACAGTTGCGGAACTTTGACTTCGATCAGCATGGAGTTCTCACTTTCTTTCTTTTTTATTCAGGCGCCTTCAGCTTGCCAAAGGCACCTTCGATAACAGCTTTTTGCTGGGCGTTGTGCTTGGCATAATAGCCGACGGCGGGAGAAGCGGCCGCCGAACGACTAACGAGCAACAACGTCTGGTTGGAGGCGAATGCCTTCACCAAGTGCTGGCGCGAGACCAGCCAGTACCACATGCCCTGGTTGCGCGGCTCTTCCTGACACCAAACAATTTCGGTGGCTGTTGGCCACTTTTTGAGTTCAGCGTCGAAGGCCTTTTTGGGAAAGGGGTAGAGCTGTTCAAGGCGCACGATCGCGATGTTCTCAATCTTTTTTTCACGGCGGTACGCCATCAGCTCGTAATAAATCTTGCCGCTGCAAAGTACTACGCGCGTCACCTTATCGGGATCCAACTCATCCACTTCGCCAATAACAGTCTGAAATTTGCCCTTGGCCAGATCGTCAAGTGATGACACGGCATCTTTGTGGCGCAATAGCGATTTCGGCGTAATGATGATCAGCGGCTTTCTGAGCTTTCTTAGCATTTGCCGGCACAACAAATGAAATATTTGCGCCGGGGTGGTGGGAATGCACACCTGCCAATTCTGTTCGGCACAAATATTCATGAAGCGCTCGATACGCGCCGACGAATGCTCCGGCCCCTGTCCTTCATAGCCATGTGGCAGCATCAAGGTGAGTCCCGAAAGCCGGCCCCACTTGGCCTCGCCAGAAGCAATGAACTGGTCGATGACGACCTGGGCACCGTTGGCAAAATCGCCGAATTGTGCTTCCCACACCACCAGTTCATTCGGTTCGAATGTGGAGTAGCCATATTCAAAGGCCAACACCGCCACTTCCGACAATACCGAATCGATGACGACAAACGGCGTCTGTTTGTCGCCGACGTGTTGCAGGGGAATGTAGTTGCCGGCATCCCAGCTTTCGCGGTTCTGGTCGTGCAATACCGCATGACGATGGAAGAACGTACCGCGCGCAGTATCTTCACCGGAAAGGCGCACACCATAGCCCTGCGTCAGAAGAGAAGCATAAGCCAGCGTCTCGCCCATGCCCCAGTCCAGAGGCAGCTTGCCTTCGCCCATCAGGCGGCGATCGTCGATGATCTTCTTCACGCGGGAATGTAGCACCAGGTCATCCGGCAGCGTGGTCACAGCCTTTGCAAGGCGTTTCAACTCAGCCATGGGCACCTTGGTATTGCATTCGTCGGTGTACTTCTGGCCGAGAAACTGTGTCCAGTCAGCCGCATGCTTACGCTGATAGTTGGCCAGAACCGGGTTATAGAGCAACTCGCCACGATCCAGCGCAGCACGATAGTCCTTGATGATCAGGTCCGGGTCATCTGCGCCGCAAACACCCTGTGCAACCAGCTTTTCTGCATAGAGCTTGCGAGTACCCTGGTGAGTCTGAATTTTCTTGTACATCAACGGCTGCGTCGCCATCGGCTCATCCTGCTCGTTATGCCCGAGCTTGCGGAAGCAGACCAGATCGATTACCACATCCTTTCTGAAGGTCTGGCGAAATTCCATTGCTATCTGTGTCACCAGTGCAACAGCTTCGGGATCGTCGCCGTTCACATGGAAAATCGGCGCCTCGATCATCTTGAAAATGTCGCTGCAATACAGCGAGGAACGATAGTCGCGAGGATCAGAAGTGGTAAACCCGATCTGGTTATTTACCACTATGTGGAAGGATCCCCCGGTGCCATAGCCGCGTGTACTGGAGAAGTTCAGCGTTTCCTGGTTCACACCCTGCCCGGCTACTGCCGCATCGCCATGCAGAAGAACCGCCATGACCTGACTGCCATCCTTGTCGCTGCGATGGCGTTGACGCGAATAGACAGAGCCTTCGACTACCGGGTTCACAATTTCAAGGTGTGAGGGATTGAATGCCAACGTCAGATGTACGGGACCGCCGGGCGTGTTGACGTTTGACGAAAAGCCCTGGTGGTACTTGACGTCGCCCGAGGTAAGGTCTTCGGCATGCTTGCCCTCGAACTCGGAGAACAGCATTGCAGGTGTCTTGCCCAGCACATTGACCAACACGTTAAGGCGGCCGCGATGTGCCATGCCAATAACAATTTCCTCGATGCCCATGCCGCCGCCGACGCGAATCAACTGGTCTAGAGCGACGATGGTCGATTCGCCACCTTCCAGAGAAAATCGTTTTTGCCCGACGTACTTCGTATTCAAGTAACGCTCAAGCGTCTCGGCCGCCGTGACGCGCTGCAAAAAACGCTTCTTGTCGTCGACCCCATACTGAGGAATGGAACGGATCGGCTCCAACCGCGACTGGAGCCAGCGCTTCTGTGCTTCGTCGCTCATGTACATGTATTCAATGCCAATCGAACCGCAATAAGTCTGTCGCGCAGCATCGAGTATCTCGCGCAACGTAGCTTGCTCGGAACCGGTTGCCGCCGCAAAAGAACCGACATTGAAGCTCTGTCCGAGATCGGCTTCGGTGAAACCATAGAATGAAGGTTCCAGATCGGCGATCTGCTGACGCTCTTTGCGTTTGAGTGGATCAATCTGTGCCCAGCGGTTACCCAACGAACGATAGGCGTCAATCAACTGCAATACCTTGACCTGTTTTTCTACAGCAACCGTACTGGGTCGCTTGGCAGGCTTCAACAGACCTTCCTTCGCCCGCTCGGCAAAAGACACGATGATCGGACCATGCGCCACATCGGGACCGGTGTAGTTGCCAGCGCCGGGCAGGGTGCCAAGCTTTTCGAAGTAGTCACGCCAGGCAGGCTCCACCGCTGCCGGATTGACGAGGTATGCCTCGTACAAATCTTCGATGAAGGGCGCATTGGCGCCGAAAAGGTAAGAATTAGACAACATTTGTTTCATCTTGGTGTCACCTGTACTGGGTAGAACATCATTTCTTCCCATTGCCCCGCTCCGCCCACGATGCACACCTGCAAGAAAATGCCAGAGAACATCATCAACAGAATGCCAAGCATTTTCTGCACGATACCCGTATCAAGCAGTCGATTTTCAGGCCTGTATTTAGCCGATTGCTCGCAACAGGCTTAGCACATGAGCTTGGCAAGCGGATCATAGTTCTTGTAAATGCAGTAGTCAAAACTGTCAGCTTGGCACCACTAACCATCCTCTGTTGACAGTCTTTGGCGCGCCAGCAGGTCGAGTGGAAACGACTCAGCCCCATGAAACTCAGGGGATGACGCAAAGAACCGGGATGCGCCAGACAGGAGAACTGGCATCTGCGGGTCGAGTTTGGTCGCAATAAGCTTGCGCGCAATTCGAATGCCCTCGTCACGAACCATGCGCTTGAAACGCTCTATGTCACGATCTGTCTCGGCCACTTCCTTGAAGTCAAAATACTCTCCAACACTCTGGGGCGGTTTGAAAATCACGATAGGACGTTTTAGCTCATCTTCCTCAATGCGCCCACGATAGGTCGCCTGGAAGTACATGGGGGAAAGATCCTCGTGTGAGATGTTCCATTCGCGCTCATAGGGCTTATGCGTGAACATCTCAACCCGATCGTCCTCTGTGATGGCCATGGCGAAAATACACCCTGGGAACTGGGCTCTGGACTTCTGGTACGCATCAAAGAGGAGCTTGCCGTAAAAGCGCTCATCATCCTTGTCTCCGCTAGAGGACTGCTCCTGCGGGGAAACTGGTGCCACTGCGGCGGCAATGGTTACTGACGGATCCACAGAAACGGTTCGCGCTGTATCGGTCTCCATAGACAGGGACCGGTATTTTTCCGGCAGGCGATAGTTTTTCGGGTATGTCGGATCCGGCTGCAAAATCTTGTCTTTCAGGTAAGGCAGGCGCATCGTGATAGTCGTACCCTTGCCTTCCTCGCTCTCTATATCCAGTTCGCCGCCAAACTCTGCCACAGTCTGGCGCACAAACACGAAGCCAAGAGAGTGTATCTCTCCATCCAGCGTCTGTCGGTCAGATAGAAGTCGCTGAATCTTCTCCGGGGACATGCCTACGCCGTTATCGCGTACACGCAAGGAAACTCGGTCGCCTTCGATGATGGCACTCACACGCACAACACCCGCCATCCGCCCACTCATAGCGTCGACAGCATTCATGATCAAATTGAAGAACATGCGACGGAAACGCGGGCGTCTGCCGGAGATGACCGCCGACACCATCCCTTCGAGCTGCAAATCCACGCGGGCCTCGGACTTCCCGACCACATACCCACGAACAACATCCTGCGTGAAATCGCGGAGGTCCTCGGCAATATCGAACTCATCAGGGGGGCTTGTTCCATTCGACTCTTGGCGAAAGGCGGCAATGCGCAGGTGTACGCCGTATAGCCAGCTAATGCAATTACGATAATGGAGCCGCGAGCGTACAGAGCGCGCCTCTTTTGGCAAAAAGGAAAGTACTTGATCCGACCGCCCCCACAGCGGGCTAAGAATGAGATGGCAGTTCTCATGAATAGCATCAATATAGCGACGGCCAAGCAGCAGTATCGTTTGGTCCGGCGAGAAACTCTTTACCGCATTCGAGTAGACTTGGAACCCCTTACGCGCTGCGCCGAGCTTGGACTTAAGTTCCTGAACATCAGCCGCATGCAATACCTGAGCCTGCTCTATATTATAGATCTCGAGATCGGTATTGAGCGTAACGTGATAATGAAGGATTTCGTTAAAAAACCCCTCAACCCGTAGGTCATGGATGAGGAACTTTATTTCTGCGACTTCCTTCTTGATTCCATCCCTGAAGTCGGGTATGACTTGGGAGGAATTGCCCGTTTGTCCCGTTGTCACCGTTCAGCCCCTATCACCCGCATCAAAGAATGAATTGATTATACAAACAAGCGGGGATAGAGGGCCGCGTATTTGCACACGTAGCACCATCCTCTTCATGGAAGAAACTGTCACGGCAAATTGGCAATCGAAGGGAAAACAAGAAATGGGGGGCTTAGCCCCCCATGTTTCTTCCTGTTTGGATAAGTTGAGCTGCTGCTACTTCCTGCCGCCTTCAGCTGCCCACTTCTCAAGCATATCGGTAGTAACGGACTTGGGACGCTCAAGGGGATAGCCCAGAGCCCGGTCCCAAGTGATATTGGCCATGCAGCCAAGGGCGCGGCCCACACCAAACAGGACAGTGTAGAAGTCCCAGTTCTTGAGGCCGTAGTACCATTGGATGACCCCTGATTGGGCATCGACGTTCGGCCAAGGGTTCTTGGTCTTGCCATGCTCGCTTAAAACGCCCGGGGCAACTTCGAATATCATGGAAACCAGCTTGAACAGGGGATCGTCCTTAAGACCCGGAGTCCTGAGGCAGAACTCACGCTGTGACATATAGCGCGGATCGGTCTGACGAAGGACGGCGTGACCATAGCCCGGAATAACCTGACCAGAATTGAGTGTATCCCAAAGGGCTTTGGTGATCAGCTCTTTGGTGGGTTCGACGTCTTTACAGTATTTTTCCTGGAACTTCATGGTCCAGCCGAGCACTTCCTGGTTGGCAAGGCCATGGAGCGGGCCGGCCAGACCGTTGAGACCGGCAGAGTAGGCATAGTAGGGATCCGACAATGCCGAATGCACGAGGTGGGTGGTATGTGCAGAAACGTTGCCGGATTCGTGGTCGGAGTGGAGAATGAAGTACATGCGAGCCACGTCTTTGTAATCTTCACTCTGCCCAATCATATGGGCAAAATTTGCACCCATGTCCAGTTTGGGATCTATGGCGATCTGCTTGTCATCCCTGTACTTCAGGTTATAAATGAAAGCTGCAATTACGGGGATGCGCGCTACGAGGTCGCTCGCGTCCTCGTAAACCTGTTCCCAAGCATTCAACTTGCTGAACTTGCCGGAGTTGTAGAAGGCTGCAAACTTCGAATCCTTCTGCAAAGCCAGAATACCGGTGGAAAGCATTACCATCGGATGACTGTCCCGCGGCAAAGCACGGATCACGTCAAACACATACTGGGGAACCTCCTGCCGTGTTTTCCACTGCGCAACGACATCATCCGTCTGAGCCTGAGTTGGGATGTCCCCGGTCAGAAGAAAGTACCAGAAGGACTCGACGGTCGGATAAACGGAGCCAGCAGCCTTGGGGAGGGCAGCAAAGGTTTCGGGAATGGTTTTGCCCCTGAAGCGAATTCCCTCTTGTGGGTCAAGATAGGAGATGTCGGTCACCATGCATCTGATGTCACGGGCTCCGCCCATGCACTGCCCGATATCTACTTTGTCGATGACGACGTCAGCGTACTCCTTGGTAAGCTTGGCAGTGCGAGGACGGTGCGCTTGAATCTTTTCCGACAACTTGTCTTTTAATTGTGTCATGTACCTATCTCCTATTGCTTGCTAAGCTTGTATCGTTTGCTGAGGTTATAAAGTCCCCGTGCAAAACTAAAAAATCATTTTCAAGTATCTTTCGATTGCCTGTCGTTGACCAAGATCAAGTCTGGCACAGGCAAATGCCATCACTATATTTAAACATATTGCCTTCTGCGCCGCACACTTTTTTACCAACCCCACCCTTCCTCAAGGAGAATCTGAAATGGCCAAAGCCCCCGTTCGTGTTGCAGTCACCGGCGCCGCCGGACAAATCGGTTATGCCCTGCTGTTCCGTATCGCCAGCGGCGAAATGCTCGGCAAGGATCAGCCCGTCATCTTGCAAATGCTCGAATTACCGATCGACAAGGCACAGGCGGCGCTAAAGGGCGTAATGATGGAACTCGATGACTGCGCCTTCCCGTTGCTGGCCGGCATGGTCGGCACTGACGACCCTGAAGTAGCTTTCAAGGACGCCGACTATGCCTTGCTCGTTGGAGCCAAACCACGTGGTCCTGGCATGGAGCGCAAGGATCTGCTACTCGAAAACGCCAAGATATTCATCACCCAAGGCAAGGCGCTGAACAAAGTCGCTTCGCGCAATGTCAAGGTGCTGGTGGTGGGCAACCCCGCCAATACTAATGCCTGGATCGCCATGAAGTCCGCGCCCGATCTGAATGCCGCCAACTTTACCGCGATGCTGCGTCTCGATCACAATCGCGCACTTTCGCAACTCGCCACAAAAACCGGCAAAGCAGTCGACAGCATGGAGAGATTGGTTGTATGGGGAAATCACTCTCCTACCATGTACCCCGACTACCGCTTCGCCACCATCGCCGGCCAACCTGCTCCTGCTGCCGTGAATGACGATGCCTGGTACAAGAACGAATTCATTCCCAAGGTTGGCAAGCGCGGCGCAGCGATCATCGAAGCACGAGGTGTTTCATCCGCAGCATCTGCCGCCAATGCCGCCATCGACCATATGAGGGACTGGGCTCTTGGCACCGACGGCAAGTGGGTCACCATGGGCATCCCCTCGGATGGCAGTTATGGCATCCCCGAAGGTACCCTGTATGGCGTACCCGTCACCTGCGCCGGGGGCAAGTACCAGCGCGTCACTGGCCTTGAAATCGATGCTTTCTCGCGTGAGAAAATGGATTTCACACTTAAGGAATTACAGGAAGAGCAGGACGGCGTCAAATCAATGCTGAGCTAAGCATAGAAAGAGCAACAAAATACAGAGACCACAGTTTTCTCCTGTGGTCTCTGTAGTCTCTGCAGCAAAGTTTTTTGGATTCTGTTTTTGTTACAAACAAAGAGAATAGTGACAAAACCCCTTCATCCCACTGATATTCTTTACCTAGGCGTCAAACCATTACCTGCACTGGCCGCTTGCGAACATTATGCCGGCAATGAAAAACTGATTCGCAAGGCGCTCCAGTTGCAGTCGGAACTTGGGCCGATTTTCGACATCACGGCAGATTGTGAAGACGGCGCACCCTCAGGCCACGAAAAGGAACACGCCGAGATGGTCGCTGCACTCATTTCTGAAGCTGCGTCACACGTTGCAGAATCACGTAATGAGCAGCACATTTGCCGCATTGGCGCACGCATCCACGACATCACGCATCCACACTGGTGTGACGATCTCGACATCATCATCGGTGCAGCAGGCAACGAAGTCGCCTATATTGTCATCCCGAAACCAGAGTCGTTCGATGATGCCGCAACGCAGATAGCAGCACTTGATGATGCACGCAAACAACACGGCATCAAACGCGAAATCCCAGTGCATGTACTGATCGAAACGCACGGGGCACTGAACCATGCATGGCAGATCGCCGCCCTGCCCCAAGTTGAATCGCTCGACTTCGGCCTCATGGATTTCGTCAGCGCGCATCACGGCGCGATCCCTGCCAGCGCTATGAAATCGCCAGGGCAGTTCAACCATCCTTTGATTGCGCGTGCCAAGTGCGAAATTGCCGCAGCTGCATTGGGCAACGGCATTATTGCCACCCACAACGTCACCACTGAAATCCACGACGTGACCGTGGTGCGCAACGACGCAATGCGCGCGCAAAGCGAATTTGGTTTCCTGCGTATGTGGAGCATTCATCCCAACCAGATTCTGCCCATCATTGAAGCCATGCGGCCCTCCTTCGACGACATCCACCATGCCGGCGATATTCTCGCTGCCGCGCAAGAAGCTTCTTGGGGGCCAATCAAACATGAGGGTAAACTGCACGACCGTGCCTCTTACCGTTTTTACTGGGAATTGCTGCAGCGTGCTCACGCCACAGGCATGAAGCTCACGGCAGATACCCAATCCCGCTTTTTTTCCTGAACCCCTTTATTTGAAAGAAATTGTCATGCTAGAAGCCTACCGTCAGCATGTTGCCGAACGCGCCGCGCTCGGCATCCCGCCCCTGCCCTTGAGCGCCCAGCAAACCGAGCAGCTAGTCGCGCTACTGAAAGCGCCGCCCAAGGGCGAGGAGGCGTTCCTCGTCGAACTGATCACGCATCGCGTGCCGGCTGGCGTGGATGATGCTGCCAGGGTCAAGGCTGGCTTCCTTTCTGCCGTTGCCAAGGGCAGTGAGTCCTGCGCGCTGATTTCGCGCGAAAAAGCAACCGAATTGCTCGGCACGATGCTTGGCGGCTTCAACATCGAGGCGATGATCGATCTGCTCGATGACGCCCAGGTCGGCAACATCGCGGCCGAGGGACTGAAGAAGACACTGCTGGTGTTCGACTACTTTCACGACGTCAAGACCAAGGCTGACAAGGGCAACGCCAAGGCCAAGGCAGTACTCCAATCCTGGGCGGATGCCGAATGGTTCACGAGCCGCCCCGAAGTGCCGAAGAGCCTGACGCTTACCGTGTTCAAGGTCACCGGCGAAACCAATACCGACGATCTTTCGCCCGCACCTGATGCGTGGAGCCGCCCCGACATCCCGCTGCATGCACTGGCGATGCTGAAAAATGCGCGTCCCGGCATCGATGCAGATGAGCCGGGCAGCCGCGGCCCGGTCAAGCAGCTCGAAGCGCTCAAAACCAAAGGCAACCTCATCGCCTATGTCGGCGATGTCGTCGGCACCGGCTCCTCGCGCAAATCCGCGACCAACTCGGTGCTCTGGTTCACCGGTGAAGACATCCCTTTTGTGCCGAACAAGCGCTTCGGTGGTGTCTGCCTCGGCACCAAAATCGCGCCGATCTTCTACAACACCATGGAAGATGCCGGCGCGCTGCCGATCGAGCTCGACGTCAACAAGATGGACATGGGCGATGTGATTGAACTGCGCCCCTACGAAGGCAAGGCGCTGAAAAACGGCCAAGTCATCGCCGAGTTCAAGGTCAAGTCCGATGTCATTTTCGATGAGGTGCGCGCCGGCGGCCGCATACCACTCATCATTGGTCGCGGTCTCACAACCAAGGCGCGCGAAGCGCTGGGGCTGCCGGTCTCGACGCTGTTCCGCCTGCCGCAAGCGCCCGAGGACTCGGGCAAAGGCTACTCGCTCGCACAGAAAATGGTCGGCCGGGCATGTGGATTGCCCGAGGGCAAGGGCGTCCGTCCCGGCACTTACTGCGAACCGAAGATGACCACTGTCGGTTCACAGGATACTACCGGTCCGATGACGCGTGACGAATTAAAGGACCTCGCCTGCCTCGGCTTCTCCGCCGACCTGGTGATGCAATCCTTCTGCCACACCGCGGCCTATCCGAAGCCCATCGACGTGAAGATGCACCATGAACTGCCGGCCTTCATCTCCACTCGTGGCGGCGTCGCCCTGCGCCCTGGCGACGGGGTGATTCACTCGTGGCTCAATCGCCTGTTGCTGCCCGACACCGTCGGCACTGGCGGCGACAGCCACACCCGCTTCCCGATTGGCATTTCTTTCCCGGCCGGCTCCGGCCTTGTGGCATTTGGCGCCGCCACTGGCGTGATGCCGCTCGATATGCCTGAATCGGTGCTGGTGCGCTTCAAGGGCAAGCTCAACCCCGGCCTTACGCTGCGCGACCTGGTCAATGCGATCCCGCTCTACGCCATCCGCCAGGGACTGCTTACGGTCGAAAAGAAAGGCAAGAAGAACGTCTTCTCTGGCCGCATCCTCGAAATCGAAGGTCTGCCCGACCTCAAGGTGGAACAGGCATTCGAATTGTCGGACGCTGCGGCCGAACGTTCCGCCGCTGCCTGTGCGGTGCAGCTCAACAAGGAGCCGATCATCGAGTACATGCGCTCCAACATCACGCTGATGAAGTGGATGATAGCGAACGGTTATCAGGATGCCCGTACACTCGGCCGCCGCATCAAGGCCATGGAAGCCTGGCTCGCCAAGCCTGAATTGCTGACGCGCGACGCCGACGCCGAATATGCTGCCGTAATCGAGATCGATCTGGCCGATGTCAAGGAACCGATCCTCGCCTGCCCCAACGATCCGGACGACGTCAAGCTGCTTTCCGAAGTCGCCGGCGACAAGATCGACGAAGTGTTCATCGGCAGTTGCATGACCAACATCGGTCATTTCCGCGCCGCCAGCAAGCTGCTCGAAGGCAAGAGCGACATCCCGGTACGTCTTTGGATCGCGCCGCCGACCAAAATGGACCAGTTCGTGCTGACCGAGGAAGGACATTACGGAATTCTCGGCCGTACCGGCGCGCGCATGGAAATGCCAGGCTGTTCGCTATGCATGGGCAACCAGGCGCAGGTGAGAAAAGGCTCAACCGCGATGTCGACCTCAACTCGCAACTTCCCGAACCGGCTCGGCATCGATACCCGCGTTTATCTCGGCTCGGCGGAACTTGCAGCGGTATGCGCGCTGATCGGCAAAATCCCGACCGTGGCCGAGTACATGGCGCAGGTCAAGACGCTGGAAGCCAAAGCCGCCGATGTGTATCGCTACATGAGCTTCGATCAGATTGCGGAATACAAGGAAGTGGCGGATAGCGTTACGGTATAAGGCAGCGGAGCAGAAGAAGAACACAACGCCTCCTTATACCCGGAGGCGGATTCAACTCTTCTTCTGCAGCAAATCCTTAAGGTTGGCAAAGGGGGAGTGGGTAGCGACCTCACCCCTTGCTGTCTGCCTGGTTCCGCCACCGCTTGCTTCCAGTTGCCGCTGATGCTCGTTGTCATGGCAATACAGGCACAGCAACTCCCAGTTGCTGCCGTCGGGCGGATTGTTGTCGTGATTGTGGTCGCGGTGGTGCACCGTCAGTTCGCGCAGGTTGGCGCGGGTGAATTCGCGGGCGCAACGGCCGCAGATCCAGGGATAGATTTTCAGCGCACGCTCGCGGTAGTCCTGATCGCGTTGATCGGACGCGCGACGAGCATCAGCAACAAGGCGATCCAGCCTGGCGTGATCGGGAATTTTGTCGGTCAGCATGGTTGTGGGAAAAGCGCGGATGGCTTGGCATGCTATCCGCGCCCACCATAAGCACTACACGATTACTTCTTTTTTGCGGCCTTTTTGCCCGCGACGGCGTTCTTGAAAGTGGCGCCCGCTTTAAAGCGCGGCACCGTTGCAGCGGCAATCTTGAGTTCCTTGCCGGTTTGAGGATTTCTGCCAGTACGGGCAGCACGTTTCGAGGACGAGAAGCTGCCAAAACCGATTAGTGCAACACTATCGCCCTTGGACACGGCCTTGACAATGGCAGCAGTCGTGGCGGACAGCACTTTCTCTGCGGCAGCCTTGCTGATATCGACTTCCTTGGCGATGACTTCAATGAGTTCAGACTTGTTCATGCGGTGATTCCTCCCTGTAGTGAGTAAATGGTAAACAACATCGGTTCCCCCGATCAGTCCGAACGAACGCAGCGCCGACAACTTCTTTCCCTTGGGCAGGCGTTTGATGGCCAGTTCGGCACGCAGTGCTTGTGACCGCGTCCCGACAGGTTGGGATGCCAACAAGCAAACCGGCTTGTGGGATCGAGTATAGCGCCCTCCCTTGCCGGAAACGTGTTCACCAAACCGTCGATCTACGTCTGTCGTGATTCCCGCGTAGACGGAACCGTCTGCGCATTCGAGGAGGTAGAGATGCCAGAGTGAGTTCAGGTGCGATCCGGTCACACAAAATCAGCGACGCTTCTAGTCATTAGCGGATAAATCGTTCCCTGTAGTTGCAGTAATCCTGACTGTGACAGCATGTACAGCGCAACTGAAACGGCCGTGGGCTCGTTGAATTGCAGCAATTCTCCGTACAGCAAATGAACACGAAAAAAGGAATCAATAACTATCTATTGAAGGTAGACATGCCACAAGTAGTCCACCTGGCAATGTACATTCGTCGACCTAATGACCCACGCGGATGTACTCGCGCCGATTTGCCTCAGCCGCAAACTCTTCCAACTCTGGGTCCATTGCATTGCGAGACCCGACTATCCCAACCGGTTTGCCATTTTCGACAACCGGCGCATGCCTGAAACCGTTCTCCTGCATTATCACTAAAGCATATCCATAAGACATGTTTGGTGCAACCGTCTTTGGCTCAGCGGTCATCACCTCAGCTAGACGCGTCGTGCGCGCATCTAACCCACGTGCGATAACCCGAAATAATGCGTCACGTTCAGTGAAAATTCCAACCAAGAATTCTTGCTCAACAACCATCACAGCCCCGGTTGCCTTCTTCGCCATCAATTCCGCAGCCTCGCTAACCGTAGTCTCAGGCGAAAGCATTAGAACCTTCTTAGGCTCCATGACATCTCTAACCAATAGTTCGAACACGACACTTCCTCCATCGGGCAACCACTATACGAAACATCCATCAGTCAAAGAACCAGGCTTTCGCCTCGTCAATACACCTTCTCATCCACAACTTGTTTCCAAGAAGCCGGGCCATGACTATTGATGGACATCGAATAAATTCCTGGAACTTGCGTGATGACAGTGGCAAACACAGCCACCAAAATTATCACGGTAAAAATTATAATTTCACTCAAGTTCAAATGATTGCGTAAGGTTCACGCGCGCCTGCAATATGCTTGTTGATGCAAATCAACAAATATAGAAAAAAATGACTTTACGCACAGATAACATTGGTTCGCCTTAGCGATTTGATGCGCTCTTCCATTTCTGTCAACATTACAGCCAAATCTTGTTCGGGCAAATGTGCCACATGGCATAGGAAATATTTCATTGTCTTGGGGCATGCTCGGCATGCACACAGGCCGTACCAATACCAAAATACCTGCAATACGATGAGACTTCTAGTCAGAAAAATTGGCTACCAATACTGAGCGTGACATCCTGCACGCTCGGCAGCTTCAGTT
>JBASWL010000077.1:0-1816 GCA_049276455.1 Georgfuchsia sp. | reverse complement strand
GGTCTCGTAAGGTCTACGCCCCTTCAGGAATGGAATCGCGACTGTACTGGTTTCGAAGTCGATGCAGTGCAACGGGAACGACCACTTCCGACATGCCTCTCCGAATCCATTCTTGTCAAAGAAAAACTCTCCGCCCCCCGGCCAGATAGGTTCGCAAAGGTACCACTGGCGATGCTTCCGGCTCATCCCTGTCAGTCCTGGCGCTTGACCATCGAACCCTATATCCTCAATGGTTACCTGACTCGGTTTGAGAATGCCTTGTGCGATGAGCTTTGCCTTGCCTGTGAAGTACCAGAGGTCCAGAACAGTTCCATTAGAGAAATCGTCTGGCCCCCAGTTGAATGCGCTGGCCCAACACTCGTGAAAGCCGCTCTTGAGTTCTCCGTTGGTTGGCCATTTGTCCGCTTTGAATTGGCAGTTACCGCATTCCGTGGTCGGGGTCGGTGTAATACGTTCGTCACCCGCATAGGACTGCGCCAGTTGCTTAACCGCGACAGGGAACGGCAAAACCTGACCAGGGCCCACAACAAGGGTTCCTTGCAGAATTTCATCCACTTGGCCGTCGACTGGGATCTTGATCAGTAGAGGCGTGCCGAGACCACTGGCATCTGTCCCTGGTGCCACATCAATGCGAGTGCGCCTGCCGTCCCTGTGCACCTTGAACCGCTGATTCAGCCCATCGACGGATGCGAATTTCTCCTTGTCCGCCAGCATCAAAAACGCCAGAGGCTTGCAGCCCGGCAGCGCGTGTAACGCAACGTAGCGCTGGAATGCAACATCCCTGAGATAAGGCAAAAACTCCTTCTTCAGTTGACCCTTCGCCCCTCGAAAGTCTCGATCCACCTGAGCGCTATATGACTTCGCCTTGACCTCAATGATCTCGACGTCATTGCCGACCTTCTTCAAGATATCAACCCGAATGAACAGCTTATCGAACGCGAGGGCTGCTTCGAAGATTGTGACATTGTCTTGCTTGAGTAGCTCCGCTGTCTTTTGGAGCGCAATTTGGTGGTTGAGGTCATCGACCCGAATCCCTTCGGGATACATCAAGCAAGCGAGCTCACCTACTTGATATCCGCCTTCTGCAAGCGCAGCAAGGAAGTTGTCATCAGCCGACCGGTCAAGATAGTCAGACTTGCCTACGTAGTACAGCTTCGTCGGACACTCAACTGCCAGCTTGAAGCGAGATTTAGTGAGATAGCGGGTATCTATGGGCATGGCAATATGCTACACACTGCCAGCCCAATTGCCAATAGCATGCGCGGGCCACAAACGGGGATAACGGATACCCGAAGATTTGAAGCGGGACTTGAAGCGCAGGGAAGGGATGAGATTCTGAATCCATGGACATGCCGCCCGGCATGCTTCCTTCACCCGTTCAAGGAGCCCACATGAAATTCTCGAAAGCCGAAATCGACGCCATCATCGCGGCGTCGCCCCGTATTTTTGTTCCCTTCGACAAGCTGGTTCTTTCGGAAGACTATCAGGCGCGCAGCGCTGGCAGTACACCAAAGATGAGCATCGCCGAACTCGCGGCTTCGATCAAGGAACTCGGCGTGTTGCAGAACCTGATCGTCGTACAAGGCGCGCGAGGCCGCTACGACGTTTGTGCAGGTGGACGCCGCCTTGAGGCGCTGACGCTGCTGGTTAGCAACGGTGGTATCGCCGGGAACTACCCGGTGCCCGTGATGATCGTGCCGGCCGACAAGGCGCTCATCGCCAGCCTCTCGGAAAACTGCTTTCACGTCCCCATGCATCCGGCCGACGAATATGCCGCTTTCGCCAAGCTGAGCGGTCAAGGCAAGTCGGTCGAGGA
>JBASWL010000076.1:0-76408 GCA_049276455.1 Georgfuchsia sp. | reverse complement strand
GCTTAGGCGTTGACCTTGCCCGCAATGAACTTCAGCGCCACGCCGTTGTTGCAATAGCGTAGTCCAGTCGGGGCGGGGCCATCTTTGAACACATGGCCGTGGTGGCCACCACAGCGGGCGCAGTGATATTCGGTGCGTGGCTCGGACAATTTATAGTCGGTACTGGTTTCGACGGAACCCGGCAACACATCGTAGAAGCTCGGCCAACCTGTGCCGCTGTCGAATTTGTATTTCGACGGGAACAGCGGCAGCTCACAGGCAACGCAAACAAACAGGCCAACGCGCTTTTCGTGAATGAGAGGGCTGGTGAAACGCCATTCCGTTCCCTCTTCGCGTAGTACGTTGTACTGTTCCGGCGTCAGCAGTTTCTTCCATTCGGCGTTGGTTTTCTTCAATTTTTCAATGTGCTCCGTAGCGTGTGCCTTCAGGATCAGGTGCGGCAACAGCATTGCGCCTATGGCGGATGTGGATAGCTTGAAAAATATACGCCTGTCCATGATTTGACTCCTGACTGAAGTTATCGTCCTGCTTCCTGATTCGAACAAGGCTCAAGAACGGTTACACCAGACATGCAATGATTGCAGACAGAGCTGATGGCAGGGATTGAAAAAGAAAGCGCGACGGTTCGTCACCATCTGAGCAGCCATTTACCCAGCCACAGGCCAAGCATGCCGAAAGCCAGCATCGGCAAATAGTGCCATTCGACGACATGCAATATCGAGTTGTTCGCTTCCTGCAGCCTGAGCCAGAGCGCTCCTACGCTGAACGCGGCAAGCAGTGCAGAGCTGCCGGCCCAGTGACAATGCGTACTTGCAAACATGCGCGTGATGTAGAAGGTCCATACGCCGGGCAGGATCGCCAATAGGAGAATGCAACTGGTGCACTCGATGCCGTGCTGTGACAATGTTGCGGGTGGATTGTCGGCATGCCAGGCAAACAACATCACGACAAGAAACAGAGTGAGCATCCAGGCTGGAGCGAACGCCAGCCTGCGCTTCTGATGCAGATCGGGGAAAGCCAGCAACGCCGCGCTAAACGAGGCAGTAACCAGGAGCATGAATAGGGCAACGATCTCGGCGACGAACCACGGTTGACTCATGGCCTGAGGCCAATCAGGGCGCAAGCCGGACACCGCCAACACCGCCGACAAATAAATGGCCGCAGCGCCAATCAACATCAGGCCCAATAAATACGGGTGAGGTGCCGGCTTGACCGCCGATGCTTCGCCAGTCAGTTCTGCAATCAGTTGCTCAACGTCATTTATCATCGTTCCAGTTTCTGTCTCAATACCTTGTAGGCCCGGTGTGCCGCAACTTTTACGGCGGACTCGGTCATGCCCAGCTTTGCCGCCACTTCCTTGGAGGTGTACCCCTCCTGATGCATCAATCGCAGGATGGCCGCCTGCTTTTCCGGCAGCTTGATGACTTCTCCGCTGATGGATTCGTAACTGATGGCCGGTTCGGTTACATCCGCATGCAAAAAGTTTTCCAGTCCGGAAATGTCTTCAGCGTGGCGCAACTGATCCGCGTAATGAATGCGCAAATAGTCTTGCAGACGAAATCTGGCAATTGCATACATCCATGGCTTGTACGGTCGCTTGCCGTCATAGGTGTGGCGGGCCTTGTGGATGGAGATCAGTATTTCCTGCAGCAGGTCATCCACCTCGCTCTCGAAGCTGAGGCGCCGGGCCAGGAAGGGCCTTAACAGCCGCGCGGATTCCCGCAGCAGCCCGGCATAGGCCGACTTGTCGCCTTTCTGCGCACGGCCCATCAAACCTTCCAGATCAGCGTTATCTTCCAAGATTGATTTCGATGTAACTATTTTTGCAGCAGGTTCGAATCAATAGCCAAGCGGACCGCAATTGCCACAACTTGACCATGCTCAGGAAAAGCCATCGGCAACCATGATGCCATTTTTGTACAGACTATTGCAGCGAGATTGGAGAGATTCGATGACACACAACCTCAACGTCAGCAACTCATTCATCAGGCGCATCCGTGACTATTTCCTTTATGGAAGTATGTGCCTCATCCTTGGCCTTGGGTCAGCGCTGAATGTCGCTGCTGCACCAATGGAAGAGACGACCGTCTTTGCCGGCGGCTGCTTCTGGGGTGTCGATGCCGTCTTCAAGCACGTCAAAGGAGTATCTGAAGTTGTGTCTGGTTACGCTGGGGGAGATGCCGCCACAGCTCATTACAAGCAGGTGAGCCTCGGCAACACCGGGCATGCCGAAGCGGTGCGCATTCGCTTCGATCCGGAGAAGGTGTCCTATCAGCAATTGTTGCAAGTGTTCATGGTCGTTGCACACGATCCGACAGAGTTAAATAGTCAGGGGCCAGATGTCGGCACCCAGTACCGCTCGGCGATCTTTTACAGCAGTGCCGAACAGCAGGCATCGGCAAAGCGTTATATCAAGCAGCTGAACGCTGCGCACACGTTTCCACGGCCTGTCGTTACGCAACTTGAGCCGCTGCAACAGTTCTATCCAGCCGAGGATTATCACCAGAACTATCTGGCGCTGCACCCGAACGAAGACTATATCGTCTATTACGACATGCCCAAGTTGCAGCAATTGCGCCAGCAGTTCCCCAACCTGTATCAGTAACCCGGGCGTGAGGTCGCCATGTCGAGACTGGGTTCAGCATCCCATCTGCTGCCGGTTGACTGGAATTGCTTTTAGCTGGATGTGCCAGCCTTTGTGCAGGATGTGCTAAGTAGCAGGGTGTTGCAGGCATTAAGCGCACAGCGTTGCGCGGATTCATAAATTCCGGCCCAAGGATTATCCATGACCGAATCAATCCGGACCATCCATCCTCTCTGGCTACGTGCAACGCACTGGCTCAATGCCATTGCGGTGGTGGTTCTCACCATGAGCGGCTGGCGCATTTACAACGCGTCGCCCATTTTCGATTTCAGGTTTGCCAATGAGATTACCCTGGGAGGTTGGCTCGCGGGCGCGATTCTGTGGCATTTCGCAGCAATGTGGCTGCTTGCCATCAACGGCCTCCTGTACCTCGGCCTGAATCTTGTTACCGGTCGGTTATGGACCAAATTTCTGCCCCTGTCGCCGCGCGCCATCATCACTGACCTGGCCGCGGCATTGCGCGGCCGTCTATCCCATGCGGACCTGAGCCAGTACAACGCCGTGCAGCGCACGGCCTACCTGTTTGTGATTGTCGACACCGTGCTGATTGTGCTGTCTGGCCTGGTGCTGTGGAAGTCGGTTCAGTTTCCGCTGCTGCGCGAGATGCTTGGCGGCTACGAGACGGCACGCCGTGTGCATTTCATTGGCATGGCGGCGCTGGTAACTTTTCTTGTAGTGCATCTGACAATGGTTGTACTGGTGCCGCGTTCATTGTTGACCATGATTCGCGGCCGTTGAAGGATTATCAAAATGATCAAGAAAAAACCTTTGAGAGACATGATCGATGGCGATGCCGTGGTAAGGGAAGCACTCAGCCGTATCGACGCGCCTGCGCGCCGCGTGTTTATGCAGCGCACGCTCACGTTGGGCGGGCTATCGCTGCTCACCGGATGCACCATTGTCGATGAAAAGAGTGCTGAAGCAGCCTTGATGAAGGTCTCGCGCTTTAATGACAAGGTTCAGGCCTGGCTGTTCGACCCCAACCGGCTGGCACCCACTTACCCGGAATCAATGATCACGCGACCATTTCCCTTCAACGCCTACTATGGTGAAGACAAAATTCGTGAAGTGGACGCAGAAAGCTATCGACTGGAAGTCACCGGATTGGTAGCCGACAAACATGCATGGACTCTGCGCGAGCTGCAGGCGCTGCCGCAATCAGACCAGGTCACGCGGCACATCTGCGTCGAGGGCTGGAGCGCCATCGGCAAGTGGGGCGGCGTGCCATTCGCCAGCTTCCTTGCCCGCATTGGCGCCGACACCAGCGCGAAGTATGTCGGCTTCAAATGTTCTGACGACTACTACTCCAGCATTGACATGCCGACCGCGCTGCACCCGCAGACGCTGTTGACCCTGACCTACGACGGGCAGACGCTACCGCCGAAATACGGCTTCCCGATGAAACTGCGCATGCCCACCAAGCTGGGCTACAAGAATCCGAAGCACATCCAGGCCATCTTCGTCACCAATACCTACCCCGGCGGCTACTGGGAAGACCAGGGCTACAACTGGTTTGGCGGCAGTTGAGTTATTCACAGTGGACATGAAGCAGCAGTAACAAGACCGTGCACTTGGCTCGTTACATGATTTATTTTGAGGGAGGTGAATGATGAATAGATTTCAGATAATGGGGCTGGCGCTCGGCCTGGTTCAGTGTGCCGCGCATGCAGCGCTTGCGGGCGATAGCGCCGAAGGCCAGCGTTTGCACGAAGCGAACTGTACGCGTTGCCACGATGCCAGCGCCTATACGGATGAGGACCATAAAGTGGGCTCGCTCGATGGCCTGGTGCTGCAGGTGGAAGGTTGTGTCCAAATGACAAATAAGGACTTTTCTGCGGCCCAAAAACAGAGCCTCGTCAAGTTTCTCAATGAGCGCTACTACCACTTCAAATAACTGACATTGGGGGTGAGCCATCTCGGGCCACATCCCATTGGTAGATCACGGACCAAACCATCCAAAATTGAAAGAGCCGTTTTTTCAATAAAGTTCTTCGATGAGCTGACGGTCCCGGATTTCGTATGAAGGGCAAGTCATCAGCCAAGCAGACCTCTTGGTGCACTCGCGAACAGACCCAAGTCCGCGAGTTCTAGGGACGAACTTTTGCCGTGTCGCCCGCCGTGTTGATTCCGCGCCCGGATACCGAGCCGATCGTCGATACCGTGCTGGGCAAGTTCGAGCGCAACTCAAAGTTGCGCGTGCTGGAACTGGGTACCGGTTCCGCCTGCTCCGGTGTCATCAGCATATAAACCTGGATCGCAAAGCCAAAGCAGCGCACCAGCGCATCGAGATGCTCAAGATAGAACAGGCAATCCGCTTCGGCGTAAAAGTAGATGGCGCCTTCCGGATCAGGGGCAGTACTGCTACGAGGAGGGCTAATGCCAATGTGTCATGCATCACCTTGCCAAGCGTGCTGAATAACCCGGATTTCAACTCTCTCCCGCTCCGAATGCCGTTTGAATCCTTATTTTCATTCGGTTACTTGGGGTATGTTTCTTGACAGAGAGGCGTTGGCGTGATGACTTTGGCAATATCCACCGGCACGCCGGAGAAATGCGGCATGGCGTTGATCGCCTCAAAGTGTCGATCGGAATCGATCAGAAGATTGACGCATGTGCCGCTGCGTTTCGGATCCTGAATCGGGCCGGGAAGGTTGCCGAAGCCATGGGTGGTCGACACGACGCCTTGCCGGACATGGTCGTCGCAGGCCGCAACAAACAACGAGCGGCCGTGGGAACTGCTGATCTCGATCAGATCGCCGTCGGCTACCTGCAACGCCTTCATATCCGCGCTGTTGAGATAAGCGGCGTTGTAGGGCACGCGTTTGCGGATGCTGTCCACCTGCGTGCCATTGCTGTTGAAGAGATCGCGCAAGCGCCGCGTCGTCATGAGAAAGCCATAGTTCCTGCCGTCGCGCCGCATCTGCCCGTTTTCGTTCATCCGATCCAGAAAATCCGCAAGCTCGCCAGCGACATCCGCTGGCATGACATCGAACCGGCCTTCGGCGCCCGGGCTCGCCTCGGCCACGGTGCCCAGGTCAATGTCGAATTCTCGCCCGTGCGGGTATTCCTTAAGATCATCCAGAGAGACTTGGCTACCCTCCAGCCGGATGTCGAGCAACTCGGCCGTCGTCGGCGCGACATCGAAATCGAGCGCACGCTTGCCGGCGTAAACTATGGTCTTGCCCAGGCGTTTGGCGATCGCCCATAAAATGTACCAGTCTTCGGCAAGTTCCGAACCGATGGGTGGTGGAATGATCGCCGGCGTGTGTTGAAGCCAGGCTCCCGGCCAGAAATCGAATCCTGGAATGAAAAAATTGACATCTTCCCGTTCATATTGCAGCGGCGTTGGCAGGATGTAATGCGCCAGCCGCGCGGTCGCCGTCATCCATGGCTCGATGCTGACGAGCAGGTCAAGGGACTGGAGCGCCTCAACCGCCTTGGACTGATCGGGCAGCGACAATGCCGGATTGCCGCCATCGACGATGAGGGCGCGAATCTGTCCTGCCCCTGGAGTAAGTATCTCGTCCGCAAGGGTTCCGCTCAAGCGCTCGCCGAAGAGCGAACCGACGCCGCGAATACGGCTGGGGGGTTCCTGTTCCCATAGCCGGCAGGGAGGCACAACCTCGGCACGCGGTGTCATTGCCGGCGCCTGCATGTTGGTTCGAAGCACCTTGTCGCCGGCGCGCGGAAAGCGTCCGCAAATGACATTCAGATCATCGATCAGGTGTTGCGCCAGATTCGAAAAAGCTGCCATGTCCGGCCCGGTGCCGCCATAAGCGACCCCGACGCGGCCATCGCGCGCGAACATTTCAGCTACGCTGCGAATCTGCCCCGAGGGCAGTCCGGCACGGCTTTCAACCATCTCTGGTGTAAACGGCGCGACCGCCGCCCGCAGTTGCGCCATGCGGTCCGCGCCGACGAAACGGGCGCAAAACTTTTTGTCTTCCCAGCCTTCTTCCAGAATCAGCCGTATCAGCCCGGCGGCGATTGCGGCATCCTGACCCGGATAGGGCTGCAGGTGCAGGTCGGCGAAATTTGCGGTCTCCGTTTTGCGTGGATCGACCACGATGAATTTCAGGCCCCTGGCCTTGGCGCGCTTCAGGCTGCGCACCGGATCCATCGCAAGTATTCCGGATGCAGCATGGGCAACCAAAGGATTGGCGCCGAATATCAGCGCGACATCCATCTGCTCGAGTTCCAGTAAACCACCCGCCCATGCGCCCAATCGACCATAGGAAACCATTTTGGCGGACTGGTCGATCGTCAAGGTGGAAAAATATTGCCGCGAACCCAGTGCGGCGAGAAAGCCGTGATACATCGCAAAGGCCGGGGTAATGGCCATAGCTCCGTTGCCACAGAACAACGCCACCGAATCCGGGCCTTGTTCTTCGATCAAGGTTGCGATCCTGGCGGCGATTTCGTCCAGCGCCTGTTGCAACGGTATGGCGGTGAAGCTGCCATCGGGCTGCCGTTTTTGCGCCTTGAGCAGTCTGTTGGAACGATGATGCGCTTCACCGGCCTGCAAGCCCTTGAAGCAGGCATATCCATTTGTCAAGGTATTTTCTTTGTCACCGCGAATGTCAACAATTTTGTTTTGCGCATCGATGCGCAAGCGCACGCCGCAGCCACCCGAGCAGATGCGGCAGAAACTGATTGCCTCCCTGTGGTTTGCGGGCGATGCCACGGCATGTTCCGTGGCTTGAGACTCGTATCGGGGCATCATCGTTTCTCCTTATGTTCCATTGGACACATGCGCAAGTGCTTCTGCCTGGCGGACAGGCTGCCGTATCGCATTGTAAATGCCATTGTTCGGCCGTGCCGGCCATCACTTTATTGGCACGATATTGACCGGCACCGCGCTCATATGCGGCATGGCGTTGATCGGCTCGAAGTGACGGTCATTGTCGATCAACCGATTGACTGCCGTTCCGCTGTCGGCAATATCCTCGTTGCCGCCCGGCAACGCGCCCCATCCGTGCGCGATTGACACAACCCCGGGCTTCACATCGCGATCGACGCCGGCGATGGCAGTCACCCGGCCATGCGCTGACACCAATTCGATCCGGTCGCCCGCCGCGATGCCCAAAGCGGCCAGGTCGTCGGGATGCATGAAGGCCGGATTGTAGGGCGTCCTCTTGCGCACGGTGCGTAGATAGCGGCCATTGCTGTTGAACAGATCACGCATGCGCCGCGTTGATAGCAGGTGGGTAAAGGTCTTCCCGTCGCGTTCGATCCGACCGGGGATATTCGCGCTGGACAGGAACCGGGCCAGTTCGTCGGCGACATCGGAAGGCATTGGATCGAACCGGTTATCTCTGGCCTCGGGGCGGGCAGGCAGGACAAACTGACCGCCAAGATCAAGATTGATGCCGTTTGGGTTTTGCTTCAGCTGGTCGAGCGTGACCGGGGCATCTTTCAGCACGATGGCCAGAAGGTCGTCGCAACTCGGCGGTGTTTCCATGTCAAGCGGCGTGGTGCCGTTATAAACAATGCTGCGGCCAAGTTTCCTGGCGATCGCCCAGAACACGTACCAGTCATGCACCAGATCCGAATCCTGCGGCGGGCGGATGATGGGCGGCGTGTATTGCGCCCAGCCGCCGGGCCAGCAGGCATATCCGGCGAGGTTCATCGGCAGATCGGCGCGCTCGAACTGCATGTAGGGCGGCAGGACGTAGTGGGCATACTGGGTGGTCGGCGCGCGCCACGGATTGATCGTCACCAGCAGGTCGAGCGACGACAGCGCCGCCGCGGTTTTGTCCTGGTCGGGGAAGGACGTCATGGGATCGCCGCCGGAGACCAGCAGGGCGCGGATCTGGCCCTTGCCCGGTGTCAGGATTTCATCGCTCAGCGTGCCGCTGGGGCGTTCACCATACAAAACCCGGGTGCCGCGGATGCGGCTGGGACCGTCTGCCTCCCAATGCCGCATCGGCGGGATCACTTCGGCGAACAGCGGCGCCTGCGGCCCCATGGCGTTGATCTGGTGCACTGCTTCGCCGGCACGCAAAAAACGGCCGCAAATAACATTGATGCAATCCGCCAGATGCTGTACCAGATTGGAGAAAGGCGACATCGAAGGTCCCGTCGCGACCGTGACGCTGCCGACCTTCGAATCGCGGGCAAAAAGCTCGGCCACGGCGCGGATCTGTCCCGGCCGCAGCCCGGCGCGGCGCTCTACATATTCCGGCGTCAGCGGCGCGACGGCGCGATACAACGCTTCCATTCTGTCGCTGCCGACATGGGCCGCGCAGAAAGCCTTGTCCTCCCATCCTTCTTCCAGGATCAGGCGAATGATGCCGCCGGCAATCGCTGCATCCTGGCCGGGATAGGGTTGCAACGCCAGATCGGCGTGGCGCGCCGTTTCGGTTCGGCGCGGATCTATGACAATCAGCTTCAGTCCGCTGGCGCGGGCTTTTTTCAGGCGGCGCACGGGATCGGCCTGAATGAAGCCCAGGGAACCATGCGCGAGCAGCGGATTGGCGCCGAACAGCAGCGCCACCTCCATCTTCTCGAATTGCGGGAAACCAGCCGCCCAGCCTGCCGAACGAGACATATTTCGCCGACTGATCAATGGTCAAGGTTGAGAAATACTGATCCGATCCCAGCGCCGCGAGAAATCCGTGCGGCATGAAATAGCCGGAAATATTGAACATGCCGCCATTGCCGAGAAACACCGCAACCGCCTCGGGGCCATGTCGATCGATCAGGACGCGGATTTTTTCCGCTATCTCCGCCAGCGCCTGTTCGGAGCCGATCCGGGCATAGGAGCCGTCCGGCTGGAGCTTCAGGGTGTGCAGCAGGCGCGCCGGGCCATGATGGCTTTCCTCGGCCTGCAAGCCCTTGAAGCAGACATAGCCGGCCGTCAGCGGACTATCCGGATCGCCGCGCATCGAAAGAATGCGGTCGTCTTCGTCGACCGTCAGCCGAACTCCGCATCCTCCGGAGCAAATCCGGCAAAAGGAAATCTTTTCCTGGCTCGACATGAACGAGTCACTCCTCTGATTGGCTTTATGGCTGCTTGTCGCAGATAGCCGGGCCGATAAGTTTGGCTTCCGGTTCCATCTGCCAGACGATGCGGTCAAGGATCGCGTGGCGCAAGTTGTGCTAACCGGCATCCTGCCCCTGAGCGGCGCACAAAGTCAACAGCCAGCTGAAGGCGAACATAACGTTTCTAACTGCATTGGATATTCAAACGAAGCCAGGATGACCGCTGAAAAGAATATCGTTTAATTGTATGAGCGGCAACTTTACGGTAAAGCCGAGGGACCAGATGCCACAGGTCGCGGGCTCGATTGTTTTCGATCTGGAAGCGCTCGGTCAGTTGGCCGATGACGGTTTCCACCAGCCGGCGCGAGGCCATCATCCAGTGGCGGACGAAGTATTCCCAGATCGCTTTGTCGTTGCTGTATCCCAGGCACGAGCCAACCAATTACAGCGCCAGCACCTCCTGATCGCTTATTTGTTCTCCGAGGCTCGTTGCACTGGTGAAATTTCGTGCACCGCTAAAGCCAATGGCAGCTCCACGGCATTATCAATCCGGCTTTCCGCGGCGATGCGGCCATGGTGCTGGACAATGTCATTGCGTATCACGACAGCAGTGTCAACACGCTTTGCGCTCGCAACGGCATGCGCCATGGTTTTGGTCTTGCGCTTCGCACTTCTGTGCCTGATTTTTCGGCTTGCCAGCCTGACCGCGACGGACGGCTTGATGGTGATTTTGATCCCCTTGACCCCTGGCACTCCACGGGTGACGCTAAACATGCGATCGATCTGTGACAGGTCATCGACGTACCCGTTCAACTTGACTTTCCCCTTGCGTGTTTTGACCGTGATTACCAGACTCCTTACCTCCGGATCCGCAAGCAGGGCAGATTCCACCATCGCTGTTATCACCCTGTCTTCAATCCTCACTCTTGCCACGGTGTCGCCCCGTGATTTATCCAGCGCCATATCTGGCGCCCCGCCAATGGCGACAAGAACCGGCGCAACGCATGCCAGCGCTGTACATAAGACAAACCATCCGAAGCGAGTTTTCATCTGAGCGATTTTTGGCCAAGAAACTTGGCATTTTGCGAACATCCTCCAAACCGCGTATTTTCTCTGTGCGCCAGCGCACTCAAAGAGTTGTGTGCGTCAAGTTGTGCAAATTGGTAATCAGGTTGGTTGCCCCAACTTTCCCTGTCAGTGGGGAAAATCGGGCTTTTCTGTCTCGTTTTCCCAACACTTCTCATCGCAGTTCTCTACTCTGTGCGCTAACGCACAGAGGCGACAAAGGCATATAGTTAACGCTAGGCACTCTGCTGAAAGGCACTCTGCTGAAAGGTATGACGTGCGGCATGAAGCTGCATCGGCCTGAATGCATAATCCTAAAAGAAAGGAAACATTGTGAAAAAATTCAGCAAAATCTTTATTGCAATTTCAATGCTCGGCTGTAGCGCTTACGCCATTCCCTCTCTAGCCAGTGATTTCGCCGGGCCGTACATTGGTGCCGGCATCGGAGTCGGTAGCGATAGAGCTTCCGGGGACGTCTCTACTGGTAATGAACACGCCCTTGCCGGCGGAGTGGAAGCTGGTTATAACTGGGATATCAATAACAATAATGATGGCCTGCGGTTCGGTCTCGATGCTTTCTACGACCAGACCAAAAGCAAGAGTCGATACGATAGCATGGGGACCTCTGTCGATTTCGGCGACAAGGCGTATGGCATAGACAGCAAGCTCGGTTACGTGATGGGCAACAATCTTATGCCTTATGTCAAGTTCGGCTATGGTCGAGTCAAGGGTACGAACGATGCAGACGGATACAGCGCAAAGGGCCTCCGCCTGGGCTTGGGTGCGGAATGGAAGTTTGCCGACCACTGGAGTCTCGGAGAAGAAGTGATCCGCATGAACGGCAGGGAGAAAGATGGCACAAAGTTGACCAACGTCTCGCTGCTTTTTTCCCTGAAGTATTACTTCGCCGACAAGCCGCCAGTTGTTGTAGCGCAGACTGCTGCGACACCTGTCTATACCCCGCCGCCGCCCCCAGCTCCCATAGTAGTAAAGGCTGAACCACCGGCACCACGCTTCGAACACGTCACCTTGTCAGCCACCGAACTGTTCGCTTTCGACAGCGCGGAACTTGGCCAGTCGCAACCCAAGCTTGACGAAATCGCCACCGGCTTGAACAACGACCAAAGTATCGATGATGTGGTGATCACCGGCTACACCGACCGGCTTGGCTCGAAAAAATACAACGACAAGCTTTCCCTGCGCCGAGCCGAGGCCGTCAAGGCGTACCTGGCCGACAAGGGTGTCGCAACGAGTCGCATGACCGCCGAAGGCAAGGGCGAAGCGAATCCGGTGGTGGAATGCCATCAGAAGAAAAGGTCGGCGCTCATCGAGTGTCTCGAACCCAACCGTCGCGTCGAGGTCGAGCAGATCACGATAAAGCGTCGCATCAACTAGGCAGCACATAGCTCGAAAAAAGGCCAGCCGGGAGGCTGGCCTTTTCCGTTCGCCAGCGCACATACCTTGCGGACGATATGCTGTACGTTCCGTGTACGGACTTGGTGTTTGCGGTTCGTGACATGGCCGCTGTGTCCCCTGACAGCCGGCAACATCAAGGTGTAATCGATGCCCTCTCCGCAGGCCGCAAGATGAAGCCCGACCGACTGTATCAGTTGCTTGCTGTAATGCTTATTACAGCCGTCAGCGGCTGTGCTTCGCTGCCGCCGGGATCGGACTTCCCGAAAACGACGTCGAGCGCCTACGACTACCAGAAGCTGACCCGGCTCGGCAAGACTTTCAAGCAGCAGGTAGCGGATCACGAAGACAAATCGGGGTTCCGCATCATTCCGGTAGGGGCCGAAGGCTTCCTGACCCGAATGCAAATGATCAATGCCGCGGAACGGACACTCGACCTGCAATATTTCATTTTCCGCGGCGACGATACCGGCCGGCTGCTGACCGGCGCCGTGCTGCGCGCGGCCGATCGCGGCGTGCGCGTGCGCGTACTGGTCGATGACGGAGAAACGACAAGCGGCGACGAGCAGATAGCGGCGCTGGAAGCGCATCCCAAAATCGAGATTCGCATCTTCAATCCCTTCGCTTACCGCGGTCACATCATGCTGCTCCGCGCCATCGAATTCATGTTCGACCACTCGCGGCTCGACTACCGGATGCACAACAAATTGCTGGTCGTGGACAATGCCGTGGTGCTTATCGGCGGCCGCAATGTCGGCGATCAATACTTTCAGCTCGACCCCGACTCGCAGTTTGCCGACGATGATGTGTTTGGCGCCGGTCCGGTCGCGCAGCAGCTCTCATGGACCTTCGACGAATTCTGGAACAACGGACTTTCGATTCCGGCCGAGGCCTTGTCCAGGAGCGGAACAACGCATGCCGCCCTGACCGAGCATCGCGAAGACTTGCACGAAGAAAGCCGCAAAGCGGAAGTGGGCGGGGTCGATTATGCGAAAACGATTGACGCCGGCGAGCCGTTCAACGGCATGATCTCTGGCCGACTGCCCCTGATCTGGGCGCACGCGCATCTGATCGCCGACAGCCCCGACAAGAAGAAAGTCGAAAACGGCGATATGGTGGGCCGCCTGATGCATCGGTCTGTCGCCGCCGCCGCCGGCGCGGTTCAGTCCGAACTGCTGATGGTGACGCCATACTTCATCCCGGGTGACGAAGGCATGCGCTTGTTCAAGGATTTGCGTCAACGCAATGTTCGCGTCCGTATCCTCACCAGTTCTCTCGAGTCGGCGACGGTATTGCTGGCGCAGTCAGGCTACATGCATTACCGGGTTCCGCTGCTGGAAAGTGGCGTCGAGCTGTACGAGATCCGCTCGCTGTTGGGCAACACCCGGGGCAGCGGACAAACCAGGGCGATGTCGCGCTTCGGCAACTATTCGCTGCATGCGAAGCTGTTCGTATTCGACCGCCAAAGACTGTTCATCGGTTCGATGAATTTCGACCAGCGGTCAATGCATCTCAACACCGAGATTGGCCTGATCATCGACAGCCCGGAGCTGGCGCAGCAGATCGCCGCGCGTTTCGACGCGATGGCGCAGCCGGTCAACGCCTACACCTTGGCCTTGCGTCCGAACGAAGCGGGCAGCTCGTCCGCGCTGGTCTGGCGCACGCAGGAAGACGGCAAAGCCGTCGAGTACGACACCGAGCCGGCACGCAGCGCCTGGCAGCGGATACAGGTTCATTTACTGGCGCTGCTTCCACTGGATGACGAATTATGATCCCACGTGCAATCGCCTCGCTGATGATATTCGGACTGCTCCAGAGTTCTCCCGTGCTGGCGGAGACCCCCATCGCCGCGCAAGTCGAAGTCAATTTCCTGCTGGGGTATGTCGAGGGATCGGGCTGCGCCTTCAATCGCAACGGCAGTTGGTATGACTCGAGCCAGGCGCAGGCGCACTTGCGCGACAAGTACCGCTACCTGGCGGCAAGAAACCAGATCAATACCGCCGAAGATTTCATTGAGCGGGCCGCATCCAAAAGCAGCTTCAGCGGTCGCGACTACACCGTCAAGTGCGGCGACGGCGTAACGATGCCAAGCGGCCTATGGCTGAACGGCGAACTGGCGCGACTTCGCACCTACGAATAGAAGAACGCGGGCCGCTCACCCTGGTGAGTGACAGACCCGCGTTCGGTTGTGCAAAGGCGCGGGCAGGTGCGCCAGTATCCGTTACCCGCGAATTGGCTTAAGGAAACACTGAACAAGTCCGTCATTGCGAGGAGCGCAGCGACGTGGCAATCCATAAGGAGGCGCTAATTTAAAGCACAAATGGATTGCTGGATTGCTTCGCTGCGCTCGCAATGACGAAACTGAACTTAATCAGCGCTTCCTTAATGCTTGCCTTTATGGCCCTTGTCATGGCCATTGCCTTGATGATTGTTGCCCTGGTTTCCGTGATCGCCGCGGCCATTGTCATTGCGGTCACCGCCCCTGTCGTTGCCGCCACCACGATGACGTTCGTGGTAGTCGCGATAGTGCGGCGCGTAGTCGCGGTTGTACCAGTTGTTCTGCACAAACAGCACCCGCTCGCCGCAGGCGTTGTACTGGCGGCAATGCTTTTTCCAATTCTTTCTATGGCTGCGGGGTACACGCAGATAGACCGGCGGACGGTCTACTTCTACCCTCTGCACCACGACCGGCTGACGATAGATCACCTGCGGTTGCGAATAGCCATAGTCGCCGATGTCGAGTCGGCCATAGAAGCCGGGCTGGCCGACGCTGATCGAGACGCCAACGTCGGCGGCAAGTGCCGGGGCGGTGAATGTGGCAGCGGCAAGCGCCGCTGTGATAAGAAATCGTTTCATGTTGATTCTCCTGTTGTCAGTGATTCCGGTTTGAAGACTCGATGCAAGGACTGTCTCGAAAAACACAGGGCCGGCCTGATCCTGTTGGAATCGTGGCTGGCCCGCGTAAACATGACCGGGCCCCGTTTGCACAGTCTTGCCCAGAAACAGAATCCTAGTCGTCCTTCTTGATCTGGATATTACTCGTAACCGATGTGACCCCGTCGATGTTGCGCGCAATTGAAACTGCCTTGTCCGCGTCTTCCTGGGTTCTGGCAATTCCGCTCAATACCACCGCGCCGTTGGCGTCGGTATCGACGTTAATGTGCAGCAGTGTTTTCATTTTTTCGTCGGCCAGCATGGCCTTGACCTTGGTGGTGATGATCGAGTCCTTGACGAACGTGATGGGGTGCGAGCGATCCGAATCCCCACCTTCGGCATGGGCTGCAAGGGGGGACAGCAGAGTAGCGATGACGAAACAGCTTGTTGCGAGGGTGGTTTTCATGATCTGTGCTTTCTTTAGGGAAGTGGAATTGTGGACAATCTGCCCGTCTCACACAAACGTCTGTTCGCTGGCGCACATAAGGCGATGGCAGGAGAAAGACAAACAAAATAATCCTTATGTTCGATGGCGAACCGAACTGTTCAATAGTTGCGCCTATACATACGCCATGTTGCAAGCAGCTTAAGCCTGTCCGGCTTGATATCGGCGGATAGATTATTTGGAATGATTCAAACGGGGATAGCAATGGAAAAAATTACTTTGGGGTTGCTCATGCGCACTGTTTGCGGCATTGGCTTTGTGGCGTTGGCAGGTTGCACAAGCATGAAAACACCTGCTACCGCCGATGTCGCCGTTACCAAGGAAGCGGTCGCGAATGCTGCCGATGCAGGTGCGGCGCAATACGCACCACTGGAATTGAAATCGGCGCAAGACAAACTTGCTGCCGCAAACAATGCGATGGCAGCCAAGAATTACGAATTGGCGCGAGATCTGGCAACACAGGCACAGGCAGATGCGGAACTTGCGCAAAGCATGGCTGGCTCGGCCAAGGCTACCGCCGCTGCCGATGCGGTACAGGAAGACGTACGTGTTATGCGCGAAGAACTCGATCGCAGCGCCACTCAGTAGCCAGTAGCAAGACCAATTGGCCAAGGCCAACAGGCCTGCCTCCAAAATCCATTCATTAGGAATTCATCATGCAAAAAAAACGTTATTTTCCTCTCATGATTTTAGCTGCATCCATCCTGGCAGCTTGCAATTCCATGCCACACAACAATGCGTCGCTCGATGAAGCGCGTAACGACTATGCGACGGCTCAAAATACTCCGGCTGTCGTGCAACTGGCTGCACCGGAATTGAAAGATGCCGGCATTGCCCTGGACCTCGCCAATGCAGCCTTTATTGCGAGCGATGACGATGAAAATGTCAGTCAACTGTCTTATATCGCCAAGCAGAAAATCGCCACCACGCAGGAAGTCGCCAAGCGCAAATCGGCGGAGCTAACTGTCGCCAACGCTGATATTGAGCGCAACCAGATCCGCCTGGAACAACGGACCGCTGAAGCCGATAGAGCCAGGAACGATGCCACTATCGCGCAAAACAAGGCGGCCGATGCTCAAGCGAACACATTGGATGCTCAAGCGGAAACGGTAGATGCACAGATGCTGGCAGTGGACGCGGTAGCGTATTCACATCAGCTGGAAGACATGCTTATTGAAATGTCTGCCAAGCAAACCGGGCGCGGCATGATGGTGACGTTGAGCGATGTATTGTTTAACGTCGACCAATCCCAGTTAAAACCGAATGGCCTGCGTAATGTGCAGAAGTTGGGCGAATTCATGCGCCAATACCCGCTGCGCACGGTGCTGATCGAAGGCTACACCGACAGCACGGGCAGCTCTGCACACAATATGGAACTATCCACCCGCCGTGCGGAAGCGGTCAGCACTGCGCTCGACTCGATGGGCATATCGCTGAAGCGCATTGCCACGCACGGCTATGGCGAAGCGTATCCAATTGCTGCTAACGACACCGCTTCCAACCGTCAGATGAATCGCCGTGTTGAGATCGTCTTGTCGGAGGACAACGGTCACATCGCCCCACGATAGTTTTTCCTGGCACGGGCTGCACTGTGCGGTAGCGCACAGAGAAGCACGTTTTATCAGAGCACCATGAAAATTCGGGATGCTCCAGACAGCGATGTTTTCTGGATCCTGATTCTTAACCTCACTCCAGTTCGACGATGTCTGTAGCAATGAGCATCAATCCATAATCACTTAAAGGACAAGAAAATGATCAATATACGACGCAGTTTGCACAGCTTCATCATGATGGCCGCTGCCACACTCTCGCTGGGGGCCATTAGCGCTAGCGCCATTGCCGCCACGGCGGAAGACCTGAACAAGGATGCCGACCAGGCGTTGCAAACCCTTTACAAGGGCAACCCTACCGCTGAAGTCATAGCCAAGCATGCCAAGGCTGTGTTGGTATTTCCCAAGATCATCAAGGCCGGTCTGGTCTTCGGCGGCAGCTACGGTGAAGGTGTCTTGCTGAAAGGCTCAAAGGTTGTCGATTACTACAATTCGGTTTCGGCATCCTGGGGCTTGCAGGCTGGCGCCGAGTCATTTGGCTACGCCGTGTTTCTCATGAACGACAAGGCCGTGAAATACCTCGAGAAAACGAAAGGCTGGGAAATCGGCATTGGCCCGACTGTAGTTGTGGTCAACGAAGGTGTTGCCAAGAATCTGACTTCGACGACATTGAAAGACGATTCCTACGCTTTCGTTTTCGACCAGCAGGGATTGATGGGCAGCCTCAGCATCGAAGGCACCAAGATTTCCCGCATCGTTCGCTAGCACTGTAGAAAAGTTCACCACATCGACACGGTAAAAAGCCTGGAAAGCTCGGGGTTTCTTCTGAGTACTTGTGGTGAATGCTTTTAACTTTTGTTGTGGATCAAATCAAGTTTTCAGGAGATTCAAATGACTAAATTTGGCAAGAGCGTTGCAGCAGGATTTGCGGCGATACTGCTGGTTACAGTGTTATCCGCCTGCCAAAAGCAGGAAGGACCACTGGAGCGCGCAGGGAAGCAGGTCGACCAGGCCATGGATAATGCCGGAGAACACATTGAAAAGGCCGGTGAGGACATTCAGGACGCGGCAAAAGGCGACAAGGATTAGCGTTTCCGTATTCCGCCTTTGATCCTGCCTTGTGCGCTGTAGTCGTGCTAGGCAAGGCAATCAACAAGAACTACGCTGAAGTCATGGACGACGGCGAAAAATTCAACGCGGTGACGCATATCGTCGGGGCCACGCTGGCGCTCGCCGGCTCGGCCGCGCTTATCGTGATGGCCGCTCAGGGCGGTGATCCGTGGAAGGTAGTGAGCTTTTCCATCTACGGCGTGACGCTGGTGTTGCTCTACAGCTTCTCCGCGTTCTATCACAGCCTGCATGGACGAGCCAAGAATATCCTGCGCGAACTGGACCACCACGGCATCTATCTGCTCATTGCCGGAACTTACACCCCGTTTTGCCTGGTGACACTGCGCGGTGTCTGGGGTTGGTCGTTGTTCGGGACAGTGTGGGGACTGGCGCTGCTCGGCAGCCTGCAAGAACTGCGGCAGGACAGCGGCGCGCGAATGCTGTCGGTCGTAATTTATGTCGTGATGGGATGGGTAGCTCTGGCGGCCTTGATCCCACTGCTGCACGCGCTGGGGCCAACCGGTTTCGCCTGGCTCGTGGCCGGTGGACTGTTCTATACAATTGGCATCGTCTTTTATATGCTCGACAACCGCATCAAACATGCGCACGGCGTCTGGCACCTGTTCGTGATCGCCGGCAGCGCTACCCATTACTTTGCAATCCTGCATTACGTGCTGTAAGCAGAACTTCTCTGCGACGTCTTCTGCTTCGCTACGCCAAGTCTTGACGGAGCAGTGAACCTGGTATGTGCGTTAGCGTACAGAACGATCCGGCTCATCAGCGCAAACTCGACGAAACATTGTTGGAATACGTTTTGTCATTTTGAAGGAAGTGAAGCAATCCGCGGTACGTGCAAAATAAATAGCGACGCTGAGCGCAGTGCCCCCATCGGGCTTGTGATGACCAGTGCGAAATCACGCAGGATGACTTACTTGTTCCGCTTTTCTTCAACCACTGCCGGGTATGTGCGCGAATGTACAGACATGCCGGCGAAAAGACTGTATATATTTTGAATATGTGTTTAACTGCTGCGTGGGCTGGTAACCATCTGATACTGCCCGGCAGGCTGGTTTCCCTTTCGGATCGTTAAGTGACTCTCAGAAATCAATATGACCGAATCAGGAAACTGTCCCCATCCTACCGACGCTGCCGGAATAGCAGGATCAATTATCTGCCCCCTGCGACCAGCAGCCGGGATGAGATGTCCATGAAACCGATTAACAAAATCGTGGCGCCTCTATTTGGCGTGGTTTTGATATCTATCGCGGTGGTAGCAGCATCGTTCTGGTCATTCACACAAACCCGGTCAGCCGTCAAGGCGCGCACGCTGACCTACGAATTGATCTTCCGCGCCAACGCCGTGCTGACCGAGTTGAGTGATGCCGAGAGCGGGGAACGCGACTATTTGCTGACCGGCAACGAGTCATTCTTGAAACCGTATCAGACAGTGCGCAATGGCATCGCCGGTCACCTGGACGAATTGCGTCCATTATCCCTGGACAGTGCAGCGCGAAAACACCTCGACACATTGGTGCCCATCGTGAGCGCCAAATTGGCAGAAATGGCACAGATCATCGAGTTGCGCCGCCAACGAAAGGTGACCGCAGCAACAGCGTTGGCAGGCAGCGATGAGAGCCGACGCCTGACGGATTCGATTCGCGACAAGATACATCAGTTTATCCAGATGGAGGATGAACTGCTGGAACGGCAGGGCGAAATGCTGCAATCAAAAATGAGTCAACAGTCAATCATCATTATGATCGCCAGCTTGCTGCTGTTGTTTTTTGTATTTTTGTATGCCTGGTTTATTTATCGGGAAACACAACATCGGCTCAAAAAGCTGGTGCATATTGAAACACAGCATTTGCTCGAGTTGCAGGAAGAGACCAATCAGCAACTGCAGCTGGCCAACCTCACATTGCGCGACAGCAAGGAGCAGCTAGCAGTAACGCTCAACTCTATCGGCGATGCTGTAATCGCCACCGATGCCGATGCACGTGTGACGCGCATGAATCCCATTGCCGAACAGCTCACCGGCTGGACTCAGGCACAAGCCGTCAATCGCCCGGTGGACGAGATTTTTCACATCATCAACCAGGAAACCCGGGAACCCAGCTTGATACCCGTCATGGACACCCTGGCGCATGGCACGATTCAGGGCCTGGCCAATCACACCCTGCTGATTGCCCGCGATGGCAGCGAGCGCGCCATTGCAGACAGTTGCGCGCCGATCCGCGATCGTGAGGGCCGGGTGGTTGGTGCCGTGCTGGTATTCCGCGATGTCTCCGAAGAATATCTTGCGCAGCAAGCGTTGCGCGACAGTGCCGCGCAAATTCAGACCATACTCAATACGGTGGTGGACGGCATCATCAACATCCAGGCCCGCGGTGGCATCATCGAGACAGTCAACCCTTCTGCCGAGCAAATGTTCGGCTATACGGCTGCGGAACTCAGCGGCAAGGAATTCAACCTGCTGATACCCGAACTGGATCGCGACCAGCGCAACGGATCGCTCGAGTATTACAGCGCCAGCATTGAGGCACGCGCTGCCGGCCTTGGCCGCGAGGTCGTGGGCCAGCGCAAGAATGGCAGTTTTTTTCCGCTGGAGATAGCGGTAAGCGAGATGTGGCTGGGCGGCCAGCGTTATTTCACTGGCATTTTGCGCGACATCACCGCGCGCAAGGCAGCGGAAGACGCGCTGCTCAAGGCAGGAGCTTTGCAAAGCGCGATTTTCAACAGCGAAAATTTCTCCAGTATCGCCACTGACGCCAAGGGCGTGATCCAGATCTTCAACGTCGGCGCCGAACGCATGCTGGGCTACGCGGCTGCCGACGTATTGAACAAGATCACGCCGGCCGACATTTCCGATCCACAGGAATTGATCCTGCGCGCCAAGGAACTCAGTACCGAACTTGGCACCCCGATCACGCCGGGCTTCGAGGCGCTGGTATTCAAGGCCTCGCGCGGCATTGAGGACATCTACGAGCTAACCTACTTCCGCAAGGACGGCAGCCGCTTCCCGGCGGTCGTATCTATCACGGCTCTGCGCGACGATCAGAACACCATCATCGGTTATCTGTTGATCGGCACCGACAATACGGCGCGCAAGCAGGTCGAAGCAGAGCGGACACGGCTCGATCAGGTGCTGCTGGACAAGAACACCGAATTGGAGAGCGCCAAATCCGTGGCGGAAAAGGCCAACCTCGCCAAATCGGATTTCCTTTCCAGCATGAGCCATGAGTTGCGCACGCCGCTGAATGCCATCCTCGGATTTGCCCAGCTCATTGAGACCGGCGCACCGCCCCCGACGTTCGCGCAGAAGCGCAGCCTCGACCAGATTCTCAAGGGCGGTTGGTACCTGCTGGAACTGATCAACGAGATCCTCGATCTGGCGCTGATCGAGTCCGGCAAAGCAACCTTGTCAGGTGAGCCTGTTTCGTTGGCTGAGGTCATGCTCGAGTGCCGTGCCATGATCGAGCCACAGGCGCATAAGCGCGGCATCAGCTTGACCTTCCCACGATTGGACGGCCCCTGCTTTATCTTCGCCGATCGGACCAGGTTCAAACAGGTTTTGATCAACCTGCTGTTCAATGCCATCAAGTACAACAAACCGGAGGGCGCAGTTACCGTGGAGTGCACCTTGAGCCCGCCACATTCGATTCGTATCAGTGTCCGCGACACGGGTGTGGGTCTGACAGCAGAGCAGCTGGCGCAGCTTTTCCAGCCCTTCAATCGGCTCGGCAAGGAAGCCAGCGCGGAGGAGGGCACGGGCATTGGCCTGGTGGTGACCAAGCGTCTGGTCGAAATGATGGGGGGCAGCATAGGCGCGGATAGCGTCGTCGGCGTGGGTAGTGTTTTCTGGATCGAGTTGAGCCTGACGACTGCGCCGTTGCTGGAAATTCATGAGGACGAACAGGCGGCGCTAACACAGCCGCAGGTGCCAGCAGGCATAAGGCCTCGCACCCTGCTGTATGTGGAAGACAATCCGGCCAACCTGGAACTGGTCGAGCAACTCATTGCGCGACGTGCCGACCTGCGCCTGCTTTCCGCGGCGGACGGCAATCTTGGTATCGAGTTTGCACGCGCCTATCAGCCGGAGGTGATTCTGATGGACATCAACCTGCCCGGCATCAGCGGTCTCGACGCCATGAAAATCCTGCGCGCCGACCCATCCACGGCGCATATTCCGATCATCGCACTGAGCGCCAACGCAGTGCCGCGTGATATCGAGAAGGCCCTCGATGCCGGATTTTTCAACTATCTCACCAAACCCATCAAGGTTGACCTGTTCATGGCTGCACTGGATGCGGCACTGATAATTTCGCAAAAGGCTGCGCTGACCACCGCAGCCAGCAAAGCCAACAAGGAGCCGGCATGATGCTTACCGAGTCTGACATTCTCAACGCCAGTATCCTGATCGTTGACGATCAGGAGTCCAACGTCTTCCTGCTTGAAAACTTGCTGAGCGAAGCAGGCTACACCGGCGTTGCCTCGACCATGAACCCGCGCGAGGTCTGTGCGCTGCATCGCAAGCACCGCTACGACCTGATCCTGCTCGACCTGCAGATGCCCGGCATGGATGGCTTCCAGGTAATCGAAGGCCTCAAGACAAATGTCGCCGACGGTTATCTTCCCGTACTCGTGATCACCGCCCAACCCGGCCACAAATTGCGCGCCTTGCAGGTCGGCGCAAGGGATTTCATCAGCAAACCGTTCGATCTGGTCGAAGTCAAGACGCGCATCCACAACATGCTCGAAGTGCGGCTGCTCTACAAGAAGCTCGAAAATTACAGCAAGGATCTGGAACGGATGGTGCAGGAACGGACCGCCGAACTGCGCGAAAGCGAGGTCCGCTACCGCAGCCTGACTGAACTGGCCTCCGACTGGTACTGGGAGCAGGACGAAAACGGGAGTTTCACCAAGGTTTCCGGCCCAGTGTTGGAGATGCTCGGAATCCGCGTGGAACCATTGCTCGGAAATGACAAAGCGGCACCGGTGACGGGCTGGAACGAGGCGGAACGGGAAGTATTGCAGGCACGCATTGCCGCGCGCCAGCCCTTCCTGGATTTCCTCTTCAGCCGGGTCAATGCCGATGGCTCGCAACAAACATTTCGCGTCAGCGGCGAACCGATGTTCAATCAGTCCAGCCGCTTCATCGGCTATCGCGGCATCGGCGTGGAACAGAGCGTAAAGAAATAGGCGCCGCGTCCATGCCTTCATCCCATAGTCCGAATCAAAACCGGCTTCTCGCCGCCTTGCCTGCGGCGGAATTCGAACGCCTGGCCGCCCATCTGGAACCGGTTCCATTGCCACTCGGCGAAATTCTCTACGAACCCGGCGGCAAGTTGCAGCATGCCTATTTCCCTACTACCGCCATCGTATCGCTGCACTATGTCATGGAGTCCGGGGCGTCGGCCGAAACCGCGGGCGTGGGCAACGAAGGCGTTGTCGGCATTGCGTTGTTCATGGGCGGGGACACGACGCCAAGCTCTGCCGTGGTGCAGACTGCGGGCCATGCCTACCGCCTGGCGGGCCGCTTGCTGAAGCAGGAATTCAATCGCGCCGGTTTGATGCAGCAGTTGATGTTGCGTTACACCCAGGCGCTGATTACGCAAATGTCGCAGACCGCGGCCTGCAATCGGCACCATTCGGTAGAGCAGCAATTGTGCCGCTGGTTATTGTTGACCCTCGACCGATTGCATTCGAATGAACTGGTCATGACGCAGGAATTGGTCGCCAGCATGCTCGGCGTGCGCCGGGAGGGCATTACGGAGGCCGCCGGCAACTTGCAGCGTGCCGGCTGCATCAGTTACCGCCGTGGCCACATCGCGGTACTGAACCGATCCGGACTGGAGACCCGCGCCTGCGAGTGCTACGCCGTGGTCAAGAAGGAATTGAGCCGTCTGCTGGCCGACGCGCAGTATCGCCAAGACGCTGCCCCCGTCGCCCGCTAAGCGCTCTCGAACGACAGCCCCACCCGGCTATAAGTGAGGCATCGCGACCGCATGCGGTCAGTGAACCCCAAGCCACAGGATTGCGGCATTGGCCGCGACATACAGGGCGGCGAGCACAAGGATTGAGCCTGTGGCTCGGGGAAACGCCGCGATCCACTTGTCGAGCGTCAAATGCATCGTATCCAGGCCGACGGTGTGTTTTCGGACCGAGTACCAACGATTCACCAGCGCTTCGAGTTTGCCCAGGGCATGCGGGAAATAGCCGAGCATGGCGCCGATGACGAACGCAACCACGCCGAAGATCATCAGAAACCAGCGCACACAATTCAGGATCCAGGTGAGCAAGCTGTGCGGATAACGCAGGTCCAGGCCGGAAATGATCGTGGAAGTGTCGAACCAGGCGAAAAGGCCATATACGGAGTAGGCGGCACCCAGCATGAAGAAGACCCCGATCAAACGCCTGTGCCTGCATACGCACGGTTCTATATCATGCGCCATCGCCAGCGGCTTCATGCCACGTCGAGTGGACACGTAGTTATTCATCATCCCGAACAGCCGAAAAACTTTCTCACTGCGAACAATCAGGCCCACCCCAATGACTGCGCCGACGAGGCTCCAGAGCAGAAAAAACATGGCGCCTGCCGAGATCAGAAGTTGATTGATTGCGTAGCTGCTGCTTGGTGACATATACATCTCCATGTTTAGCCTGTCATCCGCCAGTCAGATCAATTTTTAATCCTGGCGCAATCTGCAAAAAACCATCGGTTCCACGGCCGCTTGTTGGGCCTTTTTCCTCTTTATTGTCTCCTCGTTCCATACGCTGGTGAATATAGGCACTACCTTACTCCGATTTAACCGGCTGGGGTGCAGGGACGTGTCGAAAATATCCACCCTATGTGCGCTGGCACGCAGACTGTCGCATGGTAGCGGAGGATGCTGGTTGCTGGTGTGGCGTTGCAAGTAAATAGAGACTTATAAGTCCCGAGTTTTTCGTTCCCGCCTTTGCGGGAATGACGGGAGCTTTTATTGAGTGTTCCGCCAGGATTGCAACACTGCACTAGCAACCGCTCAGTATCTTTCCACTTGTGCTGACAGACGTTGGATTCAAACAACAAGACCAGACGAAACAAGCAGTGCTTTTTTCAAGAAGGAATCACATGAAAACGCAAACGACGGCAAACAAACCGCTTCATCCACTCATATGGGTCGCAGGCGTTGCCTTGATCCTGTTCAGCGCAGTCGGTATCGGCGCCTTCATGGGCTGGATTCCTGCCTCGATGGCAGGTTCGGACGACAAGACCTTGCTCGAACCACAGGCAGCAAACACTGATTCAGCAGCGCCGACCAAAGCGCATGCGACATCACGGCATACAGCCCCGGTGCAGAAAGTCAGCCCTGCCAGCGTCAAGTGCAATGAATGCGGTGTGATCGAATCGGTTCAAGCGGTCGAAACCAAGGGCGAAGGATCGGGGCTCGGTGCAGTCGGCGGCGGAGTTGTAGGTGGCTTGCTCGGCAACCAGGTTGGCGGTGGTCGCGGCAAGGATGTCATGACGGTGGTCGGCGTCGTCGGCGGAGCGATGGCTGGCAACGAAGTCGAGAAGCGCTCGAAATCGACCACGAGCTATGACATCACAGTGCGCTTCGACGATGGTTCGAGCCGTACGATCAACGAGACGGATGCGCCACCGTGGCATACCGGCGACAAAGTCAAAGTCGTCTATGGCGCCATCCAGTTCGCTAACTGATTGTCTGGCGAAAGGGCAAATTTGCAGTCAAACGATTTATTGAGAGGTATCCCAATGAAGACAATACAAAGCTTTGCAGTTAGTACAGTTGCCGTAGCGCTCCTGCTCGGCTTGAGCGGCTGTGGCGGCATGTCGACGCGTGACAAGAACACTGCGGTAGGCGCCGGCGCAGGAGCAGTCCTGGGCAATGTGCTCACCGACGGCAGTACCGGCGGTACGGTGGGCGGTGCGGTAGTCGGCGGCGTGATCGGCAATCAGGTCGGGAAAGACAAATAGCAAGCAGGAAGAATAAGTAATCCAAGTAAATACTTATTAAGTCTGATTCCGTCATTGCGAGTGTAGCGAAGCAATCCAGCCTTTTCGTTAAATCAGCAGCTTGTGGATCGCCACGCCCTTTCAGGGCTCGCGATGACAGATTTATTCAGCACTTCCCTAAGTGCGCCAAAGTACGGAACTCCCTGGGCGCTCATGGAAAGTATTCCATTCAGGAAGGCCACGCCATCAGCGATAGCGACTGATTCCGGTGGCATTCTTTTGCGTTTGACTTCTGCGTACGCTGCCGTACATACCTCTTGTTCATTTCCAGCTAATCTGGTCAGGCTGTACGAAACGAGCATGTATCCGCGGGCTGGTATAGGCCGGTACTGTGCTCATGTCATTATTTTCCAACAAGGAACCATTGCCATGCAAAAACGGGATGCATATGTCGAAAAAATTAAACTTGAACTCGATGAGCTGAATGCAAAGATGGGCAAGCTCGAGGCCAAGGCGAAGGAAACAAAAAAGGATGCACGTGACACATACAAGCGGGAAATAGACAGGCTGCACCAGCAATCGCAGCTTGCAATCGCCAAACTCGACGAACTGAAAGCCGCCAGGAAAGACTCCTGGGAATCCATGGTCTCCGAGATGGAGAGAATTCGGGACGCGTTCAATCACTCCTTTCATTACTTCACATCCCAACTTTGAACTGAGTTTGTCAACATCATCTGGTTCCTGCAGATAGCGAAGCAGGAAGATGGCGGAGTGACCCAAAGTGACCTAAAGTGAATAATGGGGTCGGCAATCGTGGTCGCGTCGGCGAGGTTCTTTTGTCTATGCACAATAACCTGCTGATTCTGTTACGCTGCGCGGATTCCATGATATATCTCGCAGGAATTATGCGATTTGGCGTTTGTGGCCAAACCTTCAAGAGGTTACTTTGCCTTCTCCTCATAATCCGAAGCAAAACAAACTGCTTGCCGCCCTGCCCAGTGCGGACCTCGAGCGACTGTCGCCTCATCTGGAGCTGACCCCGATGCCGCTCGGCGAAGCACTCTACGAATCCGGCGGGCATCTACAGCACGTGTATTTCCCGACCACTGCCATCGTTTCGCTGCTGTATGTCATGGCGGACGGCGCCTCGGCCGAAATCGCCGTGGTCGGCAACGAGGGGATTATTGGCATCTCGCTGTTCATGGGTGGCGAGACCACACCGAACCGGGCTGTGGTGCAAAGTATGGGCTACGGTTATCGATTAAAAGCCCAATTACTGAAGCAGGAATTCAATCGCAACGGGCCGGTGCTGCACCTGCTGCTGCGCTACACCCAGGCGCTGATCACACAGATGGCGCAGACGGCGGTATGCAATCGGCACCATTCGCTGGAACAGCAACTGTGCCGCTGGCTGCTGCTGAGCCTGGACCGCCTGCCTGGCGCCGAGTTGATCATGACCCAGGAGCTGATCGCCAACATGCTTGGCGTGCGGCGCGAAGGGGTCACTGAAGCCGCCGGGCATTTGCAGCGCGCCGGCCTCATCAGCTACAGCCGCGGCCACATTACCGTGCTTGACCGGCCAGGGCTGGAACAGGCGGTATGCGAGTGCTATGCCGTGGTCAAGAAGGAATACGACCGTCTGCTCGAGCATCTGCCCGTATCCGCGCTTTACTGAGTCGCCGGCCAATCCAGCCGCCGATCACACGGAATAGTCAGGTGATGACAAAAACAGGCAAGCAAGCCATCCCACGCGCACGCAAGCGCGCAAAAGCCGCGCATGCGCCGCCGGTGTCGACATTGGTTGAGCCCCAGGGTATCGACTTCCCCGTGATCGGCATTGGCTGCTCGGCGGGCGGCCTCGACGCCCTCGACAGTTTCTTCTCCCATGTCCCGCCCGACAGTGGAATGGCCTTTGTCGTCGTCCAGCACCTGACGCCGAACCAACCCAGTGCCCTGCCGGAGCTGCTGCAGCGGTCGACCCGCATGGTCGTGACCGAAGCCGGCGAAGGGATGAAGACAAAACCCAATTGCGTCTATGTCATTCCCCCCGGCAAGGATCTGTCGCTGCTGCACGGGGTGCTCCATCTGCTGGAGCCCGTCCAGGCCCGCGGCCTGCGTCTGCCGATCGACTTCTTCCTGCGCACGCTGGCCCAGGACCAGCAGAAGCGGGCTGTCGGTGTCATCCTCTCGGGCATGGGATCCGATGGCGTACTCGGCTTGCGCGCCATCAAGGAAAAGGACGGTCTGGTGGTGGTGCAGGAACCCGCCAGCGCCAATTCCGACAGCATGCCGCGCAGCGCCATCAAGGCCGGCGTGGCGGATATCGTGGTGCCACCCGAGGAGATGCCGGCGCGAATAGCCGCCTACCTCAGGCATCCGGCACAGACCTGGTCGGAAGAAGCCTCCTCCAAAGCCATCATCCCGAGCGACCTGGACAAGATCGTCGTCCTGCTGCGTGATCGCAGCGGCAACGATTTCTCGCTTTACAAAACCAATACGCTGGTTCGGCGTACCGAACGGCGCATCGCCCTGCACCAGATCAGCGGCATTTCCGACTACGTCCGATTCCTGCGCGAAAATCCGCCGGAAGTCGATCTACTTTGCAGGGAGTTGCTGATCGGCGTGACCAATTTCTTCCGCGATGCCGATGTCTGGGAGCATTTGCGCAGCGTGGCGATTCCCGCCATGCTGGCCCGGTTTCCCGCCGGCAAGGCGTTCAGAGCCTGGGTTCCGGCCTGCTCCAGCGGTGAAGAGGCATATTCCCTCGCCATCGTCTTCAAGGAAGCCATCGACCTGGTCAGGCCGGACGGACGCTTCCAGTTGCAGATCTATGGCACCGATCTCGATCCCGAGGCGATCGAGAAGGCGCGCAAGGGTGTCTATCCCGCCAACATCGCCAGCGACGTATCGCCGCAAAGGCTTGCCCGCTACTTCGTCGAGGATGGGGGTGTTTTCAGGATCAAGAAGGAAATTCGCGAGATGGTGGTGTTCGCGCCGCAGAACATCATCTCCGATCCGCCTTTTACCAAGCTGGACATTCTCTGCTGCCGCAATCTGCTGATCTATTTCCGCGCGGAACTCCAGAAAAAGCTGTTGCCGCTGTTTCACTACGCCTTGAACCCTGAAGGACTGCTGCTGCTCGGCAGCGCCGAGTCCATCGGCGGCTTCGATCGTTTGTTCGTGGCGGAGAACAGCAAGGCCCGTCTGTTCCGACGTATTGAGCATACATTACCGCTCACGGCCTTGCCGTTTCCGTCCAAAGCATCGAGTGCTGCCGTGCCCGCCACGGATTTTTCGCACGCCGATCCCGACGAGAATGTCGGACGCTTGACGGATCAGATCATTCTGCAGAACCACTCCCCCGCGGCCGTACTGGTCAACGCCGGCGGAGACATCCTGTACATCAGCGGCCGTACCGGGAAGTACCTCGAGCCCGCCGCGGGCAAGGTCAACATAAATATCCACGCCATGGCGCGCGAAGGATTGCGCGAGTCGCTCCCGGGCGTCATTCGCAAGGCCTTGCAGGATCGGCAACCGATTCACCTCAACCAATTAAGGATAGACACCGGCGGTGGCACGCAGCTTGTGAATATCACCGTGCAGGCCATTGACAAGCCTGAAGCACTGCGTGGCCGGGTACTCATCATCTTCAATGATGTCGCCGCACCCCCGCTTCGCGGCAGGAGCCGGAAGTCTGTAGCTTCCTCCACGCACGAAGCCTTGCTACGGGAACTGGAGCAGACCCGCGAGGCACTACAGGTAACCCACGAGGAAACGCAAACCTCGATAGAAGAATTGAAATCGAGCAATGAAGAGCTGCAATCCACCAACGAGGAACTGCAATCCACCAACGAGGAATTGACCACCTCCAAGGAAGAAATGCAGTCCATGAACGAGGAAATACAGACGGTCAATGCCGAACTGCAATCAAAGGTCGATGACCTGAACTCGATCAGGAACGACATGGCAAACCTGCTCAACAGCACGGAGATCGCCACTATTTTCCTCGACAGTGAAATGATGCTGCGACGCTTCACCCCTCATGCGACGGACCTCTTCAAGCTGATCCCCGGAGACGTCGGCCGTCCGCTGTCGCATATCGTCACCGACCTTGACTACCAGACGCTCAAGGATGACGCGGAAGAGGTTCTGCGCTCTCTCGTGTACCAGGAAAAACAGGTTGGTACCAACGATGGCCGCTGGTACCGGGTGCGCATCATGCCCTACCGTACCCAGGACAACGTCATCGATGGCGTGGTGATTACCTTCATCGATATCAGCGAGATCAGGAAACTGCAGGAGGAATTACGTGGCGCAAGGCAGTACGCCGCCAGGAAGGCAGGAAGGTAAATATGGACAAGGACCGGAAGGAAGAGGAGGCGAGTGAACTACGCCGCTATGCCGAGAAGAAACTGGCGGGGAATCTGCCTCTGCGCCAGCGCAGCGAAGCAGATACCAAGCGTCTGCTGCACGAACTGCAAGTGCATCAAATCGAGCTCGAGATCCAGAACGAGCAATTGCGCCAGGCGCAAGCCGACCTGGAGGCATCGCTTACCCGGTTCTCGGATCTGTACGAATTTGCCCCGGTCGGCTACCTGACGCTGACTGCGGCAGGTTATGTGGATGAGAACAACCACACCGCCGCGACCATGCTGGGGGTGGAATGGGCCAAGTTGTTGCGGCTACGATTCGATCCATTCATTGCGCAGGAAGACATCGCCCGCTGGTACCAGTTTTTTTCCGCCTTGATGATGGAAGTTGCCGGGACGCGGAAAAGCATTGAGCTAACCCTTCTCACAGCGGACGACCACAATCCTATTCGGGTACGAATGATCTGCGTTCACGTCAAGACCAGGGAGTCGGAGTCAAAAGTGCGCGTCGCAATCACGGAAACCGGCAAGCTTGGGTAACACTGATTAAGTCCGTCATCCCACGAGGACGAAGTCCCGTGCCGATCCAGCCTCCGAAACCCATGGACTGCTTCGTCGCTCCGCTCCTCGCAGTGACGGCGGGGGCTGGTCAGCCCTTCCCGTAACGCCGAAGCCGCGTCCTCAGGTCGTTGATCTCATCCAGCAAGTCGAGCGCCAGCGCGACACCCGCGGCATTGATTTCAAGATCCTGGGTCAGTCGCAACGCGATGTGCGCACGGCGCAGCGCCGGGCCGCCAAATCGCCACTCCCGCGGCTGTCTGCCGGCAGGCTCCAGCACGCCTTCAAGCACCCAGGTCGTTACATGTTCCTCGGCCGCGCCGCAGGCCTGGCACAGCTCGGCGAGGGTCAGGTCGAGTTCTTCCTCGACCACTTGGCAGTGCAGATAATTGGTGTTGGTGTCAGGCATGGCGGATCATCTTTCGAGGTGAGCTCGCGGGTCAAAATTGAAGGCAACCTGCATGGCGCGATAGGCGTCCTTTTCAGCTTCGGTGCTGGCGGGGGGAATGGCGATGGCAAGCACCGCGAACAGATCGCCGGGCGGGTTGCCCGGAATACCCCTGCCCTTGAGGCGCAATTTGCGCCCCGCGCTGGATCCCGGCGGAATCGAAAGTCCAACCGGGCCAGCGGGGGTTGGCGCCGTGACCGAAGCACCGAGCGCGGCTTCCCATGGCGCCAGCGGCAAGTCGAAATAGACATCGCGCCCGTCGACGCGGAAGTGCGGGTGGGGACGGAATGCCAGTTCCAGATACAAATCGCCCGCCGGCCCCTGGCCCAGGCCCGGCGCGCCCTGTCCCACGAGGCGCAGATGCTGTCCTTCGCGAACGCCTTTGGGAATCGTCACATTAAGCGTGCGCTGCTGCATCGTCAGGCGCCCCTCGGCATCGAGCCCCGGCATTTGCAGGGTGATGCCGCGCTGGGCGCCTCGATAGGCATCCTGTAAATCGATCAGCACCTTGGCGTGGTGATCCTGGCCCGGCGCATGCATGCCGTGACGGTGCGCCTGTGCGTGGCCGGCGCGTTGACCGAACAGCGATTCGAAGAATTCGCTGAACTCCGCGCCGTTGCCGGTACCGGCGTCGCGGCCGCTGAACTCGAAACCGGCGTCCCAATCGGGCGGCGGCTGGAACTCCTGGCCGGGTTTCCACTGGCTGCCCATGCGGTCGTAGGCGGCGCGTGTCTCCGGGTCTTTCAACACCTTGTAGGCTTCACCGACTTCCTTGAAGCGCGCCTCGGCATCGGATTCCTTGCTGACATCGGGATGGAATTTTCGCGCCAGCTTGCGGTAGGCGCGCTTGATGTCGTCCTCCGTCGCGCTGCGTTCAACGCCGAGGACCGCGTAATAGTCTTTGAATTCCATGAGTCAGGACAATGCTACTCGTATCCGTCAGGCTTCGATGTCGAAATGTTAAACCTGATTAGGTCCGTCATCGAGGTGAGGCTTGCTGCGAGCAGAGCGCGGCAGGCCAAAAGCCCGGGGCGATCCATAAGCAGTTAATGCTACTTGCAATAATGGATTGCTTCGCTTCGCTCGCAATGACGGCGGAGGCTTAATCAGCTTTTCCCTGGGTTTAATCATATTTCGACCAACACAGAAGTCAGGAAGCAGTCGTAACACTCATCCTGCGTTTTTTCAGCGCGCCCGGCGCGGCGGCATCGTGCATATCCTTGACGACTTCGTAACATTCGCAGGACACCGCTTCGAGGCCTTTGCGATCCAGCACGGTGATGACACCACGACTGTAACTGATCAGTTTGCTTTTTTGCAGCGCCTGGGCTGCATTGGTGACGCCGACCCGTCGCACCCCAAGCATATGCCCCAGAAAATCTTGTGTCATTTTGAATCTATTTGTTCTTACGCGATCTTGAGTCATCAGCAGCCAGCGCGCAAAACGCTTCTCCAGCACATGGAAACGATTGCACGCGGCGGTTTGCGAAATCTGGGCCATCAACGCATGCGTATAGCTGTACAGTTCCTGCTGTAACGGCAGGCTTGACTGAAACTCCTTGCGGAAGTCTGCCGCCGTCATTCGCATGGCCGTCCCGGCCCCTTGCACAAGGGTGCGAACCGATGACTCATTGTGTCCCAATATCAAGGGAATGCCGACCATACCCTCACGCCCGACCATGCCAACTTCTACAGCCAGATGACCATCCGCCAGCGTCAACAAGGATACGACGGAATCACAGGGAAAGTAGACATGGCTGATCGCATCTCCTGGTTCATAGAGCACCTCACCGAAGGTCAACGTTACTGGTTCGAGGCCGGTGAGCAAGCGCGCATAATCCAAGTGAGGGATGGCGGCGAGCAGGCTGTTTTCGATTGGGGCGAGGAGCATGATCGCGGCATCTCCATGGTGGAATTGCTTCAATCATCAATTCTTCGCTCGTCGTTGTCTGTTCGGTTACGCACATAGTCCGGCCGGGAACCTCAAGGGCACGCCTGGCCCTGGCCGTAAAAAGCAGTTCCGTCAAATATGCCAGGGATGGGGATTGCACCTATGTTTGCCAGCGTACAGACCTTGGCGAATGACTGGCCGATGATTCCCATCCTTGATGAAAACATGGTGATAAAACGTGAACAAATTAAATCTGGCTAAAGCCAAAATGGCAGTTGATATGAAAACAATAATCGCCGACAGCGAGGATTTGCTGAAGGCTGTGGCGTCCATATCGGACGAAAGCTTCGCCGGTGCAAGGACGAAATTCGAGGACAAATTGCGCAGCGCCAAGAGTGCGCTGGCCGAGGCCTCGCAACCCATGTTTGACAGGGCGAGGGAATCGGCCATGGTCACCGATAATTATGTGCACGGCAACCCGTGGGGCGTTATTGGCGCTGCGGCATTGGCCGGCGCATTGATCGGATTTCTGACTAGCAGGCGTTAACCCGAAAAGCGGCTGCGGAGCACCGTGTGACTTTCGAGCGTAGCGAACCGATGGCTAGCCCCGCTCCGGGTAGGGGGCGTAGGCAGGGATTCGCGAAGCACTGCTTCGCGCCGCCGCAGCCGGCCGGCTGTACAAAGCCGGCCGTGGAATGGGGTGGGGGACGTTCAATTAGCCTTTGCGCATTTTCATCTCGGGTGGCGATGCTTGCGATTATGCGCGTTAGATTCAAACTACCGCATGAGACCCATCCATTGTGAGCGAGGCAAGCATCCTGTCGGCTGCGGGAATGCACTGTCGTATGTACGTTGTCCGCGAAAATAATGCGATTTATGTGCGCCAGCGTACAGAGTGGAATTGATCAACAGGTAATACTGCATCCAGTTGTTCGTACTCCCCCTCCGATACGAACGACTGTAGCTCATGGCCCTAAACGCCTCCCTGCGTTTCGGGCCTTTTCTTTTGTAAATGTTGAGGCCTTCGGCTTGTTAGAAAAATAATGCATCGTCTGGCAGCGCATGCGATATGGCCGAAGGGAAGCCCTGCGGGATGACGACAGGGCATGTCATTGCGTGGAGCAATGCATTGAATGAAAGGAATCCATCCGGGACGAAGCAATCCATCGCTTCATGCCCAGCGCCATCCTCCCTTTGTGCGATACCGAACAGAACATTACCCGGATAGGGCGTAATTTCGTGCCGTACGCAACGGCAACATCCACCTGTGACAACTTCGATCAGGCCTACGTTTTATCCAACACTCGAGAGGAATTTTCATGAAATATTCAATCGTGCTTTCAGCAGCTCTGGCAATACTGGCATTGAGCGCTTGCGACAGGCCGACTCCGGTGGCAGTGGTTACCGTTCCAGGCCCTGCCGGCCCTACTGGTGCCACTGGTGAAACCGGAAGCACTGGCGATACCGGCGCTACGGGTTACACGGGTGCCACCGGATCTACCGGAGATACCGGTGCTACGGGTTATACCGGCGCCACCGGATCAACCGGTTATACCGGCGCCACCGGATCAACCGGTGATACCGGCGCAACAGGTTCCACGGGCGATAAAGGCGAGGTCGGAGGCAATACCACCGTCATCGTGACACCGCCCAAGGACTAAGGCTAGCCATCTACCTCTTCAAGGAGAAATGTCATGAGCTTGGGAACAATATTGTTGATTGTGCTGATTCTGATGCTGGTTGGCGCTATTCCCACCTGGCCGCATAGCAGGAGTTGGGGCTACGCGCCCAGCGGCGGACTGGGTCTGGTAGTGATCATTCTGATCGTTCTGCTTTTGCTGGGGCGCATATAACAAGTGGTTGTCAATCCGCGGTCAGGCTGGTTGGGTACCTTCGAGCCTTCGCGGATTGGCGTCAAACGAAATCAGTATCCGGGGCTCGTTGGTACCCGGCCATTGGCTTTGGCATAGGCAATTTCTACAGGAGAAATCAATGAATGCCCTACTAAGAAACGCAATGGCGGTGGCGGGAGTGGCGATTGCCACGCAAGCGATCGCACAGGTTACCTTTTACGAACGCCAAGGGTTCGAAGGTCGGTCTTTCACCGCGCAAAACCGGGTCGGCAACTTTGGACGCAGCGGTTTCAACGACCGCGCCTCATCAGTCGTGGTGACCGGTAATCGCTGGGAAGTCTGCGAGGACAGTCGGTTCAATGGCCAGTGTGTCGTTTTGCGCCCTGGCCGTTATCCTTCCTTGGCCGCGATGGGCTTGAACAACCAGATTTCATCGGCGCGGGTCTTGAACAACAACGCGCGCATCGATGAAAATCGTTATGCACCAGCACCCGGTGCCTACAGCAACAACTACCGTCGGCGCCACAACGAGCGGCTGTACGAGGCGCAAGTCGTTTCGGTTCACGCGGTGGTCGGGCCACCTGAACAGCGCTGTTGGGTTGAGCGAGAGCAAGTTACTCAGGAACGTGGAAAAGCCAATGTTGGCGGGGCGATTGCTGGTGCCCTGATCGGTGGCATTCTCGGTCATCAGGTTGGGGGTGGACGGGGCAAGGATATCGCCACGGTTGGTGGCGCGGTCGCGGGAGCGGCGATAGGCTCCAATGCTGGTCGCGATAACGGACAGCAGGTGACAACCCAGGACGTCAAGCATTGTGAAAGCATACCCAGCCAGACCGAACCGGAATTCTGGGATGTGACCTACCACTTCCGCGGTCAGGAGCATCGTATCCAGATGACTGCTCCTCCCGGGGCCAACGTTACCGTCAACGAGCATGGTGAGCCGCGCGAGTAGCGCGTGGTGCAACGTGCAAAGCAGTGGTCGCCTGGGGCCGAGATATTGATCCCTGTTATCAAAATGGAGAAACAAAAATGCTAAATGAAGCTCTTGTAACATGGATGCTGTTGTTCTCGATGGCAACCCCGGCGGCGGCTCAGCAAGTCAGTATCGGTTTCTGGTCTCCCAACGTGAGCATCGGCATCAACCTGCCACTGTATCCGGATCTTGTGCCAGTACCGGGCTACCCGGTCTATTACGCACCTGGGCTTGATTCGAACTATTTCTTCTACGATGGCATGTACTGGGTCTATCAGCAGGATAACTGGTACGCGAGTTCCTGGTACAACGGGCCCTGGGGTCTGGTAGACCGCTATAACGTGCCACTTTATGTTCTACGCATTCCTGTGCGCTATTACCGGCAACCGCCGGTGTACTTCCGTGACTGGAGGTCGGATGCGCCGCCGCGCTGGGGCGAGCACTGGGGCAATGACTGGTCACAACGTCGTGGCGGATGGGATCGTTGGGATCGCCATTCGGTTCCCGAGCGCCCTCCGTTGCCCGACTATCAGCGCAAATATTCCGGCGACCGGTATCCTCACCAAGTGGAGCAGCAGCACGAGTTGCAAAACAAGAATTACCGATATCAGCCACGCGACCCGGTGGTGCGCCAGCATTACGAAGCAGAGCGAGTGCAACGTGCGCCAGCGCCCAACAGGCGTGTAGAGAAGGGCGTAAATCAGGAGAGAAATTCTGCGCCGCGTAGCAGCCAGCGTTCTGACCCGCCTCACGGAACCAAGCAGAGCGCGCCAACTACTCGCCACACACAAGCATCGGACAGAGCAAGTCGGCCAGTCAAACAGTCAGTTCATAGGGCAACACCGCAACAGCAGCCTAAACATAGAGATGTACAGAGTCAGCAGCCAGCATCCCAATCACGCAGTCAGGAAGAAGGAAAGCAGGGGAAGGATGTTGCGCAAGAATCAAAACGGGAGCGGCGTTCAGACAAGGAGAAAGATCGCGAGAATGCTGATGATCGCGGCAAGGGCCGCGGCCGCTGATGCCTTCAAGATGCTGACGATCACCCCCTCTAAGCCCTGAAACAAAGGCGGGGGATCGCTGCGATTGCGATCGGATTCTCTTGTAGCATCTGTACGCCATCGAACAAAAGAGTGACGAAAATCAATCCGGATGCAATAAAGAGCAAGCAATATTTTATTTTGCACCCAATATGCTAGTACCTGCTTTTTGGGAGAGCGTCCATGCTGCAACAAGATTTGCTTCGGCCCTATCCGAAGGCAACCGTCGAATCCCCGGTGCTGATGCCGCCCATCTCCGCGCAACATACGCCTCGCCAAAATCGTCTTCTCGCGGCGCTGCCGCCGGAAGATTTTGAGCGTCTGCGGCAAAATCTGGAACTGGTTGCCTTGACGCCGGGTGCCTCCGTCTACAGTGCGGGCGAGCGGGAAAGATATCTGTATTTCCACACGACAGGCATCGTTTGCCGGTTCTACGTGATGAACAATGGGCAAACGGCGGAGTTCGCGGTTACAGGCAACGAAGGCGTAACCGGCATTGCATCGTTCCTGGGCGGCGAAACCCTGCCGAGCCAATCGGTGGTACTAAGCGCCGGCTACGCTTACCGGTTGCGGGCGGATCTGCTGAAAGGCGAGTTGGAGCATGGTGGCCCGCTGCTGCATCTGCTGCTTGGCTATACGATGGCGCTGATCGTGCAAACCGCGCAAAGCGCGGCATGCAACCGGCACCATTCGCTGGAACAGCGACTTTGCCGCTGGATATTGTCGTGCCTGGACTGCCTGCCCTCAAGAAAGCTGACAATGACGCAGGAACTGATCGCCAATTTACTGGGTGTGCGGCGTGAAGGCGTCACCGAGGCGGCGGGAGCGCTGCAACGGGCGGGGCTGATTCATTATAGTCGCGGCCACATAGTGGTTCTCGACCGTCCAAGACTGGAAGCGCGGGTCTGCGAGTGTTATGCCGTGGTCAAACACGAATACGACCGCCTGCTTCCGCAATCACAGTGTTCCGCACCGGAGATCAGGTGCCACGGCATGGATGATGCGCGATACCACTATCCACACCAGACCGACCGAAGCATGAGAGGAAGAAAAGAAACAATATGAATATTGGATACAACGGCCTCTGGGGCCTGCTGATACTCGCTGGCGATATCTGGGCGATCATCAATATTTTTCAAAGCGCCGTTTCCAATGAGAAGAAGCTGATATGGGTCCTCGCGGTAATACTGCTGCCGCTGCTCGGCCTGATCCTCTGGTATTTCCTTGGACCACGGGGCAGCAAGACATAGGGAAATACGGACTAAGTCTGTCGTCGAGGTGAGGCTTGCTGCGAGCAAGGCGCGGCAGGCCAAAGGCCCGTGGCGATCCATAAGCACAAGATGCTACTTGCAACATGGATTGGTTCGCTTCGCGCGCAATGACGGCGGGGACTTAATCAGCGTTTTTCTAGTTCGGCTCAGGATGATTGCTGACAAATGCGCAAGCATCCACAGGACAAGGAATAGAGATTCCCTGCTTTCATTCAAACCGAATAGCACCACAATCCGTGAAGTACAGCCCGCGCGCTATGCCTTTGTGCGCGATTGTTCCGTTTATCTAAGGTGGATGTCGCCGAACAGCCCCAGCAATCCGATGACGATAAGGTAGGTGGCGACGATAAAGTTCAGCAGTCTGGGCATGATCAGAATAAGTACACCGGAAATCAGCGATACCAGTGGTGCCAGACTCAATGTGATGTTCATGACGATTTCCTTTGCAAGCAGAGTTCTTGAGGGTATTCCCTTTGTCGCGGCGTATTCTGTACGTCAGCGCACAGAGCAACATGCCGCGGAGAAACATCCGCAAGCCGTGCTCTGCCAGCCAGTGCCCGGCTAACCAGGCCGCAGTGATTAGCCCAAGCAGTCGGGTGGATTCGAGCTTCACTTTGCCATACCTGTGCATATCGGCGCATTCCTGATGCCGCCCCGGAACGCCACTCATTACGCATTTCCATATTCGGCAGCATACAGGGCGTACCGCTTGATGAGCTGATGATCGTTGCTCCGGTGCGTTCTTTTCTGGTCGGTATATTTATTGGCAAAAGAAATAATGTCTCGCCTATGTGCGCCACCGTACAGAACCTATTGCGTTGGAAAGTAATACTTAAAAACATGGGGCACTGCTCTAGGCATAAAGCGCATGCATCGACAGGATTCGTCGATGACATTGATGGTTTTACGGATCAGATGAAAAGGTGAGGCATATGAAGAAATACGACGGCTGTTCAAGATATCTTGTGTTATTGATGGCATTTCTGCTTAGTGCCTGGGTGGCAGGATGTGGCGGAGGCGGGGATGGCGGGCGAGATCCCATCCTGGGCTCGGGCGATGTCACGCTCGCGCCCACCGTGACTGCTTTGGCTCCTCTGGCTAATGCCACTGGGGTTCCTATCAGCACAAAAATAATCACTGCCGCCTTCAGCAAGGCGATGGATCCCGCCACGCTGACGACGGCAAGCTTTACGCTGGCATGCGGCGCACCCGGAACTACCGGAGTCGTCGGATCGCCCAAAACGCAGGTAACAGGAGGAGGAACAGTTACCTACCTGGCAGCGGGCAATGTGGCAACGCTGCCACTTCCGGCTGCAACCGATCTTCCTGCCAGTGCCGACTGTACTGCCACGATCACCACTGCGGTCCAGGACACGACAGGCACTGTATTGGCTGTCAATTATGTATGGACCTTTGCAACGGGCGTAACGCCAGACACCACACGGCCCAGAGTGACGCTTACCGTCCCGGCCACGACGCTTCCGCTTCCGACTCCGACTACCGGTGCGATAGCCAATGCGGCAATCACCGCCGTCTTTACCGAGGATATGGCTCCTGCATCGATCACCACAGCCGGCACTTTTACGGTGACATGCGTGGCACCTTGCGTATCTCCCTCTCCTGTAGGTGGCGCCGCGACCTATGCAGTCGGCAGCAGAACCGCGACCTATACGCCAACGGCAGTTCTCTCCGCCAGCACGACCTATACCGCCACAGTTACAACCGCGGCGACGGATCTGGCGCTCAATGCACTGGCAGGCAATCAAGCCGCCTTGCCTGCTGCAAGCAACTACATATGGACTTTCACCACAGCGGCAGCAGTAATTCCGCCAGCACCTATTACGGTGATTTCTACAACCCCTGCCGATGTTGCCCCCGATATATGTCCCACTGCGGCCATCAACGCGACCTTCAACGCCTCCGCTATTCGAATGGATGATCCAACAGTTGCGGCGAATTTCACCGTGACAGGCCCCGGCGCGACAGTTGTTACGCCATCATCCGTGGTGCTTGATGTCCCCACCGGCCGCATTGCAACCTTCACGCCGCTTGCTGTTCTCCCCGTGGGCCTTTATACGGCCAATATTACAGGCGGACCCGCCGGGGCCAAGGACTTGGCAATCCCCACAGCCAATACCATGGCCAGTGACTTCACATGGACCTTTACTGTAGTTAGTTGCGTGACGCCACCTCCGGTTTCGCCGTTCCCGCTTGGATCGGCTGCGACGTTCGGGGTCTTTGGCGGTTCCGCCGGGATGACCAACCAGGGACTTGATACCGTGATCAATGGCGACATCGGCACCACCGCCATCTCCACCGCGGTGACAGGATTCCACGATGCGACACCGAACTGTATTTATACCGAAACGGGAAGCAATGTCGGCACCGTCAACGGCGGCATATTCACTGCGCCGCCGCCGCCCACTGTTGGCTGTCCTACGGAAGGTACGGGTACCGCGGCGCCACCCACCGGCACCTTCGGCATCGCAACAGTAGCCCGTGCCGATGCGCTGACTGCGTATAACGCCCTGGTGGCAACGCCGGTTGTCGGAACGCCAGTCGCCGCCAATCTTTCCGGACTCACCGTCCCGCCCGGCGTCTATGTCGCCCCCGGTGGTTCGTTCCTGATACAAGACGGGCTTCCCGGGCTTGCTGGCGACTTGACGCTTGACGGTCTCGGCGACGCCAATGCCGTATGGGTGTTCAAGACAGCGACCACGCTTACCGTAGGCGGTCCGGGCGCGGCATTCCCGCGCAGCGTCAAGCTGATCAACGGCGCCCAGGCCAAGAACGTCTTCTGGCAGGTAGGCAGTTTCGCGACCATCAATGAAGGTGGCGGCGGCACCATGGAGGGAACCATCATTTCCCAAGCGGGTGCTTCATTCTCCACCCCGGGTAATGTTACGCCAGTGATCCTGAACGGCAGAGTGTTGTCGCTGGGCGCATCCGTGACGGTGGTCAACACCGTCATCAACGTGCCAGCCCCATGAATAAACGCCGGCAGATAAATTTCTGCCGGCGTTTATTGCTTGATCGTAACAGCGTCGAGTCATGACAACGGTTCACCATAACTTGACGACTTCATTCTTTATTCGGAACGGTAACGTCTCAAGGAGAAAAACATGAAATTAGCAAAACACTCAGGGATGCTGAGCCTGGCAGCACTGGCCATCATCGCCAGCCCTTTGGCACTCGCGGAAGATTCAGGCTGGTACGGCGGGCTCAACGTTGGTCAGTCAAGAGCGAAAATCGACGATGACAAGATCACCAGCGGTCTGTTGAGCGGAGGGTTTGCAACTACCGGCATCTCCGATGACGACCGCGACACTGGCTACAAAATTTTTGGTGGCTACCAGTTCAACCGGAACTTCGCCCTTGAAGGCGGTTATTTCGATCTGGGTGAATTCGGCTTCACCGCAACCACATTGCCGGCAGGAACACTGAACGGTCAAATCAAGATCAAGGGGTTCAATCTCGACATGGTTGGCATTCTGCCCTTTACCGAAAAGTTTTCCGCGTTCGGCCGGCTTGGATTGACCCGCGCCGAAGCCAAGGATAGATTCAGCGGGAGCGGTTTGGTCACGGTACTCAATCCAAGCCCCAGTGAGCGCGCCACGAACGTCAAATTCGGTGCGGGGCTTCAATACCATTTCACGCCAGCGCTTGGCCTGCGCCTTGAGGCGGAACGCTACCGGATCAATGATGCAGTCGGCAACAAGGGCGACATCGATCTGGTCTCGCTGGGACTGGTCTATCGCTTTGGTGCTAAAACGCAGGAACCTGCACCGCGCGAGGTAGTTCCCGAACCAGTAGTGGTTGCCGTTGCCCCTGAGCCCATGCCAGTGGTTGTTGCGCCACCTCCCCGTCCGCCAGCACCGAAGAAGGTATCTTTCTCTGCTGACTCTCTGTTCGATTTTGACAAGGCAGCCGTGAAGCCAACAGGCAAAGAGGATCTTGACAATTTTGCCGCTGAACTGAAGGGCATCGACTTTGACGTCATCATGGTAACTGGGCACACCGACCGGATCGGGTCGCACGCCTACAACATGAAGTTGTCGACGCAACGTGCCGAAGCCGTAAAGGCCTACCTGGTCGAATCCGCAGGGATCCCGGCTGACAAGATTGTAACCAAGGGCGTTGACGGCTCAGAACCCGTGACCAAGCCGGAAGACTGCAAAGGCAATAAAGCGACCAAGAAACTCATCGCTTGTCTGGCGCCTGATCGCCGAGTCGAGGTTGAAGTAAACGGTACGAAATAATATCAGCCGCAGTTTCATCCTGAAGGCCAGGAAGCTTCAAGCTTCCTGGCCTTCCCGTTTGATGGCGGCCATGTCACCGATGCCATCTGACAGCAGATGATCGTACCGGACCCGCACAAATTCAAGCCGAGCGTATCAGGCAGGCGCCTTGTGTATGCCAGCGCACAGATCGCCGTTTTTAGTGAGATCACAATACAACTCAAGGATTTTACGATTCGTAACGGCAACTGGTGCTCCCTCTCAATGCACCAATTGGTCCCATTGGGGATATCTGTGTTTTTTGCATTTTTCGGTGAAATCAGCAATGCAACATGACGCAAACGAGGCAGCCACTCCGGACGCAGTGGTAACTGCTGCCACAATTCCTGCGTTCAATAATTCCAAGCTTCATATACCGATCGGCATGCTGGCGTTTTTTGCGCTGATCGCCGCTTTGTATCTGGCGCATGGCTTCTTCATCCCGCTGATGATTGGCATTCTCGCAAGTTACGCATTGCATCCTTTGGTAGATCGGCTCGAGGCATTCCGCATACCTCGTGGCATGGGGGCGGCATTGGTGCTGGCAATCCTGGTTGGGAGTTTCTCCTGGCTTGGCGTCTCGATGAGCGATGACGCCGAGGCCTTGATCGAGAAGTTGCCAAGAGCCGCCCGCACCCTGCGCAAAGATTTAAACACCGCGCGTCTGGGTGCACCAACTGCACTACAGAACATGCAGGAAGCTGCCCACGAACTCCAGGGGGCTGCCACGGATGCAGGCGCCAAGCCGGGCAAGCGCCCAAGCATGCGCACGGTTGTAACGCAGGCACCCGAACCCACATGGCTTAGCGACTACACCTTCACGCAGTCCGCGTTGTTCGTTACGGTTGCCGCGCAGACCCCCATCGTGCTGTTGCTGACCTATTTTCTTTTGGCGTCGGGAGCGCACTTCCGGCGCAAGGTGGTGCAGCTCGTCGGGCCATCAATGTCACGCAAGAGAGATGCTATACGCATACTTGAAGAGATCGACACGCAGGTGCAACGCTACTTGCTCGCCATACTCGTATCAAATGCCCTGCTCGCTGTTTGCACCTGGCTTGCATTTCTGGCGCTCGGTCTCGACCAGGCGGGCGTCTGGGGTGTCGCTTCCGGAGTGTTTCATTTTGTTCCCTACCTTGGTCCGGCATTGATCGCATTCGCGAGCGGTGTGGCCGCTTTCCTCCAGTTCGGATCCTTGTATTATGCATTCGCCGTGGCGAGTGTGTCGCTGCTGTTATCAGGGATTATCGGTCTTGCGTTCATGACCTGGCTACAAAGCCGGTTCGCGCGCGTGAATACTGCAGTACTGTTCATCGCACTGTTGTTCTTTGGTTGGCTTTGGGGCGTGTGGGGGTTGTTACTCGGTGCGCCGCTCGTGGCAATTACAAAGGTGGTCTTCGATCGAGTCGAATCGCTCAAGCCACTGGGAGAACTTCTCGGACGCTGATTCCTCGACTTGAAGCGGGTAGCATTTGAATGAATAATGGCTATCCCGCTTGACCATGCAGGTTAGGGGCCTTACTTTGATTCCGGCAGTCGCACCATCTTTGCCGCTTCGCTATTCAAAACCGCTTGCCACAAAGTGCGGATTGTCAAGTCCGTCCTTGCCATAGCGCAGCTCGTCACCTTGCAGGGTTTTTACATGCCCGCCCGCAGCTCTGAGTACGGCATGCCCGGCAGCGATATCCCATTCCATGGTGCGGCCGAGACGCGGGTAGAGGTCGGCTTCGCCGGCAGCAACGAGGCAGAGCTTGAGTGACGATCCGGCATTGACTGATGCCGCAACCTTGCGTCCGGCGAGGAAGGCGTCGAGTGCGGCCGCGTCACCATGCGAGCGGCTTGAGACGACGGTCAGTCCCTCGGCGGGCGCAGTACGACAGCGAATCGCGCGGCGTATGCCAGTGTCCTCGACGAAGGCGCCTTCCCCGGCGACACCGGCAAAGAGCCGATTCAGTGCCGGTGCCAGTACCACGCCCAGCGCCGGTTGCCCCTTCTCGATCAAGGCGATATTGACGGTGAATTCGCCGTTGCGGCTGATGAACTCCTTGGTGCCGTCGAGTGGATCGACCAGCCAGAAGCGTTCTGCCACCTTTGGGATGCGGCCTGAGGCAGCAGCTTCTTCGGAAATGACGGGAATGTCCGGGGCGATTTTTGCCAGCGCTGCCAGAATCACGGCTTCGGCTTTTTCGTCCGCCTCAGTAACCGGGGAAGCATCGCTCTTGCCGCGCACGGCAAAGTCGGTGGCATAAATGTCCATAATCACCGATCCGGCAGCGCGGGCGATGGCAATTATCTGATCCAGCAGTTGGCTTTGGCTCATGAGAATCCTCCTTGTTTTGACAATATCTAGCCTAACCGAGCCATAGGGGCTATTATTAAGTAATTAAAGTTTTAATTACCACCATGTCCCGGATCGACTCACGCAGTTTGACGACAGAAGCGCTTAACAACAAGCGCCGTGAAGCGGTGCGTCTGCGTCTGACCGGCACCCCGCTGGCCGAGGTATCGCGACTCACCGGGCTCAGCGCACCAACGATTATTTCTGCCAAAAAGGCTTTTCTCTCCGGGGGGTGGGAAGCCGTTGCAGTCCGCACGCGGGGGCGTGGTGTCGGCGAAGGGCGGTTGATCTCCTCTGAGCAGGAATCTGCCGTGTTCGGCCGGATGGTCGAACACGCGCCGGACAAACTCGGTCTGCCCTATTCCTTGTGGCAGGTGGCGGCAATCAAGGCGCTGATTCATCAACTTGCCGGCGCCACCCTTCCTGAGCGCAGCATCACCAATTACCTGAAGCGTTGGGGTTTGTCTGTGGTCAAGCCTTTCGCCAGACTGGATGCTGGCTCCGAGCCGCTGAGGAAATGGCGCAAAGCCATCTATCCGAGCATTATCGAGCGCGCACAAAGAGATAACGCCGAAATATTCTGGGTAGACGAGATTCCTCTGCGATCGGGAACTCCAGCCAAAGATGCTCCAGAAACCCAGCGCCGCAGTGCAGTTCGAGCTGTTACCAACCGCGGCAAGCAAATGTGGCTGGTCTATGAGGGCGTATTGCGGGCGCCGATCCTGATCGACTTCCTGGACCGTTTGCAAAAGGCAGCTGATGGCAAGGTTTATGTCATTCTGGATGGCGCGCAATGGCGCCGTGCCTCATCCTTGAGTGCATGGCTGGCGGAAAGGCATGACCATTTGCTCGCTTTTCAATTGCCTGACCCGGTTGGAACAGCGGACGTCGCCGCCGGACCTCATCAGGAATCCGCTTCCGGGCCGTCCGGTAATAGAACTTTGCCGCTGGCGCATAAACAGTTCGATGTCTTCTCTTCGCAAATTAAACATTTAATTACTCAATCAAACCTGGGTCGCAGCTCCTATCATGCGAAAAATCCTAAAGGAGGATCGAAGTCCATGACACTTACTCACCTGCAACGACTCGAAGCCGAAAGCATCCACATCATGCGTGAAGTGGTTGCCGAGACCGAAAACCCGGTCATGATGTATTCCATCGGCAAGGACAGTGCGGTAATGCTGCACCTGGCGATGAAGGCGTTCTACCCCGCCAAGCCGCCCTTCCCGCTGCTGCACGTCGATACCACATGGAAGTTCAAGGCCATGTATGAGCATCGCGACCGCATGGCCAAGGAACTGGGCATGGATCTGTTGGTGCACATCAACCCCGATGGGTTGGCCAAAGGCATCAATCCCTTTACCCATGGCTCGGCGATTCACACCGACATCATGAAAACCGAGGGTCTGAAACAGGCGCTCGAGAAATACGCTTTCGATGCTGCTTTCGGTGGCGCCCGCCGCGACGAGGAAAAGTCACGCGCCAAGGAACGCATTTTCTCGTTCCGCTCCAGCGCTCATCGCTGGGATCCAAAAGCACAGCGTCCGGAACTGTGGAAGCTCTATAACGCGCGCAAGCACAAGGGCGAAAGCATTCGCGTCTTTCCGATATCAAACTGGACCGAACTCGATATCTGGCAATACATCCATCTGCAGAACATCCCCATTGTCCCGCTCTACTTCGCCAAAACACGACCAGTAGTGGAGCGTGACGGCACGCTGATCATGGTTGACGACGAGCGCATGCCTCTGCGCGAAGGCGAGGTGCCGATGATGCGCAAGGTGCGTTTCCGCACTTTAGGCTGCTATCCGCTCAGCGGTGCGGTGGAATCCGAAGCCGAGACCCTGGAAGAGGTTATCCAGGAAATGCTGCTGACCAAGACCTCGGAACGCCAGGGGCGGATGATCGATCATGATTCCGCTGGTTCAATGGAAAAGAAAAAACAGGAGGGATACTTCTAATGGCACACGTTTCTGACCTGATTGCGACCGACATCAGCGCCTACCTGAAGTCGCACGAGCACAAGAGCCTGCTGCGTTTCATCACCTGCGGCAGCGTCGATGACGGCAAGAGTACGCTGATCGGCCGTCTGCTCTATGAATCGAAAATGCTGTTTGAAGACCAGCTGGAAGCGCTGGAAGCAGACTCGAAGAAAATGGGAACCCAGGGCGAACAGCTTGACTTTGCCTTGCTGGTGGATGGCCTTACCGCCGAGCGCGAGCAGGGCATCACCATTGACGTTGCCTATCGTTTCTTCTCTACCGATGTGCGCAAGTTCATCGTGGCGGATACCCCGGGCCATGAGCAGTACACCCGCAATATGGTGACAGGGGCGTCAACGGCCGATGTTGCCGTATTGATGATTGACGCAAGAAAGGGGGTGCTCACCCAGACGCGTCGGCACAGTTATCTGGTTTCATTGATCGGAATCCGAAACGTAGTGGTCGCCATCAACAAGATGGATCTCGTCGACTATTCGGAAAAGACCTTCAACGCGATTGTTGAAGACTACATGGCCTTTGCCAAGGATCTTGGCTTCGGCAACATTACCTTCATCCCGATGTCGGCCTTCAAGGGCGACAACATTACCGATCCCAGTGATAACACGCCCTGGTATCACGGCACTACGCTGATGGGCTATCTTGAGACCGTTCAGATCGACGAAGAGCGCCTGCAAAAAACGCCATTTCGCATGCCGGTGCAATGGGTGAATCGGCCCAATCTCGACTTCCGCGGCTTTGCCGGCACCATCGCCAGCGGCGTCATCAAGGCGGGAGACCCGATACGCGTACAGCCTTCAGGGCGTACCAGCACCATTGCACGCATTGTTACCTCGGACGGCGATCTCGAACATGCAGTCGCTGGGCAATCGGTAACGCTGACGCTGGCAGATGAAGTCGATATTTCACGCGGTGACGTTCTCTCAGGTACCGATGCACCGCCCGAATGCGCCGACCAGTTCGAAACCACGATTGTCTGGATGCACGATGAGCCACTCTTGCCGGGCCGCAATTATCTGCTCAAGATAGGCGCACGCACAGTCAGCGCCCAGGTCACCCACATCAAGTATCAGGTCGACGTGAACTCGATGGAGCATCTTGCCGCTACACAGCTCTCGCTCAATGCGATTGGTGTATGCAATATCAGCATCGATCGCCAGGTTCCATTCGATCCCTACACCCAGAATCGCGATACTGGCGGCTTTATTCTTATTGACCGTCTGACCAACAACACTGTCGGTGCCGGCATGCTGCACTTTGCCTTGCGCCGTTCGCAGAATATCCACCTGCAGCACATCGATGTCGACAAGGCAGCGCGCAGCAACATCAAGGGCCAGAAGGCGTGCGTACTGTGGTTCACCGGACTCTCTGGCGCTGGCAAGTCGGCGATTGCCAACAGCCTGGAAAAGCGCTTGCAAGCAATGGGCCACCACACCTATTTGCTCGATGGCGACAATGTGCGGCACGGGCTTAACAAGGATCTCGGCTTTACCGATGCCGACCGTGTCGAAAATATCCGACGCGTTGGCGAAGTCTGCAAACTCATGGTCGATGCCGGCCTGATCGTGATTACGGCCTTCATTTCGCCCTTCAAGGCTGAACGGCGCATGGCGCGCGGCTTGCTCGAGGATGGCGAGTTTATCGAAGTGTTTGTTGATACGCCGCTGGAAGTCGCCGAGCAGCGCGATCCGAAGGGCCTCTACAAGAAGGCACGCAAGGGTGAGCTGAAAAACTTCACCGGTATCAACTCGCCCTATGAAGCACCGGAAAATCCCGAACTGCGACTGGATACGACCAAGCTGACGATTGAGGCCGCAACTGATGCTGCTGTAGCAGCCCTGCGTCAGAGCGGGATTTTGCCCAGCTCGAATTAGCATAGGCAATTCACGAAGCTGCAACAGATAGCCTGGGGAGTAAAACTCCTCAGGCGGTTTGCAATTGACTCGAGGTTGTAATGGATGCTTATATTTGGATGAATTCCTTGGCGGGCCTGTTTGTTGGCGCGATGGTGGGCGCGACAGGTGTTGGCGGGGGTGCCGTCATGACGCCCCTGCTAATCCTGCTGATGGGTGTTGCTCCCCATACTGCTATTGGTACCGACCTGCTTTATGCTTCCCTGACCAAGATGGTTGGTGTCGGCGTCCACAACGCTGAAAGAAGGGTCGATTGGCAGGTGGTCCGCCGTCTTGCGACAGGCAGCCTGCCTGCTGCAATAGCTACCCTGACCTGGCTACGTTGTGCTGAATCGAGTGGAGTCCGTAGTGGTGTCATCACCATCGCCTTGGGCGTTGTACTGGTCATCACGGCGCTGACAATGGTCATAAAGCCCTACATGAATAGACTGGGGAAACATCTGCGCATCACTGACCCCTCTCGCTTCTTGAAATATCAGCCTGCACTTACGGTACTCGCAGGTGCGATTCTTGGCTTTATGGTGGCGTTGACCTCGATTGGGGCCGGTGCGCTGGGTGCAGTGATGCTCTTGTTTCTTTATCCCCTGCGCCTGACGCCGGCAAAACTGGTGGCGACAGATCTGGCCCATGCCATCCCCCTCGCCTTGGTCGCCGGGGCAGGTCATATCCTGCTGGGCAATGTCGATTTTGTGCTGCTTGGATGGCTTTTGCTGGGATCGATACCGGGAGTCGTGATTGGCTCACATTTTGGCGGCAAGTTGCCGGACAAGGCGCTCCGGATTGCTATTGCCATAGTCTTGGGGGGCGTAGGGCTGAAATTGCTCGGTTGATATATCCATCGCACTGAGCTGCAGCAGGCAAGCTCCTTATGTCATGCCATAGGGCGAGCTAACAATAATTTATTCAGAAAAACGGAACATGCCCAGTTTTACCCCCTGCAAATATAAATTCAGATACTTCAAATGAATAAAAAGAGGACCCGCAGGTCCTCTTTTTATTGCCATTTCTGAAGCTTTTCTTACTCGCGTTTGGTTTCCACCAATTGCAATGGTTCGTCCACAATAATCGGTACGGGCTTGGGCTTGCGGCCCCGAGGTTGTACTGGTGCCTGTTCAACGATAATGGGCTGTGCACCAGCAACAGTCTCAATCATTACCAAGCCTGCCTGTTGCAAGGAAGCGGAAACATCGACTGTAGTCGGCACCGGAACGGGCGCAGGAACTTCCACTACCGGTTCCACTTGCGTCGCTTCGGGCTCAATAGCTGGCTCAGCAGTTTCAATTACCGGGGCCTCTGACGGCATAACGGCAACGGGTATTGGCTCAGGCTCGGTAGCCATGGGTATCAGAACTGTGGCTTCCTCAATAGAAGGAGCAGGTGACTGAGCCTCACGCGGCGGCAACAACTCGGTTTGAATAAAGGTCTGAGCTTCAGGAACTGAGGCAATCGCGGTGGCTACATCTGCGGCAAATTCCGAGGCTGCGGTTTCACGACTGGTTTCCGCTCCCTCAGACTGGTTGCGCTGATCGCGTTCACCACCGCGGCCACGGCCGCGACGACGACGACGTTCGCTCTGCCCAGGTGCTGCCGGAGCAACTCCTTCTTCAGTGACAGGTCCTTTGCGGACAGTATCCGCAGTGGCCTCCAACTTGGGTTTGGGCTGCCGTTCCTGCTTCGGTGGACGCGGGCTGCGCTGTTCGCTGCCGGATCTGTCGCCTCGCTCCTTGCGTGGTTCTCGGCCTTGGACTGTTTGCGCTTCGTCGCGCTTCGGGCCTTGCTGCCGCGGTTCCTTGCGCTCGCTGCCATCACGTTGCGGACGGTCTTCCTTGTTGCGTCCTCGCCCCCCCCGGCCATTGCGGCGATCATCGCGCTGAGCACTTTCGCGGCGTCCACGCTCAGTACCAGCTGCGGGTTTCGCCGGAGGAGGCGTCTCGACTTTGGTTGGCTTCAGCCATGAGAACAGTTTTGCGAACAGACCGCCTTCAGCTTTCGGCTTCTCTTCCTCGGCCTTGGGGCGATTCTCGATAATCGGCGCCGGCTGATCTGGAGTGATGCCCTTGACTGCAGCCTGAGGCTTTGCCGGTTTGGCTTCGGTCTGCGCTGATGGCGGCTGGTAATTTTCTTCCACGGGCTTTTCCGCCATTTGGTAGCTTGGTAGTACGGTGCCTTCGGCATTCAACTGATCGTGGCGCAGACGGATGATTTCGTGCTGCGGCGTTTCAAGATGCCGATTAGGTACGATCACCATATTGGCGCGATGACGCATCTCGATGCGCGCGATATCGACACGCTTTTCGTTGAGCAGGAAGGTGCCGACATCGACCGGAACCTGAACGTGGATGGCGCCGGTGTTTTCCTTCATCGCCTCTTCTTCGAGGATGCGCAGGATATGCAGCGCGGCAGATTCGGTGGAGCGGATATGGCCGGTGCCGGTGCAGCGCGGGCAGGTGATATAGCTGGTTTCGGCCAGTGCCGGTCGCAGGCGCTGGCGCGACAGTTCGAGCAGGCCAAAACGGGAAATCTTGCCGGTCTGGACGCGGGCGCGGTCGTGATGCAGCGCATCGCGCAGGCGGTTCTCGACTTCGCGCTGGTTCTTTGACGATTCCATATCGATGAAGTCGATGACGATCAAGCCGCCCAAGTCGCGCAGTCTCAACTGGCGGGCGATTTCATCGGCTGCTTCGCAGTTGGTGCGCAGGGCTGTTTCCTCGATATCGCTGCCCTTGGTGGCGCGGCCGGAGTTCACGTCTACCGAGACCAGAGCCTCGGTATGGTCGATAACGATGGCACCGCCGGAAGGCAGAGTCACCTGACGGGAATAGGCCGACTCTATCTGGTGTTCGATCTGGAAGCGCGAGAATAGCGGCACATCGTCGTTGTAACGCTTGATGCGATTGACGGTGGCCGGCATTACGTGCGCCATGAACTGCTGCGCCTGTTCGTAAATATCGTCGGTGTCGATCAGGATTTCGCCAATCTCCGAGTGGAAATAATCGCGAATGGCACGGATGACAAGGCTGGATTCCTGAAAGATCAGGAAGGCGCCCGATTGGGCGTTGGCGGCGCCTTCGATGGCGGTCCACAACTGCTGCAGGTAATTCAAATCCCATTGCAGTTCTTCAACATTGCGGCCGATGCCAGCGGTACGTGCGATCAGGCTGGTACCGGTGGGTACCACCAGTTGATCCATGACGTCACGTAGTTCCTGCCGGTCTTCGCCTTCAATCCGACGCGAGACGCCGCCGCCGCGCGGGCTGTTCGGCATCAGAACAAGATAACGGCCGGCAAGGGAAATGTACGTGGTGAGGGCTGCGCCCTTGTTGCCGCGTTCGTCCTTTTCAACCTGGACAATGAGTTCCTGGCCGACCTTGAGTGCGTCCTGGATTCTGGCGCGGCCTGGATCCATGTCGGAACGGAAGTAGCTGCGGGCGACTTCCTTGAAGGGCAGAAACCCGTGGCGTTCGGAACCATAGTCAACGAAAGCGGCTTCGAGGCTGGGTTCTAGCCGGGTAATGACTGCCTTGTAGATGTTGCTCTTGCGCTGTTCCTTGTTGGCTGATTCGATGTCAAGGTCGATCAGTTTCTGACCATCGACAATCGCGACGCGGAGTTCCTCAGCCTGCGTCGCATTGAAAAGCATGCGTTTCATGTGTGCTCCCGCGCGCTGGCAGGGCACGACAAACTACTCCCTAAGCTTTAATCGCTAGGGCGTTCCAACCAGTGTTGCAGAAAATACGGCATGTTGTGTGTGTGCCAAGTGCAATGTGGTATCGAGTTTGTCGTCTCGTTGTTTGAAGCCGGTCATCGATATGTCGGAGGACCCGCGTCACGCAATCGTGTGTGCCTGTGCTGCGCGCAATTCAAGTAGTATCGCTGCTTCGGGCGAGCGAAATACCCTTTTGGTTGCGGGAGGTAGTCATCAGAACAACGCAGCATCAATGCAATATGCGATGGGGTCATTGTTCTGGCTTCTTCTCCCTATGCCGTCATGGTGTGGTCTTTGATTCGCTCGCAGACTATTCACTCAACAACTGGCAACATCCGGCAACTGCGCCACCGACGCCACTTCGGGCCGTCGGGCACGCCGTCGCAGAACGGCTAACCGGCGATCATTGTATTTCAAAATGAATGACTTGAGTAAAGAAGCAGCAACCCTACTGGAAGTTGGCGAAGAGTCAGCTGGACAGCGTATCGACAATTATCTGTTGCGGTTGGCCAAGGGGGTGCCGAAGAGTCATGTCTATCGCATCCTGCGCAGTGGCGAGGTACGGGTGAACAAGGGGCGGATCGGGGCAGACTACCGGCTTTGCGAGGGCGATGTGGTGCGAGTTCCGCCGATCCGGGTTGCGGCAACGACAAAGTCCGTTGCTCCGGCCCGCGATTTCGACCTGATATTTGAGGATGACGCACTGATCATTTTGAATAAGCCGTCCGGCACGGCAGTGCACGGCGGTAGCGGAGTGAGTTTTGGCGTGATCGAGCAGTTGCGCCGGGCGCGGCCGCAGGCGAAGTTTCTGGAACTGGCGCACCGTCTCGACCGCGAAACTTCCGGCTTGCTGATCGTGGCCAAGAAACGCGCGGCGCTGACGTCCCTGCATGACATGTTTCGCGCCGGCAAGATCGCCAAGCGCTATCTCGCCCTGGTCAAGGGCCGTTGGCTCAACCCGACGCAGCATGTCAGGCTGTCGCTGCACAAGTACCTCACTGACGAGGGCGAGCGGCGGGTCAGTGTTGCGGCCGAAGGCAAGGAGGCGCATTCCATCGTACGGCTCAAAGCGCGCTGGGAAAATTTCAGCCTGGTCGAAGTCGAACTGAAAACCGGGCGCACCCACCAGATCCGCGTACATCTGTCGCACCTCGGTTTTCCGATCGCTGGCGACGACAAGTACGGCGATTTCACGCTCAACCGCGAATTGCAAAAAGCGGGGCTGAAACGCATGTTTCTGCATGCGGCGACGCTGTCGTTGAGCCATCCGCTCAATGGCGAATCCATTGCATTGGAAGCTCCTCTGCCTGTGGAGTTGCGCAATTTTGTGGCGCGGATTGAGAACAACGAGAAACGGGACTATGGCACACCGCCTTGAACTGATCGTTTTCGACTGGGACGGTACCTTGATGGATTCGACGGCTGCCATTGCGCAGGCAATCCAGGCTGGGGCGCGGGATATGGGTTTGGCGGCGCCATCGGACGCCGCTGCCCGGCATGTGATCGGCCTTGGCCTGAGAGATGCGCTGGCCCAGGCGGTACCCGCCCTGCCGCCAGAGCGTTACGGCGAGATGGCGGAACGCTACCGCCATCATTACCTCTCCAACAGCCGGTCGCTGCAACTGTTTGAAGGCATCCCGGAACTGTTGCGGGAATTGAAATCGAGAGGCCATTATCTCGCCGTCGCTACCGGCAAGAGCCGTCGCGGTTTGGACGAGGTGCTGGCCCGCAGCGGATTGCATGCATTGATGGACGCGACGCGCTGCGCCGACGAATGCTTTCCCAAGCCGCATCCGCAGATGCTCGAAGAATTGTTGGACGAATTCGGGGTGTCGCCCGGCGCAGCGGTGATGATCGGCGATACTACGCATGATCTGCAAATGGCAAAGAATGCCGGCGTCGGTGCGGTTGCCGTGAGTTACGGCGCGCACGAACCGGCCGCGCTCGCGGCGGAGCAGCCGGATGCTTACTGCAATACCGTGGAAGAATTAAGTCTGTGGCTGTGCCAGAATGCCTGATCACGCGTCGTGCTGGGCATGATGATGGTATTTCATTTCTGAAGCATGTGACTAAAGGAAAACGCAGTGGCTGACAATATCAACGAACCCGGTTGGGAACGCAAAGTCCTCGAAAAAGTGGCGCTGGAATCCATTGCCGAGCAGCGGCGGCGGCGGCGCTGGGGAATATTTTTCAAGCTGCTCGGTTTTGCCTATCTGGCTGCATTGTTCGCGGCTTTTGGCGGCTGGGGCGGCGCCGAGCGGCTGGCCGACGGCAAGGACCACACTGCGCTGGTGCAACTGAACGGTGTGATCCAGGCCAAGGACGAGGCGAATGCGGAAAACATGATCACCGGGCTTCAGTCCGCGTTCGAAGACAAGGGTACCAAGGGGGTGGTGTTGCAGATCAACAGCCCTGGCGGCAGCCCGGTGCAAGCCGGCATGATCCGTGACGAGATCGTGCGCTTGCGCAAGAAATATCCGGCGATTCCGCTCTATGTAGTGGTCGAGGATATTTGTGCATCAGGTGGCTATTACGTCGCAGTGGCAGCAGACAAAATTTATGTGGACAAGGCCAGCATTGTCGGCTCAATCGGGGTGCTGATGGATGGCTTCGGCTTTACCGGGACGATGGAAAAGCTTGGCGTCGAACGGCGGTTGCTCACGGCTGGCAATAACAAAGGGATGCTTGATCCCTTTTCGCCGCAAAGCGCCGAGCAGAAGGCTTATGCCCTGGGTATGCTGGATGAGATTCACCGGCAGTTCATTGAGGTAGTAAGGCAGGGACGTGGCAAACGCCTCAAGGAAACGCCGGAAACCTTCTCAGGCCTGATGTGGATCGGGGCGAAGAGCATCGAACTGGGACTGGCAGATGCATTTGGCACCACCGAGTCCGTGGCACGCGACGTCATCAAGGCCGAGGATATCCTTGACTACACCGTGAAACCCAATTTCGCCGAACAGTTCGCGCGGAAATTCGGTGCGAGCATGGCCGAAGGTGCAGCGTCGATAGTGACGCGGTTTAGCTTGCGTTGAGTTACTGCTTGAGGCTGATTTTTTTATCGCCGCATTGAGTCGAAGAACTCGCCGTTGTTTTTTGTCGCCTTGATCTTGTCAAGGAGAAACTCCATGGCTTCAAGATCGTCCATGTTGTAGAGCAATTTGCGCAGTACCCACATTTTCTGCAGCACGTCCGGCTTCAATAACAGTTCTTCGCGGCGTGTGCCGGAGCGGTTGACGTTGATTGCTGGATACACGCGTTTTTCGGACATGCGCCGGTCAAGATGGATTTCCATATTACCGGTGCCCTTGAACTCTTCGTAAATTACATCGTCCATGCGGCTGCCGGTTTCGACTAGTGCCGTAGCGATAATCGTTAATGAGCCACCTTCCTCGATATTGCGTGCGGCGCCGAAAAAACGCTTGGGTTTTTGCAGTGCATTGGCGTCGACTCCGCCGGTGAGCACTTTGCCGGAGGCCGGCTGCACGGTATTGTAAGCTCGGGCGAGACGGGTGATGGAGTCAAGGAGTATCACCACGTCTTTCTTGTGTTCAGTGAGACGTTTGGCTTTTTCAATCACCATTTCAGCAACCTGGACATGACGCGAGGCTGGTTCGTCAAAGGTTGAGGCGACGACCTCGCCCTTCACGGTGCGGGTCATTTCTGTTACCTCTTCTGGGCGCTCGTCAATAAGCAGCACGATCAGGGTAACGTCGGGATGATTGGTGGTGATGGCGTGGGCGATATGCTGCATCATTACCGTCTTGCCGCTCTTCGGGCTGGATACCAGCAGTCCGCGCTGTCCCTTTCCGATCGGTGCAATGATGTCGATGACGCGGCTGGTAATGTTTTCCTCAGCCTTGATGTCACGTTCGAGTCGGAGGTGCTCGGTCGGATGTAACGGCGTCAGATTCTCGAACAAAATCTTGTTTTTGCTGTTCTCCGGTGGCTGGCCATTGATCAAATCAAGCTTGACCATGGCGAAATAACGCTCACCTTCCTTCGGCGTACGGATTTCACCCTCTATTGTGTCTCCGGTACGTAGATTGAAGCGGCGAATCTGCGAAGGCGAGACATAAATATCGTCGGTACCTGCCAGATAGGATGTGTCGGGGGAACGCAGGAAGCCAAAGCCATCGGGTAGAACCTCGAGAGCACCGTCGCCGTAAATTAACTCGCCTTTGCGAGCCTGACTCTTTAGCAGCGCAAAAATCAATTCATGCTTTCGCATCCGGTTGGCGCCGTCGATGTTGTTTTCGACGGCCGTCTCCAGCAACTGGCCGACATGGAGGGTTTTGAGCTCCGATAAACGCATAGGAATAACCTGTGGAAGTTAGCCGGACGCAAAAGTCCGAGGTATTACGGAAGGGAAAGGTGAGGCTCGGAAGGGGGGGTGAAGCCGGTATTAAGAGTTTTATATTACTGCCCGAACTCAAAAAATACGGTGCTATTCTATCTTTTGCCGTGTGAGTCCGGGGCGACTGTAGCGGTATTAAAGATTACTGTCAATAAATGCAGTGAGTTGTGATTTGGACAGGGCGCCAACCTTGGTTGCTTCAGCGTTGCCACCTTTGAACAGCATCAGCGTCGGGATACCTCGAATGCCAAGTTCGCCCGGAGTCTTTGGGTTATCGTCGATATTCAGTTTGGCTACTTTGAGGCGTCCTGCGTATTCCTTGGCAACTTCTTCCAAAATGGGGGCGATCATTTTGCAGGGACCGCACCATTCAGCCCAGTAATCAACCAGAACTGGGGTGGGGGACTCGAGAACCTCGGCCTTGAAACTGCCATCTGTGACATGTTGAATGTGTTCGCTCATATGTTCCTCTGGATCATCGCGAGCCTGACGTGGCTTGTGTAATAAGCTTTAAGTTTACTACTGGTTAACTGCATGTTGCGCAAAAATTGCAAGAGCGTAGTAGAAAAGCCGTCGAAAGGTAGATGCAGACAAGCATTTCTCAGATATTTTCGTGGAGGGAGAGGGCCGTTTTTTTTTAAACATTGTTTTGCAATAACATGGGCAAGACTAGAATATAAAAAAGCGACTTCCTGTTTCCGCCATTCATACAGTATAGGGGTAAATACGATGACTTACGTTGTGACTGAATCCTGCATCAAGTGCAAGTACACTGATTGCGTAGATGTATGCCCGGTTGATTGTTTTCGTGAAGGGCCGAATTTTCTGGTAATTGACCCGGATGAGTGCATCGATTGCACCTTGTGTGTTGCCGAATGCCCGGCCGAGGCAATTTTTTCTGAAGATGATGTGCCGAAAGATCAAAGCCAATTTATAGCACTCAATGCTGAACTATCAAAGATATGGAAACCAATTGTCGAGCGCAAGGATCCGCCAATAGATGCCGATGATTGGGTCGAGGTCAAGGACAAATTTAAATATCTGGATCGCTAACCAGCGAGAATTCAAAAAATGGCCGTAGGATACAAACCCAGCGGTCCTTTTTATTTGTTGTGATTGAGCTAGGATGTGGTTGTCGTCCCAGTATATAAAGAGGGGGTAGGTCACATGGTCGGCAAGATTCTTGCGATTGAGAGACAGCACTCTAAACGATTATGCCAAGGAAGCGGCTTGATGAAATCGTTTTTGTCATGATAATAATGGATGCAGGTTCGTGGAAAAAATCTGGCTAGACGGTTATCCGGCAGGAGTTCCAGCCGAGATCGACACCAACGAATTCAAGTCTCTTAACGAACTATTCGAGCGCACTGTTGCCTGCTACGCTGAGCGCATTGCGTTTACCAATATGGGCAGTTCGATCAGCTATGCTGACCTTGACCGATTGTCGCGCGACTTCGCTGCGTATCTGCAGTTTGAACTGAAACTGCAACGCGGCGCCCGCGTGGCGTTAATGATGCCCAACCTGTTGCAATATCCATTATGTCTTTTTGGCATCTGGCGTGCTGGTTTGGTTGTGGTGAACTGCAATCCGCTTTACACGGCACCGGAGCTCGAGTCCCAGTTGCGCGACTCTGGTGCTGAAGCGATTGTCATTGTCGAGAATTTTACCCATGTATTTGAAAAAATTGCGGAGAAGGTGCCTACCCGCCATGTGATTGTGACCGGGATTGGTGATCTGCTCGGGCCGATCAAGGGTCGCTTGGTCAATGGTGTTGTCAAGTACCTCAAGCACATGGTGCCGGCATGGAAGCTGCCTCAGGCGAGGCATTTGAACGATATCCTGGCAGTTGGGCATGGGCTTGAACTTGGATCGCCTGTCCTAGGGCACGACGATATCGCCTTGTTGCAATACACCGGCGGCACTACTGGAGTCAGCAAGGGAGCCACGCTGACTCATGGCAACATCATCGCCAACATGCAACAGGCACATGCCTGGATCAAGTCTTTTCTGCACGATGGCGACGAAATCATCGTCACCCCTTTGCCGCTTTACCACATCTTTGCCTTGACGGCGAATTGCCTGACTTTCTTCAAGGTTGGTGCTCAGAACGTGCTGATCACCAATCCTCGTGACATCCCTGGCTTTGTCAAGGAACTGAAAAAATACCGCTTTACCGCCATCACCGGGGTGAATACCCTATTCAATGCCTTGGTCAATGATCCAGGTTTTGCGCGACTTGACTTTTCCTCCTTGCGTATTCCTCTCGGTGGCGGCATGGCAGTGCAGCAGGCTGTGGCAGAGAAATGGAAAGCGATTACCGGCAAGCAACTGATCGAAGCCTACGGACTGACCGAAACATCGCCCGCTGTCACCATCAATCCGCTCGACCTGCAAAGTTATAACGGCTCCATCGGTCTGCCTGTTTCATCGACAGAAGTTTCATTGCGCGATGATGAAGGCAGGGAAGTTCCGCTCGGGCAGAATGGCGAGCTATGCGTACGCGGCCCGCAGGTGATGAAAGGCTACTGGAATCAACCGGTGGAAACTGCCAATGTCATGATGGCTGACGGTTTCCTGCGCACCGGCGACATTGCTGCCATGGATGAACACGGTTTCCTGCGCATCGCCGATCGCAAGAAGGACATGATCATTGTGTCGGGCTTCAAGGTATTCCCGAATGAAGTGGAAGCGGTGGTCGCCATGCATCCGGGAGTACTGGAAGTCGCCGCCATTGGTGTACCCAACGAGCATTCCGGCGAAATGGTGAAAATCGTGGTGGTGAAGAAGGATCCTGGTTTGACTGCAGAGGCACTGATCGAACACTGCCACCACAATCTGACCAAGTACAAGGTGCCACATCTGGTCGAGTTCCGTGACGAATTGCCGAAGACCAATGTTGGGAAGATTCTGCGCCGAGCGCTGAAATAAGACCATTGAACCGTGGTGTAAAATCGCCTTTTACAATGCAGGCGAGCGCTAAGCATGTCCGGCAATACCTTCGGCAAACTCTTTTGCGTCACCTCCTTCGGCGAATCGCACGGCCCGGCCATCGGTTGCGTGATCGATGGCTGTCCACCCGGAATGGCGCTGACCGAAGCAGACATCCAGGCCGATCTCGATAGGCGCAAGCCCGGCACATCGCGCCATGTGACTCAGCGGCGTGAGCCTGATACTGTTGAAATTCTCTCCGGCGTGTTCGAAGGCAAGACAACCGGAACTCCGATTGCGCTGCTGATTCGCAATGAAGATCAGCGCAGCAAAGACTATAAAAATATTGCTCAGGCGTTTCGCCCCGGCCATGCCGACTATGTTTATTTGCAAAAGTATGGTCTGCGCGACCATCGTGGTGGCGGGCGTTCATCTGCACGTGAAACAGCGGTACGTGTTGCTGCGGGGGCTGTGGCGAAGAAGTGGCTGGGCGAGCGCTACGGCGTGCATGTACGTGGCTATATGAGTCAGTTGGGCCCTAGGGAGATTCCCTTTATCGACTGGGGCGCAGTGGGCTCGAATCCTTTTTTTGCGCCCAACGACGAGATCGTGCCGGAACTCGAAGTCTTCATGGATAAATTGCGGAAATCTGGAGATTCGGTCGGCGCAAAAATTACCGTTGTCGCTGAAGGCGTGCCGGTGGGCTGGGGTCAGCCGGTATATGACCGGCTGGACGCGCAGATTGCCTATGCCATGATGAGCATCAATGCGGTCAAGGGCGTCGAGATTGGTTCCGGATTTGGCGCCATAACCGAACCGGGCAGCATTCATGGCGACGAGATGTCGCCGGAGGGGTTTTTGTCCAACCATTCGGGCGGCGTGCTGGGTGGTATTTCCAGCGGACAGAACATCATTGTTAACCTCGCTGTCAAGCCAACATCGAGCATGCGTTTGCCACGCCTCTCGGTCGATGTTCATGGGCAACCGGCTACGGTGGAAACTCACGGACGCCACGATCCCTGTGTCGGGATCCGCGCGACACCCATTGCCGAAGCCATGTTGGCTCTGGTGCTGATTGACGCAGCCTTGCAGTATCGTGCCCAGTGTGGAGATGTGGTTAGTCCCGCGCCCAGAATTCCCGGTCGCGTAGCTGACTGATTCGCGGCTGGCGCCTGTGCCCTATTGGCGGTTGTCCTGCTGGTATTTTTTCTACTTCGCCTTCGTCGGTTGCTTCGTTCCCTATTTCAGTCTTTACTTGAAATCGGTCGGCCTTGATGCTTGGCGCATCAGCGTCGTCATGGCGATGATGCCACTGATGCGCATGCTGGCACCGGCGTTTTGGGGCATGCTCGCCGACCGACTCGGTCGCAAGACCATGTTGGTGCGCAATGCATCGATAGCCAGTGCAGTGGCATTTGCCGGGTTTCTGTTATCGACGAATTTCTATTGGCTGGTTGCCATCATGGTGGTGATGTCGCTTTTTTGGAGCGCATCGCTGCCCTTGGTGGAGGCCTTGACGCTCGGCCATTTGCGTTACTTCGTCGAACGCTATGGACGGATTAGATTGTGGGGTTCGATCGGTTTTATTGTGGTAGTGCAGGGCGTTGGTTTTATGCTCGACATGTTGCCACTGATTACAGTCCTGTGGATTTCGCTCGGGTTGCTTGGCGTTGCTGCAATTGTGGCTGCGCTGATCCCGGAAAGCGAGCCGATTGCACTTGACGGAGTCACGGAACCCTTGCGTGAAAGCTTGTTGCAGCCTGCGGCAATTGCACTGCTGTTGGCCGGCTTCATGATGTCGGTGGCACATGCGCCTTTGTATACCTTTTACTCGATCCATCTTGTTGAAAACGGTTACGGCAAAACTGCCATTGGCGGACTCTGGTCTTTGGGGGTGCTGGCGGAAATACTGGTATTTGCCTTTATGCCGCGGCTACTGGGATTCACTTCCCTGCGCAATATCCTGCTTCTGTGTTTTGCGCTTGCAGCCTTGCGTTTTCTGATCATCGGATGGGCTATTTCATTGCCGGTGCTAGTGTTGTTCGCACAACTGCTGCACGGTGCTTCGTTCGGCGCCCATCATGTGGCAAGCATTACAGCCCTGAATCGCTGGTTCCCGTCTTGCCAGCAGGGTACCGTACAGTCGCTGTTTGGCAGTATTTCGTATGGTGCCGGTGGCGTCATTGGCGGAATATTGTCCGGTTATGGCTGGGATAACCATGGTGCAGTAGTGACCTACTCCGGTGCATCGATTGCTGCCCTTGTCGGGATGTCGCTGATCTGGTTCGGAATGCACTCCAGAGATGGCGCCTAGTTCCTGTCTGGCAGGGCTGATATGCGATAATTTTGATTTTTCTGCTATACCCATATTCATGCAATAGACGCACTGAGGCAGGCTCTGGAAAGATCACATCATTCCAGTCAGGAGCTCGGGAACATTTGCTTTCCGCGGCTGGGGGCAGGGCGGTGGGTTCCGAGACCGGCACTACGCTGCCGGGTATTTTGTTATGTACGTGATCTATTCTGATGGAGTTGCCAACCATGAAAAATCTGAAAACTATCCTTGTCCTGCTTGGGCTGGGGTCCGTTCTGCTGACTGGCTGCAACACTTTGCGTGGCATGGGGCAGGACATTGAGAAGGGTGGTGAAGCCATCCAGAAGGCTGCGAACAAGTAATGCAGGAATTTGGCCGGATTAAGGGTTTGATAACGCCGTTAAATTGCGACAATGCGTTATTCTGAAATGCTTCTAAAGTCGATCAAACATGTTATTTCATGGTGGCCATAATGTGGCTTATTACCTTCAATAATCTCTGCGCGGCAGATAGAATCGAGGTCGTAGTACAAAAGTGATGGCGCAGGGTTTTCGAACGCGCGATATTATCTAGTCCGGCATGAGGTCAGTCGGGATGTATGAAAAGAGCAATGTATGAAAAGAGCAGTGTCTTTTTGTTGGTGTTGAAATAATAGTCGAGAGAGCGGAATCATGAAGCGAGTGGGACTGGTAGGTTGGCGCGGGATGGTGGGATCGGTGCTCATGCAGCGCATGAGTGAGGAGGGTGACTTCGACCTCATCGAGCCGGTGTTTTTCACAACCTCGAATGCTGGCGGTAAGGGACCTGATATCGGGGTCGATGTTTCGCCGTTGAAGGATGCAGCAAGCATTGACGAGCTCAAGTCGCTGGATATCATCATCTCCTGCCAGGGTGGTGACTACACCAATGATGTGTTTCCACGGTTGCGCGCCGCTGGCTGGAGCGGCTACTGGATCGATGCAGCTTCGACGCTACGCATGAAGGATGATGCCATCATCATTCTTGACCCAGTTAACCTCGATGTGATCCAGCGCGGCCTTGCTTCGGGAATCAGGAACTACATTGGTGGCAATTGCACTGTGTCGCTGATGTTGATGGCGCTGGGCGGGTTGTTGAAGGCCAATGAAATCGAGTGGATGACCTCGATGACCTATCAGGCGGCCTCGGGCGCGGGTGCACAGAACATGCGAGAGTTGCTCAAGCAGATGGGTGAGGTTCATCGAGTGGCAAAATCTCTGCTCAATGATCCGGCCTCGGCGATTCTTGATATTGATCGCGAAGTTGCCGGCATTTTGCGTGACGAAAATTTCCCGACAGACAACTTTAGCGTACCTCTAGCGGGTTCGCTGATTCCTTGGATCGATAAGGATCTCGGCAACGGTCAAAGCAAAGAAGAATGGAAGGGGCAGGCCGAAACTAACAAGATTCTCGGACGAAGCGGCACGCCGGTTCCGGTTGATGGGCTGTGTGTACGCGTTGGTGCCATGCGCTGCCATTCGCAGGCTCTGACCATCAAGCTCAAACGCGATATCCCGCTCGATGAGATCGAGGGTATGCTTGCTGCGCACAATGACTGGGTCAGGGTTGTGCCGAACCAGCGCGATATCACCCTGCGTGAACTTACCCCGACCAAGGTGACGGGGACGCTCTCGGTGCCGGTCGGCCGCTTGCGCAAGCTATCAATGGGAAGCCAGTATTTGTCGGCGTTTACCGTTGGCGACCAATTGTTATGGGGGGCCGCAGAACCCTTGCGGCGCATGTTGCGCGTATTGTTGAATTAAAATTCAGGCAGCAGCAGTGGTGTTTTGATGCGGAGGATGAGCTTGCATCGCTAAGGCCATGATGTTATTTTGGATACTAATGGAGTATTCCCCACGGGGGCACTGTGCATATAAATGACAAACGGAATTATTTAAGGCTGAAGCACGCAGTATTGGCTACTGCAATGGCGTCAGTATTGTTATTTGCCGCGCCACTCGCAGCCCATGCGGCAGGGATGGGCAAGATTACAGTGCTTTCTGCACTAGGACAGCCATTGAGGGCTGAGTTGGATATTGTCGCATCGCGTGAAGAACTCGGTTCGTTGGTTGCTCGCGTGGCACCGGTCGAGGCATTTCGTCAGGCCAACGTTGAATATGCTTCAGTGCTGCCCTCCGTGCGTTTCGTCCTGGACAAGCGTGCCGACGGCAAGCCTTACTTCAGGATACAGACCGATCGTGCAGTCAATGATCCGTTCATTGATTTTCTCGTGGAATTGAATTGGTCTTCCGGCCGGCTGGTGCGTGAGTATGCATTTCTGCTCGATCCTCCTGAACTGAAAGCAGATAATGCGGCTGCTGTGGTGATGGCGCCAGTTGCACCATCATCTGTGGATACAACTTCTCCTGCCAGAGAATCACCAGAGGCAGAGGTTGAATCAGAACAGAACAAGGAATTACATCAGGTTCCAGTTGGGTTACAGAAGCCGAAGGTGGAGAATGAAGTAGCTTCACCTGTTGAAGATGCGACCAATACCCGCAAAGTGAAGCGGGGCGACACCTTGGGCAAGATTGCTGCAGAATCTGCAACAGCGGGCGTTACTCTTAACCAGATGCTGGTGGCACTATTCAACAACAATCGTGATGCCTTTATCGGCGGGAATATGAACCGCCTGCGTGCCGGCAGGATACTCAATATTCCTGAAGCAGAGACCGTGGCGCACGTTAACGCTGGCGAGGCGCGCAAGATAGTCGTGGTGCAATACGCCGCTTTCAATGCCTATCGCAACAGTCTTGCTGCCTCAGCGGCCAATCAAACACCGGTGGAACAGCAGACGCAGCAGTCCAGTACCGGCAAGATTATGCCGAAGGTGGAAGAAAAGACACTATCTGCGAGTGGCCAAGACAAGCTTTTGGTGTCGAGCAGCGAAGCTCATGCAAAAGCGGGCAAGGGTAGGTTGAGCGAGGAGGATATTATTGCTCGCGATAATGCCCTGAAAGAAGCGAACAGCCGTATTAGTGAACTCGAAAAGAACCTGGCAGATCTAAAAAAACTGGCCGAATTGAAGAGTCAGACCGTTGCGAATGCACAGAAAACCGCACAAACAGCATCTGTGGCGCCTGTGTCTGTCGAGGCAAAGCCTGCACCAGCCTTGGCGGGTTCAACTGTATCTGAAATGCCTGCAGTTTCAGTCTCCGCCGCGGTGCCAGCCGCTGATAAGCCGCAGCCGAAACCGAAACCGAAGAAAAAAATTATCCTGCCCCCACCATTGCCTGAACCCAGCTTCGTCGAAGACAATCCCATGCTGGTTTATGGCGGTGGTGCTGTGCTTGCGGCTGTTTTTGGGTTTCTCGGTTTTCAAACTTGGAGGCGAAAGCGCGAGAGTGCCAAGGATCAAGCCATTACTGCTAGCGAGTTGGCTACCAGTTCCGTATTTGGCATTGCTGCAAGCGAAAGTGTTGACAACGATTTGGTCGCAACATCCGATTTCAGCCACTCGACCATTGATGCTGTCGATACGGAAAAGGAAGGCGTAGATCCGATTCAGGAAGCAGAGGTCTATATGGCCTACGGCCGTGATGGCCAAGCCGAGGATATCCTTGTTGATGCCATGCAAAAGGATCCAGACAACTTTGCTGTGTATCTGAAACTGCTCGAAATATATGCAGGCCGCAAGAGTCTGTCTCAGTTCAACGAACTGGCCAGCGAGCTGAATACGCGTACTGGTGGCATTGGCCAACAGTGGGACGAGGCTGCTGCGCTAGGCCGTTCTGTCGATCCAGCCAACCCCTTGTACGACGCTGGAGATGTAGCGCCAGAGCCTGTGCAGCATGGTCAGGACGTTATTGTTGAATCAGATCCAGCAGATGAGACCATCGTCATGAGCGCTCCTCTCTTGCAGGAAGCGCCAGTTAGCGTTGCCACGATAGAGGAGGAGTTGCCGAGTACGCTCGATTTCGACCTTGATCTGGATGAGGCAGGGGAACAGGGAGCTTCGGTTGCAGCGCCTGCTGCTCCAGCAACAGCGACACTGAGCGATATTGACTTCGACCTTGATCTGGGAAGTGACGATAAATCGGATGTGGACGCCGAGCAGAGCAATGATCTTGACATCAATTTCAATGCGCAGACTAAAACGGACAACGGACTCGATTTCGATTTTGATCTTGGCACAAGCGAGCCGGATTCGCTAGAGCAACCTGCTCCGCCGTTGGATTTATCATCTATTAATCTCGACCTCAACGAACCTGTAGCACCTGCGGTGACCGGAAGTGGCAGCGACTCTGCTGAAGTGGCGACGAAGCTTGAACTTGCCCAAGCCTATGAAGAGATGGGCGACCACGAGGGTGCCCGCGAGTTGTTGCAGGAAGTATTGACGGAAGGTTCTCCCGCTCAGCAGGAAGCCGCGCGCAACAAATTGACTCAACTCGGCTGACCCTTTCATGGAAGATGCGGCTCCCTGCCGTGTCTTCCGTTATCAATACTTTTTACGAGCGTGTTGAGTCTTCCCGCTGGCAGAATGCGCGCGAGCTATATGCTGCCGAGCCTTGCCTTCGCAGCTGCGGCTTTGGGGCGATTGTGATGGCGAGAATTGCTATTGGCATCGAATACGACGGCTCGAGTTTTTACGGTTGGCAATCTCAGCCTGCACTGGAGACTGTACAGGGTGTGCTTGAGCGTGCGGTTTCCGAGATTGCGTGTGAGAAAACGAAGGTGATCGCCGCCGGGCGTACCGATGCCGGAGTGCATGCTTTGGAGCAGGTGGCCCACTTTGATACAAATGCATCACGACCGCTCCAGGCATGGATACGCGGCGTCAATCGCTATCTTCCGCCTGCGGTGGCGGTGCGCTGGGCTGTTCCTGTAGAACCGGCGTTTCATGCCCGGTTTTCGGCCATCTCACGTAGCTATCGTTATGTCCTGTTTAATCATCCGGTGCGACCGGCGCTACATAGCGGGCGCATCGGCCGGTACCACCGCATGCTCGATGTTGGCAGGATGTCCGCGGCCGCCCGATACCTGATGGGCGAGCACGATTTTTCCTCGTTCCGTTCGTCGGAATGCCAGGCCAGATCGCCGGTCAAGACCTTGCATGAGGCGTCAATCCAGCGTAACGGCGACTATGTGCTGTTCGATTTTCGTGCCGGCGGTTTTTTGCATCACATGGTGCGCAACATCATTGGTACCCTGCTTTGGGTCGGTTACGGCAAGATGTCGGCGGAAGCATTTGCAGAATTGCTGGCGGCTCGCGACAGAACCCTCGCGGCGCCGACGTTTGCGCCGGATGGGCTATATTTCGTCGGTGCCGAATACGACGAACACTGGCGATTGCCACTAACGGGTCGTATCATGGCGCACTTCGATCCTGGTCGAGTATGAACATGCGCACCCGAATCAAGATTTGCGGTCTGACCCGTGCCGAGGATGTCGATGCAGCAGTCAATGCCGGCGTCGATGCCATCGGCTTCGTGTTCTATCCGCCGAGTCCGCGCTGCCTTTCCATCGAACTGGCTGCTGGCCTGGCAGCGCGGGTGCCGCCGTTTGTTACGAAGGTCGGTCTTTTCGTCAACGAGAATGAGGCGGTCGTGAGGCAGGCGCTGGCAAATGTCGCGCTTGATCTGCTGCAATTTCATGGTGAGGAATCCGAGGCTTATTGTCGCTCATTCGGACGGCCCTATATCAAGGTGGCGCGGGTCAGACCGGGGCTCGATCTGGTAGAATCCGCGCGGTCTTACTCTTCAGCCGCAGGGCTTTTGCTTGATTCGTATGTCGAAGGCTACGGCGGCAGGGGTGAGATGTTCGACTGGTCCATCATCCCATCCCGTTTGCCATTGCCGATGATTCTTTCCGGCGGTTTGCACAGCGGAAATGTTGCCGCAGCGATACGTCAGTTGCATCCTTGGGCGGTGGATGTCAGTAGTGGGGTGGAATTAAGCAAGGGCATCAAGGATGCCGCAAAAATCGCCGACTTTGTGACGGCAGTAAAGCATGCAGATATCTAACGCTCCCTACCAATATCCTGACGCGCTTGGCCATTTCGGTACTTACGGTGGCGTCTTCGTTGCCGAGACGCTGATCCCCGCGCTGGATGAATTGCGCGTAGCCTATGCCGCAGCCCAGGCTGATCCGGCTTTTCGCGCCGAGTTCGAATACGACCTCAAGCACTATGTCGGACGCCCGAGCCCGATTTACCATGCCAAACGCTGGTCGGAGTTGCTCGGCGGTGCACAGATATATCTCAAGCGTGAAGACCTCAATCACACCGGCGCGCACAAGGTGAATAACTGCATCGGTCAGGCCATGCTGGCGCGCCGCATGGGCAAGCCGCGTGTGATTGCCGAGACAGGTGCTGGAATGCACGGTGTCGCGACCGCAACCGTTGCCGCGCGCTACGGCATGGAGTGTGTCGTTTATATGGGCAGCGAGGACGTCAAGCGTCAGGTCCAAAATGTCTATCGCATGAAGCTGCTCGGCGCCACGGTGGTACCGGTGGAGAGTGGCTCGAAAACGCTCAAGGATGCATTGAACGAAGCGATGCGCGACTGGGTGACCAATGTCGCCAATACCTTCTACATCATCGGTACCGTGGCCGGGCCGCATCCTTATCCGATGATGGTGCGCGATTTTCAGTCCGTCATCGGCGAGGAATGCAAGGTACAGATGCCCGAACTTGCCGGTCGCCAACCCGACGCGGTAATCGCCTGCGTCGGCGGCGGCTCCAACGCGATGGGGATTTTCTACCCCTATATCGACGAGCATAACGTGCGCCTGATCGGTGTCGAAGCGGCTGGCAGCGGCATCCAGAGCGGCCGGCATGCAGCTTCACTGACTGCCGGTCGTCCCGGTGTGCTGCACGGCAACCGTACCTATCTGCTGCAGGATGAAAACGGCCAAATCACCGAGACGCATTCGGTTTCTGCCGGTCTCGATTATCCGGGCGTCGGCCCTGAGCATGCCTGGCTCAAGGATACGAAGCGCGCAGAGTATGTGACCATTGACGATGACGAGGCGCTCAAGGCATTTCACGACCTGTGCCGTCTCGAAGGCATTATTCCCGCGCTGGAGTCTGCGCATGCCCTGGCCTATGCGGCGAAGTTCGCGCCGACCCTTGGCAAGGATAAACTGCTGCTGGTCAATCTGTCCGGCCGCGGTGACAAGGACATGCACACGGTGGCGGAGAAATCCGGCATCCGCTTCTGATCATGTCGCGAATCCAAACTACTTTCGCAAAGTTGCATAAGCAGGGCCGCAAGGCGCTGATCCCCTTCATTACCGCCGGCGACCCCGATGCCGAACTAACCTTGCCGCTGCTGCACGCGCTGGTCGCTGGCGGCGCCGACATCATCGAACTTGGCGTGCCTTTCTCCGATCCGATGGCAGACGGTCCGACCATCCAGCGTGCCTCTGAGCGTGCGCTGAAACAGGGCATGTCGCTGACCCGTGTGCTCGATATTGCACGCGAATTTCGTCGTGATAACGATCACACGCCGCTGGTGCTGATGGGCTACGCCAATCCAGTGGAAGCTTATGGTGCTGAAAAGTTTGTGCGTGATGCCAGTACAGCTGGTATTGATGGTGTATTGACAGTTGACTATCCGCCAGAAGAATGCGAAGCCTTTGCCGCTATGCTCAAAGGCGAGGGGATAGATCCGATTTTTCTGCTGGCGCCGACATCGACCGAGCAGCGCTTTGCACAGGTCGCACAACAAGGTAGCGGCTATCTCTATTATGTGTCGCTCAAAGGGGTAACGGGTGCTGGTCACCTCGACCTCGACGAGGTGACGCGGCGTATCCCAGCAATTCGAGAGAAAGTTGGTATGCCAGTTGGTGTTGGTTTTGGTATCCGCGATGGCAATAGCGCCGCACGAATTGCAATAGTCGCTGATGCAGTGGTGATCGGTAGCCGTATTATTGAAGAAATAGAGAATTCGCCGCGCGATTTGGCTGCCGCTAGAGTAGGCGCATTTATTCGCGGCATTCGCGATGCCATGGATCAGGGAGTACCGTTATGAGTTGGCTTCAGAAATTGCTGCCTCCTAAAATCAAGCGCGCCGAAGGAGTACGTCATTCGGTGCCGGAAGGGCTCTGGTGCAAATGCCCGGCCTGTGAGGCGGTACTCTACAGCTCTGACCTCGAAAGCAACCTCAGCGTTTGCCCGAAATGCGGTCATCATCATCGCATATGTGCTCGTACTCGGCTCGATCTACTGCTTGATGCTGAAGGACGTCATGAGATCGGCGCCGAAGTTATTTCTATTGATCCACTCAAGTTCAAGGACAGCAAACGCTACCCGGACCGCCTTGCTGCGGCTGTCGATGAAACGGGTGAAAGTGATGCGATGGTTGTGATGCAGGGATCGGTCAAAACCTTGCCGGTAGTGGTGGCGTGTTTTGAGTTTGACTTTCTCGGCGGTTCGATGGGTTCCGTCGTCGGTGAGCGCTTTGTACGTGGCGTTCGCGCTGCGATCGAAGCGCAAGCAGCATTCTTGTGCATTACGGCCAGTGGTGGGGCACGTATGCAGGAAGGTCTGTTCTCACTCATGCAGATGGCCAAAACCACAGCAGCCGTGACCCAGTTATCGCAGCACAACCTGCCCTTTATTACCTTGCTCACCGATCCGACCATGGGTGGGGTTTCCGCTTCATTCGCCTTCATGGGTGATGTGGTGATTGCAGAGCCTGGTGCGCTGATCGGTTTTGCCGGGCCTCGCGTGATCGAACAGACCGTGCGCCAGAAATTGCCGGAAGGTTTTCAGCGCGCCGAGTTTCTGGTCGAAAAGGGCGCAATCGACATGATTGTCGATCGGCGCGAAATACGAGACCGGCTGGTATCGCTGATTTCACTGCTACAACGTACACCTCTCCCCGCATAAATGCCCGATTCACTGCCAAGCTGGCTCGCCTATGTCGAGAGCCAGCATACTCAGCCGATTGCGCTGGGTTTGGAGCGAGTCGACGCGTTACGACGTGCCTTGGGACAAACTAAACTCTGTCCGGTTATTACCGTAGGTGGCACTAACGGCAAAGGCTCGATATGTGCACTGCTGGAAAGCATACTGCTTTGTGCCGGCTATCGTGTCGGTCTCTACACCTCTCCGCATTTTCTCGACTACAACGAACGTGTTCGTGTCAATGGGCATTCTGTGTCCGACCATGATCTCTGTACCGGATTTGCTGAAGTTGAGGCCGCACGAAACGGAATACCGCTGACTTATTTCGAGTTCGGCACGCTAGCGGCATGGCAGATATTTGCGCGGGCCAGGCTGGATGTCATCATTTTGGAAGTTGGACTTGGTGGCAGGCTGGATGCGGTCAATGTCTATGAAACGGATTGTGCGGTGGTTGCAACGGTCGACCTCGATCACATGGATTATCTCGGCAGTGACCGCGAGCAAATTGGACTCGAGAAAGCGGGGATATTCCGTAACGGAAAGCCGGCTATCTGCAGCGATTCGAACCCGCCTGCGAGTTTGCTCGCGCATGCGGACACAATCGGAGCTGATCTGAAGTTGATCGGGTGTGATTATGGTTTTGTACCTCAGGAGCAGCAATGGCAGTTTTGGAGCTGGCTGGGCAAACGTAGTGGGCTCGAGCATCCAGCCCTGAAGGGTGGCATCCAGTTCAATAATGCGTCAGCGGCACTGGCTACGCTAGATTCGTTACATGAGGTATTGCCCGTGGCAATTCTGGATGTTCAGCACGGCTTGCTCGGGGTCGAGTTGCCAGGACGTTTCCAAGTGATTTCCGGCAAGCCGACCTTAGTACTCGATGTGGCGCATAACCCGCAGGCAGCCAGTGAACTTGCGAAAAACCTTAACAATATGAAGAGTCACCCAGAGACTTGGGCAGTATTTGGCATGATGGCTGACAAGGATATTTCTGGCGTGATTCGCGCCATCAAACCATACGTGACACACTGGCTGGTTTGTACGCTGTCAGGATCACGTGCTGCGAATGCCGCGCAAGTTGCCGAACAGCTTCGAAGGGATGGCGTTACTGTGCCGATAAGGGAATATCTGTCAGCGGCCGAAGCGTTCGCATATGCGCGAGGCGCTGCAGGGGAAAATGATAGAATTCTCATCTTCGGATCGTTTTTAACGGTAGCCGATGTAATGCGTGTCCTTCCTTTCAGAACCTGACCGTCATGTCTGATGCTTCTGTCGCCGATCCCTCGATTGATTTGAAGAAGCGCGCACGCCGTCGCCTGGTTGGTGCTGTGGCACTGGCGTTGCTGGCTGTGATCGTGCTCCCTGTTGTGATGGATAGCGAACCAAAGCCCAGCGGACAGGATATTCAGATTCGTATCCCCAGTCGGAATAGCAGTGATTCGCTCACTGCGCGGGAGATTCCCGGACGCCCGATGCCGCCCCAGTTGCCGAAAGATCAGCAAGCGCCCAAGCCCGAGCTTGCCGCCGAGACGCCTATTTCCATGACTCCCGATATTGCCGAGAAGCCTACTTTGCCTCAGGTGACGAATACCGTAACGGAAATGAAAGCAGGCTCAGCACAAAAGGCCGAAGCCGTTCGCGCCGAAGCCGTGCTTGAGGGCAAGGATGTCGAACAATGGGTTGTGAAACTTGGGGCATATCAGAATATCTCCAATGTGAAGCAATTGGCGAACAAGCTCAAGGATATGAGTTTGCCGTCTTACACTGAAAAAATCGATTTACCGCAAGGTCCGCGCACGCGGGTGCTGGCGGGGCCATTCAAGTCGCGTGAGCTAGCCAATAAGGCACGCTTGCGGATCATTAAGATTGGCGTTGATGGCCAGGTTGCGCAGAAGTAGTGACGATTTTCGATTACTCGGTTCTGGCAGGCGTTGCGCTGTCGGTGTTGTTGGGATTTTGGCGAGGAGTGGTTAGTGAAGTGCTGGCGCTGGTTGCTTGGGTACTGGCGTTCATATTGGGCAGACTATTTGCGCCGCACTTGGCGTTGGAATTGTCTCGGTGGATCACAGATCCAGCCTTGCAGTATCTGGCGGCATTTTTGGCGATTGCCGTTGCTGTATTGTTGTTGGCAGCATTGGTCAGGCTGCTGGTGAGTGGTTTGCTGAGAGCAATCGGGCTGGGCTGGGCTGACAGGTTTCTTGGTGCTATGTTTGGTTTGGCGCGCGGGGTTTTGTTGGTGCTGGTGCTAGTGGCGGCGGGAGGTCTGACAACCTTTCCGAAACAGCAGTGGTGGCACTCAGCTGTACTTGCAGCGCCGCTGCAAACAGCGGTTGTAGCGATGAAACCGTGGTTGCCGCTTGAGTGGGCAAGCAAGATTCGATATCGCTAAGTTAAAATATGGGGACGTCATGTGCGGGATTTTGGGTGTTGTAGCGACTACGCCGGTTAACCAGTTGCTCTATGACGGGTTGCAGGTGTTGCAGCACCGTGGCCAGGATGCTGCTGGCATTGCTACCGCCGAAGGCGGGCGCTTTCATATGCACAAGGGGCAGGGCTTTGTGCGTGATGTATTCCGCACCCGCAACATGCGTAGCTTGGTCGGCAATTGGGGTATCGGCCATTGCCGTTACCCCACGGCCGGCTCGGCCTATAGTGCGGCCGAGGCTCAGCCGTTCTACGTCAACTCACCCTTTGGCCTGATGCTGGCGCACAACGGAAATCTCACCAATACCGAGCAGTTGAAGCAGGACATGTTTCTGCAGGATTTGCGGCACGTAAATACTAATTCTGATTCCGAAGTGCTGCTTAATGTGCTTGCGCATGAGCTACAACTGGCTTCGACCAAGTACCAGCTTGATGCGGAGACGGTATTCAGGGCAGTGGCGGGCGTTCATCGTCGCGTACGCGGGGCATATGCCGTGGTGGCTATGATTGCCGGCTTTGGCCTGCTTGCATTTCGAGATCCGTACGGGATTCGCCCGTTGGTGGTCGGCCGCAACGAGACCGCACTGGGACCAGAATATCTGGTGGCGTCGGAAAGCGTTGCGCTCGATACGCTCGGTTTCAAGATGCTGCGCGATATCGAACCGGGCGAAGCGGTATGGATTGACACGGAAGGGCATTTCACTAGCCGCCAGTGTGCCGAGAAAACCATGCATGCACCTTGCATGTTCGAGTATGTTTATCTGGCGCGGCCCGATTCGCTGATGGATGGTGTCTCTGTCTACGAGACGCGCGTCAAGATGGGTGAGTTCCTTGCTGACAAGATTCGTCACACCATGCCGCATCTGGAAATCCATGCCGTGATCCCGATTCCCGATTCGTCACGTCCTGCGGCTATGGAATTGGCACGCCGTCTCGACCTGCCCTATCGTGAAGGATTCGTGAAAAATCGATATATCGGTCGCACTTTCATCATGCCAGGGCAGGCCTCGCGCAAAAAGTCTGTGCGACATAAACTCAATGCCATTGCGCAGGAGTTTCGTGGCAAGAACGTACTACTGGTCGACGATTCGATTGTGCGTGGCACTACCAGTCATGAGATCGTCAATATGGCACGTGAAGCAGGTGCAACAAAGGTGTATTTTGCCTCGGCGTCGCCGCCGGTGCGGCATGCCAATGTCTACGGTATCGACATGCCGTCGCGCGTCGAGTTGATTGCCGCCTTCCGTAACGATGAGGAAATACGGCAGGAGATCGGGGCCGATGCCTTGATATATCAGGATATCGAAGCCCTTAAACGGGCTGTGCATATGCTCAATCCGTCATTGAACATTTTCGAAACGTCGTGCTTTGACGGTAATTACATCACTGGCGATGTCACGGCGGAATATCTTGAGAACGTTGAGAATGCGCGAGATAACCCGGTGCGATCCATTGCCGAGGGCGACGATAGTCCACAGCTCGACCTTAACCTGATTCTGGAAGGCCAGGAATAACGTGGCAAAGAAACCGGATTTTGATACGCTGGCTGTTCGCGCCGGCCAAGAGCGCAGTCAGTTCAACGAGCATTCCGAGGCGCTTTATCTGACGTCGAGCTTTGTGTTCGATAATGCAGCTCAGGCTGCGGCGCGCTTTTCCGGCGCGGAAGAGGGCTACGTGTACGGCCGTTTCACCAATCCAACGGTTGACATGTTCCAGCGCCGCCTTGCCGCGCTTGAAGGTGCTGAGGCTTGCATCGCTACCGCGAGCGGCATGTCGGCACTGCTGTCGACCGTGATGGCGCTGCTCAGCGCGGGTGACCACATCGTGTCGTCACAGAGTGTATTTGGTTCAACACTGAATCTGTTTGGCACGATCCTGTCGCGCTTTGGCATCGAAACGACATTGGTGAAGGCCACCGACATAGCGGCCTATAAGAACGCCATTCGCCCGAACACAAAACTTATTTTCATCGAGACTCCTTCCAATCCCTTAATGGAAGTAATCGATATAGCTGCCTTGGCGCAAGTTGCACGCGACACCAAAGTGCGACTGATGGTCGATAACTGTTTTTGTACACCAGCGTTACAAAGGCCGTTGGCACTGGGTGCCGACATTGTCATGCACTCTGCGACCAAGTACCTTGACGGGCAGGGGCGGGTGCTGGGCGGAGCCGTATGTGGCAACAAGGCTGACATGGAAGAAGTCTTCAAGTTTCTACGCACGGCAGGACCATCGATTTCGCCCTTTAATGCATGGGTGATTATCAAAGGGTTGGAAACATTGCGAATTCGCATGGAGGCGCAATCGGCCAGTGCTATGAAATTGGCACTTCGTCTCGAAGCGCATCCCAAGGTAGCCCGGGTGTTTTATCCGGGACTGGATTCGCATCCGCAACATGTGCTGGCCGCAAGGCAGCAATTGCTTGGAGGCGCCATCGTAAGCTTTGAGGTAGTAGGCGGCCGTGGTGAGGCGTGGCGGGTAGTGGATGCCTGTCGCTTGCTTTCGGTGACGGCAAATCTGGGCGACACCAAGACCACCATAACGCATCCTGCCTCGACAACGCATGGCCGCATCACGCCGGAAGCGCGTGCGGCAGCAGGGATTAATGAAAGCTTATTGCGAGTGGCGGTTGGATTGGAGTCGGTGGACGACATTTTCGACGACCTGCTGCTGGGTATCGGTTAATCGATTGTTTGGCAACGAATGGATCGTACTGAGCGCTTCTATAAGATTGACCAGTTACTAGGTGAACATCGTGTCGTTTCTTTTTCAACTCTGGAAGAAAAA
>JBASWL010000075.1:0-7461 GCA_049276455.1 Georgfuchsia sp. | reverse complement strand
CAATTTCGCGGTCGCGCAGGCACAGGCTCGCATAGAAAAGCTGGGTGCAGGCTTCCTCGCAGCGCACGGCCATGTCGGCGCAGATGTGCTTGATCGCCTGGAATGAACCGATCAGCTGGCCGAACTGCTGGCGCTCTTTGGCGTAGGCCACGGCCATGTCGCGCGTTGCTTCGGCACCGCCCACCTGCATCGCCGAGGCCAGTATCGCCAGCCGGACGGCAATGGGATCCGCTTTGGCCTCGACATAGGCGAGCGCCGGATGCTGCTTGAGCGTGGCGCTGGCCAGCGGCAGGTGGCGTTCAATACAGGGCTGTTCGCGCAGCGACAGCGCCTTCGTCTCGAACAGCGCCGCGCCGTTTGCATCGACGATCACCGCATAGCGTGCCGAATCAGCGGCAAACAGTTGAATGCCACCATCGAGCTTCGATGCCACCGGCATCGTCACATCGGCAGGAATTGCGAGGGCAATGCGCTCCTCGCCACTGAGGATGCTGTCCCTCAATTCGGACAGGCCCGCCAGTGCGGCGACACGCGCACCGATCACGCTGCCGAGAAGCGCGAGCGGGCCGGCCTGGCGGCCGACTTCGCGGAACATCAGAATCTCTTCGACCACCGAGCAGCCAAGGCCGCCGTGCTCTTCTTCGAGGCCGAGTCCGATCCAGCCGAGGTCAACAATTTTCTGCCATTCGTCAGGCGTTAACTGCGTGGCATCTTCGGCCAGGTCGCGATAGCGCGATACCGGCATTTGTTCGGCCATGAAGCTGGCGACGGCATCGATAATTTGAACTTCGTCAGAAGTCGGTTGCAGGTTCATATCGGATTCCTAATGTCTTTTTTTACTTGGGCAAACCAAGGATTCGCTCGCCAATGATGTTGCGTTGAACCTGGGCAGTACCGCCGGCAATCGTGGACGCATAGCTGCGCAGGTAGGGCTGGGTCCAGTCCTGGCCGGGCTCCGACATGATGGTCTGCGCGGGGCCCAGTATGTCCAGCGCCAGACGATAGACGCGCTGATGCTGCAGGGAGTAGTGCAGCCGAATTATCGAACTCTCCGGCCCAGGTTTGCCCGTACGCTCGATACGCGAGATGGCGGAAAGGATGATGGAGCGCAATGCGGAGCTTTCTGCATTGGCTTGCCCGAGCCGTCGCCTGATTTCGTCGTCGTCGATTGCCTTGCCGTTTCCAAACTGCGAAGGCTGCGTGCGCGCAAGCCTGATCAGCTTTTCAATCTTCTTTTCAAGTTCGATGCAATCCGCCATGAACGCCGTGCCGCGCTCGAAAGACAGGGTCGACATCGACACGCGCCAGCCATCGTTGATCTTGCCAACAACATTGGAGAGGGGGATGCGGACATCGTCATAGAACACTTCGCAGAAGTGATGGCCGCCGGACATGATTTCAATCGGGCGAATGGTAATGCCCGGGGTCTTCATGTCGCAGATCAGCCAGCTGATGCCCTTGTGCTTGGGTACGTCGGGATCGGTACGCACCAGCAGCATCTGATAGTCGGCATAGTTGCCGAAACTCGTCCAGATTTTTTGGCCGTTCACCACGAGATGGTCGCCGTCGATGACGGCGCGCGTGTGCAGGCTCGCCAGATCGGAACCGGCAGAGGGTTCGGAAAAGCCCTGACACCACGTGACTTCGGCACGCAGTATTTTCGGCAGATGAAACGCCTTTTGTTCGGCGTTCCCCTCGACGATCAACGTCGGTCCAGCCATATTCATGCCCGGGATGATATGCCCGGCCCAGGGCCCCCCCGCCTTGGCGTATTCCTCGAACCAGATCAGTTGCTGCATGGTGGAAAGTCCGCGGCCACCATACTCGGTAGGCCACGCGATGCCGGCCCAGCCGGCGTCGTGCATCTTGCGTTGCCAGCCGATGTCGAATGCCAGCGCCTCATCTCCCTCATAGGGACGCGGTCCCTTGGGAACATTGTCATGAAGCCAGGTGGTGACTTGCTCGCGGAACTGTTTCTCCGCCTGAGTGAAATCCAAATCCATACAAAGTGTCCTTATTCGTGAACAAATCCCGGCTTGCGCTTTTCAACGAAGGCTTTCATGCCTTCCTTCTGGTCCATGGTGGCAAATGCCGAATGAAACGTCCTGCGCTCAAACAGAAGCCCCTCGGACAAGCTGCTCTCAAAGGCGCGGTTGACGCATTCCTTCGCCATCATGACCACTGGCAGTGAGAAAGATGCAATTTTATCAGCCGTGGCAAGTGCATCCTCCATGAGCTTTTCCACAGGAACTACCCGCGCCACCAAACCGGCCGCTTCCGCTTCCCTTGCATCCATGCGTCTTCCGGTCAGGCAGAGTTCCATCGCCTTGGCCTTTCCAATTGCGCGCGGCAGGCGTTGCGTTCCTCCTGCGCCAGGAAGGATGCCAAGGGTAATCTCCGGCTGTGAAAATACGGCATTTTCAGCGGCAATGATAAAGTCGCACATCATGGCCAGTTCGCAGCCGCCGCCAAAGGCAAAGCCCGCTACAGCCGCTATTACTGGTTTTCGAAACGTTCTCAACCGCTCCCAATTTCGGGTGATGAAATCGGTTTTGTAGGCTTCCATGAAGCCTAAATTCTGCATGTCCGGAATGTCGGCCCCTGCCGCGAAGGCGCGCTCGGATCCCGTGATGACGATACATCCAATGCCGTCATCCACGTCGAAGTTATTCAGCACGGTAGTCAATTCATCCATTAACTGCCCGCACAGCGCATTGAGCTTGGCCGGCCGGTTCAATGTGACAAGACCGACCCGCCCCCTGGTTTCGACGTTCAAATGTTCGTATGTCATGGCAGATAAAATCCTAAATAATTACCCAGCCTTAGGCGGGTTAAGGCAACCTGAAACAGGTTGGGAACTCCAGCTCTGCTTTGAATCCTTGCGCAGACAGTATTGAATTCCCCTGACTACTGCCGCTTGGCAAACACATTTTTTTCGGCCAGGGCCTTGCAAATCGCTTCTGCAACCTTGGCCGGGGTGCCTTCCTTTATTCCACCAGAATCCTTCTTGGCGGTTCCTCCGCCCATCAGAAAGCCCAGGCGATCCTGAACAGAACTGGATTCCAGAATCATCACATATTTGGTGCGTGGCTTCGGGTAGGAATATTCGACTTTTTCCACAGCCTTTGCGATCAGGCCGCTGTTAATTTCAAGCTGGCTGAATGGAATAATGTTGACCGCAACCTCCTGGGCCTTTATCAGTTTCCCGATGTCATCGCCCAGTCTCGTCGAGTTGCCGGATTCAACACTCAGAATCAATTTCGGGGAGCATTTGTAAACGACCCTTCGGCCTTTTTTGAGCATTTTATGAACCGACATCCCGGAGTCGGCATATTCGATTTCCGTTACATTTGTAATCGCCGGAATGCCGAGGTTGCATCCCAGCAGGATGGGCAGGCCACCAGCCCCCATGTATTCGGACCGGCTGCCAAGCAAGATGATGTCGTATTCCTGTTTTCGCGCAAACGCCGACAGTATCTCTGCAATCTGCAGATTATTGAGTTCCGCCTGATCGTCGAGCGCGTCATCCCACAGACGGTAGGCATTATCGCCACCAAAGGCGGTAAATTGCCTCAAGCATGGTTCTGACGCGCGTCCATCTACCGTCACCACATCAAGGGTTGCCCCCGGATATTTACCCTTGATTCCAAGGGCCTCGTTAAATGCGCTTACATCGGCAGGGTTGGGCTTGTATAGCTGACAGTTTTTTTCTATTTTATTGTCATCGATGTAGATATCGCTTCCATCAGCCAATACCCTTTTGATACATACCAATATTTTCATCATGTCTCGGCGCAGATTATGTTGTTATCATCACCCAAAATGCTTATCAGCAGTGCCACCAATTGCCCTATCTAATAGCGATACAAAATGCCATGGCCTCCACGCGGATAAGTCCAGCTTATCGCGCCTTCGGAACACACAATCCTGCAGGTTCCGCATTCCAGGCATCCGAGATGCGAGAACTCAACCGATTTGGTTGTTTCGTTGATGGTGTAGCATTTGCAAGGACAGCACGTCAGGCACGCGCGACTTGGGCATGTATTGCATATTTCCTGATCGGTAATTTTAATATGCGGTTCGTTATCGACCACATAGAGATTCTTATCCGTTTTGGTAAAGCTCATTTCAAGAACCCCGTATAGATTCCGTACATATCTTTCAAGAGGGTGGTCTTGTTTATATTTCTTTCCTTGAGGCCAGCCAGGATAGTCTTCATCAGGCCAGGTTTTTTCTGGTCGGTGCTACACATAAAGTCCATGAGTGCATTGAATACAACGGGCGGGTAGTCGTCGTAAAACCTGTCAGCGCCGAACAAATGGCTGAAATGCCTGAATCTGCCCACATTGCTCAGCACGAATCCATTTTTCAAGGCGTCGCTATATTTGGCCAGCGATTTTTCCGAGAAATCGTTGCTTTGCAGGGCAGAATAACAAGCCGAGGCAGCCGCGATTCCCGACTCGACGGCAAGATTGGTACCTTCGAGGACTATCCCGCCGGAGACCACGAAGCCAGCAGCGGATCCGATAAGCAGGACGCCGTTGCCGACGAGCTTGTTTGTCATCTCGACGCCGCCCTCCGCTACCAGGTGTGCCGAATACTCCCTGAATTCACCGCGAGAGACGATCCTCTTGACTATGTCATGCTGCTTGAACTCGTCCAGCAGCTCGTACGGAGCGATTCCAGAGGCTTTTAATCCACTCAATTGGCAAGCCACGCCGACTGAAACGCTGTCCTTGTTTGTGTAAATGAATGCGCCGCTCTTGACCTTTTTCGTGCTTCCGAACAGAAACTCATGGGAATAGCCATCATCGCCGCTGATTTGGCAAATATCCTCCAGCACGTTCCTGTCAATTTTGAAAATTTCCCTGCATCCCAATGAGTAATGGGCGATGTTGTCGGGTTTCCTCAACCCGTACTTCCGGCCCAGCACAGAATTGACGCCATCAGCAAGGATTACGACTTTAGCCTTTATGGGCTCGCCTCCGAATCGCGGCATGACTCCGGTGACGGTATTGCCGTCAAAGATGAGGTCATCAACGACGACTTCCGTCAGTACGGTGGCACCTTCCTTGACGGCTACTTCAGAATACCAGCGGTCGAACTGGCTTCTGAGAACGGTAAACCCATAGTATGGGGGTTCCTCAAATCGCTTCGATTGCAACTCGATGGTGGCAGCCCCTTCCGGCATCAGGACCGACAGTTTCCTTTTCTTTATCACCCGTTCAATGGGCGCGTCTTTCCAGAACTCGGGAACCACCTTGCACAAAGGTTTTGCGTATAGCGTGCCGCCGAAAAGATTCTTTGCGCCGCAGTAGTTCCCCCGTTCGAGGACCACGGCCTTGACGCCTTTTCGCGCCAGTTCAATGGCGGCGGTCAATCCTGCCGGTCCGCCGCCTACAATTACCACATCGAATGATTGTTGCATATCAAGCCCGCGTTTCGATATTTTTGCGCAACTCTGGAAGAAGCTCTCTTACGTCCGCAATGCACGGAAGATCGGCCGACTTCAAAAGTGGGGCGCCTTTGTCAATGTTCACGGCAATTATGTATTTGGCTGTTTTCATGCCAACAAGATGTTGAATGGCGCCGGAAATTCCCAGGGCGATATACACTTTCGGCGCGATGATTTTGCCCGTTTGACCTATCTGTCTTTCATAGGGAACCAGGCCTTTGTCGACGCCGACCCGGGTTCCCCCGACAGCCGCATTCATCCGCTTTGCGAGACTGACGATCTCGTCCATCAAGTCTGCGGTGACTCCACCGCCAACCCCAATCACGACATCCGCTTCCGAAATGCGGTCCGTCAACTCGACTTGATACGACCGCTCCCGCTTGATGGCATCGTACTGAGCAGTCACTGCGTCGGATGCTGTCGCCTCCTGTAAAGGCTGCAATGCGATATCCGCGGACTTCCGTATGGCATTGCCAACGCCCAACATGCCCGGCTTGATTAGAACCGCCACTTTCTGTCCGGAAGGATACTTCAGGGTTTTCAGCACCCTTCCATTCAAAACCGGCTTCTCCACTACGATATTTCCCGCCGAGAACGAGACTTTCTGGGCGTTCGATACCGTCTTGTAGCCGCATATGACTGCCAGGAAAGACGACAGGCTTACGCCCGCGTATTCCTGTCCCATCAGTATCAGCGCGGGGCTCTCTGCATCAATGCATGCGCACAGGTTGCGGAACTTCGCATCGTTGCTGGCGATATCTTCCGGATCGAGACGCGCATCATGGACATACAGCTTTTCGACACCATATTTCTTGGCCTCGGTAACAGCCTTGTCAGTCTGCTTCCCCAGCAGGATTCCGAAAACTTTCGCTCCGGAATCCTTGGCGAAGCTGACCGCCTCGTTTGCGAGCTCATAGCAAATATCCTTGAGCGTGCCATCCTCCTCGGTCTCCAGCAATACACAAACCGTTTTATCCATGACGTCGCATTAATCCCGTGTCAGACTTGCAAAGCAGCAACAGCATCGAAGGCATCGCGAATGGCGCACTGAGCATCCCGCGGTGACAGGGCATCCCCCACGGCAAGACACTTGACACCGCTATCCAAAAGTTCCCTGAACAGTCCATCGTTCGCAATCGGCGGCGTAATCGTGAGAATCGTATCAAACTTGCCCAAGCTGCTCGTCTGACCTGAATAAACATTGACGATAGTCGCTTCCCCATCGTCCACACTCACCAGAGCGCTGTTGGGAATAAATTGCGTTTCATGCTGCAGTATCCCCATATACATGAAGGCGATATTCTGGAATCCCGCTTTCTGCCCGGGGAACCATAACTGGGTCACGATGGTCACCTTCTTGTCCTGCTTGGTGAGATGATCGGCGATAACCAGCCCGCTGGATCTGCCTACCTTGTCTACAATCAAAACGTTGTCGCCGATTTCGCGATTTTCGGTGACCCATTCCAGATCAGTGAACACATTTGCCGCATCGCTCCCTGGCACCCCAATGTTTCTTGGCAGCGCACCGGTTGCGACAATTACCAGACTTGCACCCAGCTCCTTGATGGTTGCAGCATCGGCCGTAACGCCTGTGCGTATATCAACGCCCAATTTATCGAGCTGTATTTTTCTCCAGCGCACGATTTCATTGAACTCCTCCCTTTCCGGGATCGATTTGCACATCAAGCGGACCTGACCGCCGAGTTCCTGATCCTTCTCCAGAAGAACGACATCGAATCCCCGTTCAGCACCGAGTCTTGCTGCTTCCATACCCGCCGGACCGCCGCCCACCACAACCAGACGCGACTTTCCGGAGATGATGGGGATGTTTGCGTATTTTCCCTCTCTGCCGGTAATGGGGTTCTGCGTACAGGTCAGTTCCATGCCGTCGAAAATCCGTTTGATGCACCCCTGAACACAGCCAATGCAATGGCGAATATCGTCGAATCTGCCTTCCGCAGCCTTGTTGACGAGGTCGGGATCCGTGATGTGCGCCCGGGTCATGA
>JBASWL010000074.1:0-22907 GCA_049276455.1 Georgfuchsia sp. | reverse complement strand
CGTAAAAACGAATAAAAGAATCAGTTGGGACTTTGGCAAGATGGTTCAATCTTATTGCCCAGGCGCCTGGTTCGGTGATGCTTATAACATGGTCAAGGACTTGTAAGATTTATCAGACGTTACGAACTTTAGCCCGCCCTAGATTACTGATTCCAAGTCCTTCGATAGCATTTGTAATCTAGGGAGCAAGGTCAAAGCATTACTTATAAAAGCTTATTGAAGCCATAATATTCAGGAGTTGGTCATGGGACGGTGGGATGAGAAATTTGAAAAAGCGGCCCGTAAGTGGCGTTGCTGGAATATGCAGGAATATTCTCGAGAAGATCGGGTTCTTACCGATATTATTGAGGATAAGGCTAGACAAAGACCTAATCATGTTGTCTTTCAATTTGGTGACGCCCCTCTTACACTTGGAGAGCTAAACGACGAAATTAATAAAGCTGCAAATGGCTTTTTGGCTCTTGGTGTCAAGAAGGGCGACAAGGTTGCCATTATGTTGCCCAATTGCCGTGAATTTTTATTTTCGTGGTTTGGTCTGAACAAAATCGGGGCTGTTGAAGTGCCCATTAATACGGCGCTGAAGGGTGCCGGACTTGCTTATCAAATTGTACACTCAGATAGTGTTGCGCTTATAGCAGATGCCCAGTATCTTGAAAATGTGGAAACGGTGGCCAGCAGCCTAACTTCAGTACGGCATCTCATTTCCCTAGACACTAAAGGTGGGAATGAGATGATACCGGCATTATCTGGCTTTGAAAATCTCACCTACGCTGAATTTAGTGACCGTCCTTCTGCAAGTCCTGGTGTAAAAGTTCATTTTAGTGATATGGCTTCTATACTATTTACGTCTGGAACAACTGGTGTGTCAAAGGGTGTCCAAATGAGCCATCACTATTGGTACGACATTTGGTCCAACTCTGTCCAATATTCACGCTATACGGAAGATGATGTCTTGTACACTGGCTTGCCCTTTGCCCATGGTAATGCCCAAGGCATCACAATAGGCCCCGCCATATTGGCCGATGCTAAAGCTGTTATTGTTGAGCGCTTTTCTGCCAGCCGTCTGTGGGATGACTGCCGCAAATGGGAATGTACCGAGGCCAATTATATTGGTGGCATTATTCCTATCCTTTTAAAGCAAGAAGAAAAACCAGATGATGGCGACAATCCCCTGCGGTTGATGGTAGGAGCTGCGGCACCAAAAGATGAATGGCATGCTTTTCAGAAACGGTTTAATACGAAAATCCTTGAACTTTACGGCATGACTGAATGTTACTCTTGTCTTGCCAGCCCTTATGATGAACCGCGTGCAGGCTCTTGCGGAAAAGCCATCACCGGTTGGGATGTTAAGATTTTTGATGATGACGGCAAGGAATGTAAACCTGGGAGTTTGGGTGAATTTGTTGCCAGGACATCGAAGGAATATGTGGGGACAACAGGGTATTACAAGAACCCTGAAGCCACAGCGGAACTAATGCAAGAAGGCTGGATTCATACAGGCGATCTTGGTCGTATGGATGATGATGGTTACTTCTATTTCGTAGACCGCAAAAAACAGGCGCTACGACGTCGTGGTGAGAATATTTCTTCGTTTGAAGTGGAATCGGTTTTAAGCTCTCATGATGCTGTGCTCGAATCCTGTGTGGTCGGAGTGCCCTCTGACGTAGGGGAAGAGGATGTAAAAGCAGTTATCGTATTAAAATATGGCCACAGCGTAACACCTGAGGAAATCATTCGGTGGTGCGAGTCACGTTTAGCATATTTTGCGATCCCGCGTTACATTGCAATCCGTAGTGAATTGCCTAAAACTATCAGTGAAAGAGTTGAAAAATTCAAACTAAAACAGGAAGGTATCACGCCTGACTGCTGGGATCGTGAAAAAGCTGGAATTGAGATTAAACGTTAAGCAAGTCAATTGAATTGTTGAATATCAGACTTGAATCCGCAAAGTTTAATCTATGGCAGATCAAAGCAGCGACTCACCTACCATTGAGGAAATTCTGGAGCCAGAACTTCAGATTTGCGATGCCCATCATCATTTATGGGACATGAAGGGTAGTCGTTATCTTGTGGATGAACTGCGTCAAGACATAAACGGCCACCGGGTGACTAAAACGGTTTATGTTGAGTGCCAATCCAATTACTATGAAGAAGGATCTGAGCACCTTCGATCCGTGGGTGAAACGGCGTTTGTCGATCAGATAACCGCCCATTGTCAAGATAACTTCATAGATACACCTCACATAGCAGCTGGAATTGTTGCCTATGGTGATTTGCGTTTGGGAAAAGCAGTTGATGAGGTGCTGGAACGCCATTCTCAGGCTAGCTCTCGTTTTCGCGGTATACGTCATGCTACTGCCTGGGATCCTAGTGATCGGATTCATAAAACCCATACTAACCCCTCCCCTAATTTGTTGGCAGATAGTGCATTTCGAGAGGGATTCTCCTGTTTAGGAAAACGGGGTTTAACCTTTGATGCTTGGATCTATTTCCACCAGCTACCAGAGATAACAGACTTGGCGCGAGCGTACCCTGAAACACCAATTATTCTAAATCACGTGGGTGGGCCTATTGGTATCGGTCCCTACAAAGACAAACGGAATGAGGTCTTTAGCATATGGCGAAAATATATCATCGGGTTAAGCGAATGCCGTAATGTATTCGTCAAACTTGGTGGGCTGACCATGACTGCATCTGGATTTGGTTGGAACAAGCTCCCAACACCAGCATCTTCGATTCAATTGGCTGAAGCTATGAGCCCATACTATCATCATTGCATACAATCATTTGGCCCAGCGCGATGTATGTTTGAAAGCAATTTTCCCATCGATAGAACTGGCACTTCCTATCATATTCTTTGGAATGCCTTTAAGCGTATCAGTAGTGGTTACTCAATGGAAGAACGTGCAGCTTTGTTTCACGATACGGCTGCTCGCATTTATCGTTTGGGCGCATAAACGCAAGCATCGAATATGCCATACGAGTAGTGATCAAGGTACATGATTAGCCGCGGATCCGTAGGTTGCCACAGCCCTAACAGGAGGACATCGCAATGGGAGGCTTAAAAGCATTTGTATTATTAGCGCGGCGCCATGATTTTACACCGCAACAATTTCACGATTATTACAGGCATCCGCATGGCACGATGGGGCGAAACCTGTCCACACTGCGAAAGTATGTACAGAGTCATCAAATAAACACCGAGCTACTGGGGACCGATCAATCCCGCTTTGATGCAGTGGCGGAGGCATGTTTTGATAGTGAAAAAGACGCGATGAGCTTCCGAGGACATCCCTTTATCATAAAATACATTATTGATGACGAGCCCAGGTTCCTAGACACGGAGAAGCTCCAAATCCTCGTGACGGAGGAAGAAGTTCTCAGTTCTGGTCCGACAGTAGGGGCTGAACTGAGCGAGGCTGACATGATGTGGTCGCCTGATAATCGGCCTTTCTCGATCAAATTACTTCACTTCGTGGCGCCGGACAGTGACCCCTCTTGGGCCTCAAACCAGGACGAGGCGCTCGGTAAGCGAATAGGCGCACTGCGTCATGTTCGTTGCCGACCCTATCGAGCCGTGCATGGTGACACTCCGCCTTATTCTGGCGTGCAAGAATTATGGTGGCCGACGTTCACAGCATTTCACACTGGTGTCAGTGCATCTCAGGACGCGTTTGCGGCACTGTTAGGGAAGGCAAGTGGTTCAGTTACGTTGCTCGCGCAAGCAGAGCGCTTTTCCTGTTCTTCAACGGGCTTTTAGTTCTAAATTGTATGGCAATACGACATAAGCATAGTTGTAAAAAGTGAAACTCTTCGCCTTCACTCCTGTTTAGGTAGTGACCGAAGTTACCTTTAACCACGTAATAAGGAGTAAGAACATGATTAAACTAGCAGTACTGCTAAAGCGCAAGAAGGGGATGTCGTTTGAAGAGTTCGATCGCTATTGGGATGGACCTCACGGTAACCTTGTGTGCAGTATCCCGGAGTTCACGCGACATGTTCGTCGTTATTCGCAGTCCCATTTGGCGGATTCAGCCTACACAGGTGAAGGGATGACTTGGGGTGCGTCGGGGTACGATGGCATTGCTGAGGTCTGGTACGACAATATCGAGGACTTGACCAATTCCTTCAATGAGCCAAAGTTTGTGGAACTCGTGGGCGCAGACGACCCCAAGTTCGTCGACTCGGCGGAAATCTCAGTGCTCGTTACCAACGAGGTAGAAAAGATTCCGTTGAACGGCAACCCCAAGATCAAACTATCAGTTGTCATCAAACGCAAGAAGGGCATGTCATTTGAAGACTACGATAAGTACTGGATCGGGCGTCACGCCGATATAGTGACTTCCGTCCCCGAGTTTACGCGCCACGTTCGCCGCTATGTCCAGTCGCACCTCGTTAAGGAGTACACTGGGCAAGGAGACAATAGCAAGCTTACGAAACAGTGGGGTCAGGCGGCCTTCGACGGAATTGCGGAACTTTGGTTCGACAGCATCGAGGATATGACCAAGGCCTTCAACGAGCCGCGGTTCGTGGAGATCGTTGCACCGGATGACAATAACTTCGTCGACCATACTGCCACGAAACTCTTTGTTTTGCGCGAAGTGGAAAAGATCCCACTCAAAAGGTAGGGCTAGTGCTCAAGTCTCAGTCCATATCGAAGTCCATCGTGTCGACACGAACGATGGACACCATCTCGCTGTTGGTCAAAAACTAGTCTGATGAGTGGTTGAAACACTATCACTATAAGTATCCTCTCGGCCATTATCCTTGGCCTTCGATCTTAGTCAGAGATGGTGCCCAAACAGATAAAAGTGCGGGCACCGTTTTATCGACAGACAATGAAGATAGTATGCTAATTAAATTTCAGGTACACATTGGTTAATGTGGGTTTCTACAATCAGCATCAGCACTGGGGCCCGTTATTCTTGCAGCATGAGGATGGTTGCTCAAAAAAGAAGGTTGGCCATAAGGTTCCGAACCATAGTTCGCTGGAACTCAGGACCGTAGAATATTCTGGCGATTGGCTTGACGCCAGCGCTGATCCGAACAACCGTCGTGCTGCCATGGATGCCCCGAGCGCAGAACCAGCAGGTATTGTCTGTGCCGTCGCACATACTACATGTACTGGACCAAGCCATACTTCTCGGTCTGGTATGCGCACACGGTGAATGACACGCTACGCGGAAATATAGGCTCGGTCGTTTAGGTCCCCCAAGCTAAAAATAGATTCTGCTTGTGACTAGCATATTAATGAACAGTAGTATCCCTTATGAATTATTCACTGCCACGGTCCCCGGAGTCGTATCTGATAGGTGCGGCGTTTGTTCTGATAATACATTTCATTGTTGGCTATGCATTGGTTATCGTCTCTGCACGCAAGATAGTTGATGTAGGCAGTACTCCGATGGAGACCAAGATTATTGTGGAAGCGAACAAGTCGCCATCGGACATGAGACCGCTACAACAGAAACTAATGAAATTCCCACCGCCGTCCTTTATGCCACCACCCGAAGTGCAAATTCAGGAACCGGAGGCCCCCCTTCCGACCATATCCAACACCACTAGTGTCGTTGCACCGCTAATAACGCCTGCTGCCCCGTTAGTCGCCCCATTACTCGCTGCACCGAACGTCAGTGTTGCGTGCCCTAACTGGCAGCGGATTGGGACTGAGATTAGCTACCCGGTTCAGGCTAGGCTAGATGAAATAGAAGGCAATGTCCTGATCGAATTTACTGTGGCGGTCGACGGTTCGATCAAGGACATCGATATCAAGTCGTCCTCGAATCGGGTGTTCAACAATGTATCGATCAACGCCGTGAAGCAACTCAAATGCAATGCCCAAGACAGAGAGGTTCAAGTTACTGTGCCCTTTACTTTCAAGTTGGTCAATTAGAAAACCGACACACCGAAACTCTTAGCCAGACATCAATAAGAAGTAATTTGTGATACGGAGGAAACATGTCATTTAATAATCTCATCCTGAAACTGCTGATTGCATCTGCGCTGATTAGTGCTCCGTTCGTAACAACTGCGGCCGCCATGCAACCAGTATCTGTACTAGCCCAGGCTGTCGAGCCAGACAAGCTCGAGGTGGTCAAGCCGGCCGAAGCCCCCATCTCTAGCCTAGAGCCCGTCGTCTCCAAAGTGAGTAGTGTAGAAAACCCCTATGGCCTCAAAGCCATGTGGCAGCATGGCGACTGGGTATCCAAAGGCACACTGTTCATCCTCACTATCATGTCTATGGGCACGTGGTACATTTTTATAATCAAACTGTTCGAACAGTTTCGTCTGATAAGTGAAGGTAAGGAGGTCAATGACTCATTCTGGGCCTCGGGATCGCTGCAAAAAAGCATTGAGGCCCTCAAAAAGGGAAGTGCCTACCGGTTCATTGCCGAAAAAGGACTGAAATCAACCGTACACCACGAAGGCTTGCTAGGTGATGTGGATCTCGACAGTTGGGTTTCCAAGGCGCTCAATCGCGCCGCCAACAATGTCCAAGCGCGTATGCAGGACGGCCTGTCATTTCTGGCGACGGTAGGTTCCACCGCGCCGTTTGTCGGACTCTTCGGAACTGTGTGGGGTATCTACCATGCCCTGACGGCGATCGGCATTGCCGGCCAAGCATCGATTGACAAGGTTGCCGGTCCGGTCGGCGAAGCACTGATCATGACTGCCTTCGGCCTAGCCGTGGCGGTACCGGCGGTACTGGCCTACAACTGGCTAATCCGTCGGAACAAGATCGTCATGGAGCGAGTGCGTGCGTTCAGTGATGATCTCCATTCCGTGCTGTTAAGCAAGAAAAAGTCATAGTTACCTGCTAGCAAGTACAGGAATAAGAGCCTCCATTATGGCAATGAACATTGGATCAGACAGCGAAGAAGATGCGGCGATCTCGTCGATCAACACCACACCACTAGTGGATGTCATGCTGGTCTTGTTGATCATCTTTCTGATCACCATTCCAGTGGTCAGACAATCGATTGCGGTCAATTTACCGAAAGAACGCAATCTGCCCACGCAGACCAAGCCGGAGAACATCCTCATCTCGGTCAACATGGATGGGGATATTTTTTTGGGTCTGCAACACATGGCGGACACTGACACACTGTTCGAGAAGCTCAAGGTGGTGGCAGTACAGGTGCCGCAGCCGGAAGTGCATATCCGTGGTGACGAGAAAGCGCGCTATGAATCGATCGGCAAGGTGTTATATACGTGTCAGCGCGCCAGCATCATGAAGGTCGGCTTCATTACCGAGCCGCCGGCCCGGCAACACTAAATTCTGTCGGAATCGATAGAAAGGCACAAGCAATGGCAATGAATTTATTCGCCGGCGGTAACGTCGAGGATCTAGAACCGATGATGGAGATCAACACCACGCCATTGATCGACGTGATGCTTGTGTTGCTTGTCATGCTGATCATCACCATTCCGATCCAGACACATGCGGTGAAAATCAATATGCCTGTGGGCAACCCTCCCCCGCCCGTGAAGCCGCCCGAGATTGTTCAGATATATGTAAACTTTGACGACACCATCCTTTGGAACGGTACAGTGGTGCCGACGCGGTCGAAACTCGAAGAAAAACTACAAGCGGTGGCGAATCAACCGGTGCAGCCGGAAATCCATCTGCGTCCCAACAAACTGGTGGAGTACAAGACGGTGGCGATGGTAATGGCCTCGGCGCAGCGCCTAGGCATCACCAAACTCGGGGTGATCGGCAACGAACAGTTTGCCAAATAATTTAGACTTGGTCACGACGAAAGAAGCCCGCCGAATTCGCTCGCCAGAACGGAGCATGCTCCGCTCTGGCAAGCATCAGGAAGCCGGAAATTTCCAAATCTGACCGGGACTAAAGCTGGTGCAGCCTCAGCAACCGGACTTCTTTCCAAATGATTGGTACGGCTACAGGGGGTAGGTCAGAATAAGCTTCTGCAACTGCTTCTTCAGCTCATTCTTTTTGCCCATTTCTGCTTCGCTCATCTGTTACAAGCGTTCGAAAATGGTGGCAATCCCCTGGCCTCCACCGATGCACATGGTCACCAGTGCATAGCGCCCGTTGATGCGCTGCAACTCATAGATTGCCTTGGTGGCGAGAAAAGCGCCGGAACAACCGACAGGGTGTCCGAGTGCAATGGCCCCGCCGTTTGGATTAGTCTTGACCATGTCGAGGCCGAGTCCCTTGGCCACCGCCAGCGCCTGAGCGGCGAAAGCCTCATTGGATTCGATCACATCCATCTGGTCCAGGGTCAGACCGGCACGCTGCAATACTTTTTTGGATGCCGGAATCGGACCTTCGCCCATAACTTCGTTGGGAACACCGGCCAGCGCATACGCCACCAAGCGGGCCATTGGCTGGTAACCCGCTTTGGCCGCGGTGGCGGCTTCAGCCAGGACGAAGAAGGCGGCGCCATCATTGATACCAGATGAATTACCGGCAGTCACTGTGCCACCGTTTTTTTTGAAGGCTGGTTTCATCTTGGACAGGGATTCCAAAGTGGTGTTGGCCTTGACATGCTCGTCGGTGTCAAATACCACATCACCCTTCCTGGTCTGCTGCACGATCGGCACAATCTGCGATTTGAAGCGCCCCTCCACGATGGCCGCCGCCGCACGACGCTGAGACTCGAGCGCGAAGGCATCCTGTTGCTCACGGTGAATGCCCCACTTGCTCGCCAGGTTCTCGGCAGTAATACCCATGTGGCCGACTCCGAAGGGATCGGTCAACACCGCCACCATCATGTCGAGCATATTGGTGTCGCCCATACGGGCGCCTACACGCATCGCTGGCGCTAAGTAGCCGCCGCGCGACATGACTTCAACGCCGCCGCCGATACCATAGTTACAGTCACCTAGCATGATCGCTTGGGAGGTGCTGAGTATGGCCTGCAGGCCAGAACTGCAAAGACGATTAACCGCCATGGCGACCGAGTCCATCGGCAGACCCGCCTGTATCGAGGCCAAGCGGGCCACGTAAGCATAGCGCAACTCGGTAGGGATGCAGTTGCCAACTGTCACATAGTTTATCTGTTTGGGGTCGACGCGCGAACGAACGACGGCTTCCTTCATCACTATACCGGCCAGTTCGGCTGGCTCAATACCACTCAGCGCACCGCCGAAAGTCCCGATTGCGGAACGTACTGCGCTTAGTACTACAACTTCTCTCTTGTCAGACATACTGTAGACGCTGACCGAAAACTGACCCACTTAGAGGTGTTGTGCTGATCGAAAATTGACCCAGGTGTTCCACTAGACCTGCCTAATCTTTAGGCAGGAGATAAAAGGTGATCACCATGGAAATGTTGGGCAAGATTCGACGGATGCATTTACGCGACAAATTGTCGCTGCACGAAATAGCGAAGCGCACGGGGCTATCGCGGAACACGATACGCAGTTGGCTGAGAACGACCCAGGAGGCAACACCGCCAACGTACCGGAGGAGCAAGGGGAAAGTCAAACTCAGTGTGTTCCACGCAGTCGTGGAACAGGCGCTCAAAGCCGACGCTCACCGCAACAAACAGAATCGGCGCACCGCCAAGGCGCTGTTTGCTGAAATCAAAGCGGACGGCTATACCGGTGGCTACAGCCAGCTTACGGCCTTTATTCGTGATTGGCGCGGGAAGGAAGGCAAAGCGCCGCACGCGTTTGTCCCGTTGAAGTTTGATCTGGGCGAAGCGTTTCAGTTTGACTGGAGCGAAGAGGGTCTGGTCATCGGCGGCATCTACCGGCGCATGCAGGTGTCACACCTCAAGCTGTGCGCGAGTCGCGCCTTCTGGCTCGTGGCCTACCCGAGTCAAGGCCATGAGATGCTGTTCGATGCCCACACGCGGTCCTTCATAGCATTGGGTGGCATCCCTCGACGTGGCATCTACGACAACATGAAGACCGCCGTCGACAAGGTGAACAAGGGCAAGGGCCGTATCGTCAACGCACGCTTTGCCGTGATGTGCGCGCACTATTTGTTTGACCCGGACTTCTGCAACGTCGCCTCCGGTTGGGAGAAAGGCGTCGTCGAGAAGAACGTACAGGACAGTCGCCGGCGAATCTGGCTGGATGCGCAGAATCGACGGTTCGGCTCCTATGCCGAGCTCAACGTCTGGCTGGGCGAGCGGTGTCGAGCGCTCTGGAGTGAGTTGCGCCATCCCGAGCACACCGGATTCAGTGTCGCCGAAATGCTGGAGCTGGAAGTTGCGGAGATGATGCCGATGCCGACGCCATTCGATGGCTATGTCGAGAAATCGGCGCGCGTTTCCAGCACCTGTCTGGTCACCGTGCAACGTAACCGGTACTCGGTGCCGTGTGAACTGGCAGGCCAGCGGGTCAGCACCCGGCTCTATCCGACCCAAATCAGGGTGGTGGCCGGTGATGCCATCATCGCCAGCCATGACCGGCTGACCGACCGCGGGCAGGTTTGCTATGACTGGCAGCACTACATCCCGCTGGTGGAACGCAAGCCAGGAGCGCTGCGAAACGGTGCCCCCTTTGCCGACCTGCCAGCACCACTCCAGCAGTTGAGGCGCAGTCTGATTCGGCATCAGGGAGGAGACCAAGTGATGGCGCAGGTGTTGGCCGCCGTACCCATCCATGGACTCGACGCGGTGCTGGTCGCCGTGGAGCTGGTGCTTGAATCAGGTGCGCTCAGTGCCGAACACGTCCTCAATGTTCTGGCACGACTCAATGCCAGTCCGACACCGGCGAGCGTTGAGACGAGTTTGCACCTGAGGGAGGCGCCACTGGCCAACACTGGCCGGTACGACAGCCTGCGGGATACCGAGGACGTCGTGACTGCCTTGGTGGAGGTTAGCGATGCGTGATGTCACGATTGAACTCAAGGGATTGCGGCTGCACGGTATGGCCAACGCCTGGACGGATTTGATGGCCCAGGAAACAGCGACGACAGCGTCTTCAAAATGGCTGGTCGAGCATCTGTTGGAAGCAGAGACCACGGATCGGGCCGTGCGGTCGGTGACGCACCAGATGAACGCGGCGAAGTTCCCCGTGCATCGTGATCTGGCAGGATTTGATTTCGACGTTTCTCCTGTCGATCAGCACCTGGTCAAGGAACTGGCGACGCTGTCATTTGCTGATACGGCACAGAACGTGGTGTTTATCGGCGGGCCTGGCACGGGCAAGACGCATTTGGCTACTGCTATCGCGGTGTCCGGGATCGCGTTGCAAGGCAAGCGGGTACGCTTCTACTCCACGGTCGATCTGGTCAATCTCCTTGAACGGGAGAAGCGCGACGGCAAAGCTGGACGGATTGCGCTATCGCTGATGCGGATGGATCTCGTCATCCTCGATGAGCTGGGCTACCTCCCGTTTAGCCAGACCGGCGGCGCCTTGCTGTTTCATCTGCTGTCCAAGCTCTACGAGCATACGAGCGTGGCCATCACTACGAATTTGAGCTTCTCGGAATGGTCCAGTGTCTTTATCGACGCCAAGATGACAACGGCGTTGCTGGATCGACTCACCCATCACTGTCACATCGTGGAGACGGGCAATGAGTCGCATCGATTCCTGCACAGTAGCGTCGCCGCGAAGTCGCGGATCAAGTCGCGGGAGCAGAAACGGAAGGGCGGAAACGAAGTGGCTCCTGACGAGCCGCTCTGATTCGCCGCGCGCGGGGGAATTCGCTACGGGCTACGCCCTCCGCGACTTCCCCCGCGCACACCAACTTTCATCCATCATGAGAAAGGAGAACCTCAAAACCAGCCATTTGCTACACTTATCCACAATTGCTGATTCAAAAATCAGCGACCAGCCCTGGGTCAAATTTAAAACGGCAGGGTGGGTCAATATTCAATCGGCGCCGACAGACATACTTCATACTCCAAAAAGCTAACATAAAAATCATGACCAAGTTAGACGAGAAATAAATTCGAATCTGGAACCATTTCCGGAACCTGAGTGGATGGCGCTATTTGAACAAGTCTTCGCCTGTTGCTCTGATCAAGGTACTGGCAGGTTTGCTGGCACTGAAATAGGCGGCAGGGACGCCGGAGGCGATGACGATGGGCTGGCCTTCGTCGGCTTCGCCCATGACCAGCGTGGCGGCGGCGACGATCTCATCCGCCGCCGCAATCTGGGTGACTTGCAATTTGCGCCCGAAGCGGTCTGTCTTGCCGCGCTGATCGAGCAGAGGCTGCATGCCGGCGCAACCGATGCAGGTGCCGCACACACCAAGGCGCCAGGGACGGCCGAAACTGTCGCTGATCAATACCGCCACAGCCACGCCAAAGCGGTCAAGGATGCCCTGCCGCAACCGGGCCGCGCTGGCGTCCGGATTTTCCGGCAGCAGCAAGGCGTATTCGCCGCCACCGGCGACGTTGGATTGATCGATGGCCGCATTGGCGACGACGAAACCCAGGCGGTGACGCACAATCAATATGTCCTTGACGCAGCGCAGGACTTCGGTCGACTCGCGCAGAACCAGTTCCACCAGCCGCGGATCCTTGCGGCAGACGGCGGCAAGTTCTCTTGCGCGTCCGCTCGGCTCGACTTCAGCCAGGGCGATGCAGCGATCTTCCGATTTGGAAACGATCTTCTGGCAGAACACGAGCACATCATGCTCGGCCAGCTTGTGGTCGCCTCTTTCGAGTGCGTCTGCAAGCGTATCGACCAGGCTTTGTCCAGCCTGGATTTCCGGCACTCCCGGGACAGCGGTAAAAGTCAGCACCTTCGCGTTAACTCGCTGCCGAGAAGCTGGCGCGAAGCGCACGGCCGCTGACGGGCGCATTGATGGTTTGCGCAAGTGGCGCGGCGCATTTCGCCCGTTGCGTGCGCTCGGCGGCGGCAGGACGATATAGCGTCGTTCGCTGCATGGGCTGGCGGCCGAGTTCCATGATCAATGTCTCCATCTCCTGCGGCGACAGTTCCTGGCCATAAGCCGCTCCGGCGGCGCGGCTGATCGATTCGTTCATCAGCGTACCCCCCATGTCGTTGCCGCCGGCTTGCAGGCAGCGTTGTGCAAAATGGGGACCGAGCTTGGCCCAGGAAACCTGGACGTTCTTGATCAGCGGATGCAGCACCAGCCTTGCCACGGCGTGCATCAGGATCGTCTCGCGCAGGGTCGGCCCCTTGCGCGCCTTGCCGCGCAGGTACATGGGTGCTTCCATATGCACGAAGGGCAGGGGCACGAATTCGGTGAAGCCGCCGGTTTCCTTCTGTAGATTGCGCAGACGCAGCAGATGGCGCGCCCAGTGCGCGTAGCCTTCGAGATGGCCGAACATGATGGTCGAGGTGGTCGGCAGTCCGGCGCGGTGCGCCTCTCCCACAATATGCAGCCATTCGGCGGTGGGCATCTTGTCCGGCGCAAGTTGGCGCCGGATTTCGTCATCGAGCACTTCTGCGGCAGTGCCCGGTAGCGAGCCGAGGCCGGCAGCCTTCAAGGTATCGAGATACTCGCGCAGTGAAATACCCAGCGTTTGCGCGCCATGCGTGACTTCGAGCGGCGAGAAGGCATGGACATGCATCTCGGGCACGGCTTCCTTGGCGGTGCGCAGGATGTCGAGATACGTGTTGCCGGTAAATGAAGGATGGATACCCCCCTGCATGCATACCTCGGTAGCACCGCGATCCCAAGCTTCGCGCACGCGGCGCTGGATTTCGTCGCGGTCGAGCAGATAGGGCTTGCCGCGCAAATCCTCGTGCGTCTTGCCCTTGGAAAAGGCGCAAAAGCCGCATTTGTACAGGCAGATGTTGGTGTAATTGATGTTGCGCACCACGGCGTAGGTCACGGTGTTGCCGACGACTTGCGCCCGCAGCGCATCGGCAGCTTGGCAGACTCGGGTGAAGTCGCCGCCGCGCGAGGTAAATAGCAACGCCGTTTGGGCTTCATCAGCTTCGTACCCGGCGAGTATCCGATCAACCAGACGCGCGATCGGCGATGTTGTTCGTGCTGGCGGCAGTGCGACATCGCGGCGGTCATCGCTGTTGATTTCATCGGTCGATCCAGGGGACCAATTGCCGACGCGCGCCAGCCCGGCGCCATCGCTCAAGCGCAGCACCGGAGCGTGCAGCTCTGGTGCCAGCCACTCATCGCGCGCGGCGATGAAACGCGGATAGACCGTCAGGCGCTCGACAAGATCAAACCCGGCACGTTCTGTTTGTTGCGCAAGCTGATCGAGATGCGGCCAGGGCGCTTCCGGATTGACATGATCCGGCGTCAGCGGAGACACACCACCCCAGTCGTTGATGCCGGCGCGAACCAGGTCGGTGAGATCGCCGCTATACAGATTCGGCGGCACCTGAAGGCTCATCTCCGGGCCGAAGATCAGGCGCGCGACGGCGACGGTCCAGCACAATTCATCCATCGACGGTTCCGGCGCGGCATGCATCTTGGTGCCGATCTTGGCGCGGAAATTCTGGATGATGATTTCCTGTATGTGACCGTATTGCTGCGATAGTTCGCGCAGCGCCAGCAGGGATTCGATGCGTTCAAGCCGCGTCTCGCCGATACCAATCAGGATGCCGCTGGTCATCGGTACGCGCGCCTCGCCGGCCAGACGCAAGGTTTCCAGACGTCGTTCGGGTTGTTTGTCGGGTGAACCGAAGTGCGGGCCATCGCGTTCGCACAGTCGCTGCGAGATTGATTCGAGCATGATGCCCATGGACGGCGCCACGCTGCGCAGGCGCGTGAAATCCGCGGCATCGAGCAGTCCGGGATTGAGATGCGGCAGCAACCCCGTTTCTTGCAGCACGCGCCGCGCGACATGTTCGAGATAGGCGAGCGTGGAATCGAATCCCAGTTTGGACAATGCTTCGCTGGCGTGCTGGTAGCGCAGTTCGGGTTTGTCGCCGAGGGTGAACAACACTTCCTTGCAGCCGGCCTGTGCGCCGCGCCGCGCGATGTCGAGCACCTGGTCGGGGTCGAGATAGGCCTGATCGAGTTTGCCCGGCGTCTGGGCAAAGGTGCAGTAGTGGCAAACATCGCGGCAAAGCTGGGTGAGCGGGACGAACACCTTGCGCGAGTAGGTGATCCGGTTGCCCCACGCAGTGTCGCGCAAGGCGCTTGCCAGCGGCGCCAGCGCGCGCCAGTCCTCGCCGATGAATTTCATGGCGCCGTCGAGATCGGGCCGAGTGTCGACCAAGGACAGAACAGGGTGATTCAAGGTTTTTCTCCGACTATTTTCAATTGCGGACGGCGTGCTGCCAGCGCATCGTGCAGGCTGGCCGCAGTGGCGGCATCCGTTGCGGCCAGTGAGTCGCCGAGCCTGCGTTGCAGGTAATCGAGATCATCGGCCACGTCGACATCCAGTGCAAGATATGGCGATTCAACGATCTCCAGCGCCGCACCGCAGGCGATTGCCGCCTCGCGATGGCGGCGAAAACTGTCGATGCCGAAACAGGGGGGGATAATTTCCGGCGGCGAACACAGCAGGGCGTTGGTCCCGGTGCGTTGCCGGTCGGGAGCAATGACCACACTGGGGTAATCTGTTCCCGCGGCAATCAGTTGCGCCACCGCCGCGGTAGTAAGCAAGGGAAGATCGCCCGCGATCATGAGCATCCGCTCCAGATGCTGCGGGCGTAGTGCTTCGATCGCCGCACTGAATGCCGCCGCGGTCCCGCGGTCGCCATCCTGACGGATGACGGTGGCACCGCAGTCGCGGGCAAAAGTATCAGCAGCATCGCTGGCCGTGACGACTGCAACACGGGTGATGCCGGGCGTATGCAGCAGCGTGGTAATCACGTGGCGCGCCACGGCGAAGAACAGGTCGCGCCGCGCCAGCGGGTTGAGCACGTCGGAGAGGCGAGACTTGGCGAATTCCGGCGACTTCAGCGGTACGATGGCCCACATGGTTGCGCGTTCCGGCCTATGCCTGCTTGAAGCGCACGCACGGAGTGGCGGGCACGTTGGCCGGCACTGTTTTCATGGATGCCGCCCGTATTATCCAGCGGCCCAGTCCCTTTACAGCAATTTGCATCGTTATGATTCCTCGACCACGCCGTTGCGATTAACTCAGTTTATTTTGCTCTTGATTAACGTGAGCATTTAAGCGACGAGCAAGGCACCGAACTCAAGTCGGGACGTCCAGGTAATTGATCAGAGAGTAGTATGTCGCAGTGAACTATTAGCCCATTGAGAGCGCTTAAACGCTCCATTTTCTGCTCCAAAACAAAGGGGAAATATCGGACAAATCGCGTTATCCGATATTTCCCTTCCCGGTTACTGAAGTGACTCGAGCAATTCTGGCGTGAAAGTAGTTGGACTAAGCCCGACGTCGATATCGGATTCGGCAACCCAGGGGGTTCCATGCATGGCCTTGAAATCGATCCACTCTCCAGCCTTGGCCGAATAGTATTTGATACCCGATTTCACCCCGGTTTGGACGTTAAAAGCCATCGTCCCCATGCGCCAAAATTCGCCTTTCCTGTCGTACATCTCAGTCAGGTATATGGCAGGTATCTTGACATCCATATAAGCGACTTTCTTCCCATAGGGATGTCCTTCCGGCGGGATTCCCTCAACAACCCAAACCTCCCGCGGCGTCATTGGCTCCACTGTGTTGAAATAGGGCGCTTCCTTGAAATTCATATTAGGGAACTCATCCGGTGTGTTTTTCTTTTCCTTTACTATTTTCGGATGGAAATCCGTAGCCGCAAGCATCCAGCGCTTACCGATCAGCTTGACGGACTTATACTTGGAGGGGCGAGAATTCCAGTTTTGTGTGTCATCATTCAGGAAGTCGAAGCCAGCCACGTTATCCATCCAGGCATTCCCTGATAGACGACGGATGCGGCGCGCGGACTTGATGTAAGCCCACAAATCGTCAGCCCGGCCATGCATGTCGTATTGAACCTGGAACGTGCCCACCCCTTTGACGTCCTGTGGATACCGGCCGACCAGAACGGTTTTTGAGAACACATCGGGTTCATTCGGAAAGGCTACCCCGCCCCACAGACGATTTTTTGCCATGAAGCGGTAGAAAACCCATGTTTGGCTCGATTCGAAACCATTCTTGTTTGAAGTAAGCATGTGGCTGGTGTTATGCAAGTCCGAACCGAAAGGCGCTCCAAGATAAAGGTTCCAGATTACTTTGTCACCCGCGTAAGGGTCTGCGGGATCGATGTTCGGGAACGGCAAGCCCGCAACGTAGCCTGTGACATCTCTGGTTTTTGGATCAAACTTCACCTGACCGGAGTACTTCGCAGTCGCTTCCACGTACTTTGGGTCCGGCACCACATCAGGCGACTTAACCAGCGGAATCTTCTTGTTGTAGGTACGGATGTACCATGCCATTTTTTCGGACAACAGATCGCCAATCTTGTGGCCCATGAACGTGTCGTTCCATATCTTGTCGACATTTTCTTTGCTGATAACGGTACCTTCGGGCAGCTCCGCAGCAAAAGCTGACGAACCCAACGCCAGAACACCGGCGACCAGAGGCGCGACAAGGCGCCGAAGAGTGCTGACTTGCATGGCTCTACACCTCTTTCCAGAAATAGTGATGTTGTTCATTATTCGCTCCTATTCGTTCAAAACTGATATGTGGCCCGGAGGGTCAGATAGCTACGTTTATAAAAGGCTGCCATGCCGTACATATCATTACCCGCACTGGTCGTATTGTCTGTCCTGGCATCCTTCGTTTTGAATATCACTGCATCGGCTGCAAAACGCCAATTGTCGTCATAATTGTATGAAACGCTCGGGATAAAGAACTGATTGCCCGCCTGGAGTTCCCGACCGTAAGCCACCCCATAGGTGAGCCGCGAGGCCATATACGGGAACTGACAGGAAACGGTAGCAATAGTGCTATGCGTTTTCAACTTCGCAGATGAACCAAGGCCAGCGACAATGTCATCCTCGCCTTTCAGGTCTTGAATCCAGGTATCGAATATCTGAAGCGAAGCAAAGGACGGCGCATTGGTTCCTATCCAATCCATGATGCGCAACTGTTTGTCCGCGCGAAGGGTTGTCTGTACTACATCTTTCTTTTTGACCGGTCCCATTGTGCCCGCATTGTTGGGAATTTGGAAAAACCCGGCTGCGTTAGGCGTGCCACTCACGTCCGTAAAGGAATTGAACAGGCGATCCTTCTGATAAGCCACTTCAAAATTCACAACCGCATCGATCGTTTCGCTTTCACCGCTCACGCTGGCGCCGATGACATCAATCATGGGATAGAAGTAATCACCGTAGGCTTTGTTGGTCGGCGCCTTCTTGTAGTACAGCGATTTCACGCAACCAGTGGCATCGCGATCACCGGCTCCAGCAAATACGCCGCACGGATTGAGCACAAAATCCGGCTGGAAAACGTGCTGGTAAGAAACCGCGTAGTTCAGAGCGCCGCCGTTTGCAAGACCCGACCAACGCAAAGCGCCGGTAGTGCTTCTGTAGTCGCCTTCCGGATGATCGTAATCGAATTCCGTGGCATAGGCGAGATAATCGACCCCCTGGTTTGGAACAGCGGCCCAGCGCCCGCCATTGATATCGTAGCTATTGCCGATATCTTGCTTGCGGTCCCAGCCCGGCCGAACGACTAGCTGCAGAGTGCCTGCGGCCTCTGGTACCGCCATCTTGACATTGGCCATAATGAGTGGCTTGCGCTGCTCATCGCTCTCGGGCTCACCGAATGCACGCCAACGAAAGTCAAAGCCGTGCAACAAGTCATTGGGATGGAAGAAATCGGTCTCGCCGAACACCACCTGTTGCTTACCCAAGCGGACCAAGAAACGATCGCCCACATTGAAGTCTGTGTAGAGTTCGCGCAGTTCCGTCTGGTTATATACATTCTTGATGTCGCAACCCGGCCCGGGTCCTTTACCGCCAAACGTCGCGGCATAGCATGCACGGCTTTGCAACTCCTTGCCCCAGGGGGTGATTTTCTCGCGGTCCGCACGAGCTATCGCCCGCCAAGTCATAGGTCCGGTCTTGGCATCCGCAGTCAGTTGCAGAGCGGCCCGTTCCATCATCACCTTGCCTTTACCTTTCAGTTCAGGGAAGGTCGGCTGCCCAGGAAGCGGAGAAGTCTTGACATCACTGTCCTCCAGATTCCATGATACCCAGGTACGTACATACCCGCCCATCTTGAAATAATTGTCACTGGGGTTGAAATTGATGTCCGGCGCAGACTGATCGGCCGCGAACGCAATACCGCAACCGATGGCCATCGATAACATCGCTGCCGGTCGGATTCTGTTGCCTAGCTTTCTGTTCATAGCACCTCCCTTAATAGTTAGTCATTAAATACAACTCAATCACACCAAAAAACCCCATGACGTCGGCACCCTTACTGTGGCGGCTGCCTCTTGTGCTCCCCCGCACTTCTCGCCACGAAAGTGCAGCCCTCTACATGCCTTAATTTGCTGAAACGGCACTTACCTCATACCCAGAAATGCTGGCGGAAGCAGCTTTCTTGGATGCGTGCGTCACAAAGTCCGGCTTGAATACATAGACCATGGCCGGCATGATGAACAACGCACTGAATGATGAAACGAAAAGCCAGATTGCCATCAGGATTCCCATCTCGGCCTGAAAGCGCAACGAGGATGCGAACCACAGCACGACACTCGCAGTCAATGTCAGGGACGTAATCAGTACGCCCTTGCCGGCGGAGTGCAACGACTGCACGATTGCTTGCTTCAGATCAGAGTGCCCACGCAACTCTTCGCGGATGCCGTCCACCACATAAAAGGCATAATCCACACCCAGGCCAATGCCCAATGCGGCCACCGGTAAGGTGCTCAGCGTCATGCCGATGCCTTGCCATGCCATGACGCTGAAGGTGATCGTGTTTGACAAGATGACGGGCACCATAAAGAAGATGCCGGCTCGTAGCGACCGGTACGCCACCGCGCAACAGATGATGAGCACCAACAATGCCAGCGCAATACTTTCAATCTGGCCCGCGAAGATCACCTCATTGACCGCCGCCGTCACGCCGATCAGCCCGCCGGCCAGAACATACACACCCTGCTCGATCGGATGGGCCGCAATGAATTCCTTGACCCGCTGAATTGCCGTGCGGATGGTGTCGCCGCGGTGATCCTTGAAAAACAGCGTCACTTGGGTAATTTGGGCTTGGGGATCCATGAAGCGACTGGTATCGCTGGCATCGGCTGACCACATATAAAGCAACTCGCCGTTCTCGATCGCGCTCTTGCCGAGGTCCCGATAGCGCGGATTGTTCTCGCGCATCACCTGGTTGACTGACGGGATAACATCCGCCAACGACAGGCTGCCGCCAATCTGCGGCTGCGCACCCATGAAGCGCTGCATTGATGCCATGTTATTCAGAACGGGCAACTCCTTGACCGCGCCTGGCTGCTTCCCTTCGAACACTACATACATGCGATCCGCGCCTTGGAACTGGCTGTTGATGGCCGCGGAGTCCTTGTTGTAGGAGGAGTCCTGCCAGAGTATGGGCGAGCCAGCATCGGCATCCCCGACCTGCAGCTTGAACGCGTAGATACCAGAAACGACGAATACGGCAGCCGCGCCCAGCAGCAGCGCATAGCGCCAGCGCGTAGTCGCAACCCGGACACAGATATTCAATATACCGTCAAGCAGGGGATAAATATTGATCGGGTGGACGTTGCGCGCTGACGGCTTGAGCCAGGACAGCAGTACTGGCGTCATCACGCATGCGCAGATGGCGATCGTCAAGACCCAGACCGTGCCGATCAGCGATATCTTTTGCATGAGCGGGATCGGGGTGAGTATCACCACGATCATGCAGCCAGCATCAGCTACCACCCCCAGCATGCCAGGTTTGAACAGCTGCAGCATCGCCGAACTGGCAGCCGCCTTTGAGGTCGGCACCCCGGCAGCCAGTTCATCACCAAAGCGGGTGACCAACTGGACTGAGTGTGAAATCGAGCGCGCCGTAATCAGAAAGGCGATCACAATGACAAGCGGATCAAGGTTATAGCCCATCAGACGCGCGAAACCAAGCGCCCAGATGGCGCTGGTGAAGCCGGCCAGTAGTGGTAACAAGGTACCGCGCCAAGTGCGCGCCGCCAGGAACAGCAGCAGCATCAGACAACCAATTGTCATCAGGAAAATGTGTACGGTTTCAGGAACGTAATGGTCGACCCAACCGTACAGGATCGGTTCGCCAACCACACTTACCCGCACTCCATCGCCTTGCGCCGCATTCACCAGCTTCATGACTTGCGGAAAAATCTTGCTGTAGTCGACCGCGTTTTCATAAAAGTCGACCGTGATCAATGCAGCCTTGATATCCTGCGACACATACGTGCCATATACCATCGAATTATTCAGGACCGTGTTTTTCAGCGCTTCGAGACCCTCGGCCGTAGTCGGTACATTGCCCCCCATCACCGGCTGTACATCGATCGAGTCGGTCGATGCCTTGATCTCCTTGAGCTTGTTCGATGCCAGCGATATGATCTGAAATGAATTGACGCCATTTACCAGCGCCAGATCATTGGTCAGCTTCTTGACCTTTTCCAGCACAGGCGTTTTGAAAATATCGCCTTGCTCGACTTCGACCATGATGCTGACCATGTTGGAACCACCGAAATCCTGGCGGAATCGTTCATGAACTTTGACGTAGGCGTGGGTGCGCGGCAGCAGGTCGTCAAACACAGTCTTGACTTCGACTCTAACCGCAAAAAATCCCATCACAACGGTCAGTAACGTAAACACAGCGGCGACCGCGGCACGGCGGCGGATACAGGCTTCGACAAAAGATTCAAGCCGGTGAAAGGTTACATCTTTCATTTATGTCTCAACTCCAAGTTGTGGGCCTTTAATCGACCCAACTTATTATGATGGGATGGGCTACAGCGCAGTGATGGCAGTGACAGCTAGCTTCGACCCCGAAAGGAAATATTTATCACCTTGCCTGGTAATCGAGGTGTACCAGTTGCGGTCAAGCGGCGACAGCCGGGTCGCCTTCCAGTCCCGGCCATCGCCATCGCCGACGAGAATGGTTCCGCTGGCGCCTGTGGCGAGCCAGCGGGTGCCGTCCCACAGCACGCTATACAGGTGATCGGATGTTGGCGACTGCTGCTGCACCCACTTCTGGCCACCATCCCGAGTAGCGAGAATGACGCCACCCAGTCCCACTGCAAGTCCACTATTACCATCCTTGAACGCCACTGACATCAGGCTGGTCTTGATCGACGACGTCACTACGCGCCAAGAAACGCCGTCGTCATCCGAGACCTTGATCCGACCGAATTCGCCCACCAGCCATACTTTCCCTGCGGTGGCAACGACATCGTTCCACCCAGCGTCTTCTTCGGCTCCCATGCGCAGCCAGGTCTTACCATAATCAGTCGAACGCAAAATCATGCCGGCCTCGCCGACGGCCCAGGCAGTACCGCCCGCCTGCGCCTTGACCCGCAACAGCTTGTTGGCGATCTTCGACTTCGGCACTTCGATCGTCTGCCAGGAGCGCCCGGCGTCCGATGTCACAACAACCACACCGTCATTGCCGACTGCGACTGCCCGTTGCTCATCCCACGAGGAAATGTCCTGCAGCGCAACTTCAATACCTGAGTCTTGCCGCTGCCATGACTCGCCGCCATTTTCTGTCACCGCAATCTTGCCGTTGCTGCCAACTGCCCACACTTTGCGCTGCGCGAATGCCGACAATCCATAAATGCCTTCGCCCCGCTCGAACACCGGCTGCGCAACCGCGGAGCCATGCGGTTGCGGCTTGATAAAAAGTCCCGCATAAAGCAATCCACTGACAATCACCAACGGCAGCCCAGATATCAATAAATCGAGTATTCGTCTCATGCTTCGTTTTTCTCTTTATTCCTGCTTTCTACTTACATGGGTTCTCATCGCTAGCTAGCAATCAACCGCGCTTTATCCTGCCCTCAGGATGCAATGCAAAAAGTAAAACCAACTCATCAGGCCATTCTGACTGGAGATATTATTCATAATATGGAATCCACTTCTTCTATAATGAATCTTAGTTCAGAAAGAATCACGT
>JBASWL010000073.1:0-7113 GCA_049276455.1 Georgfuchsia sp. | reverse complement strand
GCGCGGCGTGGCCCTATATAACTGTTGCCATCATCGGTGCCGTGGTTGCCTCGCGTCAGGCACTACGCCGCGACGCACCCCGCCGCAGTTGGCATGCATTTTTGCTCCGCGCCCCCTGGCTCGGCTCACTGATTCGCGGCGTTAATACTTCGCGCTTCGCCAGTACGCTCGCCATTCTGGTCGGTGGTGGCGTGCCGCTACTCTCCGCACTTAATTCCGGGGCGCGCGTAATGAACAATATGATCATGCGCGAAGCTGTTGAAGCTGCCATCGAGCGCGTCCGCGAAGGCGAAAGCCTGGCGCGAGCGCTTGGCGCTACGCACGTGTTTCCACCGCTGATGGTGCATCTGGTCGCGAGCGGAGAACTGAGCGGCAAACTGGAGCAGATGCTGCAACGCGCTGCCCAACTCGAGACCCAGGCTTTGGATCGGCGTCTTGCCGTGTTCCTTACCCTTTTAGAACCGGTGATGATTTTGGTGATGGGCGGAGTGGTGCTGTTGATTGTGCTCGCCATACTGCTTCCGATCATCGAGATCAATCAACTGGTGCACTAAGACCGCTGAAAATGGTAACAAACCAGACCACTTATGAGGAAAATAATGTCTAGACCAACGCTAAAGTCACTCGTCTTCTTTTGTGCAATCATGGTTGGCGGCACAGTTCAAGCGGAGCAAGCAGATACAACGGCGGCAGATTTTTCGCCGCAGGTCTGGCTCAATCCCGGTCTCTATTCGATGCACTTCAATCGCAACTCGGACTTTCGCGAAAACAATATCGGCTTTGGTGCCGAGGTTCTGCTAACTAATGATCACTCGCTGATGGGTGGTTCCTTCATCAACAGCGACCGGCAAAGAAGCTACTATGGCCTTTACCAGTGGCGCCCGATGCATTGGGAGGTGTTCTCAACCAAGGTGAGTGCAGGCATTGCCGCAGGCGTATTCGACGGCTATCCGAAATATAAAAACGGCGCCTGGTTTGCCGCCGCGCTACCCCTGCTTTCAGTAGAGGGAGAGCGTTTCGGGGTCAATTTCGCATTCATACCAACAATCCCGCACCGTATGAGCGGAGCAGTAGCCATCCAGGTAAAACTGCGGGTGTGGTAGCGCGGCCCTGCCGCTTATCTCCAGGGCCGGCGTAAATCAGAACGCGTACTTGGCCGACAGCCTTACCACATTCAAGTGATATTGCGGCGGTTGCAGGCCAAGCGTCAGAACGTTTGGAATAGCACTGACGGCAACCCCGTCGAGCATCCAGTCCTTGCTGTCATAGCGCTCATACCAGTAACCCGCCTGCAACGTTACGTTATTTTCCAGACGGTAGGCCGCATATATTTTCAGGCTGTCCAGCGTAGTCTTCAAATGAGGGAACCCGGGAGCCGTCGCACTGGTGTCGACGTCGATTTCGCTGCGCGAATGAGTGAAGCTGTAATCGGCACCGATATCGAGTTTGCCCTCGATTGCCGTATGTTTTATACCGAGGCCAAAGAAATCAATCGTGTCCTTATTGTCGGCAGACCAGTCCGGCGTCGAGAATGCCTGGCTACCGGTTTGTTTTGACTTGATTTCCTGATGATTTGCGAAAAAATGCATCTGGGTCTGATCCGTGATAATCACGGAGACATCGCCATTCACACTGGAATCCTTGCTGTTGGTCAGGCCGATGGAGGAATCCGAATATTTGTCCTCGGATGTATCAATGCCGAGTCCAACGTTGATTCGTTCTCCGACCGCAAAGTCGGCACGCAATGTCGCAGTATCGCGCGTGCGGTTCGCCAGATTGAATCTTCTCAGCAGCGGATTCTCGTCAGGGGTAATTCCGGCGATTGGCTGAAATGAACCAGAATTCCTGCGCTCGCCACGCGCAAGCTTGAGCGACAAATCCACCTTGTCGGCAATGCGTGTGGTCGCCTTGCCCCAGACTGTATTTTCGCGCGTCTTGTCGACGTCAGAATAAGTCCGCTGGTGTGAATCGAAATCTGCACCCAAGGCACCCCTCAGGTTTTGAGAGGCGCGGTAATCGCCGCTCAGCTTCAATTTATCCTGTTTGAACCCGTAGGGCAGGTTGGTTCTCGGCGTGCCGACAAACATGTCGGTCACATATACCTGATAGACTGACTGCTGCGTATCGTTGTCGCGGTCATTATGCGTATAGACGGCATTCAGGCGCATCCGGTCGGTAACAGCAGAACTGAGCTTCAGAGCAACATCAAACGTGTTGGCACGCCCGCTCAGTGAACCGCCCGGCCCAGTGACTGCGCTGCCATACTGTAGAAAGCTGCTGTCCTGTGTCATGCGGCCAATGGCGATGTCGGCAGAGGCACGCGTCCGATCGGTAAATTGATATCCAGCCGCAGCCTGAATCTGGTGAAACTCGTTGTCTGGTGGTAGCGCAAGCTGACCCGATGCCGAGTTGGGGAATGTCGCCAGGAAACCCGGCGTGGCATAAGGATTGACCCAGCTTAAAGATTCGTTGTTGTTTTTGAACGTCGATCCGTAATAGGCAAGCTTTAACTGAAATTTCTTGCCCGAGTAAGTGGCTGAAGCATCGACCTGGTCGGTAACATAGTCCACCGGTTCAATCAGTTGTGCCGTATCAACAAAGAAAGCACCCGCTGTGCGTTTCGTGCCATCTTTCGTTTCATGGCGAAAGTTAACCGCGTATTCCCAGGTGCTACTGGGCATCCAGGCCGCACCCATACCCAAGCGTTTTCTTTCCGTTCCAATGTCAACCTGTCGCAGGCTGCTCGGCAACGAGGTCATTGTGTCCGTCGTGCCTGCCTTGACAAAGCCGGGCAAGGTCAACGATGCACCGCCACTCCCAGCAAAGGGGGTCTGTGCGTTATCTGAAACCGTATGAGGTAGTCCGTCGTACTTGAGTTGCAGCTTGTAACTGCCCTGCTTCCCGCCTTCCGCATCAATGGCGCGCGAATCAAGCCCGAGATTCGATGCATTCAACTTCCAGTATTCCCCACTATCCTTGTTGCGATAGCTCGCCGAACCCTCGCCGATGAAATACCCGCCGTCCTTGTCGAGGCCGGTGAAATCGCCGAACTTGGCTGACTGATCCGAGACCGAAGTCGCCCCTACCTCCACTGTTCCACTGAACGAGTCCTCGAATTTGCAGGACTCGCATACCCACTGGGAAGTATCGACGGCGCCGGTGGCATCATCGGCCAATGCAGCCGGGGATAGCGCCGATAGCATGCTGAGCAGCAGCAGTTGATTAGAGGTTCTCATGTTCTTGTCCTGTTTTTGTTCCGACATAACGCGTCAAGCGCATTTGCCTAAGCGAAACTACTTTTTTCATTTTGACTCGTCACTGTTACTCTCATTTACCTGCTAGCGCATCAGCTTGACGCCGGAGGGATGATTCGAGCCGTGAATCTGCGAATGACAATTGAGGCAGCTGCCGGCGAGCAGGAAGGCTGAGCCCCCTCCCCCTCCTCCAGGCAGCGCTTCACCTGTACGCGCAACCGATGGATGGCCGGCGACCGAATGGCACTGCTGACAGAGCAAGGGCGGCGTCTTTTTCAACAAGGTGGAACGTGCCGTCCCGTGGGGCGAGTGACATAGCGTACAGTCCTCTGCCACCGGCGCATGCTCCCACAGGAAGGGGCCGCGTTTTTCCGCATGGCAGGTATAGCAGGTCTGGTTCACTGTCGGCTTATTCAGCATGGCGGTGGCATTCGAGCCGTGCGGGCTGTGGCAGTCGCTGCATGCCATCTTGCCATAGCGTACCGGATGTGCCGATGGCTTCGCAAAATCAGCGCGTTGCTGCTTGTGGCATTTGTAGCAGACATCCTGTTGAGTGGCCGCGGCAAGTACAGGGTCGCGCTCAGCATGAATCGTGTGGCAATCGGCGCAGGCAACATTGTTGTTATCATGGGTGCTGCCAATCCAGCCGGTGCGAGCTCTGTTCTGATGGCACTCCAGACAATACTTGTTACGCTGCTGTGGCGTCAGGAAAGACGTGGCAGTCTGGTTGTTGATGCCGTCAGGCCCCCCACCGTTATCGGCGTGCTTCTTGCCCGGACCATGGCAGGCCTCGCACTGCAATCCGCCAGCAGCAAAAGGCGTGCGCTTGTCGGCACGGTTGGCATGTTTGGTCTTGAAAATCTTGAATACCGGATATGTGCCACCCTCGTCATGACACATCAGGCAGGTATCGGCACCCGTATCAGTGTATTCGGTGCCCATGCTGTTTTGCGGCTCGGTCGTCTCCGCATCCGCCTGATCATCCGCAACAGCATTGAACGCAAAACCTACTAATAGCAGCATTGCCGCAAATAATTTTTTCTTGATAGTCATTGTTTTCTGTCCGTTAGCCATGGCACTGGTTTTTCTTCGCGATCACTTTATACCGTGGACATTTTTAACCGTCCATGGTCCGTCAGGCCCGTGGCAGTAAGCACATTGCTCGGAGTTGGCAGCACTAATATCAGCCTGCGTAGCCGAGAAATTCCCACCCTGAAAAGCTTGCTCCATGTGCTGCCTGGTCGCATCGCTATCATGGCAGGAGGAACACACTGCAGCCGTCGGCGTGATTCTCAGGTTGTCCGCAGGATCGCTTGCTGAAGCGCCTGAACTGATGGTGCTTCCCAGAATGCCATTGGTGGTAGGCGCAGCCCAGGTTTCCATCAACCGGTAGGTATCGCCTGTGTGGCAACTCGTGCAGTCGTTCAGATTCCCCGGAAAGACGACTTCGCTGAAGTCGGCCGCATTGCCACCATAGCCATAAACAGTGAAGCCTGTCGTACGGAACCCACCCGCATGGATGGCATGGATCATCCGCTTGAAGTCTATCGACTCCTCTCCAGCAGCACCTGCCGCTATGCGTTGTGCCCCATCCGTCGCATTCGGGTTGTGGCAAACCACGCACACACCAGGTTCATCCGTGCGGTTGTTGCCATGCAGGCTCAGCGTACCGTGGCAGGCTTTGCATTTGGCCACATCAACCACAACTCGTCGCGCTGCTACTGTGCCTGTAATAGCGAAATCCTTGAATACGCTCTTTACCGCCAGCCGGTCGGTAAACGTGCCCGGAGTAGTTACGTCGCCGGCGGGGTGCCCGTCCATCGTCACCCGCAACGTACCTGTCTGCGCGGCAGGAACCGCAACGGGTGAGGTAACGGTGTACGTACCGGCAGTGCCGGGAACGACAGCAGCGTTACCGAGAATATTAATGCTGACCGGTTGCCCGAAGTCAGCTCCACTGTCGACATTGCCAATATCGGAAGTGCTCCAGCCGATACTGATCGCCAGCCTGCTCGCGCCGCTCGCCGTTGCAGTGAATGGCGCATCGGCGGCAAGGTCATAAGGCTTGTTGCCGTTGGTCGGATCAGTGACCGAGAAGGTTATTACTGGCGTACCGCCTGCTGCAGTCGGCGTAGCGCTGATGATGTTGTACTGGAATTTGGCCATCGCCGCCGCCAATCTCGTCGGGAAGTCGTGCGCCAGCACAATATCCTTATTGTCGGTGTACCTGCCCGCCGCATGGCATATTGCGCAAGTGCTGTTGTCAGCCACGGCGCCACCGGGGTGCTGCTTCGTCTGATACGGCTTGGCCGGATCCGGACTGGTGCCGAAATAAACATCATCGTGACAGGCGCCGCAGGCTTCCATGCTCGGCTGGGTTTTCCAGTTGTCGCCCTGCGCGGTGGCATTGCTTGCCCCGGACGTACCGTCATGGCACTGCGTACAATTGCGCACATCCTGCGGAAAGGTTGTTTTGGAGAAATCAGCCCCATTGACGACGTAGGGCGTACCGGCAACGACACTCGGCAATGCCGCGCCATTGTTGTTGTAATGGATTTTGTGGATCATCACCTTGAAGTCCACAGTCGTATTCGGATCCCCCGCAACCCAGGAGCCAGGGTTGTGACAGGTAACGCACAATTTCGTATCGACCCGCGTCCCATGCGCACTCAGCTGACTATGGCAGACATTGCACTTGGCGTTGGACACGATGTCGCGCTGGCTCGTAACGGCGTCGCCATTCGGCACAAAATCGTAAATGCCGGCGGCCCTGGGATAGGCGCTGTTTGACTGCTGTATGCTGACGCGATGCGTCAGGCCGGGTTGATAACTGAGGTCCAGTGTCTTGCCATCAGCATCCTGGCAGGGCGACGGGCAGGCGACATTGGTGATATCGGTGGCAAAAGTATAAGTGTAAGTGCCATTCCCATGATTGGTCAGTGTGCCGAAAGCATAACCGGTAGTAGAACGCTCCTGGCTACCCTGCACCGCCCCGCCGCTGACCCGGTTGATATAGTTCTGCCAATTGCCGGGGCTACCGCCCGATCCCGATCCCGACACCAGCTTGGCAATGTTGAAACGCAGGTTCGCGGCAGTTAACCCCGCCATGCCGACGCCTGACTGGTTGGTAACAGTAAAGTCCACCACCGGCGGGCTATTGATGCTCACCCCGGTAATATTAATGTCAAGCGCGGTCGCAGCGGTCAGTGCCGCAACATCGGCCGAACTCGATCCAGGTGGTTGTGCTGGCGTTCCGCTGGTGCCACCGCCGCCACCCGATCCGCCGCCGCCACACCCTGCCAAAGCCAACGCGAACAAGGTTGCCGCTACAAGTTTGCGCCATTGAATATACGACGTTTGATTATTGTCCATGACTATCCGTTTGTCCGCACACAGGCTTCCTAGGCAAAATGCCAAGCCTTCATTAAGGCATCAAACACAAATTTTTGATCTGGTCGCGGCTGTCGGCACAACAAGATTATTGTCCTGCCAGAGCCGTAGCTGGATACAGCATTTTGAATGCGGGACAGAATACCGCAACGGAGTTTTTCTGTCGAGTAAATGTGTCAAATCGGCACATTCAAGTCTCGTGCCTGTTGGAAAATTGCCAATGTGGCGGCGACGGCAATCCATTGCCATTCAAGGCTGACTGTGTCGCGCCAGAACAACCAGTCTTGCTGCTGTTGTTTTGCTTGCTGGTCATTTGGCTTGTAGCCAAATGACAAAAAATGATTTAGCCACACCAATCGGCATAGGGGGCGACCATGATCGGTCGCGCCCCTGCCACACCACCCGGCATGCGGGTCCGCACCGGGCGGTTCGAGAAGTTGAGGTCATAAGAGACGGGGTAGGCCAAGTT
>JBASWL010000072.1:0-3339 GCA_049276455.1 Georgfuchsia sp. | reverse complement strand
CTGTAGACATCACGGGCCTATGTTGGGTAATTGAATGACGATTTACCCGATGTGGCCCGTGATTCCAGTCATCTCCGCAGACCCTGCCAAATTACAAGACATAGTCAGGGAGGGTAGATAGTGTCGCAGGGAGTGAAGCCCCTGGCGCTGCTTCGAATGGAACTCAATCCCGGCGAGTTGCCGCCAGTACGAGACGATTTGGTAGAGGTGGTTCTGCTCAGCGAAGGGCTCGAAAGGTGGCGTCAAATAGAGAAAGACTTCGCGGTACTGGTTGGATGGTCGCCCGGACTGCAGATAGTCGATCAACGCCGAGCCAACTTCTTCGCTCATCGGCAGAACCAGTGGTGCGCCCGTCTTGGCTTGCGCAATCTCGATAGTGGCAGTGGCCCAATTGAGGTCGTCGAGTCTCAGCCGTCGAATGTCGCTCAATCGCATTCCCAGGCGTGCTGCAAGCAAAAGGATTGCGTAGTCCCGCTTCCCTCTGGGTGAACGGCGATCAACGGCCTCCAGGAGCTTGGCGACAAGTTCTTGATCCCAGACCGATGGAATCGTGTCGTGGCGCGCGACACGGATTGAAGGTACCGCTAGGCTGAAGTCTCGCGGCAGGATATTTCGCACGAACAGGAACTTCATGAACAGGCGCAGACCAAGCACTGCTTGGTATTTGGTTCTGAGCTTCCAGGCTGACTTTGATGTAATGAAGGCCTTAATGTCGTCCGCCTGCATCTGTTCAAAGCTCGTGACACCCTTGGAATTCAAGAAATCAAGGTACCCCGCGATCGAATGCATTCGCTCACGCAGGCTCGACATGCGAAGGTGGCACCGCTCCCGCGCAAACAGCTCGTAATCGTAGAACGATTTCTGCATAGCTGGCGGTACGCGCAGTCCACTTGTCTCGACAACGAAGCGAACAACGCTGCCTGTCCGCGCATAGTCATCCAGGATTTTGAGCCCGAATACGAGGTGTCGGCGCCACCGATCAGGTGGTTTAAGGCGCTCACCATCGCGAAGTCCGTAGGCTTCCTCGAAGCGCATCGCCAAGCTTCTCGAATATTCGTTGCCCAGGTTCTGCTCGCGCGCGAATTCGGCGAGGTGCTGCCACACCAGGGTGTAGCGATTCACCATTCTTCTGCTATAGCCACGGAGCAGCAGTTCGTGCAGTGCACCGGAACAAAGTTGCTCCAGTGACAAGGCACAGGGTGTTTCAGAGTTGAGTGGTTCCATGATCATCTCCGGGTTGACGGTGGCCCCAATGGCCACCGGGGACGGAAATGATGAAACTTTTATGTTGAGTCCGAAACGGTAGAAGCTGCACCAGGCGGGCGTCTAGCCTTCTTACTGCACATAATAAGAGACTGCCCACAATATGCCATATGTACAGCTACACATATGGCCTATTGTGGCGCGATTCTGCGCCGGCCCGCTACGGATGACGATGCCACGACAACGTAATCTCGCAATCTGGATTACCTGAAACGGCAGGGCAGTCCGGATCAACGTGAGTTGAATTTTTGGGCAAGCCTTTGGAGGGATTCTGCGTGCTGCGTCGCTTCCTGTTCGGCTTTCTCGCGCTCAGCGGCCCTCCGGAATCGCGCACGCAGCGTGCCCAGCGCATGCTGCCGCTCCTCGGCGGTTACCTCGCTTGTTGGGTTGCCGTCGAGATCAAATCGGATTTCAGCGTTCGACAGTGCCTTCAGATACCGCGTAGATGAGGTATGAAGCTTCATGACGTTACGCAGATCCTTCGCCCCCATGTTGGGCAATCTTTCCTGTATGACCTTATGGATTCCAATTGCGAGTGGAAGGCAGTCCTGGAAAACCTTGAATGAGTCCGTCAGTACCTTAAGGTGGATGTGTTGAGGGCGAGTCGAATTGGTTTTGGTACTGGACATCGGGGTTCGCTTTCAAGCAGGACAAGGGAATGAACACCGCAGCGATTACTTGAATATTCAGGCGGTGGACTACTCAGGTGCTGACTATAAGTGGTACGGGGCAGCCTGTCATTAGCTGTAGGCCTGTAGCCTGAGCGTTGCGGCTCAAATCACCAACACACTGCAAACCCGAAGCGCCAGAAAAAAGAGCAGGCCAGCACCTGCTCTACATCAGTTCAACGCGGTTTATCGCGGCTTGTCCTGGGGGCTTACCCGACCAGTGCTGGTTCCTCTTCATCCTGCGGATGGGTCGCGTCCAATATTTTGTTTGCCTCACCCGCCGTCACGGCTGACCGTACCTGCAATACCGCGGGTAACCACTTCGTTCCAGCCATCGTCTGTTCCGCTCCTTTCACGGCGGCGTCTTTCTTGAACGTGGATAGAGGACTGGCGGCATTGGCATCGACCGCTTCGGTGACGACCTCGAGGATGCGTCCCTTGGAGACATGATTGAAGTACGAGGGGCCGGTCGCGGTCCACCATTGACTCATGTCCAGCCCCAAGACACTGGCCAAAGTATCGTTGCATTGCCGTTCGGGTTCGGCGCGATAGATGCCGGTGACGGTGACCGCGACAACGAAGGTCAGCAGTTGCAGCACCGTCGTCTGATCCTGCGCGAGCAGCCACAAGAAAATATCTTCCGGATTCTCCGGCAGCCGCTCGGCCCACGCGGTGCGCTCGGCTTGCACCTTCACCCATGCGGCGCTGGCCTCCATGTCCTCGGCAGCGGAGCGAAGGTCGGACTGGCTGTCGGTCGCAGTAATCGCGAAAACCTTTTCCGTGCGCTGGAAGCATCGCATATTGTCCGTAAAGATTTCCCCGGCGACTTGCGCGGTGATCGCCACCAGTGCTACGTCCGGGCGGTCGAGCAGTTCGGCCTGTACGGCGGCGACACGGTGGGCGGTGAGGCGGCGCATCAACTTCTCGGAATGCAGCGGGCGGGTCTTGGGCGACGGCAGCGACAGCAGCGCTTCGTCAGACCCGCCATCGCCTGTCTGCCGTGCGGCCTGGATCATATCGCTGCGATCTTCGGGGCGGATCAGTCCGTACTTCACTTCGGCGCTCCCTCTGTTACCGACATGGACAACGCAGCCAGCTTGAGCCATCAATTCGATCGGCCAAATGCTGAGATTATTTTCGAGCGCCTTGCGTTGCGCTTCCATTTCCTCGACTTCGCCTTCGAGTTTGTAGAAAGCGCTCTCGTCGCCCTCTTCATCGGCCAGTGTTTCCATCTGCTCGTTGCGTATCGCGATGCGCGTGTCCAGGTCCGCGAGGGCGGCAGCTTCCTCGGTCGTCGGCTGGCGTTTCGTCTTGCGCAGTTCGCCGTACTTGACGTACTCGTCGAAGGCATACCGCACCCGGACATCAGCCCATTTCCAGCCTTCGGCCATGATCTGCTTGGCGCGCT
>JBASWL010000071.1:0-1954 GCA_049276455.1 Georgfuchsia sp. | reverse complement strand
GGACGAGGGGCTGGAAAACGCCTGGGCGCGCCATGCGCTGCATCACCAGGCGCTGAAGGCCGGTTTCGATGCACTTGGTCTGAGTTTCCTTGTGCGTGAGGATGCCCGGTTGCCGCAGCTCAATGCGGTTCGTATTCCCGACGGGGTCGACGAGGCTGCGGTACGCAAGCAACTGCTGGATCGTTACGATCTGGAGATCGGTGCCGGACTGGGTCCGTTGGCAGGCAAGGTTTGGCGTTTCGGCTTGATGGGATACTCGGCGCGCGCCGAGAACGTCAAATTGTGTCTGGGTGCTATGGCGGATGTGCTGTCTGCTCAAGGCATCAAGATGGACAAAGATGCGGCACTTGCCGCAGCGCAAGCGATTTACACGGGAAACCAGGCCTGATATGAGTACCGAACCGCGCAGCATCAGCGTGTTGTTTGCCGATATCTGCGGCAGCTCGCGCTTGTACGAGAAACTAGGCGACACCGAGGCCCTCCGCGCACTTGAGCGCTGCCTGCACCGGATGGAACGTGCTGCCGAAGCGGCCAAGGGGCGCATCGTCAAGACCGTGGGTGATGAGCTGATGGTGGTCTTCGATTCTGCGGATGCCGCTGCACATGCCGCTGGTGAAATCCAGATGCGTGTCGATGCGCTGCCCCCCGTATCCGGTGTCAGCCTGGAAATCCGGATCGGCTTTCATCACGGGGAGGTCATTGAAGAGAACAACGACGTTTTTGGCGATACCGTCAATGTTGCGTCACGGTTGGCTGACTTGGCCAAGGCGGGTCAGGTTCTGACCACCGCCGAGACGGTAGCCCTGTTATCGCCAGAGTGGCGCGAACAGACGCGGGCGATTGAGGTTCTGGCGCTGAAGGGCATGGACGATGAGGTCGACGTCCACGAAGTGCTATGGAATCGCGGTGACGAAAACCTGACCATGCGCTTCTCGGCGCAGCCGCCCGCTGTCAAGGACACGCGTTTGAGCCTGCGCCATAGCGATCAGGTGGTCTGGCTGGATGCGGCCAAGTCGCTTGCAACCTTCGGGCGCGATCCTCACGCTGATCTGGTGACACGCGATTCGCGAGCCTCGCGTGCCCATGGCCGCATTGAGCGCCGACGCGACAAGTATGTGCTGATTGATGAGAGCACCAACGGTACCTACGTCAAGTTTCCCGGCGAACCAGAGTTTGTGCTTCGGCGTGAAGAAGCTATTCTGCGAGGCCGCGGTCGTATCGCCTTTGGCCATTCAACCGACGACCAGAGCGACGAATTGCTGGAATTCGAAGTCATCGGCTGATCCCGGAAAAGACTGGTCCAGAAAAGAAAATGCCGGCCAACGAGGCCGGCAGATCTGGTGCTGATCCGGGATGGTGATCAGTTGCTGAGGCAGCTGCTCATGAACGTCTTGCGCGCATCTCCGGTAAGCGCCTTGGTCTTGGCTTCGGCATTGCAAGCCTTCATCTTGTCCTGCTGGGTGGTTTTTGCGCTTGCTACTGCCGCCTTCTTGGAGGACAGACATTCCTTCATGAAGGCCTTGCGTTCATCACCTTTCAAAGCCTTGGTTTTGGCCTCGGCATTGCAGGTTTTCATTTTTTCCTGCTGGGTGCCGGCCATGGCGGCGGGAGCGGCGGCGAGCGCGAACAATGAAGCGACAACCAGAGCGATTTTGCGATTCATGGGTGAACCTCCTTGGTTTGACAGCAGAACGCCGATCAACATCAAGATCAGCTAAATGTTTCGCAGTTAATGCGAAGTCAATTCGAAACTTCGGAAAGTCTCCGAAGATTCTTCCAGAAGTAACGAAGGAATGACAGTCTAGTTGACACCGTCATCGGATTCCAGCGCGCGTTGCTGGCGATCCAAGAACTCCTGCATGCTGTCCACCCCCCGCAACTGAAGGATGGTGGAACGTACAGCTGCCTCCAGCAGCACGGCAAGGTTTCGGCCGGCGGCGACGGGAAGAATGAC